>NZ_CP054925.1:7888214-8495000 GCF_013364075.1 Amycolatopsis sp. Hca4
CGGGCCTGCTGGGCCGCAAGACCGGCCGGGGCTTCTACACCTACGACGCCCCGGACTCGCCCAACGTGGTCGTGGATGCGGCGGCAGCGTCCACAGTGGAGGGAGCCCCGCCGCGCCCGGTGGCGCGGGTCGGGGTGATCGGCACCGGGACGATGGCCACCGGCATCGCGGAGGTGTTCGCCAAGCGCGGCCTCGACGTGGTGCTGCGCGCCCGGAGCCTGGAGAAGGCGCAGGCATCCGTGGCTCGCGTCAAGAAGTCGCTCGACAAGGCCGTGGTCCGGGGCAAACTGTCCGAAGAGGACGCTGCGCTTGCCTTGGCTCGCATCACCCCGGTCACCGATTTCGAGGCACTGGCCGACGTCGACCTGGTCATCGAGGCGGTGGCCGAGGAACTGGCGGTCAAGCAGGCGGTGTTCGCCGCACTGGACGAGGTGGTCCGCCCCGGCGTGGTCCTGGCGACGACGACGTCTTCGCTGCCGGTGATCGAGTGCGCGGCCTCGACGTCCCGGCCCGCCGACGTGATCGGCCTCCACTTCTTCAACCCGGCCCCGGTGATGAAGCTGGTCGAGGTGGTGTCGACGATCGCGACCGCCCCGGACGTGGTGGCGACGGCGAGCGCGGTCTGCGCCGCGGTGGGCAAGCACGCGGTGCACTGCGGCGACCGCGCGGGCTTCATCGTCAACGCGTTGCTGTTCCCGTACCTCAACGACGCGGTGAAGATGCTGGAGGCCCACTACGCGGGCGCGGACGACATCGACACGGCCATGAAGGTCGGCTGCGGCCTGCCGATGGGCCCGTTCGAGCTGCTGGACGTCGTCGGCCTCGACGTCTCCCTGGCCATCCAGCGGACGCTCTACAACGAGTTCCGCGAAGAAGGCTTCGCGCCGGCGCCGCTGTTGGAGCACCTCGTGACAGCGGGGCGGCTGGGCCGGAAGACCGGGAAGGGCTTCAAGGACTACTGATCAGCGCTCGGTCACCTCGCCGAGGACCGGCTTCACGTCGAGGACCGGCGTGCCGTCGATGGCTTCGGAGCCGGTGACGGTCACCGTGCCGCCCTCCACCGCCGTCACCGTCACCGTGTGGAGGCCGATCGGGTTCGGACGGTCCGGAGAGCGCGTCGAGAACACACCCTGCAGCGGCCGGTCCGGGTCGCTGCGCGGGTGGACCGCCTGCACCTCGCGGTCCGCCTCGTGCAGCCACGTCAGGAGGACCAGGCGGTCGCCCGGGCGGAGGTCGGCCGCCGCCGCGGTGAACGCCGGGTCGAACACCACCCGGGACGGTGGCGCGCCCTCGTCGCCCTGCTTCGGGGCCGCCGCGCGGTCCGTCAGCGGTGACTCGATGCGCGCCACCGGGTGCACCTGGTAGCTCGTCACTTGTAGTAGCCCTCGACCGGCACCCGCGCCTCGTCGAACAGCGCGGGACCCTCCAGCTTGTGGTCGCCCCACGTCACCGGCGGCCGCAGGGTGAGGAACTGTTCCGTCGACAGCGCGAAGACGACCCGGCCGAGCCCGGACCGCTCGATCGCCCCGGTGCACATCCCGCACGGCTGCGTGCTGGTGAACATCGTCGTGGCCGCCGCGGTTTCCGGGTCGAGGTGCTGCGCCGCCCAGCGGGCCAGCTTCAGCTCCGGGTGGGCCGTGATGTCGTTGTCCGTCAACGAAGTGTTGCGGTCCTCGGCCAGGATGTTCCCGTCGGCGTCGGCCAGCAGGGAACCGAACGGCGGGTTGCCGTGTTCCTCGCGCGCTTCGCGGGCCAGCTCGATCGCCCGCCGCAGCAGGGTTTCTTCGGTGTCCTTCACCGGTTCTCCTTCCAGGACGCGGCCACCGCCGCGAGGTCTCGCCACGCCACCTCCGGGCGCAGCGTTTCGGCCGGGTCCGTGTCGAACGGGTCGAGCACGACCGTGTCCGCCCCCAGCGCCCCCAGCTGCGCCAGATCGTCGAGGACCTGCTCGAGCGTGCCGTGCCCGGCGAGCCGGTCCGGCCCGTCCACCGGCGCCGCCGTCAGCCGCAGCAGGATCCGCGGCGCGAAGGCGGGCACCGGCCGGTCGCCTGCCAGCTTTTCCAGGCGCCCCAGGCCTTCCCGGAACCCGGCCGGCGTCAGCCGCAGCGGGTGCCAGGCATCGCCGAGCTCGATCGCCCGGCGCAACCCGGCGTCGCTGTGCCCGCCGAGCCACAGCGGGATCGGGTCCACGCGGTAGTCGTCACGCTCGGCCCACGCGGCCCGGATCGCCCGCAGGTGCTCGGTGGTGAGCTTGCCGCGCTGCTCGAACGGCACGCCCAGCGCCTCGAACTCCTGCCTGGCCCAGCCGATCCCGGCCCCGATCACGAGCCGGCCGCCACTGAGCTGGTCGAGGTTCGCGGCCATCCGCGCCACCAGCAGGGGATGGCGGTACGGCACCACGAGCACGGTGGTGCCCAGCCGCACCTTCCGCGTCACGCCCGCCAGCCACGACAACGTCGTGAACGGCTCGTAGAACGGCGCCGGGTACTGCTCGGCGACGTCCGGCGTGATGGCGACGTGGTCGGACACCATCAGCAGGTCGAAACCGAGGCCCTCCACCGTCTGCGCCCAGGACCGCAGGACGCCCGGATCCGTGCCGGGGCCGAAGTTGGGGACGTTCACGCCGATCTTCACCGGGAAAGGCTATCGACGTTTTGCCCGGATCCGGAAGGGAACGATCACGGCGTTCGGCCCGTTCGGCCGTGGATCCCACGGTATGTTCGGGGAATGACCGAGAGTCTCGACGCGACGGACTGGGCGATCCTCGCCGAGCTCCAGCGCGACGCCCGGCTGCCGCTCACCGAGCTCGGCCGCCGGGTGAACCTCAGCGCGTCCGCGGCCACCGAACGCCTCCGGCGGCTCGAGTCCACCGGCGTGATCAGCGGCTACCGCGCCGAGATCGACCTCGGCAAGCTCGGCTACCCGGTGCTGGCCGTGGTCCGGCTCAAGTACCCGGGCAGCAGGCACGAGCCGTTGCACAAGCTGCTCGCCGAGCGCTCGGAGATCCTCGAATGCCTGCGCACCACCGGCGACGACTGCTACACGCTCAAGATCGCCGCGGCCTCCATGGCCCACCTCGAGCGCACGGTGGACGAGCTGTGCCAGTTCGGCAGCACGACCACGAACCTCGTCTACAGCCAGACCCTGCCCTACCGCGCCCCGCGGGAGCCCGCTCGTGACCTCGACGCCTGACCGCATCGTCGTCTACGGCGTCACCGGCTCGGGCAAGTCCACGCTCGCGGCCCGGATCGCCGAGCGCACCGGCCTGCCCTACCACTCCGCGGACGACATCTGCTGGCAGCCGGGCTGGGTCGGCACCCCCGACGACGAGCAGCGCCGCCTGGTCGCCGAGGTGTGCGGGGAGCCGCGCTGGGTCCTCGACGCCGTCTACAGCAAGTGGCAGGACGTCGTGCTGCCCCGCGCCGAACTGATCGTGGGCCTCGACTACCCGCGCTGGCTTTCGCTGAGCCGCCTGGTGCGCCGGACGTTCGTGCGGGCGGTGACCCGGCGCCGGATCTGCAACGGCAACGTCGAATCGTTCCGCCAGGTGTTTTCCACGGACTCGATCCTCCGCTGGCACTTCGCGTCGTTCGCGCGCAAGCGGGACCGCATCCGGGCCTGGGCGGCCGAGCCGCCCGGCCCGGCCGTCGTCCGGCTGACGTCCCCGCGCCAGACCCGCCGCTGGCTCGAAACGCTCTGAGTTCACGTTCCCGGCGGCAGCAGCGGGCCGCCGCTCCAGTGCTGGAACACCAGGTTCGTGTGGACGCGGGCGACCTCGTCCCGCGCGGTCAGCTCGTCGAGGACCAGCCGCTGCAGCTCGCCGGCGGAGCTGGTGGCGACGTGCGCGAGGAAGTCGTCCGGCCCGGTCAGGTGGTAGACCGCGCGCACCTCCGGCAGCGAAAGCAGGTGCTCGATGAACGGGTCCACCAGCGGCCGCCGGTGCGGCCGGACCTGGACGAACAGGAAAGCCTCCAGCGGCCGCCCGAGCTTCGCCGCGTCGACCGACGCGTGCTGCCCGGTGATCACGCCGGTTTCCCGCAGCCGGGCGACGCGGTCCAGGCAGGTCGACGGCGCGATGCCGACCGCGGCCGCCAGGTCCTTGTTGGTGATCCGGGCATCGTTCTGCAGCAGGCGCAGGATTTCGAGATCAACCGGACTGAGTTCGACGGAAGCGGACATCGCCGAATCATATCCGAGAGTGTTGCTCCCGATCCGGGGAAAGCTCGACCATGCTGGCATGACCTCCTCGCTGCGCACGCGAGCCGTCCACGCCGGCCGTGACGATCTCACGGACCTCGGCCTGCACGCCGCTCCGCTCGACCTGTCCACGACCTACCCGTCCCGCGACAGTGCCGCCGAAGCCGCCCGGATCGACGCCTTCGCCGCCGGCGCCGAGCTCGACGGCCCGCCGATCTACGGCCGGGTGGGCAACCCGACCGTCGAACGGTTCGAGCGGGCGCTCGCCGAGCTCGAAGGCTTCGAGCACGGCGTCGCATTCGCCAGCGGCATGGCCGCCGTCTCGGCCTGCCTGCTTTCCGCGGTGGCGCAGGGGAAGCGGCACGTCGTCGCGGTGCGCCCGCTGTACGGCTGCAGCGACCACCTGCTGGAGTCCGGGCTGCTCGGCACCGAGGTCACCTGGGCCGCACCCGACGCCGTCGCCGCCGCGCTGCGGCCGGACACCGGGCTGGTGTTCGTCGAGACGCCGGCGAACCCGACGCTGGCCGAGGCCGACATCGCCGAGCTGGCGCTCGCCTGCGGCGACGTGCCGCTCCTGGTGGACAACACCTTCGCCACCCCGGTGCTCCAGCGCCCCGGCCGCCACGGCGCCCGGATCGTGCTGCACAGCGCGACGAAGTTCCTCGGCGGCCACGGCGACGTGATGGGCGGGATTGTCGCGTGCGACGCGGCGGAAGCCGCCCGGCTGCGGCAGATCCGCTTCGCCACCGGCGGTGTGCTGCACCCGCTCGCCGGATACCTGTTGCTGCGCGGGCTTTCCACGCTGCCGCTGCGCGTCACCGCGGCGTCGGCGACCGCCGCGACGCTGGCCGCCCGGCTCGGCGAGCACCCGGCCGTGACCGCCGTCCACCACCCGCGGATCGGCGGCCCGCTGGTGGCGTTCGAGGTCGACGGCGACCCGCACGCCCTGATCGGGGCCGTCCGGCTGATCACGCCGGCCGTCAGCCTGGGCAGCGTCGACACGCTGATCCAGCACCCGGGCTCGATCAGCCACCGGATCGTGGCCGAGGGCGACCGCCACGACGCCGGGGTGTCCGACCAGCTGATCCGGTTGTCGGCCGGTCTCGAGGACGTCGAGGACCTCTGGGCCGACCTGGAGCAGGCGCTGAAGGCGCTCTGAGCCCGGTCAGCCGCAGCAGCCGCCACCGCAGCAGCCACCGCCACCGCCTGCCGGGGCCGCGGGACCGCCCGCGGCCCCGGTCAGCGCGACCGTGGTGAGCAGCTTGACGGTGTCGGCGTGGCCCTCCGGGCAGGTGGCCGGCGCGCCGGATTCGCTCATCGGGCGCAGGAGCTCGAACGTCTCGGTGCACTCGCGGCAGCGGTAGGCGTAGGTCGGCATGCGGCGATTATCGCCGGAGCCGCCCGGGGATGGGAAGCTGGGCGCGTGCAGCCGCCCTCGCTCGCCGACGTGCCCCACCTCGGCCAGGTCGTCCCGTCCCTGCTCGCCGCGCTCGGCGTACCCGGCTGCGGGAACACGCTCAGCCTGCCGGAGGCCCGCAGCGCCTGCGTGCTGCTCGTCGACGGGCTCGGCTGGGAGCTGCTCGCCGAGCACGCGGCGGACGCCCCGGTGCTGACCGAGCTCGCCCGCGAGCCGCTGCGCGTGGGCTTCCCGTCGACGACCGCCGCCGGGGTGGCCGCGATCGGCACCGGGCTCGCGTCGGGCGAGCACGGGATGGTCGGCTACACCTTCGAGATGCCCGGCGCCGGCGTGCTCAACGCGCTGCGCTGGTGCAGCCACGAAGACGGCAGCGACCTGCGCGGCGCGCTCCCGCCCCGCGAGGTGCAGCCGCTCCCGACGACGTTCGAGCGCGCCGCCGCGGCGGGCGTCGATGCGGCGGTGGTGTCGTCCGCCCAGTTCCGCGACACCGCCTTGACCCTGGCCACCCAGAGCGGCGCGCGGTACGCCGGTGTCCACGCGCTGGGCGACCTCGTCGCGCGGACGTTGTCGGTGCTGGAGGGGCACGCGTTCTGCTACGCCTACCACAGCGACCTCGACCTGCTCGGCCACATCCACGGACCCGGCTCGACGGCGTGGCGGATGCAGCTGCGGCAGATCGACCGGCTCGTCGAGTCCCTTGTGGACGGTCTGCCGCCCGGCGCGCTGCTCGCGGTGGTGGCCGACCACGGGATGGTGACCGTCGACGACAAGCTCGACCTCGAAGACGCCCCGGAGCTGCTGGCCGGCGTCCGGACGTTCGGGGGCGAGGTCCGGGCCCGGCACGTCTACACCGAGCCGGGCGCGGCCGCGGACGTCCTCGCGGCCTGGCGGGAGGTGCTGGGCGAGCGGGCCTGGGTGCGCTCGCGCGAGGAGGCGGTGGCGGAGGGCTGGTTCGGGCACACGGTGAGCGACCGGGTGCTGCCGCGCATCGGCGACGTCGTCGCCGCGGCCCGTGGCGGGTTCGGGATGGTGCGGGAGCTCGCGGAGGCCGTCGAGAGCTCGCTGGTCGGGCAGCACGGGTCGCTCACCGGCGCGGAGCAGCTCGTGCTGCTGGCACTGGCCCAGGGGTAGGCCGGGAACTTTCGCCCGGCTGCCGCCGACCTGTCCACTGCGTACCGGACTGACGGGAGTGGGCGGGATGAGCGTGCTGGACGGGATCGGGGTCGTCGGGGCGGGCGGCGAGGGGCGGGCCGTGGCCGCGTACCTCGCCGCGCGGGACTTGCCCGTGCACCTGTACACCCGGGACCTCGACGCCGTCGGGGAGATCGCGCACCGCCGGGAGATCGTCGCGCGCGGGGTGCTCGACGGGCGCTTCCCGCTCCGGGACGTGACCGCCGACCCGGCCGGGCTGGGTGCGCGGGCCGTGGTCCTGGTCGCCACGGTGACCACGGCCTACCCGGAGGTCGCCGCCCGGCTGGCACCGCACCTGCGCCGGGGACAGGTAGTGGTGCTGTTCTCCGGCAAGCTCTGCGGGAGCGTCGAGTTCGCCTGCGCGCTCGCCGCCGCCGGGGCGCCGGAGGTCGACGTCGTCGAGACCGATGCGCTGTTCGCCGCGCGGCCGTCCGGAACCGACGGCGTCACCGTGCTCGGCGTCAAGGGCTGGAACCTGATCTCCGGGAGCAGCGAGGCCGCCGTCGCCCGGCGGGCCGGGTTGCTGTGCGAGTGGTTCCCGATGCTGGAGGTCGCGCGCAACCCGGTGGAGCGCGGCCTGCACGACTTCGGCGCCGTGGCGCACGTGCCGATCGCGCTGGCCAACCTCGGCACCATCGACCGGGCGGAGGAACTGCTCTTCTACGTCGACGGCGTTTCGGCGCGGACGATCGCCCTGCTCGAACGCACCGAGGCCGAGTTCGCCGCCGTGGCGGACGCGTACGACGCCCGGCTGCTGCCCATGACGGAGGTGCTCGATCGGTACTACGGCTGCCCGGCCACGACGTTGCTCGACGCGTTGCGGACGGTGCGGCCGTACCGGACGATCGCCGCGCCGACCAGCCTCGACCACCGGTTCCTGACCGAGGACATCCGGTCGACGCTGGTGCCGCTGCAGGCGCTGGCGCGGTGCGCCGGGGTCGGGACGCCGGTGGTGGACGCGGCGATCACGATCATGTCCGTGCTCGGCGGGGAGGACTTCCGGCGGACCGGCCGGACCCTGGCTCGGCTCGGGTGGGACGGCCTTGAGCACGGGGCGATCCTGGACCGGCTCGGTGCCGGGGGCCGGGTGGCGGGCCGGGCGGCTTGAGCTTCCTCCGGTGTCTCGGGTGATTCGAGGGGCATCACTCGTGACTGGGGAGGCATCACGTGTGATTGGAGGGGCATCACTCGTGATTGGCGGGTCGACTCGCGTGCTTGGACGGTCGACTCACGTACCGGGACGGTCGGCTTGCGTGCCTGGAGGGTCGGTTTGCGTGCCGGGGCGGTCGGTTGGCGGGGGTGGCGGGTTAACGTTTGGGCGTGCCACGACGCAACCGTCCCGGCCGCCGTTCGGAGGGCGGGCCGCCCGAGCGTGACCTGGGGGCCGCGACCGGGTGGGCGCGGGCCGAGTCCGGGACGGACGGGGACTGGCTCGTGCGGACGGTGCCCGGCAGCCAGGCCACCAAGGTCTACCGCTGCCCCGGCTGCGACCACGAGATCCGGCCGGGGACGCCGCACCTGGTGGTCTGGCCCGCCGACGAGACCGGCTCGGTCGCCGACCGACGGCACTGGCACCGCGCCTGCTGGGAGGCCAGGGCCCGCCGGCGCCCGCATCGCCGCTGGTGACCTGCCTGTTGCGGCCTCGGCTGCCGGTAGGTGTTCGCTCTGGAGTTGTCAAACAACGGCCGGTCCGTCAGAGCCGGTAGTGCCTCGACATCGCGCCCTCGTGCATCTCCTCCGTGTACTCCGTGAAGCCGAGGCGCTCGGCCACCCGCAGCGACGGCTTGTTCGCGATGCTCACGCTCGCCAGCACCGGCACGGACGGCAGCTCGCGGGCGCGCCACTCCAGGACCGCCAGCCCCGCCTCCACCGCGTAGCCCTTGCCCCACGCCGACGGGCGAAAGCGGTAGCCGAGGTTGAGTACCTTCTCGCCGTGGAACTCGCGCAAGCGGACGCCGCACGTGCCGAGCACCTCCGCTCCGCCGCGCTCGAGGACCGCCGGGTAGCCGAAGCCGTGCTCGGCCCAGTGCGCCAGCCACTCCGAGAACATCGCCGACGCGCGCGGGACATCGGGCGGGTCCGGGTGGAAGCGGTTGGTGCGCGGGTCCGTGTGGATGTCGACCATCGCCTGCCGGTCCGCCTCGTGGAGCGGACGCAGCCGGAGCCGGTCGGTTTCGATGTCGGTGAACACATCGGCGACGCTAACGAGGGGGTCCGACAAAATGACGCGCATGACCGAACTGCCGCTGGTCCTGCTCCACGCCTTCCCACTGGATTCCCGCATGTGGAACGCGGTGCGCGAGCCTCTCGCTTCACACCTTCGGGTGATCACCCCCGACCAGCGCGGGCTCGGCCGCTCGCCGCTGCCCGAAACCGGCCGTGAACCGAGCCTGGAAGACGCCGCGCGGGACGTCGTCGCGCTGCTCGACCGGCTGGAGCTCGACCGCGTCGTGCTCGGCGGCTGCTCGATGGGCGGCTACCTCGCCATGGCCGTGCTGCGGCTCGCGCCCGAGCGGGTCGGCGGGCTCGTGCTCATCGACACCAAGGCCACGCCCGACACACCCGAGGCCGCGCAGACGCGGCTGGACGTCGCGGCCCGCGTCGAGCGCGAAGGCATCCGGACCTGGCTCGCCGAGGCCAATCTGCCGAACCTGCTGGCCGCGTCGGCGCGCGAACAGCGTCCCGAACTCGTCGAAACGGTCCGGGAGATCATCGAGTCGCAGCCGCCCGCCGGGATCTCCTGGACCGCACTGGCGCTGCGGACCCGGCCGGACTCGCTGGACCTGCTGCGGGACTCGAAGGTCCCCGCGCTGGTCATCGTCGGCGAAGAGGACCCGATCACCCCGGTCGCGGCGGCGAGCGAGATCGCCGAGGTCATGTCGGGCGCGACGCTCGTCGTGCTGCCGGGCGCCGGCCACCTGACCCCGCTCGAAGACCCGGCCGGCGTGGTCGAGGCGATCCTGTCCTGGTACCCGGCGACTCACGAGAAGTAGTCGGCGAGCGCGGAGCGGGCTTCGGGGAGCCGGTGCGGGAACCGCTGCGCGATCACGAAGCGCCACGCGACGGCGAAGAGTTCTCGCAGCCGCGTGTACGCGCGAAGGGCTTCTTCGGGCACCGAGCCGGGGTAGGCGGCCAGGTACTCCGGGCCGCCTTGGCGCGCCAGGATGCCGAGGTCCCAGGCGAGCGGCCCCAGCCAGGTGTCCTCGAAGTCCAGCCAGCAGGGGCCGGCCGCGGTCGCGATCAGGTTGCCGGGGTGGGCGTCGCCGTGCAGCGGCCGGACCGGGGCGTCCGGCAGCGCGGCTTCGAGCCGGGCGGCCTCCGCGCGCAGGCGGGGGTCGAGGTCCTGCCGGTCGAGGAGTCCTTCGAGCTCGGCCAGCGGGCCGCGGCGGGGCAGCTCGCCGGGGTACTCGAGCAGGGCCGCGTGCAGGTCGGCGAGGGAGCGCGCGACGACGCCGGGTGCGTACCGGTGGCCCGGATCGTGCGGGGTGTGGTGCCAGAGCGTGACCGGCAGCCCGTCCGCGAAATGCGGCCCGGCCGGGGGATCCGTGGTGGGTGAGACGACGAGCACACCACGATCCGTGAGGAACCTCGAGACGGCGACGTCCCGGGCCAGCCAGGCCGACGGCTCCGGGCGCAGCAGGCGGGTCGTGGCGGGCACCCTGGCAACCAGCGGACCCAGCCTCACCAGCACGTTCGACCGCTCGTGGAGCACTTCGGGATCGTGGCGGGGCAGCCCCAGCCGGGTGGTCACGGCACGGGCCGCGCGGACCGCCGCGCGGGTGTAGTCGTCGGCCACGCCCCGATCTTGCCAGCCGGTGCGCGCGACTGTCGGTAGCGAGGGCTACGATCCACCTAAGCCGCCGGATCGGGCCTTCCCGACCCCCGGTGGCGCGACGATGACCACCACAAGGTTTCAGTGTTGGAGGCAGGAGTGACGGCCGTAGCCCCCAAGCCGATCGCGACGCGCCCGTATCCCGCGCGCGAGTCGGTCAAGGGTTCGTACCTGCTGCGGTTGTTCCGCACGACGGACCACAAGCAGATCGGGATCATGTACCTGGTCACGTCGTTCGCCTTCTTCATGGCGGGCGGCGCGATGGCCATGCTGATCCGCACCGAGCTGGCGCGGCCGGGGCAGCAGTTCCTGTCCCAGGAGCAGTACAACCAGCTGTTCACCATGCACGGCACCGTGATGCTGCTGCTGTACGCGACCCCGATCCTCTTCGGCTTCGCGAACTTCGTCCTGCCGCTGCAGATCGGCTCGCCGGACGTCGCCTTCCCGCGGCTGAACGCGTTCTCGTACTGGCTGTACCTCTTCGGCGGCCTGATCGTGATCTCGGGCTTCCTGACCCCGGGTGGCGCCGCCGACTTCGGCTGGTTCGCCTACACCCCGCTGTCGGACGCCATCCACTCGCCGGGCGTCGGCGCGGACCTGTGGATCTCCGGCCTGGTGGTCTCCGGTCTCGGCACCATCCTCGGCGCGGTCAACATGATCACCACCGTGGTCTGCCTGCGCGCGCCGGGCATGACGATGTACCGGATGCCGATCTTCACCTGGAACATCCTGGTCACCAGCATCCTGGTCCTGCTCGCCTTCCCGATCCTGACCGCGGCCCTGATGGGCCTGCTGGCGGACCGGCACCTCGGGGCGCATGTGTTCGACCCCGAAAACGGCGGCGTGATCCTCTGGCAGCACCTGTTCTGGTTCTTCGGCCACCCCGAGGTGTACATCGTCGCGCTGCCGTTCTTCGGCATCGTGTCGGAGATCTTCCCGGTGTTCAGCCGCAAGCCGCTGTTCGGCTATAAGAGCCTGGTCTGGGCGACGCTGGCCATCGCGGCCCTGTCGGTCGCGGTGTGGGCGCACCACATGTACGCCACCGGCGCCGTGCTGCTGCCGTTCTTCTCCTTCATGACGTTCCTGATCGCCGTCCCGACCGGCATCAAGTTCTTCAACTGGATCGGCACGATGTGGAAGGGCCAGCTGTCCTTCGAGACGCCGATGATCTTCTCGATGGGCTTCATCGTCACGTTCCTCTTCGGCGGCCTGACCGGCATCCTGCTGGCCGCGCCGGCGATCGACTTCCACGTGTCGGACAGCTACTTCGTCGTCGCGCACTTCCACTACGTGCTCTACGGCACGATCGTGTTCGCCACCTTCGCCGGCATCTACTTCTGGTTCCCGAAGATCACCGGCCGGATGATGGACGAGAAGCTCGGCAAGTGGCACTTCTGGACCACGTTCATCGGCTTCCACGGCACGTTCCTCGTCCAGCACTGGCTGGGTGCGGAGGGCATGCCGCGGCGGTACGCGGACTACCTGACCAGTGACGGCTTCACCACGCTGAACACGATCTCCACGATCGGCGCGTACATCCTCGGTGCCTCGACGCTGCCGTTCATCTGGAACGTCTTCAAGAGCTACCGGTACGGCGAGATCGTCACGGTGGACGACCCGTGGGGCTACGGCAACTCGCTCGAGTGGGCGACGTCCTGCCCGCCGCCGCGGCACAACTTCACCGAGCTTCCCCGGATCCGCTCCGAGCGGCCCGCGTTCGAGCTGCACTACCCGCACATGATCGAACGCATCCATAACGAAGGCGAGATCGGCTTCTTCGGGAAGCAGAAGGTCAACAGCCACGCGGCGCCGTCGCAGCTGCTCACCGAAGCGGTCATCCCGGGAGACCACTCCAAGGACAACGCGAGCGAGCAAGGCGACAAGTAACACCTGAACGAGTGAGCGCGTGTCCGGCTTATGTGAAGCCGGGCACGCGCTCTACTTATGTCCGACCCCGGACCGGCAGACTGGTCGTGCAGCGTTGCCGAGCGAGGGATGACCAGTGACCCAGACCCCCGTCCTGATCACGACGACCGGCCCCGACAAGCCGGGTGTCTCGTCCGTGCTGTTCGCCGTGCTGACCCGGCACGACGTCGACGTGCTCGACGTCGAGCAGGTGGTCATCCGCGGGCAGCTCGTGCTCGGGGTGCTCGCCGGGGTCTACCGCGACCCGGAGGGCCTGCAGGAGTCGGTCGAGCAGGCGATGGCGTCCGTCGGCATGCAGGTCGACGTGAAGATCGGCAGCGCGATCGGTGACGACCCGTTCGCGCTCGGCCGCCGCGACTCCTCGCACGTGCTGGTCATCCTCGGCCGCCCGGTCACCGCGCGCGGCTTCTCGGAGGTCGCGCGCCGGCTGGCCGCGCTGGGCGCCAACATCGACTCGATCCGCAGCGTCGCCGACTACCCGGTGACGGGGCTGGAGCTGTACGTCTCGGTCCACGAGGACAGCGTCGACGCCGACGCCGCGTTGCGCTCCCAGCTCGCGGACGCCGCCGTCGAGGCGGGCGTCGACATCGCCGTGGAGCGGGCGGGCATCATGCGGCGGGCCAAGCGGCTCGTCGTGTTCGACGTGGACTCGACCCTCATCCAGGGCGAGGTCATCGAGATGCTGGGCGCGCACGCCGGCGTCGAGCCGGAGATCCGCGAGATCACCGAAGCGGCCATGCGGGGCGAACTGAACTTCACCGAGTCGCTGGAACGGCGGGTCGCGCTGCTGGCCGGCCTGCCGGCGTCGGCGATCGAGCAGGTCGCCGCGTCCCTCGAGCTGACCCCGGGCGCGCGCACCACGATCCGGACCCTCAAGCGGATGGGCTTCCGCACCGGCGTCGTCTCGGGCGGCTTCACACAGGTCATCGCGGGTCTGGCCGAAGAGCTGGGACTCGACTTCGCCGTGGCGAACGAGCTCGAGATCGTCGACGGCGAGCTCACCGGGAAGGTCGTCGGCGAAGTCGTCGACCGCGCGGGAAAGGCGAAGGTGCTTCGCCGCTTCGCCGCCGAGTACGACATCCCGCTCGAGCAGTGCGTCGCCGTCGGGGACGGTGCCAACGACATCGACATGCTCTCGGCCGCGGGCATGGGTGTCGCGTTCAACGCGAAGCCCGCGCTGCGCGAGGTGGCCGACACCGCGCTGTCGCACCCGTACCTCGACGCCGTGCTGTTCATGCTCGGCCTCACCCGCGGCGAGGTCGAAGCGGCCGACGCCGCCGACGGACTCGAGCTGATGCGTCCGTGAGCAGCGTTCTCGACCCCCTGGGTGCCCGCTACGCCTTCTGGCTGGGGCTGCCGGCCGAAGACACTTCCGACACCTCCGACGAGCTGCCGGAGGAAGTCCGGGCCATGCCGGTCATCCTCCGCATCGAACGGGCCGAGCCGCCGGGCCGCACCCCGCTGCTGGAGGCGGCGGCCGCCGCGGCGCTGGCGGTGTGCCTCGACGAGCGTTCGCAGCCCGGCGGCGAATGGTCCGAGCCGATGCAGGCCTGGCTCGACAACCGGATCCGGAAGGTCGCGCGGCGGGCGCGGGGCGCGCACTGGGCGGCCGTGCAGGAGCTGCCGGGCATCACGGTCGAGGTCGACGGCGCCGAGGCCCGGGCCCTCGTGCCGGGGCTGGTCACCGAGACGCCCAAGGAGGTCGCGCGGCTGCAGATCTCCGGCAGCGAGCTGCCGCCGGACGAGCCGGGCCCGGTCCCGGACGGCGTCCCGCTGCTGCTGCTCAACCCGCACGTCCCGATGACCGTCGGCAAGGGTGCCGCCCAGGTCGGGCACGCGACGATGATCCTCGCCGCGCTGCTGGACGACGCGGAGCGGGCCGCCTGGGCCGAGCAGGGCTTCCGCGTCGCCGTGCGCACGGCGACCCCGGTGCAGTGGAAGGAACTGCACCCGGGCGACGACCCGGAGGGCGCGTGGCGGCGCGACCGCGTCGTCGCCGTGCGGGACGCCGGGTTCACCGAGGTCGACCCGGGCACGATCACGGTTCTCGCCCAGTGGGCGCCGGAACAAGCGGTTTCCTGACCGGGTTGGAGCGGACATGACACTGGAAGTGGAACGCACGGGCGAGCACGCGTTCGTCGGGCGCAACGAGCGTGGCGCGGAGGTCCGGCTGGGCCGCAAGGGCGCCGAAGGGGCGTTTTCGCCCGCCGAGCTGCTGCAGATCGCGGCGGCGGGCTGCAGCGCGGTGACGGCGGAGGAGCTGATCGTCCGGCGGATCGGCGAAGAGGCGAAGTTCCGGGTGGCCGTGACCGCGGACCGGCGTGAAGGCGCGGCGGAGCTGGACGCCGTGCACGTCGCTTTCGATGTCGACGTGTCGACATTGGCGGCGGATCAGCGGGAAGCGCTCGCCGGGGCCGTGGATCGCGCCATCGAACGGCTCTGCACGGTGAGCCGGACGCTCAAGAAGGGGATCCCGGTGACGGAGGAGTTTCCGGCGTAGGGTCCGGCGCGACGGGGATCAGCTCGTCCCACTTCTCGGCGAGCTCCTGCCGGTGGCGCTGGTCGAGAAACGGCACGACGGCGAGGCATGACCGGCAGACCCGGGCCCGGCCGACCAGGAAGATCGGCCGGGCCTCGAGGAATCCCGGCCGCTTGAACAGGAGCCGCAGCGAACCGGACGACGAGTCGAAGTCGGCGAGCGGGCTCAAGGTGTTCTCGGAACCGCAGACCGGGCAGCGCACGTCAGTTCTGGCCGGATTCCCAGACGACGTACGCCTGGTCGGCGTCGGTCGTCATGGCCTCGATGAACTTCTCGTTGTCGAAGCCCGGCAGCGCCTGCAGGCGCTCGATCAGCGCGTCCGCCGCCGGGTCGCCGCTCGGGACCGCGGTGCCCTTGCCGTCGGTGCCCACCAGCATGAAGAAGACGTCTTCGTTCCACGGGCCGTCGGGGATGACCCGCACCATCACCGATGACAGGTCGGACCACGTGACGGCTTCTTCGCTGCCGTCCGCGAGCCGCCGCCGCACGCCGGTGTCGTCGACGCTGACGGTCCGGGACTGGGCGCTGGACGAATCCTGGGTCAACCGGTGCTCCCTTGTTGCTTCGGTTGCTTCACCGTACCGGGCGATGCTGTGGACCGCGTCACGCGGGCGCGGCAGCGTCCAGCCTGCGCAGCGCCTCCCGCACCACCTTCGGGTCCATCGTGGGCCAGAACGGCGGCAGGGACGCACGCAGGAAGCCGCCGTAGCGCGCGTTCGCCAGCCGCGAATCCAGCACCGCCACCACCCCGCGGTCACTCACCGCGCGGTGCAGCCGCCCGGTGCCCTGCGCCAGCAGCAGGGCCGCGTGCGTGGCCGCCACGGTGAGGAACCCGTTGCCGCCGCGGGCTTCCACCGCGCGCTGCCGCGCCGAGGACACCGGGTCGTCCGGGCGCGGGAACGGGATCCGGTCGACCACCACCAGCTGCAGCGACGGGCCCGGCACGTCCACGCCCTGCCACAGGCTCAGCGTGCCGAACAGGCACGTGCGGACGTCCTCGGAGAACTTCTGGACCAGCAGCGACGTCGCGTCGTCGCCCTGGCACAGGATCGGGAAGTCCAGCCGCTCGCGCATCTCCTCGGTGGCCTGCTTGGCCGCCCGCATCGAGGAGAACAGCCCGAGCGTGCGCCCGCCCGCCGCCTCGATCAGCTCGGCCAGTTCGTCCATTGTGGACGGAGTGAGGCCGTCACGGCCCGGCGGCGGCAGGTGCTTGGCCAGGTACAGGATGCCGTTGCGCCGGTGGTCGAACGGCGAGCCGACGTCCAGGCCGGTCCACTTCGGGCCCGAGTCGTCCGACGGTGCTTCCTTCTCCGTCGCGGCTCCCGGCGCCTGCTCCACCCGGGCCGCGCCCGGCGGCAGGCCCCACTGGCGCGCCATCGTGTCGAACGTGCCGCCCAAGGTCAGCGTCGCCGACGTCAGGATCGTCGTGTGCTGGTTGAACACGCGCTCCCGCAGCAGGCCGGCGACGCCCAGCGGCGCCACCTTCAGCGCCGGCGGCCGCGGGTTCGACGAGTACTTGTCGCCGGAGAGCCAGACGACGTCCCGCTGGTGCGCCTGGTCCTCGTCGAACGCCTCCAGCAGCCGGACCGCGGTGTCGTGCACCTCGTCGAGCAGCGACCGCGCCAGCTTGCGCGCCGTCGCCCCTTCGACGTCCTCCTTGCGGTCGTTGCCCAGCGCGGTGATGCACGCGTGCGCGGCGTCGCGGACCGCCGGGATCGCGCCCTTCAGCGGCCGCGGCAGCTCGTCCATCCGGCCCGCGGGCAGGTCGTCCACGATCAGCGCCAGCCCGTCACCCGCCTCCAGCAGGCGGTCGGCGACGTCGGCGTCGATCAGCTTGCCGCAGCGGCGGGCGGCCGCGGCGCACATCGCGCTGGTCAGCTCGCCGGTGGCGACCGAGGTGACCCGGTCGACCAGGTCGTGAGCCTCGTCGATGATCACCACGTCGTGGTCCGGCAGGACCTGGTAGCCCTGCAGCGCGTCGATCGCCAGCAGCGCGTGGTTGGTCACGATGACGTCGGCACGGCCGGCCTCGGCGCGGGCTTTCTCGGCGAAGCAGTCCGTGCCGATCGGGCAGCGCGAAGCGCCGAGACATTCCTTCGCCGTCACCGAAACCTGGCGCCACGCCTGGTCGGAGACACCGGGGACGAGCTCGTCGCGGTCGCCGGTTTCGGTGTCCGAGGCCCACTCCCGCAGCCGCGTGACCTCCTTGCCCAGCCGGGACACCGCGAACGGGTCGAAGAGCTGGGCGTCCTCCGGCTCGTCCGGCGCGCCGGAATCCAGCCGGTGCAGGCACATGTAGTTGCGCCGCCCCTTGAGGATGGCGAAGGTCGGTTCGCGGCCGAGCGGCTTCTTCAGCGCCTTCGCCAGGCGCGGGAGGTCGCGGTCGACGAGCTGGCGCTGCAGCGCGATCGTCGCCGTGGAGACCACGACGGTGGCTTCTTTCTCGACGGCGTGGCGGATCGCGGGCACGAGGTAGGCCAGTGACTTGCCGGTGCCGGTGCCGGCCTGCACGGCCAGGTGCTCACCGGTGCGGATGGCGCGGCCGACGGCGTCGGCCATCTGGACCTGCCCTGGGCGCTCGGCACCGCCGACGGACTCCACCGCGTGGGTGAGGAGTTCGAGGACGCCGGGGAAATCGGTTCGGGCGGGCACAGCGACACAGTAGCCGCCGCCACCGACAAAGATCGGTGCTCCGTCGCGAACGGGCCACTCGCGTCGCGGGGGCCTCCGGTGGGGGAGGCCCCCGCGGGCGGTCAGTCCTCGGAGCGGCCGGAGACGAGCTTCCAGGTCAGCGGCAGCAGGCCGGCGGCGACGACGATCTTGATCGCGTCCCCGACCAGGAACGGCGTGACGCCCTTGGCGAACGCCGTCGACAGGTCGAACCCGGTCGAGGCCATCAGCCACGGCACGCCGAACGCGTAGATGACCAGGTTGCCGAGCACCATGGTGCCCGCGGTGCGCACCGGCGTCCGGTCGCCGCCGCGGCCGGCCAGCGCGCCGACCAGGGCACCGGCGAACACGAACCCGACGATGTAGCCGGCGCTCGCGCCGGACAGGCCCGCGGTGCCGTGCTGGAACCACGGCACGCCCACCGCGCCGACCAGCAGGTACACCAGCATCGAGGCGGCACCGCGCGACATGCCGAGCGACGCGCCGACGAGCAGCGCGGCGAACGTCTGGCCGGTCATCGGCACCGGGCTGCCCGGCACCGGGATCGTCAGCTGCGCGGCGGCGCCGGTGAGCACGGCACCGCCGGCTACCAGCGCGATGTCCCGCACGAGCGAGCCGGGCACGAGATCGGCCAGCACGGGCCGCTTGCCGGCGAAGGACAGCGAAGACACGAAACCTCCCGAGGTGAACAGGCGACGACCGAGGTTAACGCTCGTTACCGGCCCGTGGGTCCGCCGAGTTGCCTTCCTCACCGGCCACTCGTCCGGGTGGACCCGATCAGGGCGGGCGCCGGACCGGCCGATGACGAAGGGCAGAGTCCGAGATCCGTCACGGGACCGAGGAGGCCGGAGCATGCGGGACGCCGGGAAGAGGACAGGTCGGCTGCTGGCCGTGACGACGCTCGCGGGGTCGCTCCTCGGCGCGGCGGCCCCGGTGACGTCCACCGGATGGGCGTCGTCCGGCTCGGTGGACGTGACCATCGACAACGAGCACATCGTCACCGGTGAGCTGGCGAAATGCACCGTCGACGGCCCCTACCGGGGCCGGACGCAGGGCGGTGCCACCGGGGACGTCGCGACGTTCGGCGCCGGTGACACCGGCTGCGGGCGCTCGGGCGCGGTGTCGATCGCCCAGGCGGCCGGGCGGCGCTTCCGGGCGACCGTGCTCAAGCGCTACGGCGGCCCCGAGCTCAGCGTCCGCACCTTCTCGGCGAAGTGCGCGACCACCGACATCGGCAGCTCCGGCGAGGTGGCGGTCGGCGCGGTCGAGGGCGTCACCGTGCCGTCGGAGATCCCGCCGAACTACCGGATCGTCATCCCCGGCGGCGCCGCCGGCACCGCGCTGGCGACGGTCGTGCTCAACGAGACCGTGACGCCCCAGCCGCCGGACGGCAGCCTGGTGACGCACGCGGTGCACATCAAGCTGTTCCCGCAGGGCGGCCCGGCGAGCGGCGACCTCTACCTGGGCACGGCCGCCTGCGACCCGTTCGGGAAGAAGTAGCTCAGGTCGTCGTGAAGCGGGCCGCGGCCGCGACGAACTCGCCGGCCCGGGTGGCCAGGTCCGGCAGGCTGCCGCCGGAGGTCAGCGCGTCGCCCAGCAACGGCGTCGCCGCGGCGACCGCGATCGCGCCGGCGCGCAGGTAGCCCTCGACGTCGGCCAGGTGGACACCACCGGTCGGCACCAGCGGGACGTCGGGCAGCGGCGCCCGCACCGCGCGCAGGTACGCGACGCCGCCCACGGCCGCCACCGGGAACACCTTGACCGCGGCCGCGCCCAGCCGCCAGGCCTGGTCGATCTCCGTCGGCGTCAGCGCGCCGCAGATCACCGGCGTGTCCAGGGCCGCGGCGCGCTCCAGGACCGCGGGGTTGACCGTCGGCGTGATCAGGTAGCCGGCGCCCGCGTCCACCGCGATGTCCACATCGGACGGCTCGCGGACGCTGCCCGCGCCGACCAGCGCGTCCTCGCCCAGCGCCAGGCGCAGCGCGGTGATGGCCGCGGGTGCGCCCGGCGTGGTCAGCGTCGCTTCGAGCAGGCGGACGCCCGCCGCGTGCAGCACCATCGCCGCGTCGGCGAACCGCGAAGCGTCCGGCGCGCGCAGGATCGCGACGAGCCGGTGTTCCGCCAGCGCCGCCTGCAGGTCCTTCACGCGGCCGGGCCGACGACCGCGGTGCCGGTGTACGCGACGCCCGCCTCGTCGAAGTCCTTCAGCGTCGCGTCGACCGTCGGCTGCGAGCCGCCGACGGTCAGGTCCAGCAGCACCCGCACGCCGAAGCCGGCCTTCGCCGCGTCCAGGGCCGTCGCGCGGACGCAGAAGTCCGTCGCGATGCCGACCACGTCGACGTCGGTCACGTCGTGCTCGCGCAGCCACGCCTCCAGGGACTTCCCGTCGCGGGCCGCCCCCTCGAAGCCGGAGTAGGCGGCGCTGTACTCGCCCTTGGAGAACACCTCGCCGATCGGGACGACGTCGAGCGCGGAGTGGAACGACGCGCCCGCCGTGCCGGCCACGCAGTGCACCGGCCAGCTGTCCTTGAAGTCCGGCGTCTCGCTGAAGTGGGCGCCCGGGTCGATGTGGTTGTCCCTGGTGGCCACGACGTGGCTGTACCCGCCTTCGGCGGCCTGCTTGGAGATGGCGGCGGCCGCGGCGGCCCCGCCCGGCAGGCCGAGCGAACCCCCCTCACAGAAGTCGTTCTGCACGTCCACCACGATCAGCGCGGTACCCATCGGTCGGACTCCCTCTCAGAGACAGCGTCGTTCACAAGAACTGCGTCGGGATTGCGGGCTCGCCGTGCGAGAGCTTGAGGCCCTCCCACGGCAGGCTGACCAGGCCGCGGCGCAGCCGCTGCCTCGCATCGTCGAGCGTAGGCAGGTCCGCCTCCGGGCGGCCAGCGCGGATCAGCGGAATCTGCAGCGGCCGGTCGTTGGCGTCGGCCTCGGGCGCGGGACCGGCGGTCGTCCAGACGACCTCCTCGACCGCCGTGCCGGTGCCGCGGTGGCGCCGCAGCGCGGACTTGCGGCCGCCGCGCGACTCCTTGTGCGCACTGCGCTTGGCCACCGGCTTGCCGTCCACCTCGACCAGCTTGTAGACCATGCCGGCGGTCGGCGCACCGGAGCCGGTGACCACCGAGGTGCCGACGCCGTACGCGTCGACCGGCTCCGCGCGCAGGGCCGCGATGGCGTGCTCGTCCAGGTCGCCGGACACCACGATCCGGGTGTCCTTGGCGCCGAGGGAGTCCAGCTGCTCGCGGGCGCGGCGGGCGAGCGGGCCGACGTCACCGGAGTCGATCCGGATCGCGCCGAGCTCGGGCCCGGCGACGCGGACCGCCGTCTCGATGCCCGCGGTGATGTCGTAGGTGTCGACCAGCAGCGTCGTGTCCGGGCCCATCTTGTCCACCTGGGCGCGGAAGGCCGCCTCTTCGCTGTCGTGCAGCAGCATGAAGGCGTGCGCGACGGTGCCGCGGGTCGGGATGCCGTAGCGGCGCCCGGCTTCCAGGTTGGACGTCGTCGCGAAGCCGGCCAGGTAGGCGGCGCGGGCAGCGGCGACGGCGGCGTACTCGTGCGTGCGGCGGCCGCCCATCTCGATGATCGGGCGGCCGTGCGCGGCGCCGGACATCCGGGCCGCCGCCGACGCGATGGCGCTGTCGTGGTTCAGGATCGACAGGACCAGCGTCTCCAGCAGCACGCACTCGGCGAAGGAGCCGGTGACGGTGAGGATCGGCGAGCCGGGGAAGTACAGCTCGCCCTCGGGGTAGCCGTCGATGTCACCGGAGAACTCGTAGCCGGCCAGCCAGGCCAGCGTCGCGTCGTCGACCACCGCGGTGGCCTCCAGCTGCGCGAGTTCGGCGTCGGTGAAGCGGAAGTCCGCGATCGCGTCGAGCACCCGCGCGGTGCCCGCGACCACGCCGTAGCGGCGACCGTCCGGCAGCCTCCTGGCGAAAACCTCGAACACGCAGGGCCGCGCGTGCGTCCCGTCGGCGAGCGCGCTGCCCAGCATGGTCAGCTCGTAGTGGTCGGTGAGCAGCGCAGTGCTGGCCGTGACCGGCTCCGGTGAACCCATGGGGTAAGCCTATTCACCCACATGGCCGGACCTGGCGCGGCGTACCCCGTCACCCCCGTGACACCATGGGGTGCATGTCCACGCCTGTCGCATCCGAACAGACGCAGGTCGAACCGGCCGGTGCGGAAGTCGCCGAGTCGGACACCCCCTGGCGGACCGTGGTCTGGAACGACCCGGTGAACCTGATGTCGTACGTGACGTACGTGTTCCAGAAGCTGTTCGGTTACAGCCGCGACCACGCCACGAAGCTGATGCTGGACGTGCACCACAAGGGCAAGGCGATCGTGTCGTCCGGCAGCAAGGAGAAGGTGGAGACCGACGTGGCCAAACTCCACGCGGCCGGCCTCTGGGCCACCATGGAGCAGCCCTCGTGAACGGTTGGCGGCGCAAGGGTGCGGTGATCCACGCGGGGTTCGAGCAGCAGGAGGCGGCCGTCCTGCGCGGGCTGGTCAGCCAGCTCGAGGACATGCTGACCGCCCGTGCCGAAGAGGCGCCACAGGACGAGCTCGCCGAGCTCACCGGCATCCGGACCGGGCCGACCGAGTCCCCGGACGACCCGGTGCTCTCGCGGCTGCTCCCGGACTTCCACCGGCTCGACCCGGACAACCCGTCCCGCGAGGACATCGACTCGGTCGCGGCGATGCGGTCGCTGCACGAGCCGGAGCTGCTCGACATCAAGGTCGGCGTGGCCAAGATCGTGCTCGACACGCTGCCCCGCGACGGCGGCCACGTCCGGCTGACCGAGGAGCAGGCCGACGCCTGGCTGGGCGCGCTCAACGACGTCCGGCTGGCGCTGGGCACCGCGCTCGACGTCACCGAGGACATGCCCGACGAGCTGCCCGAGGACGACCCGCGGGCGCCGCACCTCGGCGTCTACCACTGGCTGACCTGGGTGCAGGAGACGCTGATCCAGGCGCTCACGGGATGATCACCGACGTGCCGGGTGTCCTGGTCGGGCACCACGAGCGGATCGGCGACGGCTGGGCCACCGGGACGACGGTGGTGCTCGTGCCCGGGGGCGCGGTCGGCGCGGTGGACCAGCGCGGCGGCGCGCCCGGCACGCGGGAGACGAACCTCCTCGAGCCGGAGAACCTGGTGCAGCGGGTCAACGCGGTGTGCCTCTCGGGCGGGTCGGCGTACGGCCTGGCCGCGGCCGACGGCGTGATGCGGTGGCTCGCGGAGCGCAACCTGGGCTTCCCGGTCGGCGCGCAGCCCCACGAAGTCGTGCCGATCGTGCCGGCGGCGGTGCTGTTCGACCTGCCGCGCAGCGAGTGGGGCAACCGGCCCGACGCCTCCTTCGGCTACGCAGCCTGCGAAGCGGCTTCGGCTTCCTTCGCGCAGGGGACGGTCGGCGCGGGCGCGGGGGCCGCCGTGGGGTCGCTGAAGGGCGGGCTCGGCTCGGCCGGCGAGGTCGTGGACGGGTTCACGGTGGGTGCGCTGGCCGTGGTCAACGCGGCCGGCGAAGCCGTGGACCTCTCGACGGGCCGGGCGTACGCGGCCGACCACGGCGACTTCGGCGTGACGTGGCCTTCGCGGGCCGTCTCGCTCCCGTCGAGGCGGACGGACCTGAACACGACGATCGGCGTGGTCGCGGTGGACGCGGCGCTGTCGAAGGCCGAGGCGCGGCGGATCGCCGTCACGGCGCAGGACGGGCTGGCGCGGGCGGTGCGGCCGGCGCACTCGATGTTCGACGGCGACACGGTGTTCGCCCTGGCCACGGGCGCGCGGGAGCTGCCGGCGGACTTCCCGGGCCGTCCGGCGGTCCTGGACACGCTGTGCGCGGCGGCGGCCCGGGTGTTCGCGCGGGCGATGGTGCACGGCCTGCTGGCCGCGACCACCGCGGGCGGGCTGCCCGCGTACCGGGACGTGTGGCCGGAGGCGTTCGGCTGAGCCGTCCGCGGGTCAGAGGTCCGGCAGCGGGTCCGGCGGCAGGTCGCGGGCCCCTTCGAGGTTCGCCGCGCGGACGGCGCTGACGTACTCCTCGTCGATCTCCAGGTGCAGCCGGGCGAAGGTCAGCACCGGGCCGAGCGAGGGGTGGACCTCGACCGGGCCGATCTCGGTGCGCCGGGGCAGCCGGTCGTAGACCGCCTTGGGCGCGTAGCGGCGGAACCGGCCGCCGTAGAGCACCGTGATCGCGCGGTCGGTGACCACGATGAAGAAGGCCGCGCGGGTGCGGACGCCGTCGACGTAGAGTGAGATGCCGGGGACGAGGTACTGGATCACCTCGCCGTCTTCGAGGAACTCGCGGCAGCGTTCGCGGGCGTGCGCGGGCATCGGCATCCCCCGATTGTCCTCGTGAGCGCAATATCTCATCATCTGGACCGGACCGGTCCACCAACTAAGATGTCGGTGTGCTCCGGATCCGCCGTGACCTCGTCGACGAGATCGTCGCCCACGCCCGTCGTGACCACCCCGACGAGGCGTGCGGGGTGATCGCCGGGCCCGAGGGCTCGGATTCCCCCGAGCGGTTCATCCCGATGCTGAACGCGGCCCGGTCGCCGACGTTCTACGAGTTCGACTCCGGCGACCTGCTCAAGCTCTACCGCGAGATGGCCGCCAACGACGAGGTGCCGGTGGTCATCTACCACTCGCACACCGCGACCGAGGCCTACCCGTCGCGGACCGACGCGAACATCGCGGCCGAGCCGGACGCGCACTACGTGCTCGTCTCCACCCGCGACCCCGAAGTGCACGAGTTCCGCTCGTACCGGATCGTGGACGCCGAGATCACCGAGGAGCCGGTCGAGATCATCGACTGACGACCCGGAACAAACCGCGCGCCGAAGGCGTCTGCGTCTAGGAAACCACCGGAGGTAAGAACCCATGGCCGTGACCGTCTCCATCCCGACGATCCTGCGCACCCACACCGGCGGCGAGAAGTCCGTCGAGGCGAAGGGCGCGACCGTCCTCGAGGTCATCGACGACGTCGAGTCCCGGCACGCCGGCCTGAAGGCGCGCCTGGTCAAGGAGGAGAAGCTGCACCGCTTCATCAACGTCTACGTCAACGACGAGGACGTGCGCTTCGCCGGCGGGCTCGAGGCCGAGGTCAAGGACGGCGACACCCTGACCATCCTCCCCGCCGTGGCCGGTGGCTGATCGATGGCTCGCTTCGAGTCGCTGCTCGACGCGCTCGGCGGCACCCCGCTGGTCGGGCTGCCCCGGCTCTCCCCGACGCACGACGTGCGCCTGTGGGCGAAGCTGGAGGACCGCAACCCGACCGGCTCGATCAAGGACCGGCCCGCGCTGGCCATGATCGAAGCCGCCGAGCGTGAAGGCAAGCTGCGGCGCGGCTCCACGATCCTGGAGCCGACGTCGGGCAACACCGGCATCTCGCTGGCCATGGCCGCCAAGCTCAAGGGCTACGGGCTGGTCTGCGTGATGCCGGAGAACACCTCCACCGAGCGCAAGCAGCTGCTGCAGGCCTACGGCGCCCGGATCGTCTTCTCCCCGGCCGCGGGCGGCTCGAACGAGGCCGTCCGGCGGGCGAAGGAGCTGGCCGAGGCCAACCCGGACTGGGTGATGCTCTACCAGTACGGCAACCCGGCCAACGCCGACGCGCACTACCGCGGCACCGGCCCCGAACTGCTCAAGGACCTGCCGACGCTGACGCACTTCGTCGGTGGTCTCGGCACGACCGGCACGCTGGTCGGCGTCGGGCGGTACCTGCACGAGGCGAAGCCGGACGTCCAGATCATCGCGGCCGAGCCGCGCTACGGCGAGCTGGTGTACGGGCTGCGCAACCTCGACGAGGGGTTCGTGCCGGAGCTGTACGACGCTTCGGTGCTCAACGGCCGGTACTCCGTGGGCGCGTACGACGCGCTGCGGCGCACCCGGGAGCTGCTGGAGCACGAGGGCATCTTCGCGGGCATCTCGACGGGCGCGGTGCTGCACGCGGCGCTGGCGGTGGCCGAGAAGGCCGCGGCCCGCGGCGAGCAGGCGGACGTCGCGTTCGTCGTCGCCGACGCGGGGTGGAAGTACCTCTCCACCGGGGCCTACGCCGGGTCGCTGGACGAGGCGGCCGAACGGCTCGACGGGCAGCTCTGGGCCTGAGCTACTCGAGCCGCCACAGCTCGGGCAGGGCGAGGTCGACGCCGTCGGCCAGCCGCTCGAAGGTGGCCATGGTGGCATCCAGGTCGTCGAACGCCTTCGGCAGGGGCTTGAGCGGCTTGCCCAGCGGCCGCCAGAACGCGTCCCAGTGGATCGGCCGGACGGTCCGCGCGCCGACGGCTCCGGCGGTCTCGCGCCAGTACCGTTCCCGCCACTGCTCGGTCTGCTTCCCCGCCTGCCCGACACCGAGGTAGACGACGTCGGCCCGGAAGCCGGCCAGTGCGCCGGGCACGAAGTTGGCCGACGCGTGGACCAGGACGCTGCCCGCCGGGTGGGCGATGTGGAACGAGTAGCAGCGGCCGGTCCGGAACGCCCTGGTCCTGGCCGGCAGCCGGACCGGCTCGGTGATCTCGCCGGGCACCCGGTCGCCGTCGCTGTGGCGGGCGCCGACCGGGGTCACGGTGAACGCGCCGAACCCGACCGGCCGGCCCGGCACCAGCTCCTCGAACGGCTCGCCGGCCAGCCCGTAGCCCTCCTGGATCCGGCGCGTCGACGCCGACCCGGCCAGCGTGGCGCCGGTCAGCTGCGCGACGACCGGTGCGTCCAGGGCGTGGTCGAGGTGGGAATGCGCGACCAGCACGGCGTCCAGCGCGGTGACCCCGAGGCGCCGCAGGGCTTCCTCGATCCGCCGGCGGTCCGGCGCCACGCGCGTCGCCATCTTCAGCGGTGACGGCCGCGAGAAGAAGCCGTCGACCAGTACGGCCGAAGCGCCGTCGGTGACCAGGACGGTCGACACCCCGGCGAACGCCGTGCGCGGTTCGGGCATGCTGGGAGTATGAAGGTCATCGGGCTGCTGGGCGGGATGAGCTGGGAATCCTCGATCGAGTACTACCGGCTGGTCAATGAGCGGGTGAAGGCCGTGCTCGGCGGGTTCCACTCCGCGCACACCGTCCTCTACTCCGTCGACTTCGCCGCGATCGAAGCCATGCAGGCCGAGGGACGCTGGGACGACGCCGGGGCCGAGCTGAACCGGGCGGCGAAGGCCCTCGAAGCCGCCGGGGCCGACTTCGTCGTGCTCTGCACCAACACCATGCACAAGGTCGCTTCCCAGCTGGAAGACGGCCTCGGCATCCCGCTGCTGCACCTCGGCGACGCCACCGCCGCGGCCATCAAGGCCGCCGGTGTCCGCCGGGTCGGGCTGCTCGGGACCGGCTTCACCATGGGACAGCCCTTCTACCGCGACCGCCTCGCCGCGCACGGCCTCGACGTGCTCGTGCCGAGCGCCGAAGACCGCGACCTCGTGCACCGGGTGATCTACGACGAGCTGGTGCTCGGCGTCGTCGAAGACGCCTCGAGGGAGGCCTACCGCGGCGTGCTCGCACGGCTGGCCGAGGCGGGCGCCGAGGGCGTCATCTACGGCTGCACCGAGATCGAGCTGCTGGTCGGCCCGGAGGACAGCCCGGTGCCGACCTTCCCGACGACCCGCCTGCACGCCGAAGCGGCGGTGGACTACGCGCTGGGCACCACCTCGCTGCCCCGGCCGCCCACGTGAGCCTCGTGCTGCGCGACGCACTGCCGCCAGAGCCGCTCGCGCTCCTCCGCCGTGAACAGGGCCGCCGGGATGCCGAAGACGTCACCCGCGGCCGCCCACCAGTCGCCCGGTGAGCCGATCAGCTCCTTGGCGCCGTGCCTGTCCAGGGTGAGCGCGCGCAGGCTGTCCACCCCCGCTTCGTCCCGCCGCTGGACCACGCAGACCCGCACGAACCCGGACTCGGGCGCGCTCGAGAGCCAGGCGTGCTTCTCCGCGAAGTCCGCCATCTCCGCGACGCCGGGCGCGAAGTCCATGCCGGTGAAGCTGGCCGAAGGGTCGTGGTCGAACCGCCAGCCGCCCGGCGCCACCTCCGACGGCCGCAGCCGGTAGGTGTGCGGGCCCTGCACGTAGGTGCCTTCCCGGAGAGGGAGCGGCTCGTGCGGGCCGTCGCCGAGCCCCACGTCGACCAGCCACGCCTGCTCCGGGGCTTCCGGCAGCCCGGAGACGGTCAGCGCCAGGTGGTTCCGGTCGACGTTCGGCGCGTCCGCCGTGCTGCCCTGCACCCCGCCCAGGTGCCGGGTGACGCGGTAGCCGAGCGCCGCCAGCAACGCCGAGAACGCCCCGTTCAGGAGGTAGCAGTACCCGCCGCGACCCTGCCGGATCCGCGCCAGCGACGCCGACGGCTCGAGCGGGGTCGGCCGCCCGAGCTGCACCTCCAGTGCCTCGTACGGCACGCGTTCGACGTGCGCCGCGTGCAGCCGCCGCAGCGCGTCGAGGCCCGGCGGTTCGGGATCGAGGCCGAGCCGCGCGAGATAACCGATGACGTCCATGCCCGACAAGCTAGCGGCGACCACCGACAAAACCCGCGGATCAGGGATTTCACCCGAGGTGGAGCGGCGGTGGCCCGCCTAGCCTCGAAGACGTGAGCACCTTGCAACCCGCCCCGGGAACCGACGCCGCCAAGCGCGTGCTACCGCCGAAGCCGGCGGCGGCCGCGATCGTCGCGCTGTCGTTCACCCTGCTGCTGTACCTGGTCGAGCTGGTCGACGTCATCCTCCCGGCCGATCTGGACCAGGGCGGCATCCATTCGCGGTCGCTGTCCGGCCTCGACGGCGTGCTGTTCGCGCCGGTCCTGCACGCCGGCTGGTCGCACCTGTTCGCGAACACCGTCCCGGTGCTGCTGTTCTCCTTCCTCGCGATGGCCGCCGGAATCGGCCGGTTCGCGCTGGTCACGGCCATCATCTGGGTGGTCTCCGGGCTCGGTGTGTGGCTGGTCGGGCCGTCTCAGGGCGTCACGGTCGGCGCGTCCGGACTGGCCTTCGGCTGGCTCGCCTACCTGCTGGTCCGCGGCCTGTTCAACCGCGCGGCCGGCCAGATCGTGGTCGCCGTCGTCCTGCTCGGCGTGTGGAGCGGCATGCTGGCCGGGCTGCTGCCGGGCAACCCGGGCGTCTCCTGGCAGGGCCACCTCTTCGGGGCGCTGGCCGGCGTCATGGCGGCCTGGCTGACCACCCGGCCGTCCCGCAAGCCGGCCCCGGGTAACCTCGAAGCGTGACGTCTCCGCCCGCTGATGCCCCGATCGGTGTGTTCGATTCCGGCGTCGGCGGGCTGACGGTCGCACGGGCGATCCTCGAACAGCTGCCCGCCGAGCAGCTCCGCTACGTCGGTGACACGGCGCACAACCCGTACGGCCCGCTCCCGATCGCCACCGCCCGCAGCTACGCCCTCGCGGCGCTCGACGAGCTGGTGGAGAGCGGGGTGAAGGCGCTGGTGATCGCCTGCAACACGGCGTCCGCGGCCTGCCTGCGCGACGCGCGGGAGCGCTACGACGTCCCGGTCATCGAGGTCGTCCTGCCCGCCGCGCGCCGCGCCGTCGTGGCGACGCACACCGGGCGCGTCGGCGTGATCGGCACCGAGGGCACCGTGCGCTCGCGGGCCTACGAAGACGCCTTCGCCGCGGCGCCGGACATCATCCTCACCAGCGTCGCGTGCCCGCGGTTCGTCGACTTCGTCGAGCGCGGGATCACCACCGGGCGCCAGGTGCTCGGGCTGGCGCAGGGCTACCTGCAGCCGCTGCTCGACGCCCAGGTCGACACGCTGGTGCTCGGCTGCACGCACTACCCGCTGCTGCAGGGCGTGCTGCAGATCGTGATGGGCCAGGAAGTGACCCTGGTGAGCAGCGCCGAGGAGACCGCCAAGGACCTCGTCCGCGTGCTGACCGAGCGGGACGAGCTGACCACCCGGGAAACCCCGCCGCGGCACGAGTTCCTCGCCACCGGCTCGGCCGAGCCGTTCACCCGGCTCGCCCAGCGGTTCATGGGGTTCGCGCCGGGTGTCCTCGCTCCCACCACCGCGTGATCGCGGTGGTGGGCGCTTAGGGTGTCGTCGTGCGACTGACCATCCTCGGGTGCTCCGGCAGCATCCCCGGGCCGAACACCGCCGCGTCCGGTTACCTCATCGAGGCGGAGGGCTTCCTGCTCGGCCTCGAACTCGGCAACGGCACCCTCGCGCAGCTGCAGGCCGTGGCCGACCCGTTCGACCTGGACGCGCTCGTGCTCACGCACCTGCACCCCGACCACTGCGCCGACGTCAGCGCACTCACCGTCCTGCGGCGCTACCACCCGGCGCCGCCGTACCCGGCGCGCCCGCGGCTGCTGCCGCTGTACGCCCCGCCGGACGCGCCGGGCCGGCTGGCCAACGCGTATGCGCCCAACGAGACCGAGCGGGCGGTCACGGACCTGTCCGACGTCTACGACTTCCGCCCGCTGCGGCCGGAGCCGTTCCGGCTCGGGCCGTTCGAGGTCCTCGCGGTCGAGGTCGATCACCCGACCCCGGCGTACGGGCTGCGGATCTCCTACGGGGGCCGGATCTTCGCGTTCACCGGCGACACCGGGCCGTGCCGGGCGCTGAACGAGCTCGCCGACGGCGTCGACCTGCTGCTCGCCGAGGCGTCCTGGACGGACTCGGCGGAGCGGCCGGCCGGCGTCCACCTGTCCGGCAAGCAGGCGGGTGAGCTGGCGCGCGACGCCGGTGTCGGTCGGTTGCTGCTGACGCACATCGCGCCGTGGACGGACGCCGGAGCGGTGCTGGCCGAGGCGTCGGCGGCGTTCCCGGGTGCGGAGGTCGTCAAGCAGGGTGCCGTCTACGACGTCTGAGCGGGCGGTCATAGAGTGCACCTGTGGCTCGTAAAGATGGCAGGAACGACGACCAGCTCCGCGACATCAAGATCACCCGGGGATTCCAGCAGTGGCCGGCGGGGTCGGTGCTGATCGAATTCGGCAACACGCGCGTGCTGTGCGCGGCGAGCGTCACCGAAGGCGTGCCGCGCTGGCGGGCCGGCTCCGGCCTCGGCTGGGTGACGGCGGAGTACGCGATGCTGCCGTCCGCGACCAACACGCGCAGTGACCGCGAGTCGGTGAAGGGCCGGATCGGCGGCCGCACGCACGAGATCTCCCGGCTGATCGGCCGGTCCCTGCGGGCCTGCATCGACCTGGCGGCGCTGGGCGAGAACACGATCGTCATCGACTGCGACGTCATCCAGGCCGACGGCGGCACCCGCACGGCCGCGGTGACGGGCGGTTACGTGGCACTGGCGGACGCGATCACCTGGCTGGGCGCGGCGAACCGGTTGAACGACCCGCAGCCGCTGTCGTCCTCGGTGGCGGCGGTGAGCGTGGGTGTGGTCGACGGCCGCGTCCGGCTGGACCTGCCGTACGAGGAGGACTCGCGAGCCGAGGTCGACATGAACGTGGTGGCCACGGACGCGGGCACGCTGATCGAGGTCCAGGGCACCGGCGAGGGCGCGACGTTCGCGAGGTCCACTTTGGACACGATGCTGGACGTGGCGCTGGCGGGCTGCGCGGAACTGACCCGGCTGCAGAACGAGGCGCTGGCGCTGCCGTACCCGGGCGAGCTGCCGGAGCCGCGTCCGGACAAGAAGAAGGGCTCGAAGTGACGAAGCTGCTCCTGGCGACGCGCAACGCGAAGAAGCTCGGCGAACTGCGCCGGATCGTTGCGGCGGAAGGGCTTTCCGGGCTCGAGATCCTCGGTCTTGCCGACGTGCCTCCGTTCCCGGAGGCGCCCGAGACGGCGCCGGACTTCGAGGGCAACGCGGTCGCTAAGGCTCGCGACGCCGTTGCCGCGACGGGATTGCCTTCCATCGCGGATGACTCGGGGATCGCTGTCGACGCGCTGAACGGGATGCCGGGGGTGCTGTCGGCCCGGTGGTCCGGGCGGCACGGGGACGACGAGGCGAACCTGGATCTGGTGCTGGGGCAGCTGTCGGACGTGCCGGACGAGCGGCGCGGGGCGCAGTTCGTGTGTGTGGCGGCGCTGGTGTTGCCATCGGGCGAGGAGACGGTGGTCCGCGGCGAGTGGCGGGGGACGCTGGTTCGGTCGCGGCGTGGGACGAATGGGTTCGGGTACGACCCGATCTTCCAGCCGGATGGGGAGTCGCGGACGTCGGCGGAGATGTCGCCGGGGGAGAAGGACGCGGTTTCGCATCGAGGGCTGGCTTTGCGGGCTTTGGTGCCTGCGTTGCGGGAGCTGGGTTAGCGGAGTTTGACGCCGGGGCCGAGCTTTTCGGTGCCGATGAGCTCGGTGTCGATTACCTCGATGGTCAGTTTCAGGTCAGCCAACGCGCTGACATCGACGGGCGCGGTGAGCCCCTCGAACGAGATTTTTCTCAGCTGAGGAAGAGCAAGAGCGTCAACGTCGGCGACCGCCAATCCGTAGAGGTGAAGATCTGTTACGTTGGGGAAGCAGTTGAGGATAATTTCGCCGGTAATTGGCTCCTCCTGAACACTCGACTCGTCAAAAAGGAAAACTTGCGTCGGACTCGGGATCGGCGTTGAAGTAGAGATCGTTCGTGTCAGAGTTTCATCCAGGCTGAGCGTGCGTAGATTGTTCAGTGAAGCAAGCGGACTGAGGGTCTTGACTTGCCATAGTTTGTCAAGGGTCAGCCACGACAAACTGGTCAGTTCTCTGAATCCCTCGACGTGGGCCCACGGCGAGGTGCAGAAGAGGGCGAGATCCGCCAAGCTTTTGAGGTTCTTCAGGGTCTGTTCGCCGGTGAACTTGTGGGCGGAGAACAGACCGATGCTCGTGAGTTCAAGACTGCCGCTCAGTGGGCTGAGGTCAACGGTTGCTTCGTGGTGGAGATGGGCGTCGACGCTAAACAAATGGGGGAGGTTACCGAGCATGCCGAGGTCGTCGAGTGGCTCGGAGAATGGCAGGGAGACAATCACTCTTGTGGCAGTCTTCAAGTGGCGAACGAATGGCAGTAGGCGCGAGTTTCGGATTACGATTGCCCCATCGGCCAACGGTGAGTCGGCCAGCACCTCGGCTGCATAGTGCTCCGGGTCGAAGTACTGCCATGCCTCGGTCAACTGTTCCTGCACGACGAAGCGACGGTCCTGTGCGTAGTTGTGCAGAACTTTCAAGGCATCGGATCCCGCGGTTAGTGCTGCCGCTCGCACCGATGCTGCTGCTACCGCATCCGACAGCCCTTCCAAGCTCTCCGGCAGATAGCGCAGTACGCGGTGCCCGACCGACGCCAGTGATTGCGTCTCCCGCAGGCTTCGCGGCGGCACCAGCTTGTCCTTGATCACCGTCTCGACCCGCGCGAGAACCTCCGGATCCGCGTTGCTCACGGTCTCCAGGCATGCTGCCGCGAGCAAACGTAGGTGCCGGGCATGGCGGGGTTCCGCATCGGCTCGGTCCAGAATCCCACGCAGCAACGTCCCCGCCTGATGGTGCTTCGCGTGGCCACAGGCCATCACGAACGTTTCCCACCACGTATCCAGATGCGCCCGGTCGATCAACGTCTCGAGGTGGTCCTGTTCCGTCGCCTCATTCGCTGCCAAGCACTCCTGGAACGTCCGGTGGACGAAATCCACCCGGTTCCGCACCGGCTCACGCAGAACTCCGCTGCGCTCCAAAAGGTGATCCAGGACCTCAACAGGCGTCTGGTCGACATGCGGTAGCGAAGGCAAACGCCGGGCGACATGCGACAGCACCCGCTCTTTCGGCATCTCCACCTTCGAAGCCAGCGAAAGCCGCCAGGCCAGGTCGCCCAGCAAGATCTGCTTCTGGGCCTCCGTCAGGATCACGCCGATCCGCCGCTCGGCGTCGCGCAGGTGCAGCAGCATCGACAACGCCTTGCGGTACAGATCCATCCGGTCCCGCGGCAGCTCCGACCGGTGCGCCAGATTGAGAGCGCACAACATCGCGCACAGCAGCGGACTTGCCGCCAAAGTACGCAGGTGCGGCCGCGAATCGAGCTGGTTGAGCAGCCGGCGCTGGACCGCGGCCAGGTCCGTGTCCGGACGAACCTGGCCGCCCGCCGCGGCTGCCTTGTGCCAGCGGGCTACCAAGGCCTCGATGTCGTCCGCGCTCATCGGCTCCAGCAGGACGCAGCCGAAACCCTCCTGCGCCAGCCAGCGCTGATCGGCCGCCGCAGTTCTCGATGTCACCACTATCAACGTCTCCGGGAAGGCCGCCGACAGCTTGCGCAGCCACGACTTCACCTCGCGCCGGTGGCCCGTGCCCACCTCGTCGACGCCGTCGACCAGGACCATTGCGCGGCCGCTGTCCAGCACCCGGCGGGCCCAGCCCTCCGGCGGGGCCAGCATCGGGGCGATGTGGGCCAGGAACTCCTCCGGCCGCGGCAACGGCTCGGCCGCGAAACTCCGCAACCGGATCGGGAACGGCACGCGACCGTTCCACTCCGAAAGCTTGCCGGTGAACCCCGCGCGGGCGGCCGTCACCGCCAGCCAGTCCAGCAGTGTCGTCTTCCCGGATCCGGCCTCGCCGCGGACCAGCACGTGCGTTGCGCCGCTCAGGGCCGTCTCCACCCTCATGTTCGCGCTGCCCGCGCGATTCTGCCGCTTCTCGAACCACAGCTCGTCCATACGCCGCTCGGCTCGGCGGGGTTCTCCCTCGGACGAGACGCTCAAGCTCAGGTAGGCGACCGTCAGCGGCAACGCCGGCTGGTCGTCCATCGTCAGGCCGAGCAGCTCGAGCCGGTCCAGGTCGTGGGCGAGCTGGCGGAGGTACGCCGCTTCGAACTCGGCGTCGTGGTCGATGCCTTCGGGCGTCGCCAGGCTCGTCTTCGGGACCCGGGCCAGCAGCTCCTCGAGCTGGTCGCTCTGGCGGCTCAGCCTGGCGAGGACGTCGGCGAGCGCGCGGGGCTGGAACGACGGCAGGTGGCGGACGACCTGCACCAGGTGGCGGCACGCCTGGTCCAGCGCCAGCTCGTACAGCGCGGCCGCCTGGGGGGCCAGGAGCCGCTCGGTGGCGAGGTTGCCGCGGAGCTTCCTCGCCAGCTGCTCCGGATCCGCGTCCGCCGCCAGCAACGCCTCGTCGGACAGGTCCGCCTTGCGCAACGCGTCCGAAACCGCGACGAACGCCGCCTCGATCTCGTTCGGTGGCAGGGCCGGGAATCGGTCGGCGAGGACCGGCTCCAGCTGCTCCGCCACCTGCGTGCCGATGTGCTGGACCAGGTTCTCCAGCTTGCGCCGCTCCAGCGGCCCCTTCAGCTCAGCCGCCGCCAGGTCGGCCAGCTCGGCGGACCGGGCGACGCCCGCCTTCCGCCGCTGCAGCCACGACTTCGCCGCCGCCGAAGCGATCTGGCCGCCCAGTTTCAGGGCCGGCCCCTCCAGGCTCGTCACCGCGTCCTCCCGCCCTCCGACCGCCGGATGATTCCGGCGGATCGGGGCGGGGACAAGCCTGCGATCGGGTGGCGCGGGTCAGGAAGCCAGGCCGAGGTCCCGGATCAGCTTCGCCACGTGGCCGCTCGCGCGGACGTTGTAGAAGGCGTGCGCGATCTTGCCCTCCGGGTCGACGACGAACGTCGAACGGATCACGCCCATGTAGGTCTTCCCGTAGTTCTTCTTCTCGCCCCACGCGCCCCAGGCCTCGATGACCGTCTTCTCCGGGTCGCCGAGCACCGGGAACGTCAGGCCTTCGTTCGAGACGAACTTCGCCAGCTTCGCCTGCTTGTCCGGCGAGATGCCGACGACCTGGTAGCCGGCGTCGTTGAGCTCGGCGAGGTTGTCGCGGAAGTCGCAGGCCTGCTTGGTGCAGCCCGGGGTGCTCGCCGCCGGGTAGAAGTACACCACCACCGACTGGCCGCGGAAGTCGCGCAGGGACACGTCCTTGCCCTCGCTGTCGGGCAGGGTGAAGTCCGGGGCTTCGTCACCCGGGGAAAGGCGCTCGGTCATGCCCCGAGCCTAACGTCAGGCCGGACCGCAGTAGGTGACCGCGGCGGCTTCCGTCGCGCTCGGCCGGATCTGCAGCCGCAGCTGCGTCTGCTCGCGCGGGACCGCGAAGGCGAGCGTGATGTGCACCGAACGGCCCGGCAGCACGTCCTTGCCCGCGTCGGTGATGCCGGTGAAGCCCTGGGTGGTGTCCACGACCTGCTTGACCGCGGCGCCGGCCGCGGTGGCGGTGACGTTGAGCCCCGAGAGCTTGTACGTCGTCGAGCCGTCGTTGGTCAGCTGGACGTCGAAGGCCGCGCCGCGCGGGCTCTGCGGGTACGCCGACGTGCTGGGGCGGAACGACTGCGGGGAGCCGACGGAGATGGTGAGGCCGCTGGCGAACCGGTGGTCGGCGCCGAACTTGAGGTCGTTGGCCGCCGGTGCGGCGGAGGCGCCGGCGCCCGCGGGGGAGCCGGCCGCGCCGAGGGCGGCGGTGCCCTCGCGTGCCGAAGGGACCCCGCACGCCACCGCCAGGCCGAGCAGTCCTGCGGTGAACATGATCTTGCGGGTGCGCGCGAGCGCCATTGCGGGTACTCCAGTCGGCGGGTCGGGTGCCGTCGGCAACGGGGGATTGCCGCGGGAACCCGCTCCACTCTGGCCGTGATCGCGCGCGGTTACGAGGCGCCACCGGGGGTTGTCGCGCACCTGGTGCCACCCCGTGGCCAATCCGTGATCGGAACGGCACGGCTGGTGACAATCTCTGGCAACATGCCACTTAAACGGCGAGCGCGAACAGCAGGATGAAGATCGCGACGCCGGCCACCCACGCCGTCATCAACCAGCCGAAATCCCGCACCGGGTCGACCGCCCGGCTTTCTTCGCCGGGCACGTACACGCCGCGCTCCTCGAACCAGTCCGCCCAGCGGGCGATCCAGCGCAACGGGTTGCGCGACGCCATGCTTCACCTCCGGGGACCGGGTTGCTCCCGTCACAGTACGCGTTCGGTCACGCACGCCGGAAGGTGCGGGCGGCCGTCCACTCCCGACTGGCCACGGCCGGGTGAATTTCGGTGCCACTCGTGTAGAAGTTCAGACCAGGCCGTGACGGCGCAGGATCGTCACCGCACGGACCGTCGCGTACCCGCGCCATTCGAGTGCCGCGGCGGGCGAGAAGCTCGCGAAGTCGACCCGCCAGCCGCCATCGTCCTGTTGGGCGGCCGCGAGCCGCCGCAGTGCCGCGTCGATGACGTCGGCGGCGAACAACGCGCGCGCCGGGCGGTCCGGAAGCGGCGCGAAGTCCAGGGCGCGGAGGGTTTCGCCCTCCGATCCGCCGGCCACCGGGGCCAGCCCGTCGGCCGGGACGAACGCGGCGAGGTGGTCCAGCAGCGCGGGTGCCTCCTCGTGGAGCTCGTGGGCCGCGTCCACGAACTGCACCGCGAAGGACAACGCGATCGCGTGCGGCGGCTCGGAAAGCTCGCGGATGGCGCGGAAGCAGTACCGCGTGGCCGCGGCGAGCCACGGGTGTTCGCGGACGGCCCGGTCGTGCCGGGCGACGCGCAGGGCCACGCCGGCGGTGAACGCGGTGCTCTGCAGGGTGGCCACCGCCGGATCGGCCTCGGCCCAGAAGGGCGCGCACCCGGCGGGATCCGCCACCGGCAGGGCGAACGGGAGGCCACCGTCCGGACGGGACGCCGTCGCCAGCCAGTCGCAGAGCGCCACGGCGTGCGGTGTCGTCCGCGGGGCGATCTCCTCGAGCACCTCGAAGGCGTGGAGGGCACCGCCGGGCTGGCTTTCCGGGGCCCGCAGGTCCGGCTCGAGGCCCCAGCCGTAGCCGCCGTCGGGGTTGCGGTAGCCGTCCACGGCGGCCAGCACGGCGTCGGTGCTCGTGGCGCCGTCCAGCAGTTCGAAGCGGCGGCGGTCGAGGAGGCGGGCGTGCGTGGCCATGAAGGACGCGGCCGCGGGGAGGTTCACGGGCATGCCGCCAGCCTCGCACTCGGCGGGACCGGTCGTATTGAACGGATCGGACCTCAGGGCAGCTGCGGCCCGGCCGAGGCGGCCTCGCGCAACCGCGCCGCGTCCTGCCCCGGCGGGGCGCCGAACAGCCGCCGGTACTCGCGGTTGAACTGCGACGGGCTGTCGTAGCCGACGAGGTGCCCGACCCCGGCGACGTCCCCGGCGCCGGCCAGCAGCAGCGACCGGGCCGCCTGCAGGCGGATGCGCTTCTGGAACTGCAGCGGGCTCATCGCCGTGGCCGGGCGGAAGTGGCGGTGGAACGCCGACACGCTCAGCCCGCTCAACCGGGCGAGCTCCTCGACCCGGATCGGCTCGGCGTAGTCGTCCCGCAGCCGGCGGATCGCACGGCCGACGTGGGCGGTGCCGCTGTCGGCCAGCCCGATCCGGCGCACCAGGCCGCGGTGCGGCCCGGTCAGCAGCCGCCAGAGCCGGTCGAGTATTCGCTGCTGGCGCGGACGGTCGAGGGTGAGCTGGCCCCGTTCGCGCTGGACCAGGGCCTGGCGCTGGTGCCGTGAAGCCCGCTGAAGAACGGCTTCCTGTCCGGCAAGTACCGCCGCGACGCCGCGACGCCGGATTCCGCCCGCGCGGCCTACGTCGGCGGTGGCACTGGCGTGGCTGCAGGCCCGGCGCGGCACGGTGGTGCCGATCATCGGCGCCTGGAGCACCTGACCGGCAACCTCGCCGGGCTGGACGTGACGCTGACGCCGGCGCAGCTGACCGCCTTGGACGGGGTTTCCGCGCCGCAACTGGACTACGGCCCCGATGCACGGCGCCCAGCGGGCGATGCTGCAGTTCGCGGGCGCGACGGTCGACGGCGAACCGTCCACTGTGTACCCGCCGTTGCTGCAGAGCGACGTCCGCTACTGACTGCTCAGGCGGGCGACCGTGATGTGCGGCGCCAGCGCGTGCAGGAAGTCGGCCGCGTCGAACATCTCGCCCGCCGTCGCGACGGCCTTCACCTTCGTCCGCCCGGTCAGGATCCGGTCCACCGCCTCGACCGCCAGCGGTGCGCTCACCGCGTAGATGTCCTCGCCGCTCGCCACGATCCGGCGTTCGCCGTCGCCGGTCCGCACCACGACGTCCACCACGAACGTCTCGGCCGCGTCGCGCTCACCGGCCGCCGCGAGGCCCTGCGCCGCGTCCACCGTCATGTAGCTCGTGACTTCGCGGACCTTCAGGTGCCGCGGGATGGTGACGATGTCGGCCATCGAGAACTCGCCGAGGACGGGCCGGGTGCCGAGCGGCTCGGGGAACGCCCATTCGCGCTCGGGCAGAGCGTCGTCGCGGTGCTCCAGCCGGCCGCCCGCGTACCGGATTCGCTGGCCGCCACGGCGTTCGCGGGACACTTTGCCCGCGGCGAGGGTGCCCGCCGTCGGGCGCCAGCCGCTGAGGCCGTAGGCGACGTGCACCTCGTCGGCCGTCGTCTCGTCGCCCAGCGCCGCCGTGGCCAGCAGGTCGGCCAGCCCGCCGAAGAACGCCATCGCGGGCACCACCGCGGTGTCGGCGGTCAGCGCGAAGGTGTCGAGGTTCGCCTCGATCTCGGCGGCGACGTCGACGTACGGGACGCCGGCGCGGATGGCCGCCTGCGCGACCGGGAGGGCCGTTTCGGCGAACGGACCCGCGCAGTTGATCACCGCGTCGACGCCGTCGAGCGCGCGGTCGAGGGCCGCCGGGTCGTCGACCGAGGCGGGCCGCCCGCCCGGCAGCTTCGCCGCGTTCCGTCCGGAAAGGACCGCGTCGAACCCGCGTTTCTGCAGTTCAGCAACCACGAAGCGGCCGGTGTGCCCGTAAGCGCCGTAAACCAGTACCGAAGTCATGGGGCAATCCTGGCGACGGCCGGGCGTCGTCACCAGTGTCCGGAACGACGTGCTGCGTACACTTTCGGACATGCACGCTGTCGCCCTCGCCGCCACCGACGGGATGCTGTCGTTCGAGCTGACGATCGCCACCGAGGTGTTCGGCGACGACCCCCGGTACGGCTTCGCGGTCTGCGGTTCGGCGCCGGTGCGGGTGGGCCGGTTCCTGCTGGAGCCGGACCACGGCCTCGACGGGCTGGCGCACGCGGACACAGTGATCGTCCCCGGCTGGGCCGACGTCGACACCGCCCCGCCTGCCGACCTGGTCGACGCGGTCCGGGCGGCCCGCGCCCGCGGCGCGCGGGTGGCCTCCCTGTGCACGGGCGCGTTCGTGCTGGCGGCGGCGGGGCTGCTGGACGGCCTGCGGGCGACGACGCACTGGGCGCACACGGACGTCCTGGCCGCCCGCTACCCGGAGGTGACGGTGGACCCGGACGTGCTCTACGTCGACAACGGCCGGGTCCTCACCTCGGCGGGCAAGGCGGCGGCGATGGACCTGTGCCTGCACCTGGTCCGCGCCGACCACGGCCCGGCGGCGGCCAACGCGATCGCCCGCCGCCTGGTGGTGCCCCCGCACCGGGCGGGCGGCCAGGCGCAGTTCGTCACGGCGCCGGTACCGGCCCGCGACGACCACCCGCTGGCCGCGCTGCTCCCGTGGATCACGGCTCGGCTCGACCGGGCGTTGACGGTGGAGGACCTGGCCCGCCAGGCGAACATGAGCTCCCGCCACCTGGGCCGCCACTTCCGCTCGGCGACGGGCACGACCCCGTTGCAGTGGCTGCTGAACCAGCGCATCCGGCGCGCGCAGGAGCTGCTGGAGAACACGGACGCGAGCGTCGACGCGGTCGCGGAGGCGGTGGGGATGGGCACGGCGGCGACGCTGCGGCGGCACTTCAACCGGACGGTCGGGGTACCGCCGGACGCCTACCGGCGGACGTTCCGCAGCTGAGGGGCACTGGGGGAAGCCGGGCCACGGCGGGGCGAAGGTGAGGGTCGCCGCCAAGCCGGACCACGGCGGGGGTCCGGGGGCGGAGCCCGCCGGGCGGGGTCTGGGGGTTGCACCCCCAGAACACACGACGAGGGGGACGGGGCGAGCGCTCTCCGCGAGCAGACCTCGCCCAACCCCCGAGTGGGCCCGGAGAGACTCGAACTCTCACTGGCATGGACCTAAACCATGTGCCTCTGCCAATTGGGCTACGGGCCCCAGCAACTGGAAGCGTAGCGGTGCGGCGTGGCCCGTGCGGCGGCGGCGGGGCGGTCGACTAAGTTGAGGCTCTGGAAGTCCCATGCGGCGAGGAGGACACGTGGCCCGCGATCCCGAGACGATCGAGCGTGAGATCGAGCAGGCTAGGACCGCCCTGGCGGCGACGCTCGACCAGCTGACCGTCAAGGCCGACCCGAAGAAGCTCGCCGACGCGGCCAAGGACGGCGTGCGCGCCAAGCTGGACAACTCCAAGGTCAAGTTCCCGCTGATCGGTGCGGGCGTCCTCGTGCTGGTCCTGCTGGTGCGCAAGCTGCTCAAGTAGCGCTCAGGCCTGCTTGGCCGGCGCCTTGCTCTCCGCGGCGGGCGCCGGCGAAGCCGGGCTCTTGCGGTCCTCGACCGCCTTCGGGAGCTGCTTGCTCGGCGGGAGCTGGGGCTTCTTGTCCGCCGCCGACGGCGTCTGCTGCTTCGGCACGCTGCCCGGCGGCGGGACCTCGAGCGGCGGCAGCTTCGGCAGCGTCAGCCGGGCCGTCATGTACGCGCTGGTGAAGTCCAGCGCACTGCCGTTGAGCAGGTGCACCACCGTCGTCTTGGTGTCGCCGGCGAGCTCTTCGACCAGCTGGTCGGCCCGGTCGCGCGCGGCGATGATGCCGGGCTCGCGAGCGGTCAGCTCCTTGCCGAGGCCGCTGACCTTGATGGCCCAGTCGGCGTCTTCCTGGACGTACGTCGCCGTGATCGTTTCCACCATCTGCCTCACGCCCCTCTCCCTCACCAGCATCCTTACACAACCGTGACGCGGTCACTGCGCTTTCGTGACGCGGCTCCCGTGCCCCTCCTCCGGTCGCGAAGGTCCAGCACACTTTCTACCGTGTCAGCTGAACAGTAGAGCAACTCTGTGTCACAGACCACGGTTGCGCAGAGTGATGACTCCATGGCCCAATGCACGCGCAAGCTAACGTGCACGGCCCTGCAGACCGCTCCACAGCACGTCCATGGCGTATCCGGTCGCCAGCTCGGGGCTCACCTCGTCGTGCCGCTCGCACCAGATCGCGAGCCGCTCGCACGCTCCGACCACGAATTCCGCGGCCGCTTCGGCTCGCAGTTCGTCCCCGTTGTCGAAGTAACCGCTCATCAGTGCGGCGATCAGGTCGGTCTGCTGGCGGCGGGTCTCCTCGACCTCGTCCGAGGCCGGCGTGCCGATCAGCGCCATCTCGTGCCGCAGCAGCGACCACGCCTGGCGGCGCTCCCGGATGAAGACGAAGAAGGCCAGCAGGCCGCGCCGCAGCGCGTCCTCGGCGTCCACCGCACCGACCGTCGCCTGCTCGGTGGCCTCGCGCAGCACCGCCCGTGACTCCCGGATGCAGGCCAGCAGCAGGCCCTCCTTCGAGTTGAAGTACTCGTAGAGCATCGGCTTCGAGACGCCGACCAGCTCGGCGATCTCGTCCATCGACGCCGCCGCGTAGCCGCGAGCCGAAAAGACCTGCTCGGCGACCTCGATCATCTGCCGCATCCGGTCGGCCCGTGGCATGCGCTTGCGCTTGGCGGTGGTCACGAGTCACACTCTACCGCTGGTAACCTACTCCCAGTAAGATGGACGACGAGTAACAGGAACCCGGAGGCGTCATGGGCAACCGCACGGAGACCGGGGTCGTCATCGTCGGGACCGGCTTCTCCGGTCTCGGCATGGCGATCCAGCTGCGCAAGGAGGGCCGCGAGGACTTCGTCATCCTGGAAAAGGCGCACGACGTCGGCGGCACCTGGCGCGACAACAGCTACCCGGGCTGCGCCTGCGACATCCCGTCGCACATGTACTCGTTCTCCTTCGAGCAGAACCCGGGCTGGTCGCGGGCCTACTCACCGCAGCCGGAGATCTGGCGGTACATGCGCGAGGTCGCCGACAAGCACGACCTGCGCCGGTTCATCCGATTCGGGCAGGAGATGACCGGTGCCCGCTGGGACGCGGAGGAGAACCGGTGGCACGTGGCCACGAGGGGCGGCGACGAGTTCACCGGGACCGCGCTGGTCGCCGGGGTGGGCGCCCTCCACCTGCCGATGATCCCCGAGCTGCCGGGCATCGAGAAGTTCGAGGGCCCCGCCTTCCACTCCGCGCGGTGGCGGCACGACGTCGACCTGAAGGGCAAGAAGGTCGCCGTCGTCGGCACCGGCGCCAGCACGGTCCAGTTCGTGCCGAAGATCGCGCCCGAGGTGGCGGAGCTGACGCTGTTCCAGCGGACGCCGCCGTGGATCATGCCGAAGGCCGACCACGAGATGGCCGGCCGGACGCGCGCGCTGTTCAAGGCGTTCCCGCCGGCCCAGCGCGCCTACCGCACCCTGCTCTACTGGCTGCTCGAAGCGCGGGCGATCGGCTTCAACGGCCAGCCGTGGGTGATGAAGCTGGGCCAGCGGATCGCCAAGCGGCACATCGACCGGGCGATCGAGGACCCGCAGCTGCGGCGCAAGGTCACCCCGGACTACACCATGGGCTGCAAGCGCGTGCTCATCTCCAACGACTACTACCCGGCGCTGGCGCGCGACAACGTCGACGTCGTGACCGACGGCGTGCGCGAGGTCCGCGAACGCAGCGTCGTCGACGCCGCCGGGGTCGAGCACGCGGCCGACGTCATCGTCTACGGCACCGGCTTCCACGTCACCGACGCCTTCGACGACCTGGAGATCGTCGGCCGGGACGGGCGCAACCTCGGCAAGGAGTGGGCGACCGAGGGGATGCGGACGCACCTGGGCATCACCGTCGCCGGGTTCCCGAACCTGTTCTTCCTGCTCGGCCCCAACACCGGCCTCGGGCACAACTCGGTCGTGTTCATGATCGAGGCGCAGATCTCCTACGTCGCCGAAGCGCTGCGGCTGGCGCGCGGCCGGGCGCTCGAACCGAAGCCCGAGGTGCAGGAGCGGTTCAACACGCGGATCCAGCGCAAGCTCGCGAAGGGCATCTGGACCCGCGGGGGCTGCAAGAGCTGGTACCTGGACGCGAAGGGCGTCAACCGGACGATCTGGCCCGGCTTCACCTGGCGCTACTGGCTGGACACCCGGAAGGTGCGGCGCGAGGACTTCCTGATCGGCTGACCCGGCCCGGGCCCGCACCGGGGGAGGTGGTGCGGGCCCCGGCCGGGGGATCAGCGGGAGGTGTAGCGGCGGAGACGGGCGATCAGCTCCACGGTCGGCAGGCTGCACAGCTCGGCCATGCGCTCGAGCGCGGGCAGGTCGAGGGCGATCTCGCCGCCACCCTGCTCGCCGGCCTGCCGCAGCCGGTCCTCGGCCCACCGGCGCAGCGGCAGCAGGTCGGCCGGGGCGTCGGCGACGACCTTGCGCAGGTCGACGCGGACCCGCCCGGGCTCGTCGAGGAACACCCGCCGGTGCACCTTGGCCAGCAGGTCCTGGGGCAGTTCGTCCATCGCGACGCACAGCTCGACCAGGCGCACGACGGAGCACTGTCTGGTGCCCAGCTCGTAGGTGGCCAGCGTCTGCAGCGAGATCTCGCTCTGCAAGTGCTGGTTCAGCTCCTTGCGCGTCCACCCTCGGCTGCGCCGGAGCTTGCGGAGCTCGTCTCCGAGGATCCGCTGGTACTCCTCAGCGTCGATCAGCACATCAATGTCCCCTGCCGTGCGCTCCCACGGCACCTGCATGGGCGTGATGATTCCCGTGCAGGTGCACCCTCACGTGTATGTAAGTGCGCCGGAGCCCGGCCCTTACGCGATTTCGCGCATGTCTTTGATACCGATTGCGCGAGTTAGGCCGAACGGGTGAACGGCGGCTCGCTCACCGGGTCAGTTCACGCAGGGAACGCCCTCGGCGGTGATCGGCTTCTCGTCGCTCGCGGCCGGCGGCGGCGCCGCTGCCTGCGACGTCGCGCTCGCGGCCCCCGCACCGGCGCCCGAGCTCGCGTCGGAGGCCGTGCCCTGGTAGTCCGCGCCGAGGAAGACCGTCACGTGGCCCGCGGCCACGCTCTTGTCCTCCTGGATCGTCGGCGAGCCGCCAAGCGCCTCGGCGACGGCCTGGCCCTTGTCCTTGCCGCCCTTCGGCACCCAGATCACCGTGGTCTTACGCGCGGTCGCGTTGGACGTCTCGCCCGGGGTGAAGCCCTTGCCTTCGAGCGTCTTGGCGACGCCCGCGGCGAGGCCGGTGCGGCCGGAGGCGTTGCGGACGTCGACCGTGGTCGCCTTGTTGGCCGGGTCGGCCTGCTGGGCGGGCGGGGCCGACTCACCCGGCTGCGGCCCGGCGAGCCCCTGCACGAACTGCTTCACCTCGGCGGGGTCGACCTGGATGGCGACGCCGTCCTCGGGCGTGCGGTACTCGACGTTCTTCACCGGGATGGTGCGGAACTCGAGCTGGCCGCCGGTCAGGCCCTTCATCTGCTGGGCGAACCCGAAGATGTCCCAGTTCTGGTTGAGCACGACCGACTTCTTGATCGCCTCGATCAGGTCGTTGAGCTTGGCCGGGTTGGTCAGCGTGCCCGCCGAGAGCACCTTGCGGGCCATGCCGGCCATGAACACCTGCTGGCGCACGACGCGGTCGAGGTCGCCGTTGGGCAGGCCGTGGCGCTGCCGGACGAACTCGAGGGCCTCGACCCCGGAGATCGTGTGCTGGCCCTTGGTGAAGTTCGCGCCGGAGTACTGGTCCTTGACGTTGTTGTTCAGGCAGACGTCGACGCCGCCGATGGCCTTGGTGATCTCGCTGAAGCCGAGCAGGTTGACCGCGGCGTAGTTGTCGATGGTCGACCCGGTGAGCTTCTCGATGGTCTCGATGAGCTCCTTCGCCCCGGCCTGGTTGGCCTTGACGTCGAGCTCCTTCGGGTCGGTGACGCCCTGCTTCTGCAGGTCCTTGCGCGCCTGCAGCATCGCGCGGGCGTACGCCGAGTTGATCTTGTGCTTGCCGTAGCCGGGGATGTCCACGTAGGAGTCGCGCGGCAGGGACATCGCGACGGCCTTGCTGCCGTCGTTCGGGATGTGCACGAAGATCAGCGAGTCGGTGTTGAGCTCGCCGTCGGCGTCGCCGGCGCGCAGCTCGTCGAGCACCTCGCGCGGCAGCGGGTTGCCCTGGGCGTCGGTCCGGCTGTCGAGGCCGACCAGGAGGATGTCGCGGGCGCCGTCGGCCGGCTTCTCGCCACCGCCGCCGTCGCTGAGCACGTTCGTGTAGTTCAGCCCGTTGACCAGGCCCTGCATGGCCGCCCACGCGTACCCGGTCAGGCCCATCACCAGCAGCGAGACGACGGTCAGCGCGATCTTCGCGCCGCGGAAGGAGTTGCGGCGGGCCCGCGGGGCCGGGCGCGGCTGCGGACGGCGGGCCGCCGGCGGGGCCGCGCGGCGGGCGTCGACCGGCTCGCGGCGGGGTGCGGGGCGGCGCGGCGGGCTGTCGCGCCGGGCGTCGTCCCGGCCTGGCTCGTCCTGCCAGGGCCGGGCGGGGCGGCGGCCGCCTTGCCCGTTCCGAGGCGGGTGGTCCACGCGGGCGACTCCTCACTCCATCGATCGGGTGGTGCTACTGGTTGGGACGCATGGTGCCTGCCCCGGGTTGCCGTAGCGTTACACATCCCCCTGCCGATGTGTCATGCACCACCCATTTTCCCGCAGGTCCGACGGTTTCGCCTGGTCAGGACGGCAAGTTCGCCGTCCGCCGGACCGGGAGCAAGGTACCCGCGGCGGCCAGCAGGGCAAACGCGGCGGTGACGGCGTGGAGCGTGACGCCGAGGAAGCCGGGCGTGCTGCCGTCGGCGGCGAACAGCAGCGACGGCGCGCAGGCGAGCGCCGTGGCCAGCCACGTGCCGGTGGCCGCGCCTGCCCCGATCCGGATCGTGTGCAGCAGGAAGACCCCGAGCAGCAGGTGCACCAGGCTCTGGATCGGGTCGAGCCGCAGGCCGAGCAGGTCGGCGTCGGCGGCGACCCCGCCGAAGCGGGTCAGCGCGAAGCCGAACACGCCCAGCGTCGCGTAGCCGATCCCGAGGCCGGCCGCGGCCCGGGTGAGCACCGTCGTCCGGCGGCCGGGGTCGTCGGCGGCCCGCGGCTGCCGGACACCGTGGGTGTGCCGTTCGAACCACCAGAAGACCAGCGTCGCGGGCACGGCCAGCAGCCCGACCGCGACCAGCGTGCGCGGGCGGACCAGCCAGCTGAGCCCGTCGGCGATCCGGCCGGGCAGGTAGACGACGGCGACCAGCAGCAGCATCGCGGCGAGGAACGCCAGGTAGAGGCTCATCGGCGCGCGCAGCACGAACCGGCAGGCGCGGGTGACGCCCGGCCGGTCGCCGAGCCGGGCGAGCGGCCGGGCCAGCAGCCCGAGCACGCCCAGCTGGACCAGGCCGAGCAGCAGCACGCCCCACGGCGGGGCGGAGAACGCGCCGGGCGCGCCCGGGCTGCCGAGCAGGACGGGTGGCCCGTCCCGCAGGACGCTCACCCCGGCGAGGCCCGCGAGCCCGGCCGCGGCGGCCGCGGCGAGCAGCCGCCGGGACGGGCGGACGCCGTCGGCGTGCGCGAAGGCGAGCTGCTGGGCGAGCAGGGCGATGGCGAACGTCGCCGCGTAGCGCGGCAAGGGCGAACCGGACCAGCTCGCGGCCAGCTCGCCGGCCCCGACCACGGCGAGCAGGCCGACGGCCGCGCTCACCGGCGCCCGGCGGTGCAGGGCCAGCAGCGGCGGCGTGCCGACGATGGTGAGCAGGTAGACGCCGAGCAGCCAGAGCGGGTGCAGCGCGATTCGCATCACCGTCGCCGTCGTCCCCGCCGGGCTGCCGAGCAGCTCCAGCGCGAGCGGGGTCAGCAGCGCGACGACGGCGAAGATCAGCGCGGGCCGCAGCAGCGGGCTCGCGCGTTCGGCGAGGAAGTGGCGGTAGCCGCCGCCGGTCTCCTGCTCGGCACGCCAGCCTGCCGCGTTGGCGTGCCCACCGGCGAAGTAGATCAGCGGGGCGAGCTGGGCCAGCCAGGTCAGCGGCCACAGCGCGGGCTCGGGCGCGCCCGCCCAGTGCGCGAGGGCCGTCACCGATTCGCCGAGCAGCAGCAGGACGACCCCGCCTGCCCCGAGCAGCGCCCACCGGCTGACGGCCGCGGGATCGGCGGCCGGCACCGGCGCCCGCGGCTCGCGGCGGGCCCGCAGCCAGCCGCGCAGCCGGAAGACCAGCAGGCAGCCGATGACCAGGACGCCGGCCACCATCGGGCCGATCGGGTCGCCGACCGGCGGGCCCCAACGCTGGTGCCACGAGTTGACGACCAGCCCGGCCGAGTAGAAGGAGGCGACGGCCCGGCAGGACAGCGCCGAGTTCATCGGGTTGAGGTCGCAGGTGTGGTGCATGTCGGAGGACAGCCGGTCGTCCAGCGCCTCGCGGACCTCGGGGCCGAGCGGGTGGCCCTTGCGGTCGGCGTACCGGAGCAGGTCGTAGCCGAGGTCGTGGGCCTTGCACGGCACGGCGTAGTCCCACTTCGTGTTGTCGTCACCCCACGGCGTCGAGCAGCCGCCGTCGACGTGCACGGCGCGGACGGTGCCGTCGCGGGCCGGCAGCGCGCCGGGGGTGACGCCGCTGAGCGCGGTGAAGTCCTTCGGCAGCCGGGCGAGCGCGTCGGGGTGCGGGCCGGGGTGGACCAGCGCCTCGATGGCGTTCTGCGCGGCCAGCACGTCCCCGGTCGGCGGACCCTGGTCCGGCGGCGACGGCGGCCGCGAGGCGATCAGCCCGAACGCGAAGACCACCAGCAGGACCAGCAGCAGCCACCCCGACGTCGACCAGGGTCGGCGGGTGCGTGGCGGATCGGTCAGGGCCGGCATGAGTTCAAGGGTGCCAGCCCTGCCGTCAGGCCGACATGGGGATAACCGGAGGGCTGCCCGGACGGCTGCCCGTTCTTCCCTTCCGCGGCGCAGGTGCCCCGGCGAGACTGGCGGAAGGGGGCGCGGCGACCAGGAGGCAGCAGTGCGCTCGACCGAGCTCGCCGTGCCCGCGGAGAACACCGTGCACGCACTGCGCCGGCTCGCCCCCGGCGCCCGGCTGCGCACCCCGCGCACGCCGGACCTGCGCGTTCTCGCGGGGGCGCTGCGCGAGTGCGCGCCACCGGAGCTGGCCGGGGTCCACCCCGGGCCGGTCACCCGGGTGGTGCTGGCCGCCCAGCTGCGGGCACTCGACCGGGCGATGACGGGGTTCTTCGGCACGGGCGATCCGGCGGCCGCCCGGCTGGTGCGGGCCGCACGCTTCGGCCGGGTGCGTCCCCGGCGGCCGCTGCGCGACCGGCTGGACACCGAGCCCGGCCTGCGCATGGCGGCGCTGGCGTGGGCGGAGGTGCGGGGGCACCGGATCCTGGCGGGGGAGCTGCGCGGGGTGCGCGAACTCCCGGACGAGGAGGACGGCCGGCTGGCGGCAGAGCTGGCGGTGGCCGCGGTGCTGCCGGAGGTCGAGGCCGGGACGGGCGGGCGTGAGGTGCTGCTGCCCCGGCCGGAGGACGGCCGGCCCGGCTTGCCCCCGCGGCCCGGTGGCCCGGTGACCGGCGGCAATGGCCGGTTCGGCTTGCCGGCGGAGGCCGGCGCTCCCGCAGGCTCGCGGCCCGGACCGGGTGCCGGCAGCGCCTTCCTCCGCGTGCGTTCGGTCCGCGTCAGCGACCTCGGCTTCCAGGTCGACGTGCACGCCGATCCACCCGCCGAGCTCCTCCGCGACGGTGACGGCCTCACCCTTCGCGCCCTCTGGTGGAACGGCCTCGGCCGGATCGCCGACGATCTCGGCCACGAGTACCTCGTGCTCGCCAAGGACCCCGGCGGCACCGGGACCGTCCGGCACTGGTGCCACCCCCGGCTCGCACCCGGTGCACGTGTCCTGCGGCTCGAATCCGCCGGCTACCGGGGTGAGCGGATGCGGCTGGAGCCCGCCGCCGCCGGGACCTGCGCCGAGGTGCTCGTCAAGCTCGAACTCACGGTCCGGCTGGGGGCGTGATCGGGTCCGGGGCGAAGCAGACCTGGTCACGGCCGCTCTCCTTCGCCAGGTAGACCGCCGCGTCGGCGGACTGCAGGAGGCGCTCGAGGGTGTCGCCGTGGCGGGGGTGGCGGGCCACGCCGATCGACGTCGTGCGGTCGGCGATCGTCGCCGGGTCGCCGCGCTTGTCCGTCGTCACCATGTGCAGCTTCGCGATCGCGATGCGGATGCGCTCCGCCGCGTCCCAGGTCGCCTCTTCGTCGATGTCCGGCAGCAGAACGAGGAATTCCTCACCGCCGAAACGGCCGACCAAGTCGCTCGGCCTGGTCACTTCGTCCAGCGTTTGCGCAACGGTGCGCAGCACGTCGTCGCCCGCCGGATGACCATAGGTGTCGTTAATCCACTTGAAGTGGTCCAGATCGACCATGAGCAACGCCAGTTGATCACCCGATCGGGCGGTCCGTTCGAGTGCCCGTTCCGCCGCCTCCGACCAGCCGCGCATGTTGAGAATGCCCGTTTTCGGGTCCGTCCGGACGTCGTTCTGGAGCTGGTCGAGTTCGGCGAGGCGATTGAAGACGACCGTGACCACGGCCATCACCGCCACCATCGGCGGGACGGCCGCGAGCAGGATCGCGGTCACCGCGCCGAGGCCGATGGTGATGGCCTCGAGCAGGTTGTCGGCGGGGCTGCCCAGCACGTTGCGAACCGTGCGCCCGGCAGGGGATCCCAGCAGCAGGACCCCGCCCACGTACGCGATCTGGATCGCTTCGTAGATGGCCCCGGTGACGACGATGGTGCCGAACTCGCGGAGGAAGTCGCCCCAGCCCGGCCGGCCGAGCAGGTGCGGCCCGAGCCCCGTGTAGGTGAGGTGCGCGAGCGCGGCGGCGAGGCCGTGCGTGATGGACGAAAAAATGAAGTTGTGGGCAGGCCGCCGGGCGATGAACCAGTGCTGCAACCGGATCACGGCGATGACGGAAAGGATGAGCGGAACCGGCAGTATCATCGCCGCGGAAAACGTCCACACGGCGGTGAGGTCGATCAGCACCGTTTTGGTCCGGTTGCGCCGCCGCTCTTCCTGGCGCTGGGTCAGTTGAATGTGGACGGTGGCACCCGCGGCCAGGAGCGCGAAATTGATCCAGTCGTTTCCGGACGGAATCGGCGAGCGCGCGAACGAGACGGCGAGAATCGCGACCGCGACGGCTTCGGCCGTCAGCATGAACGCGACCTGCACCGGACGGCGGCGCCAGAGCGCCCAGTTGCCAGGCCAGTACGCGTGCCGGACCCGGGGACCACCGGTCGTGGTCGCGGGCGTACCTGCGGTTACGCCCGACGTGGCAGCGCTTTCGGCGTGCCCGGGAGCCGGGCCGCCCGGTTCGCCCGGTGCGACCGGGGTCCCGTCCGGTCCTGGATGCAATTGGTCACCTCCTTTCCAGCCTAGTCTCGCCCTTGAGTAATCTCATCGGTACCTGGCAGAGTGTTCACGCATTCCGTGGCCGGGTACCATCCCACAGCAACGGCTCGGCCAAGGCCCCGGAGTAACTGCCGGGAACGCGGCGCAAAAGGTTCTGCGAGACTCTCCCCGCATGGAGGTGGCCCCCATGAGCAACCGCGACTTCTGAACCACCCTCGAATTGTCGCCCGTGCCGTCCGCGAATGCCATTCATGATCTTGGCCGTACCCGGAGGTGGGACCCGGCGCTCATGACGGCCAGGGTTGCGGGTCCGTCCCGCCGACCCGGCGCCAGGCGAACGCCACCGGCACGGCCAGCAGCAGGCCCACCGCGCCGGCGAGTGCGATGGTCGCGTGCGCGGACCCCAGCGCCTGCGCGGCCAGCCCGCCCAGGCCCACGCCGACGCCCTGCGCGACCCGCAGGCCGGTCCGGTAGAGGCCGCCCGCGCTGCCCCGGATGTCGTTCGGGACCCACGTGATGAACGTGGCCGACACCGTGATGACGTACGCGCCCGTCGCGCCGGCCAGCGCGAGCAGGATCAACGCGAACACCAGGTTCGGCCGCAGCGCGAACGCCGCCAGCGCGGCCAGCGGCAGCGCGGCCAGCACGCCGAGCAGCTTGCGGCGGTGCTCGGTGGTGACGAACCGCGACAGCAGGAACGTCCCGGCCACGAAACCCAGCGGATCGGCGGCCAGCAGCCAGCCGACGGCCACCTCGCCCGCCCCCAGCTGTGCGGCGAGCGGCGCGGCGAGGCCCTCCGGGATCACCGCCAGCCCGACGAGCCAGGACAGGTAGAGCAGCACCCGCAGCCGTTCGTCGCCGAAAACCTGCCGGACGGCGCCGAACCACGGGGCGCCGCCGTTGCCCGCGGCGGGACGGCGCAGCACCAGCAACCGCACGGCGACCGCGGCCACCAGGAACGTCAGCGCGTCGATCGTCAGCGCCCACGACGACCCGATGGTGGTCACCAGCAGCCCGCCCGCGGCCAGCCCGGCCAGCATCGCGGTGTTGTTCGTGATCCCCCGCAGGTCCTGGCTCTGCAGGTAGACGTCGTCGTCGGCGAAGACCTCGCGGCCGAGCGCGTTCTGCGCCGCGTTGCCCGGCGCGTTCGCCAGCCGGGCCAGGACGAACAGCGCGAACAGCCAGCCCAGCGGCATCCCCGGCAGCGCCATCAGCCCGATCAGCACGGCCTGCGCGAACGAGCTCGTGACCAGCACCGCGCGCCGGGGGAACCGGTCGGCGAGCTGGGCCAGCCCGAGCCCGCCGGCCAGCGCGGGCAGGAACGTCAGCGCGTAGACGACGGCCGACAGCAGCGGCGATCCGGTCCGCTCGAAGGTGAGGATGGCCAGCGCGACGATGGTCAGCTGGTCGCCCAGCATCGACTGCGTCTCGGCGAACCACAGCGCGCGGAACTCGCGATCGGCCAGCACGGCACGGAGCCGGGGTGTCGCGCGCGTCGTCACCTCGTCACCACCGTCCTCCGATCGAGTGAATGCGGACCGTCCGCATTGTGCCTCTCCGGTGATGACTCCATCCGGGTGAGTCACCGGTCTACCACCGGAAAGCACCCACAGTATGCCGCCGGTTACGCCGCGATGTCCCCGGAACGGCCGCCGGTCACCCCCTCGTGACCGGCCCGCGGGTACGTCCCGACTGATCGAACCGGACTCGCTCGGCGCAGGGCGGCGGCCGCTCGTCGTCGCGCCGATGCCGCGTTGGACCGAATGGGCCAAGACTGGACAGTGAGCCGGCCGGGGTGGACGGACCGCGCGCCGCCGGCGCTGCAGATCGGGGAGAGCGATGGACGGGTTGTTGCAGGGCAAGGCGGTCGTGGTCACCGGCGCCGGCCGCGGCCTGGGCGAGGCGTTCGCGGTGCACGTCGCGCGCGAGGGCGGGGCGGTGGTGGTCAACGACGTCGACGCCGAGCTGGCGGAGCGCACGGCGGAGAACATCCGCGCGCACGGCGGCCGCGCCGTGGCGAGCGGGCACAGCGTGGCCGAGGCGGGCGAGGCGCAGGAGATCGTCGACCTCTGCGTGAAGGAGTTCGGCGGGATCGACGGGCTGGTCAACAACGCGGGGCTGAACTACGAGGCACTGCCCTGGGAGGACGACGCCGAGCAGGCGCGCGAGCTGGTCGCGGTCAACGTCCTCGGCGTGGTCAACACCGGACTGGCCGCGATCAAGGCGATGGTCGACGCGGGCACCGGCGGCTCGATCGTCAACATCTCTTCGGGTGCCTCGCTCGGGCAGCGCAAGCTCGGCGTGTACGCGGCGAGCAAGGGCGCGGTGGCGTCCCTGACGTACTCCTGGGCGCTGGACCTCGAGGACGTCGGGATCCGGGTCAACGCCGTCTGCCCGCTCGCGCACACCCGGATGGTGTGGAAGTCCGAGCGCTCGCTGCGCGCCTGCCCACCGGACCGCACCCCGGCGCGGATCGCCCCGGTGGTGCTGTTCCTGCTCGGCGGGGGTTCGCACGGCATCACCGGCCAGATGATCCGGTGCAACGGCCCGCAGCTGCACGTCATGGGCCAGCCGTTCCTGAAGCAGCCGATCCTCGAGCGCCCGGTGTGGGACACGGAGACGGTGCAGAAGGCGTTCGACGAGGTGTTTTCCGCGCACTTGGAGAACTACGGCCTGGAGAAGCGCGTCCCGCCACGGCTGCGGAAGTGGACGGAGACGACCTCGCCCCGGACGGCCTGACCAGACCCGGTCGTGCGTGGTGAGGCGGGTTCTCGACCCGCCTCACCACGCACGATGCAGACCTAAGCGCCCGCGGCCGGCTCCGGGTCGCGGACCGCGGCGTACAACGCCTCGATGTCCGCCGAATACCGGTCGTTGATCACCCGGCGCTTCAGCTTGAGCGTCGGGGTCAGCTCGCCGGACTCGGGCGTCCACGTCTTCGGCAACACGTGGTAGCGCTTGATCTGCTCGATCCGCGCGAGCCTGCTGTTGGCCGACTCGACCGCGCGCTCCAGCTCGGCCCGCACCGCCGGGTGCGAAGCCAGCTCGTCCGGTGAGGCCTCCACGCCGTTCGCCGCGGCCCAGCCGGGGGCGATCTCGTCGTCGAGGACGATCAGGGCCGTCACGTACGGGCGGTCGTCGCCGATGGCCACCGCCTGGCCGATCAGCGGGTGCTCCTTGAGCAGGCCCTCGATCCGGGTCGGCGCGATGTTCTTGCCGCTCGAGGTGATGATCAGTTCCTTCTTGCGGTCGGTGATCGTCACGAAGCCGTCTTCGTCGATCGTGCCGATGTCGCCGGTGGCGTACCAGCCGTCGGCGTCGGTGGCGTCGGCGATCGTGCCGTCCTCCTGGAGGTAGCCGAGGAACACGATCGGCCCGCGCACCAGCAGCTCGCCGTCCTCGGCGACCTTCACCTCGACGCCGTCGAGCGGTTTGCCGACGCTGCCCGCGCGGAAGTCCGAGCCGGAGTTGGACGTCGCCGCGCCGGTCGTCTCGGACAGGCCCCAGACCTCGCAGATCTCGATGCCGAGCCCGGCCAGGAAGTAGATGATCTCCACCGGCAGCGCGGCCGCGCCGCTGGAGGCGACGAGCACCTTGTCGAGCCCGAGCAGCGCGCGCACCGGCGCCAGCGCGGCCTCGTCGGTCTGCCGGATCTTCTCGGCCAGCTCCGCGGGCACCGGCTGCCCGGCGCTGCGCAGCTTGTAACCCTGCTGCAGCAGCTCGTTCGCCTGCAGCAGGGCGGTGCGCCGGTCCTCCGGCACGCCACCGAGCATGTTCTTGAGCCCGGCGACCATCTTCTCCCACACGCGCGGGACGCCGAAGAAGCTCTGCGGGTGCACCTTGCCGAGCGCGCCGACGACCCCCGACGGGTCGGCCAGGGTGTGCACGTGCCCCGCCCAGACGATCGGCAGGTAGATCGACAGCTCCCGCTCGGCGATGTGCGCGAGCGGCAGGTACGCGATGTTCGTCGCGTGCATCGGCGGGTGGTGCAGCTCGGTGACCGCGTACGCCTGGTGGATCGCGTTGCGGTGCGAGAGCACCACACCCTTCGGGTCACCGGTGGTGCCCGAGGTGTAGATCATCGACAGCGGGTCGTCCGGCTTGATCTCCGTCCACGACCGCTCGAAGGCGTCCGGGTCGGCGGCAAGCGCTTCCCGGCCGCGCTCCCGCACCGCGGCGAGGGAGACGAACCGGTCGTCGCCGTCCGGGATCGCGGTCTCGTCCATCACGACGACGTGCCGCAGCGCCGGGAGGTCGTCCAGCACCGGCCGCCAGCGCGCCAGCTCGGTCTCCCCGCCGAGCACCACGACCGGCGCCGCGCTGTGCCGGGCGACGTACCGGATCTGGTCCGGGCTGAGGGTGGCGTAGGCGGTGCAGGGGATGGCGGACAGGTGCGTCGCGGCGAGGTCGGCGACGATGTGGTCCGGGCAGCCCGGCGCCATGATCAGCATCCGGTCGCCCGCGGCGAGGCCGAGCCCGGCCAGCCCGCGGGAGACCTCGGCGATCGCGGTGCGGAACTCGGCCCACGTCAGCGTCGGCTGTCCTTCGATGTCGAGCGAGGTGATCGCCGGCAGGTCCGGGTACTCGACCGCGTTGCGGTGCAGCAGCCGCGGGATGGTCAGGCCTTCGGTCTGCTCGGCGACGGACGGGGTGGTCAACGCTGGCCTCCTCGGTGCTCCGGATGGCCACACTGTAGGGGCTCCCGGCGCAGGTGGATAGAGAATCGCGGCCACGTCAGGCGGCACCGTCGAAACGGACAAAGCGGTCAGGTACCCACCACTGTCCACTGTGTACACGGGCGTTCGCGGCGGAACCGCGCTTCAATGGAGGGGCCACGGACACCTGGGGGTAGGCGATGGCGCACTCCGCACGCAAGCTGCTCGAAGAGATCCAGGCCGAACTCGCGCCGCACGACGGCGACAACCGGCTGGTGCCGCTGATCACCGCGGGCCGGGCGCCCCGCGCGGTGTTCGCCGCGCTCGCCGCGGAGGAGAAGCTGATCACCCTCAGCGACTGGCGGAGCTTCCACGAGCTGGCGGCCCGGGCCGACGAGCCGAACGCGCGCACCTTCTTCGGCGGTCTCGCCCCGGGTGAGCAGCAGGCGAACAGGATGCTGGACGCCTTGCTCGCCGCGACTGGTCCGGACCACGGCAAGGAGCGCCCGCGCGCGGGCTGCCAGGTGTACCCGGCGTACGTCGCCTGGCTCGCGCTGAACGGCGAGTCGTCGGCCACCGCGGCGGGGATCTTCGCCAACTTCGCCGCCTTCGGCCGGTACTGCCGTGACGTCGCCGCCGGCATGCGCGAGCACTACGGGTTCACCGGCGAGCAGTGCGCATTCTTCGACTTCTTTGCTGCGGACGTCCCGGAAATAGAAGAACAAGCGCTCGCCGCGATCCAGGCCGGCCTCGACGCCCACCGGCTCGACGAACGGGAAGCGCACCGCTGCGCGCGGCTGTTCCAGAGCTACGAACTCCTCTTCTGGAACACCTTGGCCGACGAGTTCCCGGGCTGACCGGACCCGGTTCCGGCTCCGGAACCGGTACCGGGGCTGCCGCAGGGTGATCGTCCGGCCGCGAATGCGGAATGCCGGGAATTCGCGCGCGGTCTCCGGTGAATCCGCGGCCGGGAACGGCGATCCTGCGCATTCCGCTTTCTCCGGGGTGTCTACTCCGGACGAAGGCGGGGCGCGGGGGTGCGCGCGAACCCCCGTGATGTTTGTCACCGAACGATTCGCCGCTGTCGTACGTAGAGGGCGCCGGCCGGACGCACGGCGGTCCCGGGAGCGCTTCCAGTGCTCACACACCTGCGTGGAACCGGAGTCCTCCTGCGACGAAGCTCACGACTTGCGGTGGTGGACTTTCGAAGCGCAGGCAGCGACTGTGGAGGGATCACGGTCGCAAGATCACGTTCTCGCCACGGACTTGACGCGCCCTGGAGGGCTGCCTAACGTCGTCGCGGGCGAAGCAGACCACGGTGATGTTGATCCGGCTGGTCGGAATCCGGGTGTTGACCGCCTCGGGCGACCCGAAAACCATGTACTGCCGGAAGGAAAACGGACCCAGGTGAAGCAGATTTCTCTTCGACGCAACCGGGGATCCTCGATTCGGAAGCGCGTGCTCACGATCGCGCTCATCCCCAGTGTGGCCCTGCTGCTGGTCGGGGTGGCCCTCGCGGGCTACCTCATCTACGACGCGGTCACCGCTCGTGATTACACCAACCGGATCCGGAATTCGGAAGCCCCCGCGATCCCCTTCTTCGCCGCGCTGCAGCAAGAGCGCCAGGCGACCCTGAGCCTGCTGGCCGGGCAGAGCAACCAGCGGGCCGTGCTCGCGGCCGTCCGCCCGAAGACGGACGCGACCGCCGCGAAGGAGATCGAGAACCTCAAGGACAACTTCGCCGACTACGACAACACCCCGCCGAGCGTCCAGAAGAACATCGTCACGTTCTTCGGGCTCTACCAGCAGCTGCCGCAGACCCGCCAGGCGGTCGACAGCGGCCAGATGCAGATCGGCCAGGCGTTCGCCTTCTACAACAAGCTGTTCGACCAGTTCACCGACGGCGTGGCCGGGCTCGCGCAGAACGCCCGCGGCGCCCAGAACGCCTTCGACCGGCTGACCGCCATTCCGCTGTTCACCGCGGCCGACGCGATGCAGCGCAGTGACGCGCTCGCCGCCGCCGGGCTGGCCGCGGGCGGGCTGTCGAACGAGGACTTCCGCTCCTACGTCGGCCAGGTCGGTGCCTACCACGCCCAGCTCGACGCCTCGGCGCCGAAGATGATCCCGGACGTCAAGGCGAAGTACGACCAGCTGCTGGCCAGCCAGCCGTGGCAGGCCGTGACCCAGGTCGAAACCGCGTTCCTGCGCGGTGACCTGTCCAAGCTGCCGGTGCCGCAGGACCAGTGGCGGGCCGCGGCCCGCCAGGTCGGCGACGCGCTGATGGGCATCTTCATCCTGCAGAGCTCGAACGCCAGCCAGGCCGCGATCAACGACGCGGACTCGACGTTCACCGAGTCGCTGATCGCCGGCGTGATCGCGGTCCTGTTCGCCGTCTTCGTGGTCTTCGTCGCCGTCCGGCTGTCGAACCGGCTCATCGGCCGGCTGCACCGGCTGCGCGAGGACACCCTCGACGCGGCCGAGGTCCGGCTGCCCGAGCTGGTCGCCCGGGTCCAGGCGGGCGAGCCCGTCGACCTCGAAGAGGGCGGGCACTTCCTCGACCACGGCACCGACGAGATCGGCCAGGTCGCCGACGCCTTCAACAAGGCGCAGCAGACCGCGATCGCGGCCGCCATCGACGAGGCGAAGACCAAGGAGGGCACCAAGACGGTGTTCCTCAACATCGCCCACCGCAGCCAGGTCATCGTGCACCGCCAGCTCAAGGTGCTCGACCAGGCCGAGCGCAAGCAGGAGGACCCGGACCAGCTGGACACGCTGTTCCAGCTCGACCACCTCTCCACCCGCGCCCGCCGCAACGCCGAAAACCTGATCATCCTCGGTGGCGGCCAGCCGGGCCGCCAGTGGCGCAACCCGGTCGGGCTGGCCGAGCTGGTCCGCGGCGCGTCCGCCGAGACCGAGGACTTCGCGCGGGTCAAGACGGCCGTGCTGCCGCAGATCGCCATCCGCGGCCCGGTCGTCGGCGACCTCGTGCACCTGCTCGCCGAGCTGATCGACAACGCGACGTCGTTCTCGCCGCCGCAGTCGCGGGTCGAGATCCGCGGCAACGTGGTCGGCAAGGGCGTCGTGATCGAGGTCGAGGACCAGGGCCTCGGGCTCGAGCCGGACCAGACCGAAGAGATCAACGCGATGCTGGCCGACCCGCCGGACTTCGGGATCATGGCGCTGTCGGACGAGCCCCGCCTCGGCCTGTTCGTGGTCGCGCGGCTGGCCGCCCGCCACGGCATCCAGGTGCACCTGCGGGAGTCGGCCTACGGCGGCACCCGGGCCATCGTGCTGGTGCGCACCGACCTGCTCGCCCCGCTCTCGGAGTCCGAGCCGGAGCAGCCGATCACCCCGCCGAAGCCGGAGCTCGTCCCCAACCCGGTCGAGCCGGAGACCACGGCCAACGACGAGGTCGCCCCGCTCAAGCGGCCGGTGCGCCGCCCGGCGCGGCACCGCACCGAGCCGCCGACCGCCGTCCCGACGGCGCCTCCGACGGCTCCCGCGGCCGTGACCCAGCCGCCGACGCCGGTGCCGCCGATGCCTGCCCCGCCGGTCACCGTCCCGCCGCCGGCCCCGGAGCGGTCGCAGCCGTCGTCCGCGCCGACGCCGGTCCCGGTCGGGTCCGTGTCGGAGCCGGTGAGCCAGCCGACCCAGGCCCAGCCGGTGGCCGCGGTGCGGCCGCCCGCGCCGCCCGTCCGGACTTCGCGCCCGGCCCGCCCGGCCGCGCAGCAGCCGGTGTGGCCGCCGCAGGAGCCGCGCGCCGCGGCGACGCCGGAGAGCCGGCCGCAGCAGCCGCGCCGCCCGGAGGCACCCGGACGGCCGCCGCTGCCGCAACGGCGACGCCAGCAGAACCTCGTGCCGCAGTTGCGGGAAGATAAGCCCGCACAGGAACGCGAAGAGGTCCGGCTGGACTCGCCGGAGGCCGCCCGCAGCAGGCTGTCCGCCTTCCAGCAGGGCACCCGGCGGGCCCGTGACGAAGAGTTTCCCGAGAACGACGACAGGTACGGAGAGCGCGAGTAATGGTCAACTCAGGCGCCCACGAGCTCGACTGGCTGCTGGACGACCTCGTCAAGCGGGTCGCCGGGGCGGACCGGGCGGTGGTGCTGTCCTCGGACGGCCTGCTCATCGGGCGGTCGGGCAACCTTTCCGAGGAGGACGCCGAACACCTGTCCGCGGTGGCTTCGGCCTTCCAGAGCCTGGCCCGCGGCACCGGGCGGCACTTCGGCGGCGGCAACGTCCGTCAGACGATGGTCGAGATGGACCACGCGTTCCTGTTCGTGACGGCGGCCGGGCGAGGCGCCTGCCTCGCCCTGCTGGCCCGTGAAGACGCGGACATGGGGCTGGTCGCGTACGAGATGAACCTGATGGTGAAGCGGGTCGGGCAGGTCCTCACCTCGGCCCCGCGGACCGCCGGCGCGCAGCCCACTGCACCATGAGCGCACGGCACGAAGCCTGGTTCGACGAGGAGGCCGGCCCGCTGGTCCGGTCGTACGCGGTCACGGGCGGCCGCACCCGGTCGGACACGCTCGGGCTCGACCTCATCACGCTCGTGGTGGCGCTGCGCACCGCGCACGAGGCAGGCATGCTCGAACCGGAGTACGCGCGCATCATCGCCCTGTGCCAGCGGCCGGTCTCGGTGGCCGAGGTGGCCGCCAGGGTCGATCTGCCGCTGCCCGTGGTGAAGGTGATGCTCAGCGACCTCATCGAGCAGAACCTGGTGCTGTTCCGTACCGCGGCACCGGTCCAGGAAACTCCCAACCGACACGTATTGCAGGCGGTTCTTGATGGCATCCGGAAACTCTGACCCCCGGCGGAACCTGACCGCGACCGCGGTCAAGGTACTCATCGCCGGCGGGTTCGGGGTCGGCAAGACCACGATGGTCGGCTCGGTGAGCGAAGTGCCGCCGCTGCGGACCGAGGAGGTCATCACCACCGCCTCCGAAGGCGTCGACGACCTGTCGGGCGTCGAGCAGAAGACGACCACGACGGTCGCGCTCGACTTCGGCCGCATCACGATCAACCCCGACCTGATCCTCTACCTGTTCGGCACGCCCGGTCAGGACCGGTTCTGGTTCATGTGGGACGAGCTGGCCGAAGGCGCGCTCGGCGCCGTCGTACTGGCCGACACGCGACGGCTCGACAGCTGCTTCGCGGCGGTGGACTTCTTCGAGCGCCGCAACCTGCCGTTCGTCGTCGGCGTGAACTGCTTCGACGGCGCGTACCGCTACGGCACGGAGGAGGTCCGGCAGGCGCTCGACGTCGGCATGGACGTCCCGCTGCTGCTGTGCGACGCCCGCGAGCGCGAGTCGACCAAGCAGGTGCTGACCAGCCTGATGGAACACGTGATGGCGCGGTCCGACCTCGCGGCCGCCCAGGGCGGCTACTGACCGGACCGCGCGCTCGTCAGCGACGTCGCTTGATCAGGGTGTCGAGCGCGAACCGGCCCGGGCCGATCGCGGCGAACAGCAGGAAGACCCACGAGTAGACCGCGGCGGGCTCGCCCATGTTCTGCAGCGGCAGCAGGCCCATCGGCGCGTGCACGGTGAAGTAGGCGTAGGCCATCACGCCCGACAGCAGGATCGCGGCGGGCCTGCTGGCGAGCCCGACGAGCAGCAGCAGCGCGCCGACGAGCTCGAAGACGCTGCCCCACCAGCCGGGGAACGAGCCGAACGGGACGCCCCCGCCCTGGCCGTCGATGCCGCCGAAGAAGCCGAAGCCCTGGAGGCCGTGGAAGCCGAACAGGAACGAGATCACGATCCGGCTCGCGCCGATCACGATGCCGGTGACCTGGGTCTTCGCCGGGGCGGTGGTGCGGGTTTCGCGGACGGTGGTGGCGGTCATGGCGGGTTCCTTCCCCTGGGTTGCCGTCTTGCCTTCTGCCTACGCGTCGAGTGGGTTCTCGCCGGATCGACAGCCCCGCGGAAAAATCTTGGAAGAGTTTCGGGAGACTGTCCCCATGGCGGGCAAACAGAGTGCCGGGCTCCTGCTCCACCGTCGCCGCGGCGACGAGGTCGAGGTGTTGCTCGGGCACATGGGCGGGCCGTTCTGGGCGAAGAAGGACGCGGGCGCGTGGTCGCTGCCCAAGGGCGAGCTCGACCCGGACGAGTCGCCGGAGGCCGCGGCGCGGCGCGAGTTTTCGGAGGAGCTCGGGTTGCCCGCGCCCGACGGCGAGTACGTCGAGCTGGGCGTGGTGAAGCAGTCGGGCGGCAAGGTCGTGACGGCGTGGGCGGTCGAGGCCGACCTCGACCCGGCCGCGGTGGTGCCCGGCACGTTCACCATGGAGTGGCCGCCGCGCTCGGGACGGCAGCAGGAGTTCCCCGAGGTGGACCGGGTCGAGTGGTTCCCGCTCGAGGCCGCCCGGGAGAAGCTGGTGAAGGGCCAGCTGCCGTTCCTGGACCGGCTGCTGGCGCTGGTCACCGGCTGAGCAGCGCCTCCAGGGGCTTGGCGGTGAAAGACGGCAGCACGACGTCCGCCTGCCCGAAGTCGAGGTTCCTGGTGATCGCGTTCGGCACGGCGACGCAGGTCAGCCCGGCGGCCTTGGCGGCGGTGACGCCGTGCGGGGTGTCCTCGAAGGCGATGGCGTCCGGTGCCGCGGCACCGAGCTCGGCCAGGGCGGCGAGGTAGAGGTCGGGGTCGGGTTTGGCCTTGTGGAGGTCCCCGGTGAGGACGGCGTCGAAGTAGTGGTCGAGCCCGAGCCGTTCCAGGTGCGGGTTCACCCAGGCCCCGGACGAGCTGGAGGCGACGGCCAGCCGGATGCCGAGGTTCTTGGCGGTGTCGAGGTAGTCCCGGACCCCTTCGCGCGGGCCGAGGTCCTCGAGCAGCCGGAGGACGTGGGCCCGGGTCTTCGGCCGCAGTGCCTCCGGATCGATGCCGGGCGCGTGCTCGGCGAGCAGGGCGAACATGGCGGGCGTGGTGTGCTGGGTGCCGATGACGGCGTACCAGGCATCGAGCGGCAGCTCGGCACCGTACTCCCGGAAGACGGCCTGCCAGGACTGCAGCACGGCGGATTCGGTGTCGGCGAGCGTGCCGTCGAAGTCGAAGACCAGGGCGCGGGTGGGCACGCCTGCACCCTGCCCGGTGGGTGATCGTTCAGGCAAGGGAGTTGTGACGAGCCTGAAAGGCTTGGACGGCGGCGTCGCCGCGGAGCGCGAAGACGACTTCCTCGATGGGCCCGGGTTCGGCCTCGGAGACGGTGGTGAGCGCGATGTCCGCGGCCGACGCCATCGGCCACCGGTAGATGCCGGTGGAGACGGCGGGGAACGCGACGGTGCGGGCCCCGAGCTCCCGCGCCGACGCGAGCCCCGGCTTCGTGCCGTGGAGCGCGTTGGAACCGGCCGCGGACGAGCGGCCCGGCCCGCCGCTCCCGCCCTTCCCGTGTGGGTCCGGGCGTTCGCGGCGTGGGCCGGGCCACGGTCTCCGGCTACGGGTGCACGGTCAGCCGGTACAGGCGCTCGCCGATCTTGTAGTACAGGTCGCCGAAGCGGTCGGCCGTCAGGTCTTCCACGCCCTGCTTGGTCAGCAGGACCGTGACCGCCTTCGTGACCTTGTCGATCTTGAAGATCCGGTCGCCCTGGGTGCCGTACACGTGGTCCGGGTCCTTCGGGACCGTCAGCAGCACGCCGTCGCGCCAGGCCATCGTCGGCTTCGCGTCGTAGTCCGGGTCCGGGAACAGGCGCTGGGTCTTCATCGCGCCCGGTGCGGCCGGGTCGAACGTGAGCAGCGTTCCCCCGGCCAGGCCCCAGACCTGGCCGTCCACCTCGGTCAACGCGGTGATCGCGCGGGTCGAGGGCAGCGGGTACCGGGCCACCGCGCCGTTCGCCGGGTCGTAGGAGAATACCTCGGCCGAGACGCCCGGCGCGAACACCGGGTTGACGCCCAGTGCGCCCCGGGTCGACGTGCCGCCGAAGACCTTGCCGCCCGCGTAGGCCAGCGAGACCACCGCCTGGTCCGGGATGACGCAGACCGCCCGGCCCGGTGTGCCGTCCTGCCAGATGTTCAGCGCGCCGCTGCGCTTGCCGTACTTCGGGACCGTTCCCATGTAGACGGTCCCGTCGGGCGCGCCGGCCAGCGCGTACGGGCGGTCCTGCGGCGGCGGGCCCTCGCCCGTGCGGCAGTCGGCGGCCTTGTCGCCCGTCGCGCCGCCGGTGTACTGCAGCTTCGGCGGCCACGTGCCGCCCGGCTCGTAGCTGTACAGCCGGGCCGACGGGTAGACGCCGATGTAGACCTTCCCGTCGTGGGCCAGCAGGCTGTCGGTCTGGTTGAGGCCGTTGCGGGTCGGCGTGTCCGGGCGGTTGTCGTCGGCGTCGCCGTGCAGCGGGTCGTACACGCCGGTACCGCCGGTCAGGTAGCCGCCGGTGTAGATCCTGCCGTCCGGGCCGGTGCCGAGCGCGTTGATCGCGGCGGGCAGCACCGGTGTCCCGGTGACGAGCCGGGTGCTCGACGCGCCGGTCGCCGGGCTGTACTTGAAGATCCGGGTGCCGTCCGGGCCCGCGCCGAGGCCGGCGAGCGTGCCGTTCTCCCAGCTGTAGCCGGTGACGTCGAGGTCGGGCCGCACGTTCGTCGCCTGCACGGCCTTCGTGGCGATGTCGTAGGACTGCAGCAGCCCCTCCTTGACGAACCAGACCTTGCCGTCCGCGGCCGGGGAGTGGTGCAGGTCGGTGTCGGTGATCGTCGCGTCCACCACCGAGCGGTACGAGCCGTCGGCGTTCTTGACGACCTGCAGCACGAGCAGCGTCCGGTCGAGCCAGGCGAACAGCCGGCCGCCGGTCCAGGTCAGGCCGCCGACCATCGAGTTGTGCGCGTACTCGGCGGGCAGCAGGCTGTCGGTCCGCCCGGTGACGTTGTCGTAGCGCACCAGCGAAGCGTTCGTGCCGGTGCCGAGGTAGGTCGCGTTGGCGGCCGGGTCGTGGGCGATGCTGCGCACGTACTCGGCGCCGACGACGACCGGGGTGGCGCCGATGGTGGTGAACGTGCCGTTGTCGTACTTGAAGTAGCGGCCGTTGTCGTAGGTGCCGCCGTAGACCTTGCCGTTCGCGCCGGCTTCGAGGTCCCAGATGAAGGAGTACCCGCCTTCGGCGCGGCCGAGGTCGGTCAGCGTGGTCGTGCCCGGCACGTGCCGGTACAGCTTCGAGTTCGGATAGGTGCCCAGGTAGACGCTGCCGTCGGTGGCCGTGGTGGCGGCCCAGCCGCCGACGGTGGGGGTGTCGGTGGTGTCCGGGAAGGTCAGCTTCGAGGTGACCTTCTCGGTGGCGACGTCGATGACCGCGAGCTGCGGGTTGCTGTCGGCGGTGCCGGTGTAGACGGCGTAGGCCTTGCCGCCGGCGAAGGTGGTGGCGTTGGGGACGCTGCTTTCCAGCTGGACGCCGAGGTCCGTGTCGTCCTTGCTGATCAGCACGTCGTCCCAGAACGCGGTGCCGACGTTGCCGACACCCGAGTAGATGAGCGCGGAGACGCTGGTGGTCCCCGCGGGCGCCACTCCCGAGGCACTGGCGGTGTTCCACTTCCTGCCGGAGACGGAACCGCCGGTCACGCTGCCCAGCAGCTGCCCGGACGAGTCGCGGAACCGCAGGTACAGGTCGGCCGCGCCGCTCTCGGTCCACACCTGGCCGTAGGCGGTGTACCGGACGCCGGCCGTGGCGGGCAGTCCCGGCTGGCTCTCCCGGCCGTAGGCCTTGTCCGCGGCCGTGTCGTCGATGCGCGCGGTGGTGCGTCCGTCCCACGTCGCCGCGGTGACCCCGCCGGGGCTGTGCGATCCGCTCCAGCCGGTCAGCCCCAGGTCGAACCCGCCGTTGGCGATCTGCAGATCGGCCGCACCCGCCGGGGTGGGCACGGCGAGCAAGCCGGTGGCCAGCGCGGCGGCCAGGGTGCGGGGCAACAGGCGTCTCATGGCGGCCACGATCGGGCGCAGCCGTACAAAACGGGGTACAAGCCCTCAGCGGAGGAAGTATTCCTTCAGCACCGGCGCCAGCGCCGTCGCCTTCACGATGTGCGTCTGGCCCGGCAGCGTCCGGTACTCCGCCGACGGCAGCACCTTCGCCAGCGACCCCACGCCGTTGCGCATCCAGTCCGGGCTGCGGCCGCCGTCGATCACCAGAGTCGGGGCCGTCACCTCCGGCCACGCCGCGGGCAACGGTTCGCCCGCCTGGTGACCGATCACCAGCGCCGTGTCGTACGGGATCGTGTGGGCGACCCTCTTGAGCTTGGCCCAGAACGGCATGAGCCGCATCATCGCCACCACCGCCCGGCCCAGCCCGACGCCCTCGGTCATGAACATCTTGACCGCCTTGCCGCGCTTGCCGTCCTTCAAGGCCTGGTCGAGCCGGGTGGGGTAGTCCTCCGGGACGCGGGGGCGGCTGCCGTCGACGATGAACGGGGGCTCGTACAGCGCCAGTTTCGGCGCCGCGACCCGGGGAGCCGCTTCGAGGACCAGCGCGACGCCCGACGAAATGCCGAACAGGAACGCCTCGCCGCCCGCCTCCTTCACGATCGCCGCGAGGTCCTCCACTTCGCGCTCGACCGCGTACGGCCCGGCGTCGCCGCTCTCGCCCCGGCCCCGGCGGTCGTAGGTGTACACGGTGAAGTGCGCGGCCAGCTCCTTCGCCAGCGCGTAGTTGGGGGACGAGCCGCGGTAGCACATCGCGCCGTCCACGAGCACGAGCGCCGGGCCCGACCCGGCGCGGGTGTACGCGATCCGGGTGCCGTCAGCAGAGGTTGTCGTCGTCATGCGGACAGCCTGCCTCCGACGCATGCATCTGTCAAGACAAAAAAAGTTGTCGGTAGGCCGGGGTCCGGCTCGGCTTGAGCTCAGAGCTCTGCGCTCAGGCCGGACGCAGGGTGAGCAGCGTGATCTCGCTCGGCGCGAAGACCCGGAACGGCGGGCCCCAGAACCCGGTGCCGCGGCTGTTGTACAGCTGCGTCTCGCCGTGCCGGGTGAGCCCGGACAGCGTCGGCTGGTCGAGCCGCACCAGCAGGTGGAACGGCCAGATCTGCCCGCCGTGCGTGTGCCCGGAGATCTGCAGGTCGACGCCGGCCTCGCGGGCCTGGCGGACCTGCTTCGGCTGGTGGGCCAGCAGCACCACCGGGACGCCGTCGGGCCGTCCGGCCAGCGCCGCGGCGAGGTCGGGCCCGTGGCCGGGCAGGCCGGACGCCGTGCCGGTCGGGTCGTCGATGCCGGCGAAGAGGATCCGGTCGCCGCCGCGTTCGAGCAGCGTCGAACGATTGTGCAGGGTGTCCCAGCCGAGGCCCTCCATGTGGTCGAGCCACGCCTGGGCCTCGCCGAAGTACTCGTGGTTGCCGGTGATGTAGAACCGCCCGAGCCCGGCCTGGACGCCGCCGAGCGGGTCGACCTGCTTGCGGCGCTTGGCCACCGCGCCGTCGGCGAGGTCACCGGCGTGGCAGACGACGTCCGCCTCGAGCGCGTTGACCGCCGCGACGACCTCTTCCGACCACTTCGTCCGGTCGATCGGCCCGAAGTGGGTGTCGGTCAGCACGGCGACGCGCAGGCCGTCGAGCCCCGGCCCGAGCCGCGGGATGAGGACGTCGACGGCCTTGACGGGCGGCACCCGCATGGCGACCCGGTTGCCGTGCACGAGCAACCCGGCGGCGATCAGCGCGGTGGCACCCGCGACGATCCGCGACCGCAGCGGATCGTCGACGCCAAGCAGCGCGACCCGCAGCACCAGGCTCAGGACGGACCAGCTGAACAGCACCCAGATGACGGCGAGCAGCGAATCGCCGAGCCGGGCGGCGGCGTCGCTCTGGTGCCGGGAGTGCCCCCGGAACATCGCGACCGGCATGGTGACCAGGCCGAGCGCGAACAACGCCGTGCCGGCGATCGTGCCCGCCGTGCCCCACTCCGGGGCGAGCACCAGCGTCCACCAGGGCACGGTGAACAGCAGGAGCACCGCCAGCAGCGGCACGACGACTAGTTGGCCTCTCATCGAACCAGATTACAGCCCGTCGGGCTGTTAGCGGTTTCGCTGATCTGTGGCTCTTCGGCGCTCGCCGGCTGGTTGCGCACAATGCGGTGGGGGTGTGGACAGCTGGGTTGTCGGCGGGGTTGGTTCCCGATTTTCGTCGGGCGGCCCCGATACGCTGGAAGCGGGGGCAGCCCCCAGGGAGGGCGGGCCGTGATCGCTGCCGTGCGGGCGCCGCTACGACGCCGCTCGTGAGCGCCGCCAGTCCTGGACCGCCTCCTCGACGTCCACCAGCGCGACCGTCAACGGTGGTCCCGTGTGGTGGTTGAGGTAGGCCTGCCGGATCCGCTCGTTCAGGTCGGCCACGACTTCGCGCACCCGCGCCTCGGTGCGTTCCGCGGCGAGCGTCTCCGGCAGGTCCTGGACTTCTCTCTTCAGCGCGAGCGCCGGCGGCAGCAACGCCTTCGTGTCGTGGCCGCCCTTCTTCACCTCGCGCAGCACCCAGTCGGTCGCCGCGTCGTTTCCCGTCGGCTTCGGCAGGGGCTTGCCGGTGCCCGGGAGGTCGTCGAACTCGCCCCGGGCGCGGGCCTGGTCGATCTGGCGGTCGATCCACCAGCGGAAAGACACCTTGGGTGGTTTGCGTGCGGCCATCTCCTCACACCCCCTCCGTCCCCTTCCAGGGTAATCTCCGCAGCGACGAGCGAGGGGACCGCATGACCGCCGAACGCACTGGCGCCGAGGACGTCGACCGGACGCTGGCGCTGCTCTGGCGCGCCCGCGCCGCCGCTGCCGAACCGACCAGGGGCCGCCGCCCGACGCTGACGATCGAGCGGATCGTCGCCGCCGCCATCGCGGTTGCGGATGCCGATGGGCTCGCCGCCGCGTCGATGCACCGCGTCGCCAAGGAACTCGGCGCCGGCACGATGACGCTCTACACCTACGTCCCCGGCAAGGCTGAGCTGGTGGACCTGATGGTCGACGACGTCCTGGTCGGCCGCCGGCTGCCGGGGCCGGGCGAGCCGCGTGACGGGGACTGGCGTGCGCAGGTGGCGCTCTACGCCGAACGGACCCGGCAGGCCTACCGCGCGCACCCGTGGCTGTGCGAGGTCTCGCGCGTCCGGCCGCCGCTGGGGCCCGGCCAGCTGGCGGGCCAGGAGTACCTGCTGTCGATCATGGACGCGCTCGGCCTGCCGCCGCGCCAGGCCGTCGCGGCGGCCAACGGGATCGGCACCTACGTCGACGCGAACGCGGCGCTCGATGCGGAGAACACCCGGCTGGAGCGCAGCACCGGCCAGTCCACCGAGGCGTGGTGGCACCAGCGGTCGTCGTTCTGGGAGAACTACTTCGTAGTAGACCAGCACCCGGCGATGAACCGCATCTGGCTCGGCGGCGGCTTCGACCAGACGGCCAAGGCGCAGGGCGACACCGCCTACGAGTTCGGCCTGAACCGGATGCTCGACGGCATCCAGGCCCTGGTGGACTAGCGCCGGCTGCGCCACCGCAGCCGGCGGCGCTCCTGCCGGGGCACGGCAGGCTCGCTGCTCGCGCGCAGGACGTCCCGGCACACCGGGTCGAACCGGCCGGGCTCCTCGATCATCGGTGCCGCCAGCACGACGTGCCCGCACACCGCGCGGAACCGGCCGTCGTGCCGACCCGCCGCGAACTCTTCCTCGGTGACCGCGTGGGTGTAGCCGTCGGTGTCGCAGCGGATGTGCACCAGGAACGGCTCCACCGGGCTCATCCCGCCGCGCTGGTCGAGGTGGTCTCGGTGGGGGCGCTGTCCGAACCGGCGGCCGCCGTCGACGACGGGGGCGGGGCGGTGGTGGTGCTGCTGGTCGGCGACGGCGTCGTGGGCGTCGTCGACGACGACGGCGGCGGCGGTGACTCCGTGGAAGTCGGGGTGGCCGACGTCGGCGTGGTGGACGTCGGGGTCGACGAGCTCGGCGTCGTGGACGTGCCGGGCAGCGGGGTGGTGGTGACCGGCGGGGTGGTTTCCGGTGGCGCGGGCGGCGCCGGGACGCCCACCGGGGCTCCGGCCGCGGCGGCGTCCGGGGCGTCGGGCGCGCCGATCGGCACCTGGCTGTCGGGCAGCTGGGCCACGCCGCCGCGGTAGGCCGATGCCCACGCCATCACGGTGTCCACATAGGACTGCGAGTTGTTGTAGCGGCGCACGGCGATGCGCTGCCCCGCGTCGGTGGAGAGGTCGAGGCCGCCCGAGCAGAGGTAGCGCGCGGTGGCCAGCGTCTCGTCGTAGATGTTGTTCGGGTTCGACACGCCGTCGCCGTTGCCGTCGGAGGCGTAACCGCGCCACGTCGACGGGATGAACTGGGTCGGGCCGACCGCGCGGTCCCACACCGCGTCGCCGTCGTACTTGCCGCCGTCGGTGTCGCGGATCGCGGCGAACGCGCCGGCGCCGTTGAGCACCGGGCCGAGGATCGGCTCCAGGGTGTCGCCGTTGGCGTTGACGTACCCGCCGCGGGCGTGGTTCGACTCGATCCGGCCGATGCTGGCGATCAGCGCCCAGTCGACGTGGCAGTTCGGCTGTTCCTTGGCCAGGATGTCGGCGGCGTTCTTGTACGCCTTGAGCATGCTCCCCGGGATGCCGAGCGAGCCGGAGATGCCCGCGGAGCCCGCTCGCCCGCCGGGCACGACCAGCGGCTCGGGCAGCGGCGGCTGGGGCAGGCTGCCGTCGACCGCGATCGGCGGCATGACGATGTCCGGCTGCTGCGGCGGGGCGGCGATCGCCTGGTCCGGCTGCCTGTCCCCGGCGTTGGCCACGACGACCGGCGCCGGCAGGCCCGTGGTCAGCGTGGGCAGCACGACGAGCGCCCCACCCGCGAGCGCGGCGGCGGTCCGGCGGACCGAACGCGTGCTCCTGCGACGTGGCCGGTGCTTCGGCATGGTCGTCCCCGCTTCCCTCGATCTTTCGCTGATCGCCTCACCCGATCGGCCTCACCCACCGGTACTGACCGGTAGGAGCAAGCTATCCGATGGAACCAAACTTTGGCGAATGCCGACGCCAAATCCGCCGTCGCGGGAGAAGTTCGTCTGGATGGCACAAAACCTTCGTAGGAAATCTGTCAGATTCACCAGGACTTAACGGTGTGCTGCGGAGAGTTTGTCCGACAGGACACCGGGTACGGTGAGCCCGCGCCGGAGCACGTCCGAACGGAACCGCCGGACGAGCGAATCCGACGGCGTCGCCGTGAACGTCACGACGTCCCGGTGCAGCGGAGGCTGCAGCCGCCGCAGGGCACCCGGGTAGGTCCGGGTGAGCGCGGTGGTCGGGACCAGTGCCACGCCGAGGCCCGCCGCGGCGAGCTGGGCCGCCGTCGCCGCCTGCTTCGTCCGCATCACCGCCTCCAGTAGAGCGCCGCGCCGCGCGGCCTCCTGGTCGAGCCACCCGGCGAGACCATTGTCCCGGTGGTAGTGCACCACCGGAATGCCCGCGAGGGCGGTCATCGGGACATGCGCGCGGGTGGCGAACGGGTGGTCCGCGGCCAGCGCCACGACGATCTCCTCGCGCCCGACCACCTCGACGGCGCCGGTCCAGCGGCTCGGCCGCGGCCCGGCCGCGACGTCGGCTTCGCCCGCCTCCAGTGCCGCTACCAGCGCGTCTGCGCTCGTGGTCTCGGTCAGCGTGATCAGCACCTCCGGGTGGTGCCGGTGCCAGGCCCGCAGCACGGGGGCGAGCAGCCCGGCGGTCATGCTCTCCGCGCACGCGATCCGCAGGGTGCCTTCGCCGCCGCCGGCCACCGCGCGTCCGGTTCGGACCACCCGCTCGGCGGCGGCCAGCGCGGCTCGCGCGTCCGCGAGGATCGCCCGCCCCGCGGCGGTGGGCCGGACCCCGCGGGGCAGCCGTTCCAGCACCGGCGTGCCCAGTTCCCGTTCGAGCGCGCCGATCTGGTGCGACAGCGCGGGCTGCGACAGGTGCAGCCGCGCGGCCGCCTCGGTGATCGAGCCCGCGTCGAGGACCGCGACCAGGCACTCCAGCGCGCGCAGCGTAGGCATTCACGAATTCTATCGCAGCCATCGAAAACCTCCGGATCACGACGGGATTGTTCGCGGTTGCTCCGGCGCTGAACCCGGTGTGCGAGACGAAAGGAGCACCGAAATGTCGTTCTCGGGAAAGCGGCTGGTCATCGTGGGTGGCAGTGCGGGAATCGCCCGGCAGATCGCGGTGGACGCGGTCGCGGCGGGCGCGGAAGTGATCCGGGCGGGCCGGAATCCGGCGGCGCCGGCGGAGCCCGGCGTCCGGACCGCGTTCGCGGATCTGGGGGAGGAATCGTCGATGAAAGCGCTTGCCGAAGAAGCAGGCGAAGTGGACTACGTGGTCTCACTGGCCGCGGCGCCGGCCAACGGCCCGGTCACGACGCTGGAGCGGGACGCGGTCGCCCGGGCCTTCGACGCCAAAGTGGTCGGTCCCCTGATGCTGGCCAAGCACTTCGCCCCGCGGTTCCGCGAAGGCGGGGCGATGGTGCTGTTCTCCGGGGTCGCCGCCTGGCGCCCGATGCCGGAAAGGACGGTCATGGCGACCACGAACGGCGCGGTCGCGTTCCTTGCGGAAGCGCTCGCCGTCGAGCTGGCCCCGATCCGGGTCAACGCGATCTCCCCGGGGATCGTCGACTCGGGCGCGTGGGACCGGCTCGGCGAGGCGAAAGCGGAATTCTTCCGCCGGACCGCGGAAGCGAATCCGGCCCGCCGGGTGGGCCGCCCCGCGGACGTTTCGGCGGCCACCCTCCAGCTGCTGGCGAACCCGTTCGTCACCGGCTCGGTGCTGCATGTGGACGGTGGCGGCCGGCTCGGGTGATCGAGTCTTTACAGCGACTTGAAGCGTTTCTATGATCGGCCGTCCGGACGCGTTGCCGCCGGCGTCCGGACGGCCCAGGTGGAGGGTTTGATGGCACGTAGGGCTCCGCGCCGGGAACAGGTCACCGTCGCCGAACTGCTGGTCCGGTCCGACGCGCCGCGCGACCGTTACCGCGACGAGGACACCCTCGTGCTGCCCCGGGCCCGGCACCGGGAGAAGCCGCAGGTCCTGCGGTCGCTGTCGCGGCTGCGCGTGGTGTCCGTGGTCGCGGGGGCGCTGGCGTTGACGGGCGGGGTCAGCGCGGCGGTGTCGATGCCGTCCGCGCGCGACACGGTGGCGGCCTGGCCCCCGGCCGGGTTGGAACCCCCGGCGGTGGCCCTGGTTCCGCTCCCGGCTGACGTCGTCGTGCCCCCGGCGAAGCAGGCGCCGCCGTCGGCTCCGGAATCCGTGGCCGAACCCGGCCAGCCGGCTCCGATTTCTCCGGTGGACGCCGACTCGGAGGCGGATTCCCTCAGCCCGGGTCACCAGGGAACCCTGGCCCGCGCGGTGAAGGTCGTCGACAAGGTGAAGCCGCTGGCCAAGGCGAAGCCGAAGCTGCCCGAACAGGCGGCGCCGGTGCGCCACGAGATCCCGGACGTTCCGCTGTGGTCCCGCGGCCGCCCGGGAACCCCGGACTGGCCGTCGATGTGGGGCGGCCGCCGCCCCGCGGGCCCGTCGTTCGGCGGGCACCACGAATGCGGCGGCGGCCGGCACCGTCGGTGAGGGTCAGCCGAGCGGGATCTGGTACTGCATGAAGCCCTTGTCGAGGGCGATCCGGTCGTAGAGCTGCCGCGCGGTGGTGTTCGACGCCTGGGTGTGCCAGTAGACGCGGGCACACCCCTGTGCGCGGGCCCAATCGGCCACGGCTTCGATGAGCGCCCGCCCGGCCCCGCGGCCGCGCGCCGCCGGATCGGTGAAGAGGTCCTGCAGGTAGCAGACGTCGGCCGAAGTGGTGCTGACGTGCGTGAAGAAGTGGACGATGCCGACGAGCCCGCCCTCGGCCCGCGCGCCGAGGGCGTGCATCCGTTCCCCGGCGGCGAACTCGCGCCACGCCCGGTCCACCAGGTCCGGAGCGAGCGTCCTGCCGTAGAACGTGTTGTAGCCGGCGAACAGGTTTTCCCAGGCAGCGCGGTCGTCTTCGGTGAGGCCCCCAATGGTGATCATGGTCCGAGGCTAACCAGCGAGGGACACGTACCGGACACAACTCGCCAGTAAGGTGACGAACCCGAATCCAATTCATAGAATCGCCACGCCCGGGTCGGCAAAAGCAGCGGAGGTTCCTGATGGGGCGCACGGCGCACCGTGGCAGCGGCAAGCCTGTGACGGTGAGCGAGCTGATGCTGCGGCCGGATGTCCGCGGCCGTCGCCGCCCCGAGGACCTGGAAGTGCTGGAGCTGGCCTACCGCATGCGCCGCCGGATCGGCCCGGAGGCGGCCGCGCGGGTGCTGTCGCCGGGAGCGCGGGCCCTGGCGGCGGTGACCGGTCTCTGGCGACGCCGGGGCCGGTAGCCCGCGGAAACCCCGGCGGCCGCTCAGAAACCGATTGTCGACGGCGGCCGCGCAGCCAGCGCCGTTGCCGTTCCCGGCTCGACCGCCGCGCAGTGCGTGCCCCGGGCCGGAAGCTTCCCGGAGATCAGGTAGTCGTCGGTCGCCTTGACCACGCACGCGCTGTTCTTGAAGTAGGCGCCGTGGCCCCAGCCGTCGTAGGTGAGCAGGGTGCTACCCGTCTGGCGGGCCACGGCCTGCGACCACGCGTACGGCGTCGCCGGGTCGTGCCTGCTGCTCAGCACCAGCAGCGGTGGTGCGCCGTGGACCTGCAGCGGGTGCTGCGGGTTGCTCGTCCGGTTCGGCCAGCCGATGCAGCCGGTGAGCGCCGTCCAGCCCAGTGAGTTGACCTTGACGTCCGGGGCGAACGCCGCGGCCACCCGCCGGTACGTTTCGAGCTCGGCGAAGTCGTGCACCGGCAGCCGCCAGTCGTCGCAGAACACGCTCGGGAAGACGTAGTTGATCGGGATGTCTTCGCGCAGCTTCGCCGAGGCGCCCGGCGCGGTGCCGTCCGCCAGCAGCTTGAGCACCGTCGCGAGCCTGTCCCAGCTGGGGCCGTAGAAGTTGCCCTGGAAGATCCCGGCCAGGTCCAGTGGCTCGATCACCTCTTCGCTGCGCGGGTCCCTCAGCTCTCCGCGCGCCGCCTTGTCCTGCAGGTCACGCGTGAGCTTCGAAATGTCACGTCCGTGCAGCGCGCAGCTCGGCGTCCGCTGGCACCACGCGGCGAACTCGCCGAATTCCGCCTGCACCGACCGCGTTTCACTGAGCAGGAACTCGGCCGAGGTGAACTGCGAGTGGTCCATGTTGCTGTCCAGCACGAGCGCGCGGACCTTGTCCGGGAACAGTTCCGCGTACTGCTGGCCCATCAGCGTGCCGTAGGAGACGCCGTAGTAGGTCAGTTTCGGCTCGCCGAGCGCGGCGCGGATGGCGTCCATGTCCCGCGCGACGCTCTTCGTGTCGCCGAACTGCCCGAGCGGGCCGGAGAGCCGGTTGCAGCTCTCGCCGAGCTTCCGGTTGTACGCCGCGAGCTGCTCGAACTCGGCCTGGTTGCGCGGCATGCGCGGGTGGTCGGCGATCAGCTCCTCGAGCCCGCAGGAGATCCGCCCGCTGGCTCCGACGCCACGCGGGTCGAACCCCACGGTGTCGAAGCGCCGGGTGATCTCGGCCGAGAGCGACCAGCCGTTCTTGACCTCCTCGGTGCCTGAGCCGCCGGGACCGCCCGGGTCCATCAGGACCGAGCCGATCCGCGCCTGCGGGTCGGTGGCCTTGCGCCGGGCGAGCGCGACGGTCGTGGTGCCCCGGTCCGGGTGCGCCCAGTCCACCGGCACCGTCACCGCCGCGCAGTCGACACCCGGCGCGTCCGCGCACGGCTGCCAGTCGAGGGATCCCGCGGCCGCGGCGGGCGTGGCCGCCAGCAGGCCGCCCAGCACCGTTGTCGCTGTCACTGTCGCCGCCACCGCGACCAGCCGCCTGAACACCCCTGCCATCGCCAGTCCTCCCCCTACCGACAGTGCATGACCGACTCCAGGAAATCACCGATCAGGAGATCCCGCCAGCTTCCCTGGTGGATCACGCCTTGGCGTCCACTGTGGACGACCGATCGGCCCGCCGGAGCCAGGCCGTGGCCGCCGAACCCAGCACGCACAACGCCACCAGCACGGCGAACGCCCAGCCGAACCCGGTCGCCGGGCCGGCGCCCAGGCCCGCCGACAGCACGATCACGCACACCGCGCCGCCGAGCGCGCCGCCGACGCGCAGCACGATGTTGACGAGCGCGGTGGCGTGGCCGAGCTCGGCGGCGCCGACCGACGCGTACGCCGCGGTCGACGCCGGCATGATCGACAGCCCCAGCCCGGCGCCCCGGACCAGGAGCACGGCCTGGACGAGCCACGTCGGCGTCTCCGGGCCGAACCACGGTAGTGGCACCGTGCTCGCCAGCACCACCAGCGACCCGGCGAGCGCGACCGTCCCGCCGCCGTGGCGGTCGGTCAGCCGGCCGGCGAAGAACACGAACACCGTGGTGGCCAGCCCCATCGGCGCGAGCAGGACGCCCGATTCGGCGGTGCCGGCGCCGAGCCGGAGCTGGAACCACAGGGGCAGCAGCAGCACGGCGCCGAACATCCCGGCGCCGCCGAGCAGCACGGACACCAGTGCCGAGCCCATCACCGGCCGCGCGGCGAGCCGCAGCCGCAGCACCGGGTGCGGGGTCCGCAGCGACCACCAGGTGAACACGCCCATCGCCGCGGCGCCGACGGCCGCGAGGACGACGCGGAGCGGGCCCGGCGCGCCGAGTTCGGTCAGCGCGTACACCAGCAGCGGCAGGCCGAGCGAGACCAAGGCCAGGCCGCGCCAGTCCACCGGCGGCGGCTGCTGCCGGTCGCCGCGCGGCACGTACCGCAGCGCCAGCCCGAACGCGAGCAGGCCGATCGGGACGTTCAGCCAGAACAGCACCGGCCAGGAGAAGTGCGCGAGCAGGAAGCCCCCGACGCTCGGCCCGACGACCGGGGCGAGCCCGACGACGAGGGCGAGCGTGCCCATGGTGCGGCCCAGCCGTTCCGGGCCGACGGCCAGCCCGATCACGGTCTGGCCCGCGGTGACCATGACGCCCGCGGCCATGCCCTGCACGGCACGGCAGCCGATCAGCGTGACGGCGTCCGGGGCGAGTGCGCAGGCCACCGACGTGAGCAGGAACGCGGCCAGCGCGCCGAGCCACAGCCGCCCGGCGCCGAACCTGTGCCCGAGCCACGGGGTGAGCGGCAGTGCGGCCGAAAGGCCCAGCAGGTACGCCGTGGCGACCCACTGGATGGCGACGAGCTCGACGCCCAGGCTGTCCCGCATCGATTCGAGCCCGAGCGCGACGATCGACGCGTCCATGTTGCCGAGGAAGCCGCCGAGCGCCATCACCCCGGAGGCGATCCAGACGGTGCGCGGGATCGGCGGCGGTGCGGTGCGGAGTGCGGTCATGGTGCCGACGGTAAAAGCTCCAGGAAGGTTGAAGTCAACCTCGTCCGGCGGCCGGGCCGGCGGATCGGGCGCGGCGATCGCGCCCCTGTCACTGGGCCGATCGGCGGAAAACCACGCTCCGGCTGCCCGCGTTGAGCCCCCGGTAGTGCTCGAGCGCAGCCACGGACTCGGTGACCTGCTCGAAGCTGGGCAGGGCGCGCACGTTCGCCACCAGCGTCATGTCCTTGCGCGGGATCTCGACGAAGCACACCTCGACGCCGGCGTGCTCGGCGTGGGTGGCCACCTCGGCCAGCCAGGTCGGCAAATCGAGCTCGTCGCCGAGCCATTCGTGCAGGTAGACACACCACTTCCCGCGCAGCAGCTCACCCGCGATGGCTTCCAGGCCGACCACGTACGGCTCGGTCACGCGCTCGGCCATGACCGTTCCCCGCAACACCAAGGCACTGCTTCCCTCCTGCACCCGGCGGCGACCCCTACCGCCGGAAAGCGCTCTCTCGGCGGTGGCCTCCCCGCTCCGCCGAGCAGCGCGAACCCCGGTGGCCGATGACCGAACACCGGGGTCCGCCAACTTACCGGTGGATTTGGTTCCCAGCAACCGTTTCCCGGATATCACGGAAATCGTGTGCACAATCGGCGTGCGGATGCACGGTCATTTCAGCCGGGTGCGCAGCAGGTTGGGGGAGCCGCCGAAGTACGCGCTGTCGGCCACGTACAGGGTGTCACCGCGGACGGCCACCGACGTCGGGTTGGCCAAGCCATCCGAAATGGACAAAATGGTCCGGACCCCGTCGCGGCCGACGCTGACCACCCGGTTCTCCTGGTTGACGGCCGCGACGACGTCCTCGCCGTGGAAGGCGAAGTCGTCGACCGGGCCGAGTCCCGAGGCGACGACCCGGCCGGGTTCCCCGCTCAGCGGGAACCGCACCAGCGTGCCACGGTCCAGGTTGGACACCCAGACCGCGCCGTCGTGCACCTTGACGCCGTTCGCGCCGAAGCCGCCGTCCGGGGCGAGCAGTTCGCCGGTGGCCCAGTCGGTGACCTGCCCGGTGCGCGGGGAGACGCGCCGGACCACCGAGCCGAACGAGTCGGCGACGAAGACGTCCCCGCTGGCGGGATCGCGGGCGACGCCGTTCTGGAAGCCGGACGGCGGCAGCGCGGCCACCTGCACCGGTGCGGCTCCCGGCCGGACGCGGTAGAGGCCGGTCGCCGCGGTGCCGGTCGAAACGGCGACGTAGAGGTCGCCGCCCGGCGCGCGGACGATCCCGCCGAGGAAGAGTTTCCGGTGCACCACCGGGACGTCACCGTCGGCGGGGACCGGGATCCGGGCGATGACGCCGACGTGGCCGCCGGGCGTGACCCGGCCGATTTCGCCGGTGTAGGCGAAGGTGAGGTCGGCGGAGCCGTCGGGCTCCAGTGCGATGTTCTCGGGCTGTTGCCCGGCGGAGAGGTCAAGCGGGATGATTCGCGACGCCGCGTCGGCGGGCGTCGCGGGGACGGCCAAGACGGCGGCCGCGGCCAGCGCGGCGCCGATCTGCTTGATGCGCAAGGGAAACTCCGGTTCGTGGTAGGAACGGCGGAATCGCCGTGCCTCCGACGTTAGGCCGGGTGCGCGTCTGGCCGCCAATAGCTCAGCCTGGGGCGGCCATCGGAAAGCCGATCACAGATCGCGGGCGAAGCAGCGCGAGAGCGGCTCGCCGCGGTACGGCCCGTACGCCTCGATCGGCTCGTAGCCTTCGCGCTGGTAGAAGCGGATCGCGTCCGGTTGTCCGGTGCCGGTTTCCAGCAACAGCCGCGTGATCCCGAGGTCCCGCGCGTGGTCTTCGAGCGCACGCAGCAGGGCGGCCGCGACGCCGGTCCCGCGGGCCGCCGGCTCGACGTACATGCGCTTGACCTCGCCCGACCCCGGCCCGAGCGGCCGCAGCCCGCCGCAACCCAGCGCGGTGCCGCCGGCGTCACGCGCGAGCAGGAACACGGCGACGGTTTCGGCGGTGGGGACCGCGCCGGGTTCGTGGTCGTCGGTGCCGTAGCGGGCGTCGAGCTCGGTCCGCTGGGCCTCGCGCAGGCGGACCGCATCCGGATCATCCCAGGTCACCGGGGTGATCGTCAGCGTGCAGTCGATCATCGGCGTTCACTTTCTTTCCCGTAACAAGCGTTACCGTAGCACCTGTTACGCTTCCGGGCCATGGCGAGGCAGCGTGACGTCCGGGCCCAGCGCGAGCTGCTGTCGAACGCGACGTGGCAGGTCCTCGCCGAAGACGGCCTGCCGGGCCTGACGCTGCGCGCGGTCGCCGAGCGCGCGGGCTGCACGACCGGCTTGGTGATGCACGCGTTCCCGACGAAGAAGGCGTTGCTGCTGCACGCCAGGGACCTCCTGCACGAGCGAACGGCGGCCCGCGCGGACGCGGCGGAGGCGGCGTGCGAGCGGCCGTCCGACGCACTGGCGGCGGTCCTCGGCCAGGCGGTGGACCTCCCGCACGGCCACCACGAGGAATCCCGCGTGTGGGTGGGCTTCCTGGCGGCGGCGTTGGCCGACGACGACCTGGCGGAGCGGCACCGAGCGGCGAACCGGTCGTTCTTGGCCCGGGTGAACCGGTTGGTGGCGACGTGCCGTCCGGAGTGGACGGACGAACGGCTGGAGTGCACGACGAAGAGCTTGGTGGCGTTGGTGGAGGGGCTGAACGTCCTGGCGGCGGCGGACCCGCAGACGTACCCGGCCCGGCTGCAGCGGGCCGCGCTGACCGCGGCACTCGCGCCGCTGAGGTGACGCTGTCCGTCATCACTGAATGTGTTCGGTTGCGGGGTGAACCGCTAGGGTGCTGGTCCGGCGGGAGGAGAATTCGTGACGGAGGAACCACCGCCGGAGCCGGCCAACCACATATCCGGAGAGGCAGCGGGATCGGCCCTGCAGGTCGGCACGGTGCACGGCGACATGTACGTCGGATTCCCGCCGGCTTCTCCAACGGCCGAGCCGGTTCCGGTGGATCCGCCGGCGGACTGGTCGGATCTCCCCGAACTGCCGCTGAAGATCGTTTCCCTGCTGAGGGCTCAGGTCCGCAACGCCGAGAAGATGCCCTACCGGCTGCCGGGGGCGCGCCGGCCGTCACTTGCGACCGTCTACGTCCGCCAAGACGTGACGACCGGGACCGAGCTCCAGCCGTCCGACCAGGCGCGGCCGCTCCCGGTGCTCGATAGCAAGGGCAGGCTCATCGACGTCCCGGGCCCGCCACCGGCCCGGCTGATGGTGCGGCCGCCCTCGCGGTGCCTCAGGGAGGCACTTGACGGTGACGAGCACCTGCTGGTGACCGGTGGGCCCGGCCAGGGCAAGTCAACCCTATCGCTGCGGCTGGCGGCCGAAGCCGCCCGCTGCTGGCAGGGAGCCGCCGGCTCCCCGCCGTTGAGCGAACCGGTTCTCCCGTTGCGGCTGACCGCGCGCGAGCTCGCGAGCCGGCTCGAGCTGCCCTTCTACGAGGCGCTGGCCGAAACCGTCCGCGGTGAGTACGGCGCGATGCTCGCCCAGCCGTTGCGCGCGGAAGACCTGACCGGCCGGGTCGCTGGCTGCCGGTGGCTGCTGCTCGTGGACGGGCTCGACGAAGTCGCCGACACCGCCCTCCGGGACCAGCTGGTCACTGTGCTTGCCGCATGGGCGTCGGATGCGGTCCACCGCGTCGTCCTCACCACTCGGCCGATCGAGGGGGCGACGCTGGCGCCGTTCCAGCGCATCGGCGCGGCGCGCTACGAACTGCTGCCGTTCGACAAGGAGGCGTTCCGCCTGTTCGCCGACCACTGGTTCGCGGAAAGCGCCGGTGCCGCCGAGCGGTTCGTCCGCCAGATCCGGGACGCCCATCTGGAGGAGCTGGTCCGGGTCCCGCTGCTGGCCACGATCGCGGCGATCATCTTCGAGAAGTACGCCGACCGGCCGCTGCCGGACAACCAGTACGAGCTGTACGAGATGTACCTGGGGTACCTGTGGTCGGCGCATGCCGTGCCGCCGGGCCCATTCGACTCGTGCTGCGGGCAGCTCCTGGAGTACCTCGGCCGCGTCCGGCTCGAAGAGGACACGTCCCTGAGCACGGCGGCGTGCCGCTGGGTGGGCGCGAAGCTGCCGGAACTGGGCGCCGAAGCCGGCTGGCGAGAACGGCTCGTCGAGCACCTGGCCTCGGTGGGGCCGTTCCTGTTCCGCGCCGGCGATCTTGGCTTCCTCCACCACAGTTTCGCCGAGCACCTCGCGGCCACCGCCAAGGCGCGGTTACTGCCCGAGACCTTCGAGCCGGCGCATCAGGACTTCGCCGAGTTGCTGCACGCGGCCGAGCCCGAGGAGCGCGGCCGGTACGCCCGGCGTGTGTTGCTGCACTACACGCGGTTGCGCCCGGCGGAGGCGGACCGGCTGGTCGGGCACCTGCACGACAACGGACCGCAGCAGCACCTGCTCGCCGCGCGGCTGCTCGCCTGGCGGGTACCGGCGGGCGCGGACGTCATGAACGCGTTCCTGGCGACGGCCCGAGCCTGGGCCGCCACCACGCAGTACCCGGGCGGGAAGATCTTCGCCGAGGTCAGTCGGGCCGCCCACTACCCGGATCTGGTGGGCTGGCTGCAGGGCCTGATGCGTGACGAGGGCCTGCCGTGGCCTTCGCGTGTCGAGGCCGCCGTGGCGTTGGGGACGCGGCTCGAAAACGACGCCCGCGCGGAGGCGGTGGAGACGCTCCGGACGGTCGTGAAGAGCGTGGAAATCGACGTACAGTCGCGTCTCGACGCGGCCGAAGCGCTCTCGCAGTGCGGCGACGAGGAGCGCGAGGCGGCGGTGCTCGGCTTGGAATCGGTGCTGGAAAGTTCGGCCGTGACGCCGACACAGTACGGCGATGCTGCGGTAGTCCTGGCCGGTTTGGGGCCCAAGCCGCGGGCGCGGGCGATCGGTGCCCTGACCGCCGTATTGGACAGTTCCAGTGCGACGGACCAGGATTTCGTGGCCGCGGCAGTGAGTTTACTGGAAATCGATATCGAGTTTCACGAACGCTGTGCGGCGGTGTTCCGTGCTGTGCTCAACCGCCGTGCTTGGTCGGTTCACGGTGTCGAAGACGCGGCGATCGGCCTGGCGTCGCTGGGGCCGGATCACCTGGCGGAGGCGGCCGACGCGCTCGAGCGCCGGGTCACCGACCTCTGGTTGCACTACACCGCCCGGCTGCACGGCGCTCGCGTTCTGTCGCGGCTGGGCCCTCAGTACCGCATCAGGGCGGGCGAGCTGATACTCGCGCTGGCCGCAGGCTGGGCCGGGAGATGCTTCGACCGGCCCTTCATCGCGTCCACACTTGCCAACTGCGGGCCCGAGTTCCTCGCGGCGACGGTCACCCTTCTGCATTCGGTGCTTGCGGATCCCGCCGCGGGCACGGGGTATCTGCTTTCGGCCGGGAGCAGACTGGCTGAACTCGGGCCTGACCACCGGCCGGACGCCGCCGGGGCGCTGGTGCGTGCCGTCGATCACCCGCTGCAACCCGCCTCACTCGCCATGAATGCTTACGGTGCCCTTGCAGGACTGGGTGAAGCACACCGTGCGCAGGCACTGGCCGGGCTGAGCTCCGCGATGAATCGGCCGGAATCAACCGTCGAAACACGGTACCGGGCGGCATCCGAGCTTGCCCGCCTCGGTCCAGAGTTCCATCCGCAAGCGATCGACCAGCTGGTTCTTCTAACGGCCGCGTCGCTTCCGTTGAAGCTCCGGCTGGAGGTTTGGCGACAGCTCGAGCGACTGGCCCCCGAGCTGGCCCCGCGGGCTTCGGCCGGGATTATCGGACTGCAGCTCATGCAGGAAGACAGTGAGACCTGGGCGGAGGGCCTCTCGCACGACCGTTGGGACGTGTCCGAACCGGACGAGCTGGCCCGGATACTGGAACGGGTGATCGACGACCCGAAACGCAGCGGTCGCCAGCGATACGACGCTGCGATCATCTTGGCGTGGATGCACCGCCGATTCCACAACGCGGCCGCGCTAAGAATCGTAAGGCTACTCCGTGACGATGTCGTCGACGACACCGAAATCGTTGTCATGGGGCGCCTGGTCAGTCGTACCGGCGCGGCGACGCGAAGTCTTGTAGCGGACGGATTGCTGGACAGGGTGCTTGCGCCGGCCACCCGCGCTGACCGGATGTGTGACGCTGCGGCCGCGATGGATGAGCTTGCCTCGTTGAACATCGGCCGGGTGCGTTTCGCGCTCGGTAAGGTTGTCGGCGACTTCACGGCCGAAGCCGAAGCGCGGTGCCACGCTGCGATCCTCCTGGCGAGGAACAATTTCCTGCGACCTGATGCTGCGTTCGAAGTGGTCTTCAGGCTTTGCTCGAAAATAACAGATTTCTCGTGGATTCGTTCGGTTCGCGACGCTGTCGAGCTCGGTGCCGACGTGGTGGAAGACATCCGCGGGTTGGTGCTTGATCGCGATGTGGACCGCTATAGACGGCAGGAAGCCGCCGTTCTCCTCACAGAGCTGGTCCCAGGCGGGGCGTCGGTGGGGGTCGACGAGTTGAAAGTACAAGCTGAGGACCCGTTCACCGATGTCCGCTACCAAAGCGGTGCGATGAGAAGCCTCGTCAGTCTGCACCCCGATACCGCGTCCGTGACCGTCACCGCGCTGCAGGCGACGATGGAGGACGAGCGAAGGCCGATCGACCACCGCTGTGATGCCGCTTTCGAACTTGCGCGCATCGACCAGCCGACAGGGGAGTACGCCCGGCGGATCCTGCTGCGGTTCGTCGGTGATCCTGAACTGAGTCAGGAAGAGCGTGGTGAGGCGTTGAGGGTGCTCAGTTACTTCCGGTCCGATGTCCCGGTGATCCGGTGCCGCCTGGCGCTGGCCCATGACCCGGCGGTCATTTCCGGCAGGATCCGCGCGGCCCTACTGGATGATCTCACCGGCCGAGAACGCCGGTCCGTCGGACGGGCGCTGGTCTCGGACCGGCTCGTCTCAGCGGAGACCTGGTCAGGGTGCATAACCCGATGGAACGACGGTTCTTTCGCGCTGGAAGTCGAGCGAGAACTCCTCGACCGGCTGGGTGGCCCCGAATTCGCACCGGCCGACCGGATCAACGCAGCCTTGGGGCTGAGCAAAATCGCCCCCGCACTCGAACCAGCCGCGGTCGAAGAACTGGAGACACTGAGTCGCGGCAACACCGCTGTTCGTCGCGCGCGACGTGAGCTGGCGTTGTTGGACGACTACTGGCGCGAACGCGTCATCGCCGACGCACAAGCCGTATTGGCAGACGCCGAACGGCCCGGGCGCGAGCGGGCCGACGCCGGCCTCGTCCTGATCGATCTCACCTCCGAACTTCCCATGCCGTGCTGCCAGCAGCTGGAAGACCTGCTGGCCGGCGGACGCATCGCCGATCGGGTCCGGCTTCGTGTCCTGTTCGGGTTGAGGCGCCTGGACGAGCTCCGGACGATCCGCGATGATCAGCGTCGACCGCTGCCGCTCCGGCGGGACGCAGCGAAGAAGCTGACCGACTACTGCCGCGAAGATCGCGTTGCCGCCGCGGAGCTTTTCCAAGCGATCGCTGCGGCCCCCGATTGTCACCCGAGACTGCGCTGGTGGGCGGCCGACGACCTCGCCGAGCTGGGTGCCCGGGGGCACGAACTCGGGACGGCGGCGCTGGAGTCGTTGATGAAGGACGAAACACTCCCCGTGACCGCCCGCAGGGAAGCCGCCGGGCGGCTGGCGGCGCACCGGCCCGATTTGCGTGGCGAGGTACTTCGCGTGTTGCGCAGCTTCCGAGGTGAACGAGACGCGCGGGTCTGGGCGACGATTGGGCACTTCCAGCCAGAGGAAGGGGCGCTGGGCCTGCTCGACCTGGCCCGGGACCAAACCCTGGGCCCGGTCGCCCGCTGCCGCAGTGCCTGGGCTGCCGCGCGCCTGCACCGCAACCACCGGGAAGCCGCTGCAATCGTCGCCCGGGAGATCGCCCACGATGACGGAGCCCCGACCCACATCCGCGTCTCCGCCGCCCGGTTGCTGGCCCTGATCAGCGACCTCTGTCGCCCGGAGGCGCGTGAGCTGATCAAGCGTCTCACGCCGCCGGGCCGAAGCGGCGGCGATACGCGCTCGGGCTGAGGCCCGTGTGACGCCGCAACTGCGCCCGCAAGTTCGCCGCCGTTCCGAAGCCGCTCGATGCCGCTACCCGGTCCAGTCTCAGCTCGCCGCGCTCGATCAAGCGGCAGGCCAGCGAGACCCGTTCCGTCGTCAGCCACGCCAGCGGCGTCGTGCCCAGTTCCGCGCGGAACTTCCGGTGCAGCGTTGCCGGGCTCGTCGCCGCTCGGGACGCCAGGTCCGACACCGTCAGGGGCTGGTCCAGCCGCTCCAGTGCCCACGCCAGCACCGGGGCCAGCGACGTCTCCGGGACCGCCGGGACCGGGCGGGCGATGAACTGCCGCTGGCCGCCGTCGCGGTGGCCGGTGAACACCAGGCGGCGGCTCACCGCGTTGACCACCTCGGCCCCGTGGTCCCGGTTGATGAGGTGCAGGCCCAGGTCCAGCGAAGCCGCGCTGCCGGCCGCGGTGAGGACGTTGCCCTCGTCGACGAACAGCACGTCCGGCTCCCACCGCACCTTGGGGAACCGGGCGGCCAGCGAAGCGGCCCACTGCCAGTGGGTGGTCGCGCGCTTGCCGTCGAGCACGCCCGCTTCGGCGAGGGCGAGCGCGCCGGTGCAGAAGCTGACCAGACGGGCACCGCGGTCGGCCGCGCGGCGGACCGCGGCGATGATCGCCGGGTCCGTCGGGACGTCGGTGTCCGGGCGGGCCGGGACGATCAGGGTGTCCGCGGTGTCGGCCGCCTCGAGACCCGCGACGCCGGAGAGCGTGAACATGCCGAGGTTCATCCGGACGTCCGGCGCCGCCGCGCAGAGCGTGAAGTCGTACCAGGGCCGGCCCAGCTCGGGGCGGCGGAGGCCGAACAGCTCGGTGGCCACGCCCATCTCGAACGGGTTCGACTGCTCGGTGACGATCGCGACGACCCGGTGCGAGAATTCTTGCGACATGTGCGATTCCTAGCACTCCCCGGCCGCCGGAGCCAGGCCGAGGATGGACGCATGAACCCGATCGACCTGAACGAAGTCCTCGCGAGCTTCGACGCCGCTTGGAGCCCGCGCATCGTGACCCGCGTCAACGACTACGACATCCGCCTCGCCCGGTTCGACGGCGAGCACGTCTGGCACGTCCACGAGAACACCGACGAGTTCTTCCTCGTGCTCGACGGCGAGATCGAGATCGGGGTGCGCGACCCGGACGAACGCGTGGTCACGCTGGGCCGCGGGCAGGTCTTCGTGGTGCCGAAGGGCACGTTCCACAAGCCGTCTTCGAAGGGCGGCGCGAGCGTGCTGCTCGTCGAGCCGGCGGGAACGCTGTCGGTCGGCGACGTGCACGACGAGGTGCCCGAGCACGTCGACGTCACCACGGGCCACCTGGTCTAACGTCGGAACCATGCTGACTGTCGTGCCTGCCGACCAGGCGTCGTGGGACGACCTGCTGGCGATCTTCGGCGATCGCGGCGATCCCGCCCGCTGTCGCTGCCAGTACTTCAAGGACACCCCTGCCGAGTGGTGCTCGGGCACCGCCGAAGACCGGGCCGAGCGGTTGCGCGCGCAGACGGCCGACCACGCCACCGGGCTCGTCGCCCACCTCGACGGCGAGCCCGCGGGCTGGTGCGCGGTCGAGCCCCGCACGGCCTACCGCCGCCTGCTCACCAGCCGGCTGGTCTGGGCCGGCCGTGACGAGGACAAGGCGGACGACGGCGTCTGGGCCGTCACCTGCTTCGTCACCCGCAAGGGCTTCCGGCGCCGAGGGGTGAGTGCGGCCCTGGCGAAGGCGGCAGGGGACTTCGCCCGCGAGCGAGGCGCGCGGGCGGTCGAGGGCTATCCGATGGTCGTCGAACCCGGGGAGAAGCTCGCCTGGCCCGGCGAACTGTTCGTCGGCGCCGTCGGCATCTTCGCCGACGCGGGCTTCACCGAAGTCAGCCGTCCGACTGCGCGGCGGGTCGTCATGCGGCTGACCTGCTGAGTCCTTCCAGAGAACGGCGTACCCTCAGCCGCATGAAACGGACGTCGTTCGCGCAGTGGCCGTGCTCCATCGCGCGCACCATGGATCTTCTCGGCGACTGGTGGACCCCGCTCGTGCTGCGGGACGCCTTCTACGGTGTCCGCCGCTTCGACGAGTTCCAGCAGGCGCTCGGCATCGCGCGCAACACCCTCGCCGACCGGCTCAAGCGGCTGGTCGACGAGGGGCTCCTCGAGAAGGTGCCGTACCAGACCGAGCCTGTCCGCTACGACTACGTGCTCACCGAGAAGGGCCGTGACTTCTACCCGGTGCTGCTCGCGATGACCCGCTGGGGCGACAAGTGGCTCGCGACCGAGGCCGGCCCGCCGATCACCGTGCACCACCTCGCCTGCGGGCACGACACGCACGCCGAAATCGTCTGCGCGGAGTGCCGGGAACCGATGACGCCGGACGACACGCGGATGCGCCGCGGCCCCGGCTTCCCGCCGCGGCTGGCGCAGCGGCCGGACGTCGAGGAGCGCTTCGCCCGGCAAGAGTGATTGACAGAGTCAGTCTATCTACGCAACTATCGTGGTCAACCGGGAGAAAGGGCGACCACGATGGAGTGGACGGGTGCGCGGTACGCCGACCTGCCGACGGCCGAGGTTTCGACCTGGATCGACGCCGCGCCCGAGGACGTCTGGCCGGTGGTCTCGGACATCACGCTGATGCCCGAGCTGAGCCCGGAGCTCCAGTCCGTCGAGTGGTGCGAAGAAGGCCGCAAGTTCCTCGGCCGCAGCAAGCACGACGCGTTCGGCGAGTGGGAGACCACCTCGTACGTCGTCGAATGCGAAGCGCCGCACGTGTTCTCGTGGGCCGTTCAGGACCCCGACCGACCCAGCGCCGTCTGGAAGTTCACCCTCGAACCGGACGGCGGTGGCACGCGGCTGAGCCAGTGGATGCGGATGGGCCCGGGCCGGTCCGGGCTGTCGTTCGCCATCGACCGGATGCCGGAAAAGGAACAGAAGATCGTCTTCGTCCGGATGCGGGAGTTCGAGACGGCGATGCAGGGCAACCTCGCCGCGATCAAGGCCCGGATCGAAAGCCGATGAAGACCGCGACCACCGTCGAGTTCTCCACGGACACCCGCGCGACGCTGGACTTCGTGCTGGAGGCGGAAAAACTCGGCCTCGACGTCTGCTGGGTGGCTGAAGCCTGGGGCTCGGACGCGCCGTCCGCGCTCGGCTACCTCGCCGCCCGCACCGACCGGATCCGGCTCGGTTCCGGGATCATCCAGCTCGGCACGCGCACGCCGGTCGCCATCGCGCAGGCCGCCCTCACCCTCGCCGACCTGTCCGGCGGCCGGTTCGCGCTCGGGCTCGGGCCGTCCGGGCCGCAGGTGATCGAAGGCCTGCACGGCGTCCCGTTCGCCAAGCCGCTGACGCGCATGCGCGAGACCGTCGAGATCATCCGCCAGGCGTTCGCCGGGGAGAAGATTTCGTATTCCGGCAAGGTGTTCGAGATCCCGCTGCCCGGCGAAGCCCGCCCGATGCGGCTGTCCACCGCCCCGAACCCGGACATCCCGATCTACCTCGCGACGCTGTCGCCGAAGCTCCTGGAGCTCACCGGCGAGGTCGCGGACGGCTGGCTGGGCACCAGCTTCGTGCCCGAAGGCGCCGACGCGTACTTCGCGCACCTCGATGCCGGGCTCGCGAAGGCGGGCCGCAAGCGTGCGGACATCGACGTCTGTCAGGGCGCCGAAGTCGCCTTCGCGGACAACGAAGACGAGCTGCGCACCCTGGTCGGCAGCCGCAAGAAGGAGCTGGCGTTCAGCCTCGGCGGGATGGGCTCGGCCACCACGAACTTCTACAACGACGCCTACAGCCGTCAGGGCTGGGCGGACGTCGCCGCCGAGGTCCGCGAACGCTGGCAGGCCGGCGACCGCGAAGGCGCGACCGCGCTCGTCACGGACGAGATGGTCCTCGGCACGACGTTGATCGGCACCGAGGAGATGGTCCGCGACCGGCTGCGCGTCTGGCGCGAGGCCGGGATCGACACCGTCCGGCTGTACCCGGCCGGCGAAACGCTGGAAGCGCGTCTCATGACGCTCGGCCGCGCATTGGAGCTGACATGACCGGCGACTGGCACCGCACCGCGTGCAGCCTCTGCTACCTCAACTGCGGGCTGGAGGTGCAGCTCGACGGCCGGAAGATCACCCGCGTCCGCGGCGACAAGGCGCACCCCCGTTCGGGCGGCTACCTGTGCCAGAAGGCGCAGCGCCTGACCTGGTACGGCGACCACGAAGACCGGCTCACGACGCCGCTGCGCCGCCGCCCCGACGGCACCCACGAGCCGATCGACTGGGACACCGCGCTCACCGAGATCGCCGCGAAGCTGCACGAAATCCGGGACGCCGACACCGAAGCCGGGCGTCCGGGCTCGTTCGCCTACGTCGGTGGCGGCGGGCAGGGCAACCACTCCGGCGGCGCGTACGGCGCGTCGCTGCTGAAGTGGATGAACTCGACGCGCCACTTCAACGCGCTCTCACAGGAGAAGACCGGCGACTTCTGGGTCAACGGGCAGCTGTTCGGCTCGACGACCGTGCACACCGCCGAAGACGTCGAGCACTGCGACCTGCTGGTCGTGCTCGGCTGCAACCCCTGGCAGGCGCACGGCTTCAGCAACGCCCGGCACGCGCTCAACACGCTCAAGAACGACCCGGACCGCCGGATGATCGTGATCGACCCGCGGCGCACCGAGACCGCCGAAATGGCCGATCTGCACCTCCCGCTGCGCCCGGGCACCGACGCCTACCTGCTGGGCGCGATCCTGGCGCTGCTGGTCGAGCGGGGCGCGCTCGACGAGCGCTTCCTGGCCGAGCGCACCGAAGGGTTCGACGAGGTCGCCGCCGTCCTGGCGAAAGTGCCGGTCGACGCGTGGATCGCGCACACCGAACTGTCCCGTGTGGACGTCGAACGGGCCGTCGACCTGATCAGCGCGGCCGAGGCGATGACCGTGCGCGTCGAGCTCGGCATCCAGCAGGGACGCCACTCGACGCTCAACAGCTACCTCGAGAAGCTGCTCTACCTGATCACCGGGCACTTCGGCAGGCGCGGCACGAACAACGTGCACTCGTGGCTGCTGCCGCTGTGGGGCACGACCACCGGGCAGCGTTCCGAGATCACCGGCTTCGAGTACATCGGCGGCCTGCTGCCGGCGAACACCCTCGCCGAGGAGGTCCTCGCCGACCACCCGAACCACGTCCGCGCGGTCTGGGTGGAGTCGTCGAACCCGGCCAACACCTTCGCCGGGACGCGGGACGTCGAACGCGCTCTGGAGGCCGCGGAGCTGACCGTGGTCGTCGACGTCGCCTACACCGAGACGGCCGCGATGGCCGACTACGTGCTGCCCGCGGCGTCCCAGCACGAGAAGTGGGAGTTCACGCTCTTCACCTTCGAATGGCCGACGAACTACTTCCAGCTGCGGCGGCCGTTGCTGGACCCGCTGCCGGGCACGCTCGTCGAAGCCGAGATCTACGCGCGGCTGTTCGATGCCCTCGGCGTGCTGCCGCCCTCCGACGTCCTGGCGTCGCTGGCCGCCGGGCCGCGGGCGGAGCTGCAGGCGGGCCTCGGTGCCCTGGTGCAGGCGATGCCGGAGCGCGCGGCGATCCTGCCGGTGCTGCTCTACCGCACCCTGGGCGCTTCATTGCCCGACGGTGCTGCGTCGATCGCGCCGCTGTGGGCCGGCTGCCACCGCGCGGCGAAGACGATGACCGTGCCGGTGCAGCGCGCGCTGGGCAGCTCGGCCACCGGCCCGGCGCTCGGGGAAGCGCTCTTCGAGCGGATCCTGGCCGGTCCCACGCCGTTTTCGGTGCACGAACAGGACGAGGTGTGGAGCCTGCTGCGCCGCGAGCGCGTCCGGCTGGCCGTGCCGGAACTGCTGGACTGGCTGGCCGCGCTCGACCCGGCCGCCGAATCACCCGACCCGGCGTACCCGTTTTCGCTGCTCAACGGCCAGCGGCGGGCGCACAACGCGAACCAGATCCTGCGCGACCCGCGCTGGCGCCGCACGGATCCGGACGGCGCGCTGCGTGCGCGTCCCGAAGAACTGGCCTCGATCGGGGCGGTGCCGGGGGACTGGGTGGCCGTCGTGACGGCGGCGGGTCGCGTGGTCGTCCGCGCCGAGGCCGACCCCGCGCTGCGGCCGGGGCAGCTCGCGCTGCCGCACGGCTACGGCATGGCCCACCCGGTCGCGGACGGCCGCCGGGTGGTCAGCGGCCCGCGGATCAACCTCCTGACGGACGCGCTGGACCGCGACCCGATCGCCGGGACGCCGCACCACAAGGACGTTCCGGCGCGCTTGGAGCCCGCGACGGAGGCCGAGCGGGCCCGTGCGGAGGCCGACCACGACGCCGTCGCGAGTGGACAGTCGAGGGCGTTCTCCGGGCTATAGTGGGACCCCTGCCGAAAGGGGGCCCATGCGCAAGATCGTCGCGAACCTCTTCATTTCGCTCGACGGCGTGGTCGAAGCGCCGGACAAGTGGTCGTTGCGGTACTGGAGCGACGAAATCGGCCAGGCGGTCGGCGGCGGGATGGCCGCCGCCGACGCGATGCTGCTCGGGCGCGTCACCTACGAGGGGTTCGCCGAGGCGTGGCCCGGCCGGACCGTCGAGGACGACGAAGGCGCCGAGTTCATGAACAGCGTGCGCAAGTACGTGCTTTCGTCGACGTTGTCCGAGGTCGCCTGGAACAACTCGACGCTGCTCACCGGCGACCCGGCCGAGGCGGTCCGCACGCTGAAGGCCGGACCGGGCGGCGACATCATGACCAGCGGCAGCACGACGGTGGTGCGCTGGCTGCTGGCCGAAGGCTCGGCCGACGAGCTGAACCTGCTGCTGTACCCGGTGGTCGTGGGCCACGGTAAGCGCCTGTTCCCGGAGGAGGGGCCGTCGTTCCCGCTGGAGCTGAGGAAGTCCGCGACGTTCGGCAACGGGGTCGTGCAGCTGACGTACGTACCGGCGTGAGCACGCCGTTCCGGATCGAAGTCCCCGAAGCCGACCTCGAGGACCTGCGCGCCCGGCTGCGGCGGACGCGCTGGCCCGAAGCGGAGCCGGTGGACGACTGGAGCCAGGGCACGCCGCTGGGGTACCTGCGTCCGCTGTGCGAGTACTGGGCGTCGGACTACGACTGGCGCCGCACGGAGGCGCGGCTGAACCGGTTTCCGCAGTACCGCATGGAGATCGACGGCCTGGGCATCCACTTCCTGCACGTCCGTTCGCCGGATTCGGGCGCGTTGCCGCTGATCCTCACGCACGGCTGGCCCGGCTCGTTCGTGGAGTTCTCGAAGGTGATCGAGCCGCTTTCGCGGGAGTTCCACCTGGTGATCCCGTCGCTGCCGGGCTACGGCTTCAGCGACAAGCCGCCGGAGCCGGGCTGGGGCATCGAGCGGATCGCGGCCGCCTGGGCTTCGCTGATGGCCGGGCTGGGGTACTCGCGCTACGGCGCACAGGGCGGCGACTGGGGGACGTCGATCACGACGTCCCTCGCCCAGCAGGACGCGGCCCACCTGGCGGGCATCCACCTCAACCCGCCGATCGCGGCCCCGGACCCGGCGACCTTCGGTGACCTGACCGACGCCGAGCGGGCCGCGCTTTCCGCGTTGGAGCACGCGCAGCGGTGGGAGGACGGGTATTCGGTGCTGCAGTCGACCCGCCCGCAGACGATCGGCTACAGCCTCCTCGACTCCCCGGCCGGGCTGTGCGGCTGGCTGGTGGAGAAGTTCCACGCCTGGTCCGACGGCTTCCCGTTCACCCGCGACGAGCTGCTGGACGACATCACGCTGTACTGGCTCACCGGCACGGCGGCGTCCTCGGCACGGTTGTACTGGGAGAGCATCCGCAAGGTTCAGAAGTGGTTTTCCGAGGCCACGGACGACACGGTGGACGTGCCGACCGGCTGTTCGATCTTCCCTGCGGAGATGCCGCGCCCGTCACTCCGGTGGGCGGAGAAGCGGTACACGGACATCCGGCATTGGAACGAGCTCGACCGAGGCGGCCACTTCGCGGCGTATGAGCAGCCCGAGCTGTTCGCCGACGAGGTGCGGACCTTCTTCCGGCTGGTCAGTTGACCTGCCTCCCCTGGCCTTGCCAGAACGGCTCCCGCAGCTTGAACTTCTGGATCTTCCCGGTCGCCGTCCGCGGCAGCTCCTCCAGGAACTCGATCCGCTTCGGGCACTTGTACCCCGCCAGGTACCCGCGGCAGTGCTCGATCAGCTCCTCCGCCGTCACGGAGCCCTCCACGACGACCAGCGCCGTCACCAGCTCGCCCCACTTCTCGTCCGGGATGCCGATCACCGCGGCCTCGCGGATCGCCGGGTGCGAGTTGAGCGCGTCCTCCACCTCGATCGACGACACGTTCTCGCCGCCGGAGATGATCACGTCCTTCTTGCGGTCGGCGATCGTCAGGTAACCCTCCGAGAACGTCCCGCCGTCGCCCGTGTGGAACCAGCCGCCCTCCTGCACCCGCGCCGTTTCCGCCGGGTTCTCCCAGTAGCCGTCGAGGTTGTGGTTCGACTGGGCGAGCACCTCGCCTTCGGTGTCGACGGCGATCCGGACGCCCAGCGCCGGCGTTCCCGCGCGACCCAGCAGCCGGGCCTGCTCGTGCGGGTCGAGGTCCGCCCACTCGCTGCGCATCCGGTTGACCGTCAGCAGCGGCGCCGTCTCGGTCAGCCCGTAGATCTGGATGAACTCCCAGCCCAGCTCCGCCCGGACCCGCTCGATCGTGCGCGTCGGCGGTGGTGCGCCGGCCACGACGATCCGGACGCGGTCGCGGCCGGGGATCTCGCCCTCCCACGAAGCGGCGCCGTCCAGTGCCGCCGTGACCACCGCGGGCGCGGCGCAGAGGATCGTCACGCCGTGTTCGTCGATGCGCCGCAGGATCTCGGTGCCGTCGACCTTCCGCAGCACGATGTGCCGCCCGCCCAGGCCGGTCACCGCGTACGGCATGCCCCAGCCGTTGCAGTGGAACATCGGCAGGGTGTGCAGCAGGACGTCGCGGTCGCTCAACGTCGTGTGCAGGCCGAACACGGCCGCGTTCAGCCAGATGTTGCGGTGGGTGAGCCGCACGCCCTTCGGCCGCGCGGTCGTCCCCGAGGTGTAGTTGATCGTCGCGGTGGCCGACTCGTCGCCGTCCCACGGCCGGGGCGTCCCGTCGCCGCCCCAGATCGCGTCGTCGTCGCGGCCGATGACGAAGACGTGCTTCGCCGTCACCGTGTCGAGCAGGTGCTCGAGCTCCGGGTCGACGATCAGTACCTCCGCCCCGGAGTGCTCCACTATGTACTCGACCTCGGCGGGCGCCAGCCGGAAGTTCACCGGCACCAGGATCCGGCCCCAGGCGGACACGCCGAAGAACGACACGAGCAGCCGCGCCGCGTTGTGCGACACCACCGCGACGCGCCCACCGGCCGGCACGCCCAGCGCATCGAGGTTGGCGGCCTGCGCGCGGGCCCGGCGCGCCACCTCGCGGTAGGTGAGCGAACCCCAGCTCGGCGCCGGCTGGTTCGGCTCGTCGACCACCGCGACGCGGTCCGGGTACACCGTTTCCGCGCGGTCGAGGAAGTCCCGGACACCCAGATCGAAGAACATCTCCCGATGATGACTCTTCACCGGGTGCCCGCACCAGTCCGATGTGGTTCGCTGGAGCGCGATGGACTTCGACACGGTGGCCGGCGAGCTCTACGGGGGTGACCTCGCGGAGTTCGTCAGCGCGCGCACCAAGGCGGTGAAGGCCGCGAAGGCGGCGGGCGACGCGGAGCTCGCGAAGCGGATCCAGCAGCTTCGCAAGCCGACCACGGCCGCGGCGATCGTCAACGGCCTGGCCAGGGACGACTCCGATCAGCTGAGCGAACTGGCCGAGCTCGGCACCGAACTGCGGGAGGCGCACACCCGCCTGGCCGGCGACGACCTGCGCGCGCTGACCCGCCGCCGCGGCGAGCTGGTGCGGCGGATCCTCCACGAGCTGCCGTCGATGAGCGACACGGTGTCCCGCGAGGTCGAGGCGACCCTGGAAGCCGTCGCCGCCGACCCGGACACCGCCGCGCTGGCGCTCGCCGGGCGGCTGACGTCGGTCGCGCACCAGGACACCGACCAGTGGTTCAGCCTGGCCGCGAGCGCCCCGCCCGCCACCGGGAAGCGTCCGGCGAAGCTGGTGGAGAAGGCGGAACCGGCCCGGCCTAAGCGCGATCACCGGCGTGAAGAACGCGAAGCCGAAGACAGGGCGAAGGCCCGCGCGGAACGTGAGCGACTGCGCAAGGAAACCGCCGAGCGGGAGAAGGAACGCGCGACGGCCGAGCGCGACCTGGTCCGCACCGAACGCGCGGCCGAGCAGGCCACCGCGCGCGTCGACGACCTGCGCGAGCGCTTGGCCGAAGCGGAGGAACGCGCCGAGCGCGCGACGGCGGAGTTCCAGGCGGCGAAAGCGGCCTTCGACGAAGCCGACGCGGCGGCCGCGGCCGCCCGGAAGGCCGCCGACGCCGCTCGCTGAGCCGGGTCCGGGCTACGCGGTTGAGGGATGCCCGGCCGCCGGCCCGGTCGATAACGTGCGATCGTGCCCCGTTCGATCAAGCTCACCACGACCGGCGCCCGGACGGGCCGGAAGCACCAGGTGACCCTGGGTGCACTGGACATCGACGGCCGGCTGGTCGTCGTCGCCTCGGCGATGGGCGCGCCGAAGCACCCGGCCTGGTACCACAACATCCGCCACCACCCGCTCGTCACGGTGGAGACGGACACCGAGACGTTCGAGGCGATGGCGGCCCTCCCGCCGGACCGCGACGAGCTGTTCGCCGAGGTGGTCGCCCGGGAGCCGGGGTTCGGGGACTACCAGGCGCGGACGACCCGGATCCTGCCCGTCGTCGAACTGCACCGGGTCGACACCGCCCGCCGCATGGGCGACTGGCTCGTCGAGATGCACGACTGGCTGCGCGGTGAGCTGAAGGAGATGCGCGCCGAGCTGGACTGCGGCACCCCACGGGAACTGCGCCTGCGCTGTGCCGGGCTCTGCACGGCCCTCACCAGGCACCACACCGGTGAGGCCAGGAACATCTTCCCGGTGCTGGCCGACCGGTTCCCCGCCCTCGCGCCCACGCTGGCGAAACTCGACGAAGAGCACGTCGTCGTCGCGCGGCTGCAGGAAGAAGTGCAGCAGCTCGTCGAGGCCGAAGCCGACCCGGTCCGGCTCCGCGCGGAGTTCGACCGGCTCCGGTCCGAACTGGACAGTCACTTCGCCTACGAGGAACGCACGCTCGTCGCCGCGCTGAACGCCCTGCTGCCCGCCCCGGGCTGATCAGAGCAGCACTTCGGCCAGCCGCCGCTGGTTCGCCAGCTCGACGTCGGGGGACGGGCCGAGCACCTGCACCGCCACGTGGTCGGCCCCGGCGTCCACGTGGGACAGCAGGCCCTTGGCGATCGTCTCCGGCGTGCCGTGCAGCACGAGGTCGTCGATCAGGCGGTCACTGCCGCCGCCGTCGACGTCGGCCTCGGTGTACCCGTGGCGCAGCAGGTTCTTCACGTAGTTGCTGAGGCCCAGGTAGGGGGTCTGGACGTACGGCCGTCCGATGGCGCGCGCGGCCACCGGGTCCTCGTCCACGACCACCTTGTGCTCCGGCGCCAGCAGCTTGCCCGCGCCGAGGATCGCCCGCGCGTGCCGGGTGTGCGTGGGCGGCACGAGGTACGGGTGCGCGCCCGCGGTCCGCTCGGCGGCCAGCTCGAGCACGCGGTCGCCGAGCGCGGCGAGGATCCGGGCGTCGACCGGGACGCCGGCCGCGTCGAGCCGGTCGAGGTAGCCGACGATCTTGGCGTAGGGGCTGCGGTACCCGGTGACCGACTCGGGGTGACCGACGCCGATGCCGAGCAGCAGGCGTTGTCCGTACCGGTCCGCGAGCCGGTGGTAGGACGCGGCGAGGGTTTCCGGCTCGTCGACCCACATGTTGACGATCGCCGTCGCCACGGTGATCCGTTCGGTCGCGGCGAGGATGTCTTCGACCAGTGCGAGGTCGCCGACCGAGTTGCGCCCGGTGCCCAGCCAGACCACGCCGTAGCCCAGGCCGTCCGCCGCGACCGCTTGTTCCTTGCGGGTCACGTCGTCGCGGTGCGGCGCCAGGAACACGCCGAACGTGCTCGATACATTTGCCATAGGCGTCAATGTAGCAAATGTATCGCTGGTCGTCAGGAGGCGAGCCGGTGCAGCCACTCCCGCAGCATCAGGCGTTCGGTCGGGGTCAGGGCGCGGTCGTCGTCCTCGAGTGCGGTCGACAAAGCGACAGCGAGAGCGCCGACGGACGTGCCCTCGGTGGGGCGCTCGACGAGCAGCCCGGCCAGCACCGACTCCCTGACCTGCGCGGACATCGCCAGATCCCGGCGGTCCTCGGGCTGGGCGATCAGACTGAGCGTGACGCCGCTGTTGGCCGCAGCGAACTGCCGCGCGGCCTCCGCCGCCTCGACGCGCAGGCGGCCTTCGCGCGCCAACGGCGTGAAGAGTTCAAGCAGCATCGCTTCGGCGCTGGAGGTGAGGTTGCACGGGACACCCGGCTCGATCTGGCCGTAGAGCAGCACGTAGAAGGCGGGGTGCGCCAGGCCGTACTCGACGTGCCGGTCCCAGCCCGCGCGGATCCGCTCCACCGGGTCGCCGCCCGGCTCCGGAGCCTGGACGTACTGCGTGAAGCCGTAGTTGACGACCGCGTCGAGCAGGCCCTGCTTGCTGCCGAAGTGGTGGTAGAGCGTGGGGGCCTGGACGCCGGCGCGCTCGCAGATCGCCCGCGTCGACACCGGTCCGTCGCCGGCTTCGTGCAGGAGCTGGCCCGCGGCCATGAGCAGGCGGTCGCGGGTGCTGGAGGCGTTGCTCGATCGTCCGGCCATGTAGCAATTGTAGCGACGGCCTGTAGCGGTCAGCGCAGCCGAAGCTGGACCCGCCGGAGCCCGGCGAAGGCGGCCAGCACACCCGGATCCGTCGTGGCCGCGGCCGGGCGCACCGCCCGGTAGCCGTCCAGCAGCGCCTCTCTCAGCTCTTCACGCTGCGGCAGGTGCCGGAGGGCGTCGAGCGCCACGGCGAGGTCGTAGGCGTAGTGCCCGTAGCCGCAGTCGTCGAAGTCGATCGCGCGCACCCGGCCGCGGTGCAGCAGGTAGTTGTCCTGGTGCAGGTCGCCGTGCACCAGGCCGAAGACGTCGGAGCCGTAGCCCAGCTCGGTGCGCACCGCGCGGACGCGGGCCACCGCCGTGCGGATCCGCTCGTCGCCGCCGGCGGCCGCGACGGCCCGGTCGACGACCGCCGTGGAGAAGCCGTCCACCTGGGTGCGGCCGAACTCCGTGAGGTCGTCCACGCGGCGGCGGTCGAGGCCGTTCATCCGCGAACCGTGCAGGTGCAGCCGCGCGGTGAACTCGCCCACCGCGTACAGCTGTGGCGTGCTGAGCCGTTCGTCGACGAACCGGCCCTCGACCCAGTGCACGAGCACGCAGGTGCGTGGTTCGGGCACGGCCGGGTCGGCGACCACGGTGACCAGGTCCCGGGTGCGCGTCGGCACCGGCTGCGGGACGACGAGGTCGGTCTCGCGGCGCAGCGCGGCGAGCCAGGCCATCTCGGCCCTGACCTGACCGGCACCGGGACCGTCCGGTCGCTGCACCCGCAGCACGTACCGGTGGCCGTCGGCGCCGTCGACGCGGAACGCCGTGTTCTGCCCGTGGGCCAGCGGGGTCAGGCGGGCCACCGGCACGGCGTAGGCCGTCAGCGCCGCTTCCGCGAGCCGGCGCAGGCGGCGGGTCCGCCCGGCGCGGTCCAGCTCGGCGAACGGCCGGGAGTTCGCCTGGAAGTCGGCCATCGCCCAGGTGCTCAGCTGATCGACCGTTCCGGCTCGCGGGAGTGCGAGACCAGCTCGATGGCCGGCGTCGTGTGCCGCCCGCCGCCGAGCCGGTCCACGCCGCGCAGTCCCTCGGCCAGCCGCTCGACCTCGGTGTCCGGCCGCACCCCGAAGCGCATGAACTGGCTGGTCATGCCGATCTTGTTGCCGCACTGGCGCACCAGGAGGTGGTGCTCGGCGAGCAGGTAGTCGCACAGCTCGGCGCCGTCGACCGACGCGGGCAGCTTGACGAGCAGGAAGTTCGCCTGCGACGGGTACACCGTCAGCTCCGGGAACTGCCCGAGCTGCGACTGCATCATGAACCGGTCGAGCGCGAGCTTCTTCAGGCTGTCCTCGTACTCCGCGCGGTGCTCGGCGAGCATGAAGATCACGGTCTCGGCGAGCGAGTTCAGGTTCCACTTCGGCAGCGCGGCCGACAGCTTGCGCGTCAGCGCCGGGTTGGAGACCTGGTAGCCGAACCGGATCCCGTGCAGCCCGAAGTTCTTGCCCAGGCTCTTCAGCACGATCACGTTCGGCCGGACGACGGCTTCGGCGGCCACCGAGGGGTTCCGCTCGACCTCGACGAAGTCGACGAACGATTCGTCGATCACGACCAGGTCGAGGTCCTCGAGGGCGTCCATGAACCGGATCACCTCGCGACGCGGCAGGTACCCGCCGTCGGGGTTGTTCGGGTTGCACAGCACCGCGACCCGGGAGCCGCGGCGCTTGATGAAGTCGAGGTAGTCGTCCACCCGCAGCTCGAAGCCGTCGGCCTCCTTCAGCAGGAACATGTCGACGCGCTTGCCGGTCTCCATCGGCTGGTCGGTCCACCGGCCGAACGTCGGGATCGGCACGGCGACGCTGGACCCGACCAGCAGCTGGTCGATCCAGGTGATCAGCTCGGTCGAGCCGTTGGCGAGCGAGATCGTCGACGGGTTGAGCCGCAGCACGCTCGCCAGCTGCGCGGTGATCGCGGCGGCGTCGCTCGGGTAGAACTTGAGGATCGTGCGGAGGTTGCGTTCGAGCTCGCCGAACATCTCGTCGGTCGGGAAGTACGGGTTGCACGGGATGCAGAAGTCCGCGAGGTCGTCCGCGTACTGGCCCATCGCCCTGGCCACGGAGAAGAACGACGGGCTGTGGGCCTTGTCCTGCCGGAAAAGGCCCTGGGGGGTCATACCGTGCCGCACGCGTGTTCTCCGTCCGCCGCTTTACCGGCCCCTTGCCTTCCCGTTGAGGACACGTACGAATCGGGCGGCCGGTTCAATGCCGGACAACGCGTGGATTCCGGTGCCCGCCAATACCGCCGCGGCCAGTGCGGACACGAGCAGGAACGGCAAGGGGGCGGCCAGCGGGTCGATGCCGGTGAAGGACTCGACACCGATCACGGCGGTGAGCACGGCGTCGGCGGCGACGGCTGTCTGGACGACGCGCAGCCGGTGCGCTTCGGGATGGCCGGTGAACCGCAGCAGCCAGGCCAGCGCGGGCAGCACCAGGATCGCGTGCATCGCGACCGCGTGCAGCGGCTTGAGCGAGCCGGCGGTGGTGTAGGCCAGTTGCGGGTCGCCGCCGCGGGCCGCGACCACCCCGCGGCCGATCATCACCGCCCCGGTGGCCAGTGCGACCAGCAGCACGGCCAGGCCGGCGCGGACGGCCAGGCGCAGGCTCGGCGCGGCCGGGCCCGGCTCCACGAGCGCGGTGGCCGTGAAGCCGATGACGGTCAGGACGAGCACCCCGCCACCCGCGGCCAGCGTCATGGAGACGAAGGTGTCGAAGGGCGTCTCGAAGTTGAAGTGCGACGGCACCCCGCGCCACGCCTGCATGCTGACCAGGACGACTTCGGCGACGCTCGCCACGGTGAACGCGCCGAGCAGGACCGTGCGCAGCCGCGGGCGCATGGTGAGGAACGACGTCGCCCAGGCGACCGACGCGAGCGTCAGCCCGAACGACAGGCCGAACGTGACGGCCTTGCGCATCGACAGCGGGCCCAGCCACGAGCCGCCGGTGGCGAGGAGCACGAGCGCGTGCGCGACACCGCTGAGGAACAGGACCGCACCGACGGCGTAGGCGATCCGCTCGGCTCGCCTTCCGTCGTGCCGGATCCGGGTGAGTGCGTTCATACCGGGAGTCTCGCGGCCCCGGGTCGCCGCCGCGTCGGCCAGGGGATGGCACCTCGACGTACGACGACGTGCGTACGGCAATCGGCGAGTATGTCGAAAAAGCGCGGGTAAAGGAATTTCTTTTTTCTTGACGGAATATTGACGAGAGGCGTGCCGTGTGACACTCGCCAGGCGGATGCGGTGGCGGCAAAAGCGTCCTATCCTGCAGACATGTACATCGCACTGTTGACCTATACGGCGCCCGAAACAGAAGTCGACTACGCGCTTCCCGACCATTCGGAGTGGGTGCGCAAACAATTCACGAAAGGACTCTTCCTGGTTTGCGGAAAGGGTAACGGCGCGGCCGACCACGTGATACTGGCCCGCTCGGTGCTGCGCGGCAAGCTCGACGCCGTGCTCGCCAGCGACCCGTTCGTGGTCCGCAGGCTCGCCCGGTACGACGTCATCGAGTTCACCGCCACGCGCACCGCCCAGGAGCTGCTGGCGATCAACGAGGCCATCGCCTCCTGAGGAACCGTCGGGTCGGGTGGCCCGGCGACGACGCCCCGCCACCTGACGGCGAAGAGCACTCGCCCGCTGGACCTCGCTTATGATCGCGAAGGACGTCCAGCCAGGGAGAGTGCGATGAAAACCCCCGACCTCGTCTTCCGGGGCCGCCGGTTGAGCCGTGACCGCGCGCTGGTGCTGGCCGCGGTCGAGTCGCTCCCCGCGGCCCGTGACGCCGTCGCTGACGGCGCCGACCTCGTGAGTTTCGCCGGAGCCGGCGCCGAGTCCCTGGTCGAGCAGGCCCGGTCGGCGTTCCCCGACCTCGTCATCGGCGTCGACACCGCGGACCCGTCGGTCGCCGCGGCCTGCTGCGAAGCGGGCGCCGACCTGATCGTGACGAGTGCAGACCTGTCCGAGGTCGCGGCCCGGTACGACGCCGGGTACGCGGCTCCTTCGCTCGTGGCCGGTTTGTCCGTTGCCGTGGACATCGGGGACTTCCGGTCGATGCCCGCCGAAGACGTGCCGGTGCTGGCTTCGGTCGCCGAAGACGGCACGCCGGCGGGGCTGGCCCGGGCGGCCCTCGCGGCGTCGGCGGGGGTGGCGATCATCCGCACGAAACACGTCCGCCAGGTGCGTCAGGTGGCGGAGATGGCGGCGAGCATCGCGGGCACGCGCCCGCCGGCGAAGGCGGTCCGATGGGAGTGATCCGGGAGGTCTGGCCGTCCGCCCGCGACCTCACCGACGCCGACCTCGAGCAGCTGTACCGCTACCCGGCGAACCCCCGCTGGCTGGCGGTGAACTTCGTGTCGAGCACGGACGGCGCCATCGAGGTCGAAGGCCGCTCCGGGGCGCTGTCGACCCCGGCGGACCGCATCGTCTACCGCCTCGGCAACGACCTGGCCGACGTGGTGCTGGTAGGCGCGGGAACGGCCGTGGCGGAGGGCTTCGAGGGAATGCGCCCGGACGCCGCGACGGCCGAGCGCCGCAGCCGGTTCGGCCTGGCCCCGATCGCCCCGGTGGCGGTGGTGACGACGGGCCGCTCCCTGCCCCCGGACGCGCCGGTGATCACCAAGGCGGCGGTCCCGACGTTGGTGTTCACGTCCGCGGCGGCCCCTGCCGAGTTGCGCGACGCCTGGTCGGCCGCCGGCGCCCGGGTGTTCGTGGTGGGGGAGCGGGAGGTGCCGGCCGAGCGCGTGGTGTCGACGCTGGTGGCGGAGGGCTTGGGCCGCATCGATTGCGAGGGCGGGCCGAGGTTGTTCGGGTCGTTGATCGAGGCGGGCGTGGTCGACGAGTTCCGGTTGACGGTGGCGCCGTTCCTGGTGGCGGGGACCGCCAGCCGGGCATCTGTTGGTGCGCCGGTGGATCCGGCGTCGCTGGAGCTGGCTTCGGTGCTCACCGACGGCGCCAGCGTTCTGCTGCGGTACCTGGCACCGCGCTAGTTTTGTCGGTCCCCTCTGCTAGCGTGGAAATCGGGGGCTCCCTGGCGCGGTACCCGTTGCGGCACAAGGGAAATCGCTGCTCGCGCCCCGTCGCAGTTCACCCGTTCCAGCGATGACGGTCGCACATTTGTTCGGGTACTGTCGAAGACATGATCACCGCCCGAAGACCTCGGCAGCACCGCGAACCGGTGCTGCGCCAAGGAAATCCCCTACCGATCGACCAGCCGCCGGAAGTGGTCCGGCAGCGAAAGTTCCCGAGCCTCCGCCCGCGTCAGCCAGGCGAAGTCATCGTGCTCGTCGGGATTCAGCACCACCTCGCCGGCGCCCGTTTCTTCCACCGTGTAAACGAAAGCGTGGATGCGCAAGGGCCGCCCCGTCACGTCCGGCCACGCGTCGCGCGCCAGTTCACCGGTGACGCGCACTGTCAACCCGGTCTCCTCCGCCGCTTCGCGCGTCGCTGTGTCCTCGAAGCGTTCGCCCGGCTCGGCCGTGCCGCCGGGCAGTTCCCACTTGCCCGCGAGGAACACCCCGGGCCCGCGGCGGAGGAACAGCACCCGGTCGCCGCGGGCGATCCAGCAGTAGGCCAGGTGCTTGTGCGCGATCTCCGTCATGCGCGCGATTCTCGCTCAGTTGGTCTTCGACGTCGGCAGGTGGGCGCCGAGGTACCCGACGTACACCGTGCCCGTGCGGTCGGTGTCGTCGAGGAAGTGCAGCCGCGGGGCCGGCGACTTGAACCGCTCCAAGGCGATGTGGGCGCCGAAGTAGTCGCGGCCCGCCGGGTTCGTCCGCGGGTCGACGCGGAACGTGCGGGCCTGGCGGAGCCGCTCGTTAGTGGTCACCGTGTCGGACTCGGCCAGGGCGATGATGTTCGCGCTGATCAGCGAACCCGGCTGGCCGGTGCGGGCGAAGGCGAGCACGTCCGAGAGCTCGGGGCCCGGGTCCTGGCCCGCGTCGAGCAGGGAGGTCCGGGCGCCGGCGTAGGCGTCGAGGGTGCGGAGCGCGTCCCAGGCCTTGCGGCGCCAGGCGGCCGCCTTGGGGTGGTGGTCGAGGATCGCGGCCGGCGCCGGCTCGGCCGTGATCGCGAGGTGCTTCAGCGAGGCGGCCGCGGCGCCGATCAGCTCGGCGAAGCTCGGGAAGTCCTCCGGCGGGCGCCCGGCGTCGGCGACCTCGTCGTCGGCGTCGTGGTGGCGGGCGAGCCGCCCCGCCAGCAGCCCGTTGACGCGCCGGAGCTCGTCGCGCTCGGCCTCGGTCTCCTCGAATGCTCGCGCGTAGTCGTCGGCCTCCGCCTGCAGTTGCGCGAGCTGGTCGCGCAGGCAGGCGACGTCGGTCGCGCACGCGTCCTCGAGCCGGCGGCGGAGCGTCTTCACCTCGCAGGCGTGCCGGTCCCGTTCCTCGGCGTGGGCCTTGGCTTTCTTCCGCAGAATGGTGATCACGCGCCGCGCCTCGGCCAGCTCGCGCTCGGCGCGGCCGAGCTTCTCGACCAGTTCGGCGTCGGGCTCGCGTTCCGGCGAGGCGAACGGATCGGCGGCGTACCAGGCCCGCACGCTCGGCACGTCCGCCCACTCCTCGGGCAGGGGCGTCCGGCCGCGGGCCTGGATGAGCCGGGTGATCGCCCCCTGCAGCGCCTCGCCGGAGACGGGGCTCTCGGTGACGACGAAGTCCGGAAGCTGGTCGCAGGGCGGCACGTAGAGCCGCGCGCCCTGCGGCACCGCGCAGCCGAGCGGCAGGTGCCGGTTGAGGGTGTGGCGGAAGCGATCGTCGACGTCGAAGACGTTGACCAGCCCGGGCCACCCCTCGACCGGCACCGTCGGCGGCTCGGTGAGCACCAGCACCGCCGAAGAGCGCCACGGTGCCACCAACGCCTCGCCCAGGAGGTCGGCGAGGTGGTCGCACTCCTTACGCGACCAGCCCCGCATCGCCAGCACCGGCGTCTCGATCGGGATTTCGTCGCTACCGCTGGCGCCCAGCTCTTCCAGCCCGATCCGCTGCGCGGGAGCGTCGTGGCAGCTGCGCCACGGCCGAGTGCACGCAGCGGTCAGCAACCACGTCACCCGATCTTCGCCGGCGCGGTAGCACAGCGAAAGCAATACCTGAACGGAGTAGCGGCCTTCGCTGCCCTCGTACGCGAACTGAAGATCACACCGGCGCGAACCGCCATCATCGGACGAGCCGAGATCGGTCACCGTGTAGTCGTCGTGCTGCCTCTCGCGGCTGATCAGCCTGCTGCGCAACGCGTCCAGGGGGCGTTTTCCCTCGGTGGGGACCAGTCCGTGGTGCCAGATCCGGTGCACCCCCACAGGACTCAACTCCGTTCGCCGAGAACAGGACCTCAGCCGAACATAGCGGATCCTGTGACCGTTCGAACGCGGGGCGTCACCCCACGCGCGCCCCCCGGGTCCGCAACACTCACCAAGCTCCCGGCCGCCGGTGCGACCCGCCACGCTTACGACACCCCCCTCGGTGCACGTGGCGCAGCACCACCCGTGTGCGCCGGGCCCCGCCAATGCGGGCGGCCTCCACGAAGTGGCTCCCGGCGACGCACAGCACCTCCGCGCGCATCACCCGGACAGTGCTTCCGTGCCGGCAGCACCAGCTCGGCGGGCCCGGCACCGCGGTCAGGTGGCCATCAAGCTCCGGCGCCCCCCTTCGTTGGCTCGGTGGGGCCGTCGAGCTCCGGCGTCACTTTCGTGGGTTCGGTGGGGCTGTCGAGGTCCGGCGTCACTTTCGTGGGTTCGGTGAGGTCGTCGAGCTTCGGCGTCACTTTCGTGGGCTCGGTGGGCTGTCGCGCTTCGGCGTCGCCTTCGTGGGCTCGGTGGGCTGTCGCGCTTCGGCGTCGCCTTCGTGGGCTCGGTGAGGCTGTCGAGCTCCGGCGTCGCCTTCGTGGGCTCGGTGAGGCCGTCGAGCTCCGGCGCCACCTCCGTGGGCACGGCGAGGCCGTCGAGGACTTCGCGCCATGCCTGCCGGGCTTCCGCTCGTGCTGGCGGCCGAGCCAGGCGAGGCTCGGGGTGCCCGCCCTGACCGTCCGGCAGCGGCGGCGCAGCGTCTACGCGTCCCTACCGCACCGCCGCCTCCCCCGGCGGTGTAGCTCCGGAACGGCGCGACCTCCGGCAGCACGGCCGCCGGGCCGTGCGTGGCCAGCCCGCGAATGAGGATCGGCAGCCGTCGGTGGCGATGTGGTGCGCGTTCCACAGGAAGCGGCCGCGACCTTGATCAGGGTGAGCCGAACCAGCGGCGCGTGCACCAGATCGAACCGGCGTTCACGATCCTCGGCCGCCAGCCGCTCCTCCCGGTCGGCTCCGGGCGCCCGTTCCGCGCGAGATCGATAGCCGCGACCGCCTTCTTCGTCCGGCCCACCGGCGAGGAAGGTCCGCCCGGATCGAGTGGAACCGCGGCAAACCGAGCTCCTCCGCCGGTACCCATGAGCCCTCGACCTCGGCAACCGCTCCGCTCGGGCTGAAGGCCGCCCTGCGGCGGCTCCGAGGGCACTCGGCGAACGTTGGCGCGGGACCGAGCGACTGGGTCCGGGAAGGCTCCGACGATGGCGAGCTGCTCCGCTGCCGGTGCCAGCCCCTCGGCCGTGCACGCTCGCTACCGGCTGCGGATCACCGCGACCCGCGGCCGCCGCGCGGGGCTATCGAACCGGGCGAGCAGTAACCGTGAAGGCCGAGGCGGTCAACCAGCCACGGCGAGGCGACGGATCTCCAAAGCAGGTGACCGCTCCAGCGTGAACCCCTCGCGGGTTCGGAGGCAAACCGGCTTTCAGCCTGCGCCGGTACCGCGCCGCGGGCCGGGCCCGGGTCCCGTCCAAGGTCACCCCGTGCGCGTCCAGAGGCAGAACGGATGCCCGGCCGGATCAAAACAGACCCGCACGTCATCCTGCGGCTGGAACTCCGCGACCACCGCACCCGCCGCAGTCGCCGCCGCCGTTGCCTCCTGAAGGTCGTCGACCTCGATGTCGAGGTGCAGCTGCATCTGCTGGGCACCCTCGGCCGGGGGCCACACCGGGGGAACATGGCCGGTCTCCAGCTGGAACGACAGGCCCGCGCTGCCGTCGTCCGGGCGCAGGGTCACCCACTCCGGTTCGTCGGTGCGGATCGGCCAGCCGAGGAGCTTCGAGTAGAACTCGGCCAGCGCCCGGGGTTCCGGGGTGCCGAGCACGGTGGAGGTCAGCTTCATGATCGGACTGGTACCCGCGCGGCGGGTTCTCTACCGCGGTCCGGGGGTTCCCGGGTCGAAGTAGGCGATCGGCGGGCCGATCCGGTGCCAGGACGTCGTCGCGAACACCGCGGCACCCGACAACGCCAGAAGGGCGGTGATCACAGCCAGCGTGGCCCCGATCCGGGCGGAACCGGGCCGGGTGCGTGAGCCGGCGCAGATGCCGAACACCAGCGCCAGCACGCTGATCGGCAGCAGCGCGAACCACAACGCTCCGAGAACCAGGACGAACGCCTGCGTGACCCAGGAGAGCAGCCACGCGGAGACGATCCCCGGCCGGACGATCAGCCACGCCGCCCAGGTCGCGACCGCCAGCGTGAAGCCGGCCGCACCGATCGCGAGCGACGCGATCGCCAGGCCGCGGCCGGCCCGGGTGGTGGTTTCCTCCGCCTCGAGCTCCCCCATGCCGGGAACATCCCGTCCGGGCGGTCGCGTGTTACCGGAATACCTCGGCTTCCCGTGGGTTGCTTCCTGGCGCAGGCGTTTGATCACTGAGGGAGCTGCCATGTCCGAGCACATCGAGGGAACCGTCGCCGACGGGTTCGAGGCCGTCCGGGAGGAGTTCGCCGCCGTTGCGGCCGCGGAAGGGGGTGACTACGCCGCCCAGCTCGTCGCGCACGTCGACGGGGAGCGGGTTGTCGACCTGTGGACCGGGCCCGACATCACCGGCGACTCGCTGACCGGCGTGTTCTCCTCGACGAAGGGGGCCGCGCACCTGGTGGTCGCGCTGCTCGTGCAGGACGGCGTGCTCGACCTCGACGAGCGGGTCGCCCACTACTGGCCGGAGTTCGGCGCCGCCGGCAAGGACGGCATTACCCTGCGGGAGCTGCTCGCGCACCGCGCCGGCGTCGTGGGCGCCGACGACGGGTTCACCGGCGAAGAGATCGCGGACGACCGCGTCATCGCCGAGCGGCTCGCCCCGCAGCGGCCGTACTGGCGGCCCGGCACCGCGTTCGGCTACCACGCGCTGGTGATCGGCGCGCTGACCGGCGAGGTCGTCCGGCGCGTCACCGGCCGCAGCATCCAGGAGCACTTCGAGGAGCGCGTCCGGAAGCCGTTCGACCTGGACTTCCACCTCGGCCTGCCCGAGGAGCTGGAGCCGCGCTTCCTGACCACCCAGCCGATGCTGCCGACGCCGGAGCAGCTGGCCGAGCTGCAGGCGAACGCGACCGCGCCGAACAGCATCACGGGCATCGCCTTCAACCGGAACCACCCGAAGGTGCCCGAGCTGTGGGAGCTGCCGAACCTCAAGGTCGTCCGCACGCTGAGCCCGGCGTCGGTGGGCGGCGTCGCGTCGGCTCGCGGTCTGGCCGGGATGTACGCGGCGGCGATCAGCGGCCCGGAGCCGCTCCTGCGCCGGGAGACGGCCGCGGAGTTCGCGCAGATCCACTCGATCGGCGACGACCTCGCCACCCGCAACCGCAACGCGTTCGGGCTCGGCTTCGCGATCGTCTCGGACAACTACCCGCAGCTGGGCCAGGGAGCGTTCGGCCACAGTGGCGCGGCCGGTTCCCAGGCGTTCGCGGACCCGCGCAGCGGCCTCGCGTACGGCTACAACCGCCGCCGGTTCGCGTTCCCGGGTGGCGCGGCCCCGGAGAACGCCCGCCTGGTCCGCGCCGTCCATGCGGCGGCGACCGCCTGACCGTCCACGCAGGACATCCCGGCCCCGGTCGCCGGTCCGGTTGTCACGGTGCGTGCCCGGAGCAACACCTGCCGTCCGGCGGCCGGAAAGCGCAGGTCATGCACGTCCGGAGTGGACGTCGTTACAGACTTCACTCGTTAGGACGTTCCGGTCGGGACATCAACCCTGCTCACGCGCTTCGGACTGACTTTCCGTAGCGAAAACTCTCCCGATCATTGCTCCGATGTGAAACTATTGGGCCGTTCGCGGGGAGAGGGCCTCGCGACGAGGGGGACTCACCGTCACGGCCGCGTCCCCATGAAGATCCCCAGGGGAGAGGAGATCGACCATGTCGACGCCCACGGATGTCAAGCCGGAAGAAGCTCCCGAGCCGACCGACCCGGCCGGCCCGGTGGCCGAGCACCCGGAGCCGGACGAGTTCGGCTGGGTGCACATCGACCACGTCCCGGAGAAGCCGAAGGACGGTCCGGTCGTGGTCCCGAACTGCGGCAACCCCTGCTACCAGGTGGTCAAGTCCTGAAGTTCATCGATTCGTGACCGCCCGCCTGCCGATCTTCGCCTGGCAGGCGGGCTCTCTTATGCGACTTGCTGTGATGTCATAGGAGTGTGCCTGTGACGAATCTGGACCCGACCGAAGTCATCGAGACGGTCCGCGGCCTTCAGCGACAAGCTGCTGAAGGATCCTGCCTGAAGCACTACCGCGAAGGAGTTCGGCTGCTTCGTCGCGGCATGACGATGCTGGACTCGATCCACCCGGTTGCGGCCGAGTACCGGACCGACTGGCTTGTCGCCCGGATCCGGCTGTCGAGCCTCATGGCGGCGCTGTCCTCGGAGATCAGCGGTGACCTCGCGGCGGGGCTCGCGGGGCTCGACGACGTGCGGCTGCTCATCAGTGCGGTGCCGGACCCCGTCCTGCAGGCCGAACTGAACGGTGCCCTGAACCACAACTACGCGGCCCGGCTGATGAGCGTCGGCCGCAACGAGGAGAGCCTGGCTTCGTTCGACATCTCCGTCGCGCACCAGGAGTACCGGCTGGCGAACGGGCCGGCTCCCGAGACGCGCATGGGTGCCTTCGTGCAGACCTTGTCCTCGCGAGCTTGGGTGCAGATCCGGCTGGGCAACGTGAGCGCCGCCCAGGACGACCTCAATCGCTCGCTGGAGCTCGCCGAGAAGTTCGAGCTCCGCACGGTCGCCGCGGACATGCGGCGGACCATGGGCATGCTCGCCCTGCGCACCGGTGACGTTCCGGAAGCCCTCCGCTTCTACGAGGAGTGCGAGCGGACCTACCGGGCCTTGGAGCTGGGAGTTCCGGACGGTCTCCGGTTCGAGCAGGCGGAAGCACTGCTGGCGGCCGGGCTGGCCGAAGAAGCGGGTGCGCACCTGGACGAGGTGCTGCCGAAGCTGGTGGCACAGCAGAGCATCAGCCGCGAGGTGGCGCGGGCGGAGCTGTACCGGGCGACCGCGGCGCTGATGACCGACGACATCGAGCTCGCACGGCAGATGGCCGACTCCGCCCGCCGCAAGATGCTGCGTGTCGGTTGCCAGACCTGCATCGCCAACGCCACCTTGGCCGGTCTCCAAGCGGACGCCCGTGATGCCCTGCGGGCCGCCGACATCCCGGCGGCCCTTCCGACACGCGCGCTCCGGCTCGCCGCGAAGATGCCGGCTCCCCAGCTCGCCGAGCAGGCCGCCACCGCGCGCATGCTCGCCGTGCGGCTGGACATCCGGCGGGGCAACCTCAAACGGGCCGTCGAGACGCTCCAGCAGGTCCCGCGGCCCGGGCAGCTCACCCCCATCGACTACCGGATGCTCCGCCGGCTCTGCCGCGCCGAGCTCGCCGTCGCGCGGGGCGATCGGGCCAAGGCGCTCACCGAAATCCGGTCGGGCCTCACCGAGCTCGACGCCGTCCGGGATCGGATGGGTGGGCTGGACCTCGTCTCCGGGACCGCGCTGCACGGCCAGGAGCTCGCCGACCTCGCCGTCAAGCTCGTGCTCGAACGCCATGATGCCCGGCGCCTGTTCGTCTGGCTCGAACGGACGCGGGCCCAGACCTACCGCTACGAACCCCTCTCCGCCGGGACCGACCCGGAGCTCGCCGCGCGCGTTGCCGAGGTGCGGGGGCTCGGGCAGGCCATCCAGGAAGCCCAGCACGACGGGCACCCCATCGCCGCCCTGCGGGCGAAGTACAACGAACGGCTTCGGGAAGCGCAGCGGCTCGGCTGGCACACCGGGCGGTGGGGGCGGCCGCGGCCGGTGGCCGGCCTGGCGGAGGTCGTCGCGCGGCTCGGTGAGCGGGCCATGGTCAGCTTCGCCGCCTCCGGGGACGAGCTCGTCGCCGTCGTCATCGCCGGGGGTGAGTGCCGGCTCGTGCGGCTCGGGTCCGCCGGGGCCGCCGCCGAGTCCGCGCGGGTGCTCAACGTCGACCTCGATGCTCTTGCGCCCGACAACCTGCCCGAACGGCTGGCCGAGGTCGTCATGGCGTCGGCGCACAAGCAGGCCGACAAGCTCGACACCCAGCTCATCCAGCCACTGGCCGAGGTCATCGGCGATCGCGAGCTGGTCATCGTCCCGACCGGGCCGCTCTACGCCGTTCCGTGGGGCGTGCTGCCGGGCCTGCGGGGGCGGCCGACCGTCGTCGCGCCGTCGGCGACCGCCTGGCTCGCCGCCGAGCTGACCAGGTCGTCGCGGGCCCGCAAGATCGTGCTCGTGCGCGGTCCCGGGCTGGCCGGTGCCCGTGGTGAGCTCGAGAAGCTGACCACGCACTACCGCACCGCCACGACGATGACCGGCGCCAAGGCCACCGTGAAGTCCGTGCTGCGCGCCATGGACGGCGCCAAGCTCGCGCACTTCGCCGCGCACGGCGCCCACGAGCCGGAGAACGCGCTCTTCTCCCGGCTCGAACTCGCCGACGGCGCTCTCTTCGGCCACGAGATGGCCGGGCTGCGGCAGCCGCCGCGGCAGGTCGTGTTCGCCGCGTGCGAGCTCGCGCTGAACCGGATCCGGCCCGGCGACGAAGCCCTCGGCTTCGCCAGCGCGCTGCTGGCCAGCGGCTCCCGCACGGTGATCGCGCCGCTGTCCCGCGTCGGCGACCTCGCCTCGGCGGCCGCGATGGACGACTACTACCGCGCGCTGGCCGTCCGGGACAGCCCGGCGCTGGCCCTGGCCGACGCCATCGCCGTCGACCCGTTCCGCCGCCCGTTCGTCTGCCTCGGCGCCGGCTAGGCCAGCTGCGCGGGCGGCGACCACACCAGCCGCGGGTCGGTCTGGACGAAGCTGCCGAGCAGCTGGTCGACCCGGGTCAGCACGTCGAGGTCGAGCCGGACGCCGGCGGCCTTGGCGTTCTCCGTCACCTGCTCCGGCGTGCTCGCGCCGACCACCGCCGCGGCGACCGTCTCGTGCTGCAACGTCCACGCCAGCGCGAGCTGGGCCATCGTCAGGCCGCAGTCGTCCGCGACACCGCGCAGCAGCTCCACCCGCTCCAGCAGCTCCGGCATGAGCAACGGCCGGGCGTGGGGGAGCGCGGCGGCCCGTGAACCCGCCGGGATCCGCCCGTCCCGGTACTTGCCGGTCAGCACGCCCTGGGCGAGCGGCACCGACGCGAACTGCCCGACGCCGATCCGCGCGCCCACCGGCATCACCTGCGCCTCGGGCACCCGCCACAGCATCGAGTAGTGCGGCTGGTTGGCGATCAGCGGCACGTCGTACCGCGCGGCGGCCTCGTGGGCCTGCAGCAGCTGCTCGGCCGTCCACTCCGACGTGCCGACGTACCGGATCTTCCCCTGCCGGACCAGGTCCGACAGCGCCAGGAACGTCTCGGCGACCGGCGTGCGGTAGTCGAAGCGCAGCAGCTGGTAGACGTCGACGTAGCCGGTGCGCAGCCGCCGCAGCGAGCCTTCGAGGGACGCGATCACGTGCTTGCGGCTCAGGCCCGCGTCGTTGGGGCCAGGGCCTTCCGGCCAGAACACGCCGGTGCACAGCACCAGGTCGTCGCGGCGGACCCCGGCGAACGCCGCCCCGAACGCGGCCTCCGCGGCGCCGCCGTCCCAGGCCGCGGCGGTGTGGAACGTCGTGACGCCGGCGTCCAGCGCCGCGGCGACGCAGCCCGGCGAGGCGTGCGTCAGCCAGTTGCCGTAGGCGATCTCGCTGACGGCGAGCCCGCTCGCGCCGACCCTGCGGTACTCCACGTCAGCCTCCCACGGCCATCTCGTCGATCCACGCGTCGACCGCGCCGGCCTTGCGCGCGAACGACTCCCGCACCGATTCGTGCGGCAGGATCAGGAACTCCTCCTTGTCGAGCCCGCGGACGACCGCTTCGGCGACGTCCTCGGGATCGATCAGCGGCGCCGCCGCGGCGATGGCCAGTGCGGCCGGGTGGCCGGCGGCGATGCCGGGCTCCAGCAGCGCCGTCCGGACGCCGAGCGGGCACAGCGCGCTGACCCGCAACCCGCGCGGCCGGTAGGTGATCGCCAGCCACTCCGCGAGCCCGACGGCCGCGTGCTTGGTCACCGAATAGGGCGCGTCACCGGGGATGCCGAGCAGGCCGGCGCCCGACGCCGTGATCAGCAGGTACCCTTCGCCGCGCGCCAGCATCGCGGGCAGCACCACCTGGGCGGCGTGGACGTGCTGCATGACGTTGATCTCCCAGGACTTCTGCCACTGCTCGTCGCCCGCGTGCACGCCGGTGCCGAACGCGGCCCCCGCGTTGGCGCAGAACACGTCGAGGCGGCCGAACTCGGTGCGGGCCGTCGCGACCAGGGCCTTCAGGTCCTTTTTGGACGTCGCGTCGGCGGTCACCGCGACGGCGTGTCCGCCCGCGGCCGTGATCTCGGCCGCCACCCCCGCGGCGCCGTCGGCGTCCACGTCGGACACGACCACCCCGGCCGCGCCCTCGGCGGCGAAGCGGCGGGCCATGGCGGCCCCGATTCCGTGTGCCGCGCCGGTCAGCGCGACCACCCGTCCAGTCAGTTCCACGCGGGCTCCAGGTATTTCATCTTCACATTGTCACTTGCGTGCGGGAAATGTATTTCCAAGTTGCGATGCGGGTGATAAAAGTGCTGTTCAGTGCCATGATCTTGTCTTGTTCAACAGATTTGCACGGTAGCACGAGTATTGCGTTTCCCGTGCCTCGTGCGTTATTCCTGAAGATCGCAACGCCCCGCGCACAGGAGGTCCGCCGATGGCCGAGCTCGTCCCGCCGTCGCACGCTCGCCGGCTCCGGTGTCTGGGTACCGGTGATCCCGACGTGGTCGCCGCGGTCGCCCGGAGCGGTGGCCTCGGTGTGCTCGACGGCGCCGATCCGGCGGACCTGCGGCTGGTCGCGGCCCGCGTCCGGGTGCCGTACGCGGTGCGGACCGACGGCCCGCTGCCCGCGGGCGCGGCCTTCGCTGTCCGCACGAAGGCGCCGTGGGCCGGAGCGCTCGCCGAGGTCACCGACGTCACCACGGCTGCCGAGGCCGTTCGCGGCGGCGCGCTGGGCCTGGTCGCCGGCCGGGGCGCGTTGAGCGACTTCGTTCTGCTGCAACAGCTGTTGACCGCCTTCGACGTGCCCGTCTGGGGCCGGGTGGCCGGACCGCGGACCGCGGTGGGCGCGCTCGCCGGCGGCGCGGCGGGCGTCGTCGTGGAGTCCACTGTGGACGTCGGCCGGATCGTCGGTGCCGAGGTGCCCGCGGCCGGGCTGGGCACGGGTTTGTGCCGGACACTCGGCAGCGCGCTGCCGATCGTCCAGGGCCCGATGACGCGGGTGAGCGACCAGCCGGGCTTCGCCGCCGCGGTCGCCGACGCGGGCGGGTTCCCGTTCGTCGCGGTGGCCACCGCGAACGGCGCGCGCACCGCCGAGCTGCTCGCCCGGACCGCCGAGCGGCTCGGCGACCGGCCGTGGGGCGCGGGCATCCTCGGCTTCGTCCCCGACGACCTGCGCGCCGCCCAGCTCGCCGCGATCCGGGCGGCGCGGCCGCGGTGCGTGCTGGTCGCCGGCGGGAAACCGGGGCAGGCCAAGGCGCTGGAGGCCGACGGGATCGCGACGTTCCTGCACGTGCCGTCGCCGGTCCTGCTCCGCCAGTACCTCGACGCCGGGGTCCGCCGGTTCGTCTTCGAAGGCGCCGAGTGCGGCGGCCACGTCGGCCCTCGGGCGAGTTTCGAGCTGTGGGAACAGCAACTGGCGGCTCTCGGCGCCGCGAAGGACGTCGAGGTGCTCTTCGCGGGCGGGATCCACGACGCCCGCTCGGCCGCGATGGTCGCCGCGATGGCCGAGCCGCTCGACGCCGCCGGCGTCCTGATGGGCACCGCGTACCTGTTCACCGAGGAGGCCGTCGAGCACGGTGCGATCACCGGGCTGTTCCAGGACCGCGCACTCGCCGCGGACGCCACCGTGACACTGGAAACCGCGCCGGGTCACCGCACGCGTTGCCTGCCCAGCCCGTACACGGCGGAGTTCGCACAGGTCAAAGCCGGTCTGGGGAACACACCCGAAGCGTGGCAGCGGCTGGAGGAGCTGAACGCCGGACGATCGCGCGTCGCCAGCAAGGGCGTCCGCCGCGACGGCGAGGCGCTCGACGCCGCCACCCAGCTCGCCGAGGGGATGTTCATGGCGGGCGAGGTGGCCGTCCTGAGGGACCGCCGGACGACGATCGCCGAGCTGCACCGCGAGGTCGCTTCGGGCCGGACGTTCGCGCGTCCGGAGGAACCGGCGGCGGACTCCGGCGACATCGCGATCATCGGCATGGCCTGCACGTTCCCCGGGGCGCGTGACCTGCCCGCGTTCTGGTCGAACGTCCTGCGCGGCGAAGACGCCGTCACCGAGGTCCCGCGCGAGCGCTGGGACCCGGACGTCTACTTCGGACAGTCGGCGTCGAAGTGGGGCGGGTTCCTGCCCGCGGTGGACGTCGACCCGCTCGCGTACGGCATCCCGCCGTCGGCGATGGGCAGCATCGACCCGGCGCAGCTGGTGTCGCTGGAGACGGCGCGCCGCGCGCTGGCCGACGCCGGGTACGCCGACCGGGACTTCGACCGCGAGCACACGAGTGTCGTGTTCGGCGCGGAGGCGGGCGGCGACCTGGCGAACGCGGGCACGCTGCGCTCCCTGCTCGACGGCTACCTCGACGAGGTCCCGTCCGAGCTGCTCGCGCAGCTGCCCGAGCCGACCGAGGACACGTTCCCCGGCACGCTGGCCAACGTCATCTCCGGCCGGATCGCCAACCGGCTCGACCTCGGCGGCGCGAACTACACGGTGGACGCGGCGTGCGGTTCGTCGCTGGCCGCGCTCGACCTCGCGGTGAAGGAGCTGCGCGCGGGCACGAGCTCGCTGGCCCTGTGTGGCGCGGTCGATCTGCACAACGGCATCCACGACTACCTGATGTTCACCTCGGCGGGGGCGCTGTCCCCGACGGGCCGCTGCCGCCCGTTCGACGCGGCGGCCGACGGCATCGCGCTGGGCGAAGGGGTGGCGTGCCTGGTGCTCAAGCGCCGGGCCGACGCCGAGCGAGCGGGCGACCGGATCTACGCGCTGGTCAAGGGCGTCGGCGCGGCCAGCGACGGCAAGGCGCTCGGCCTGACGGCGCCGCGGCCGGAGGGCCAGCGCCGGGCGTTGGAGCGGGCGTACCGCGACGCGGGCGTGTCGCCGGCGGAGGTGGGGCTGGTCGAGGCCCACGGAACGGGAACGGTGGTCGGCGACGCCACGGAGCTGCGGACGCTGACCGGCTTCTTCGCCGAGGCCGGCGCGGAGGCGGGATCGTGCGTGCTGGGGTCGGTGAAGAGCCAGATCGGCCACACGAAGTGCGCGGCGGGCCTGGCGGGGCTGATCAAGGCGGCGCTGGCGCTGTGGCACGAGGTGGTCCCGCCGACACTGCACCTGAAGAACCCGAACACGGCTTGGGACGCGACGGCCAGCCCGTTCACGTTCACCACGACGGCCCGGCCGTGGGCGGCGCCGGCCCGGCTGGCGGGGGTGAGCGCGTTCGGCTTCGGCGGGACGAACTTCCACGCGGTCCTGGCTGCGGCGCCGGTGGCTCCGGACCGCAAGCACGGCTTGCGCGACTGGGCGCCGGAGGCGGAGAAGGCCCTGGCCGAGCTGGAGCGGACGGTGGCGGCCCGCGCCGGCGGATCGGGAGAAATGCGCGGGGGCGGACCAGCGCGGCCGAAGCTCGCGGCGACGGGCGGCTCGGGTGAGGCTCGTCCACACGAGATTCACGCAGCAGGCCTCGCAGCGGCGGCGGAAGCCGGCTCAAGCGGCGGCGCGGTCACGGTCGGCTCAGGCGCGGCCGGCTCCGGCAGGCATCGCGCGCTCGAGCAGCCGATGCCCGCACCCGCCGAGCCCGGCAAGATCGCCTTCCTCTTCCCCGGCCAGGGCAGCCAGCGCACCGGCATGCTCGCCGACCTCTTCGTCCACTTCCCCGAGCTCGCCGAAGTCCTCCGGCTCGCGCCCGACATCGCCGCGACTGCCTTTCCGGCTCACGCCTTCACCGCCGAAGCCGTCGATGCCCGGGAAGCCGCCCTCACCGACACCCGCGTTGCCCAGCCCGCGCTCGGGCTCGTCGAGACCGCCGTGGCCCGGCTTCTCGCCCAGCTCAACGTGCACCCCGACTTCCTGGCCGGGCACAGCTACGGCGAGCTCGTCGCCCTCTCCGTCGCCGGGGCTTTCGACACCGAGACCCTCCTGCGCCTGAGCCGGGCCCGCGCGCAAGCCATCGCCGAGGTCGCCCGGCCCGGGACCATGGCCGCCGTCAAGACGTCCCGCGATGCCCTCACCGCCACCCTCATCGGCCCCGATGTCGTCGTCGCCAACCACAACGCTCCCGAGCAGGTTGTCCTCTCCGGACCCGTGGCCGCCGTCGAACGGGCCGTCAGGCGGCTCAAGGAAACCGGCATCAGCGCGCAGCGGATCCCCGTCGCCTGTGCCTTCCACAGTCCGCTCGTCGCCGATGCGAGCGAGGTCTTCGCTCGCGAACTCGACGAAGAAACCATTACGACGCCGAGGGAACCCGTCTGGGCCAACCGGACCGCCCAGCCGTACCAGGACGACGTCCGCGGTGAACTGGCCGCGCAGATCGGTGCCCCGGTGCGGTTTCTCGACCAGATCGAAGCCATGTACGCGGCCGGGGCGCGGATCTTCGTCGAAGCGGGGCCCGGGCGCGTCCTCACCCGGCTGGTCCGGGACATCCTCGGCGACCGGCCGCACACCGTCGTCGCCTGCGGGCCCGACCTCACGAGCTTCCTGACCGCCCTCACCACCCTCGCCGAAGCCGGCGTCGACGTCCGGCCCGGACGGCTGATCCGGCCGAAGCCGGCCGAACCCGCCGCCACCGCCTGGGCCGTCGACGGGCGGTCCGCCCGCGCGCCCGGCTCCGCCGCCCCCGCCCTGCCCCCGGCCCGACGAATCCGGAGTACCGCCATGACCCAGCCCGCGCCCGGCCGAGACCAGGCGATCGTGGACTTCCTGCGCACCACCCGCGAACTCGTCGCCGCCCAGCGGGAGGTCATGCTCGGCTACCTCGGCAGCGCGCCCGCCCCGGTCCCCGCCCCGGCGCCGCTCCCGGTCGTCGTCGAAGCACCCGTGACCGAGCCCGAACGGGAACCCGAACCCGAAGCCACCGACGTCATGAGCACGGTGATCGGCGTCATCAGCGAACGCACCGGCTACCCGGCCGACATGATCGCCGCCGACCTCGACCTCGAAGCCGACCTCTCGATCGACTCCATCAAGCGGACCGAAATCGCCGGCACGCTGCTGTCCCGCCTCGGCCTGCCCGCCGACGACCGCACCGACCAGCTCAGCCGCGACCGCACCGCGAACGCCCTCGTCGCGCACCTCGAAAGCTGGCTGACGCCCACGCCACCGGCCGCTCCGCCGCGCCGCTACCGGCTCGAACGGGTCCCGGTGCCGCTGGACCCGGATCCCGGGCGGCTGCGCGGGAAGACCGTGGCCGCGCCGGACGACGCCGTGCGGGCCGCCTTCGCCGCGGCCGGGGCGGAGGTCGTCACCGGGGACGCGGACATCACCGTGCTGGTCGCCCGCGACCTCACCGAGGTGTTCACCCGGCTCAAGGCGCTGCGGGGAGCCGTCTTCGTGACGGCGGAGCCGGACGCCGTGCCCGGCCTGCGTGGCCTGGTGCGGTCGGCCGCGCTGGAGCGCGACGGCGTGACCCGGCTGGTCGAGGTCACGCAGGACGTGGCGAAGACGCTGGTGGACGAAGCCCTCAGCGACGGCCCGTCGGTGGTCGTCCACGACAACGCCGGCCGCTTCACCGTCGAGCCGCGGCCGGTGGACCTGCCGTCGATCGCGTACTCCGGCGCCGGGCCGGGCAGCGGTGAACTCGCCGCGCTGGGCCTGGGCCCGGACTCCGTCGTGCTGCTGGTCGGCGGGGCCCGCGGCATCACCGCCCGCGCGGCGGTCGCGTTGGCCGCCTCCGGGTGCCGGCTGGAACTCGCCGGGCGGACGCCGTGGCCGGGCGAGCCCGACGACCTGCCCGCGGACCCCACGGCGATGCGCGCGGTGCTGGCCGGCCGCGGCGGCTCGGTGGCAAGCATCGAACGCCGGGTGCGGACCGTCCTGGCCCAGCGCGAGATCGGCCGGACCCTCGACGAGATCCGTGCCGCCGGCGGAACCGCGGGCTACACCTCGCTCGACGTGCGCGACGCCGACGCCGTGCGAAGCCTCGTCAAGAACCTCCCCAGCCGGCTCGACGGGGTCGTCTTCGCCGCCGGGATCATCGACGACAAGCTCATGGCGGGCAAGGACGAACAGTCCTTCCGCACCGTCTACGAGACCAAAGTGGACGGCGCGCGGAACCTGCTCGGCGCGCTCGACGCCGAGCCCGGGTTCGTCGCCTTCTTCGGCAGCATCGCCGCGGTGCTCGGCAACCGCGGCCAGACCGACTACGCCGCCGCCAACGATGCCCTCGAAGCGCTCGGGGCGACCTGGCCGGGCCGCGCGGTGACCGTCCACTGGGGACCGTGGGCGCCGGACGGCGACCACGCCGGCATGGTGTCGCCGGAGCTGGCGCGCGAATACGAACGCCGGGACGTCGCCCTCCTCGACCCGGCCGAGGCCACCGCCGCGCTGCTGCGCGAGCTGGCCTACGGCACGGACCGCTCGGTCCTGTACACGGCGTCGCTGTGGTGATCCCGGTCGCGATCACCGGCATGGGCGTGTTCCTGCCCGGCGCGTCCACAGTGGACCAGTACTGGCGGAACCTGGTCGCGGGCACCGACGCCGTCACCGACGTCCCGCCGCACCGCCGCGACCCGGAGTTCCACGGCCGCGACGGCTCCGCCCCGGACCGCACGCACGGCCGCCGCGGCGGCTTCACGCCGGACACCCTGGAGTTCGACCCGGTCGCCCACGGCGTCCCGCCGACGTCCCTCGACGGCACCGAGCCGGACCAGCTCACGGCGCTGGCCGTCGCCGTGGACGCGGTCGCCGACGCCGGTGGCCTCGGCCGGCTCGGCGACCCCGAGCGGATCGGCGTCGTGCTCGGCCGCGGCGGCTACCTCTCGCCCGGGTTGCAGGGCTTCGACCAGCGGGTCCGCACGGTCCGGCAGATCACCCGCACGGTCGGCGAGCTGATGCCGTCGGCCGGGCCTGCCGTGCTCGAACGGCTGCGGACGGCACTGCTCGAACCGCTCGGCGAGTTCCGGCCCGAGACCGCCGCCGGGCTGGTGCCGAACCTGGCCGCCGCCCGCGTGGCGAACCGGCTCGACCTCGGCGGCCCGGCGTACACGGTGGACGCCGCCTGCGCGTCTTCGCTGGTCGCGGTCGACCAGGCGATCGGCGAGCTGGCCCGCGGCCGCTGCGACGTCGTCCTCGCCGGCGGCGCGCACCAGACGCAGGACGACACGCTGTGGGCGCTGTTCACCCAGCTCGGCGCGCTTTCGCCGAGCCAGCGGATCAGCCCGCTGTCCCGCGACGCCGACGGCATGCTGATCGGCGAAGGCACCGCGATCGTCGTGCTCAAGCGGCTCGCCGACGCCCGCCGCGACGGGGACCGCGTGTACGCGGTGATCCGCGGCACCGGCACGTCGAGCGACGGGCGGGGTGCGAGCCTGCTCAGCCCGTCCGTCGCCGGGCAGACCCTCGCCCTGCGGCGGGCCTGGGCGGGCCGCGATCCGGCGGAGATCGGCCTGCTGGAGGCGCACGGCACCGCGACCCCGGCCGGGGACGCCGCCGAGCTGACCACGGTCGCCGACGTCTTCGGCCCGGCCCGCGAGCCGCGCGCGGTGATCGGCTCGGTCAAGTCGATGATCGGGCACACGCTGCCGACCGCCGGGGTCGCCGGGCTGGTCAAGGTGGCGCTCGCGCTGCACCACGGCGTGCTGCCGCCGACGCTGCACTGCGCAGACCCGAACCCGCTGCTCGACAAGACGCGGTTCCGGGTGCTGGCCGAGGCCGAAGAATGGGGTGCGCTGCCGCGGGTCGGCGCGGTCAACGCGTTCGGCTTCGGGGGCGTCAACGCGCACGTCGTGCTGGAGGCGGGCGACCCGGCGCCGAAGCGGCGGGTGCGCGTCGAGGAGCCGGAACGCGTGCTGCGGCTGGCCGCCCGCACGCCCGCGGAACTCCTGGACGAGCTCGACCGGCCCGGTGAGGGCGACGGCGACGGCCCGTGCCGGATCGGGATCGTCGGCCCGGACGAGCGCAAGCGGGCCACGGCCCGCCGGGTGCTCGCCAAGGTGGCCGCGACGGGCAAGCCGTGGCACGGTGCCGGCGACGTCTGGTGCAGCGTCGACCCCCTCCTGCCGGGCGGGAAGACCGCGTTCGTCCACCCGGGACTGGAGGCGGGCGGCGAGCCGCGCCTCGACGACGTCGCCCGGCACTTCGGCCTCGACCGTCCACAGTGGTCGACGGCGAGCGTGCTCGACCGCGCGGCGAGCGTTTCGGCGGCCGGGCTGCTGCTCGACGACGTTCTGCGGCGGCTGGGGATCCGGCCGGACGCGCTGGCCGGGCACAGCGTCGGGGAGTGGACCGCGATGCAGGCCGCCGGGATGTACACCGCGGCACCGGACGCCCTGGCGCGCTACTGGCCGGACGGCTTCGAGCTGCCCGAAGCGGACTACCTCGTGCTGGGCGCCGCGGCGGCACGGGTGGCCGAGCTGCTGCCCGGCGATCTGGTCGTCTCCCACGAGAACGCGATCAAGCAGACGATCGTGTGCGGGCCGCCGGAGTCCGTCGCGGAGTTCGCGGCGACCTGCCGCGGTGCCGGGATCGTGGCCACGACCCTGCCGTTCCGGTCCGGGTTCCACACCCCGCTGATGCGGCCGCACCTCGCCCCGTTCGCCCGGCTCGCCGCGGACCTGGATCTGCGCGCACCGGCGCTGCCCGTGTGGTCGGCGACGACCGCGCGGCCCTACCCGGCGGACGCCGACGAGGTCCGGCGGCTCTACCTGGACCACCTGCTGCGCCCGGTCCGCTTCCGGGCGCTGACCGAGGCGCTGCACGGCGCCGGGTTCCGGGTGTTCGTGCAGGTCGGGGCGGGTCAGCTCGGCTCGTACGTCACCGACACGCTGGGCGAGCGGCGGCACCTGGTCGTCGCGGCCGCGTCCGGCACCCGGTCCGGGCTCGCCCAGCTGCGGCGGCTCACCACCGCGCTGTGGGCCGAGGGCGGCGACCCGGACTTCGACGCGCTCGAACCACGGCGGATCCGCCTCAGCACCGGGAACTCCCTGCTCTCGCTGGGGTCAGCCGCCCGCGGCCTGCTGGACGAGCAGAGCTTGCCCGCCGGGGTGCCGGACCCGATCGTCGCCGAGTTCACCGCGTTGCTCACCGAAACCCGCCAGGCCGCGGCGGACGTCGTCGCGGCCGCGCGACGGCACATCGAGTCCACAGTGGACGTCTCGCTGGCGGCCATGCCGTACCTGCGCGACCACCGGTTCTTCCGGCAGCGCGACGACTGGCCCGACGAGCCGGACTTCCGGCCGGTGGTGCCCGCGACGACCTTGGTCGACCTCGCCTGCCGGGCGGTCGAGCGCACCTGGCCGGGCACGACGGCGGTCGCGGTGCGGGACGCGGTGTTCTCCCGCTGGCTCATCGCCGCGCCGGCCCGGCGGGTGCCGCTGTCGATGACCCGCGACGGCGACCACGTGACCGTCGAAATCGGGCCGTACGCGCTGATGACGGTCGAGGTGGGGACGTACGCGCCGCCGCCGTCGCCGTCCGCGGTGCCCGGGCCGGAGACCACGCCGCCGCTGACCGCGGCCGAGATCTACGCGCGGCGCGAGATGTTCCACGGCCCGGCGTACCAGGGCCTGGCCCGGCTGACCGGCCTCGGCGAGGAGCACATCCGCGGCGAACTGGTCGTCCCGGACGCGCCCGGCGGCCTGCTCGACAACGTCGGCCAGCTGCTCGGCTGCTGGCTGATGGCCACCCGGACCGACGACCTGCTGGCGTTCCCGCGCTCGATCGGCCGGCTGACCTGGCACGGCCCGGAACCGGCGCGGGGCACCCGCGTCACCTGCCAGGTGCGGGTCCGGCTGCCGCGTCCCGACGTTCTCGAAATGGCCGCCGAGCTGGTGCGTGACGGCCGGGTGCTGGCCACCATCGAGGGGTGGCGGGACGTCCGGTTCCCGTGCGACCGCCCCGCCCACCGCGTCTACGCCTTCCCCGCGGAGAACCTGCTCGGCGAGCTGCGGGCCGACGGCTCGGTCGCCGTCACCGACCGCTGGCCGACGGTCGCCGCGCGGGACATCTACGCCGGGATCTACCTCGGCGCGGCCGAACGCGCCGAGTTCGCCGCGGTCCCGCCGCGGCAGCAGCGCGGCTGGCTGCTGCGGCGGATCGCCGTCAAGGACGCCGTCCGCGCCCGGCTCGGCGAACCCGTCTACCCGGCGGAAATCCGCGTCCACGACGACGGCACGGTGTCCGGGCACCACCGGGACCTGCCGCGCTTCGCCGTCTCGACCGAGCTCACCGGGGACACCGCCATCGCAACCATCAGGAGCACTTCATGACCATCGACCACGCGTCCGCGACCTTCGACGTCGTCGCCGAGCTGCTCACCGAGCTCGTCGGCGACGCCGAGGTGCTCGGCATCGAGATCACGCCGGACACGACGTTCCACGAGGACCTGCAGCTGGAGAGCATCGACCTGGTGACCTTCGCGAGCATCCTTTCCGAGCACTTCGGCGCCGACGTCAACCTCGCCGAGTACCTGGCGGAGAAGGACCTCGACGACGTCATCGGGCTGACCGTCGGCGACATCGCCCGGTTCGTGGGGGAGCGCACGTGCCCACGATGACCGTGAACGGGCTGCGCACGAATGTGCAGCTCGTGCCCGCCGGCGGCACCGAGACCGTGGTGTTCCTGCACGGCATGGGCACCGACAGCCTGGCGAGCTTCTACCTCACGCTGGCGCCGCCGGTCGCGGCCGCCGGCATCGACGTGATCAGCTACGACCTGCGCGGGCACGGCAAGACCGAGCGGCCCGAGCGCGGGTACACCCTCGGTGACTTCGTCGCCGACCTGGACGACCTGCTGCGGCAGCTCGGCGTCGACCGGCCGGTGCACCTGGTGGGCAACAGCTTCGGCGGCACGCTGGCCTACAGCTACGCCGTGGCCAACCCGTCCCGGGTCCGCAGCATCGTGTGCATCGAATCCGAGCCGGCGACCGAGGTGTGGGCGGAGAAGATGAGCGCGATCCTGGCGCACACCGTCCGGTTCCTGCAGGTGGAGGAGAGCTTCGACTGGATCGAGGCGAACTTCAGCGCACACCACCGGCGGCTGGCGCGGCTGGCGGCCGAGCGGATCACGTCGACGAAGATGGCCGAAGAGGTCCCGCTCGGCCCGCTGCTCACCTGGGAGCAGGTGGCGGCGATCGGCTGCCCCGTCCTGTCCATTTTGGGCAGTCACGGCTACCAAGCCGACGACCTCGAGGCACTGACGTCGCTGCTGCCGAACGGCGAGCTGCACGTGTTCGAGGGGCAGGGCCATTCGGTGCTGGTGGAGCAGCACCGGGAGGTGCGCGAGCTGGTGCTGAAGTGGGTCGAACGGCACGCGGCGTGAGGTTCCTGCTGGTCGTGCCGCCGCTGGCCGGGCACGTGGCACCGCTGCGCCGGGTGGCTTCGGTGCTTTCGGCGCGCGGGCATTCCGTGGCCTGGTGCGGCCCGGAGCCCGCACTGTCCTCTTTGGTCGCCGGTCCGGTGTTCCCCGCCGGGGATTCCGGGCCGTTCGCGGTGTCGTTGCGGCCACCGGGATTGCGCGGGTTCGCCGCGCTGAAGTACTTGTGGGAGTCGTACTTGGTCCCGCTGGCGGACGCGATGGTGCCGGGGGTTTCGTCGGCTGTCTCGGCTTTCGAGCCCGATGTGGTCGTCGTGGACCAGCAGGCGATGGCGGGGGCGCTGGTGGCCGCGCGGTGCGGCTTGCCGTGGGCGACGTCGGCGTCGACGTCCACCGAGCTGGCCGACCCGCTGGGTTCGCTGCCGAAGATCGCGGGCTGGGTTTCGGAGCTGCAGGCCGGGTTGCGCGCTCGTCACGGCGTTTTGCTGGGGGACCTGCGGTTTTCACCGCACCTGGTGCTGGCGTTCACGACCCGAGCGCTGGCCGGGGAGTGCCGGCTGGCGGTGCCGGTGTCCTACGTCGGCCCTGCGCTGCCTTCGTCGTCGGCCGAGTGGTCCGTTGTGGACGATCGGCCGCTGGTGGTGGTGACGCTGGGGACGTCGAACGACTCGGTGGGTGCGCGGTTCCTGGCGGAGAGCGTGGACGCGCTGGCGGGGATGCCGGGTTTCCGGGGGTTGGTGGTGGACCCGACGGGGGCGCTGGTGAGCGAGAGCGTGCGGTTGGCCCGCCGGATCCCGCAGGTGGCGGCGTTCGCCCGGGCATCGGTGGTGGTGTGCCACGGCGGCCACAACACGGTGTGCGAGGCCTTGGCGGCCGGGGTACCGCTGGCGGTGGCCCCGATCCGTGACGACCAGTCGATGCTGGCCCAGCAGGTGGTGACGGCTTCGGCGGGGGTAAGGCTGCGCTTCGACCGAGCGAAGGCGGCGGACATCCGCTCGGCGATCGAGGCGGCGGAGGAGTGCCGGCCGGGGGCGGAGAAGATCCGTGAGTCGTTCGAGGCTGCGGGTGGCGCGGAAGAAGCGGCTACCCGCCTGGAGTCCCTCACGTAACTCGCGTGATCCGGCCCGGGACTCGCGTGATTGAAGCCGGAACTCGCGAGTTCCGGCTCCGATCACGCCGGTTACGGCTCTGGTCACGCGAGTTACGTGCGGGCGCGGAACGTGCGGGCCGCCAGGAAGGAACCCGCCGCGGCCGCTGTAGCTGCTATCGACAAGGCCACCGTCAACGACCAGCCCAGCGGGCGGCCCAGTGCCAACGCCCGGGTCGCGTCGATCGCGTACGTCAGCGGGTTCACCGCCGATACCGCGCGGACCCACGTCGGCATCGTGTCCAGTGGCATGTACGCGCTCGACGAGAACATCAGCGGGAACATCACCACGAACGACGCCGCCTGCAGGGTCTCCGCCTTGCGCAGCCATGTTGTGATCGCCACGAACACCCAGCTCAAGCACCAGCCCACGACCAACGTCACCAGCAGGGCCAGCGCCAGCCCGGCCACGCCGCCCGCGGGCGGAAGCCCAGGAACACCACGCTCGCCAGTGCCGTCACCACCAGCTGGACGCCCAGGCGCGCCGAATCCGCGAACGTGCGGGCCACCAGTACCGAAAACAGCGAGATCGGCAGGCAGCGCAGCCGTCCGGTGAAGCCGCCGTAGATCTCCGCCAGGAGGCCCGCTCCCGAACTCATCGCCGTCGTCATCGCGATGTTGACCAGCGTGGCCGGGACCAGGAAGTTCACGTAACCCTGGTACGCCGCCACCCCCGGCAGTGCACCGACGCCGCTGAACACCTGGCTGAACAGCAACAGCAGCACCACCGGCTGCAGCAAGCCGAAGAAGACCAGCCGCCGGTCGCCGAACGCCGTGCGCAGCGACCGGGCGGTCAGGATCCGGACCTGCGTCCAGAAGCCGGATTCGGGCCAGGCCGTGGGGTCGGCGAGCGCGGCGACGGCCGCGTGGTGCCGGAACCGCGTCACGATGCCGCCCGGTGCAAAGAAAGGTAGACGTCGTCGAGGGTCGGCTCGGTCACCGTCAGGTCGCGCAGCGGGGCGCCCGCCGCGTCGAGTGCCCGCACCACCACCGGGATGTCGCCAGGGCCGGACAACGGCACGGTGAGCACCAGCCCGGCGCGGCCGGCCGCCAGACCCAGGCGCGACAACGCGTCCACCGCGCGCCGCAACGCCAGTTCGGTGCCGAAGGTGCATGTCGCCGTGCGGGTGCCGAGCCGGGCCTTCAGCTGCGCCGGCGTCCCCGACACGGTGATGTGCCCGAACCCGAGGACGACGACGTGGTCGGCCAGCCGATCCGCCTCCTCGAGGTACTGCGTGGTCAGCACGACCGTGGTCCCGCGGGCCGCGAGGCCCTCGACGGTCGTCCACAACCCCGCGCGGCTGACCGGGTCCAGCCCGGTCGTCGGCTCGTCGAGGAAGAGCACCTGCGGCGCGCCGACGAGCCCCGCGGCCAGGTCGAGCCGGCGCCGCATCCCGCCCGAGTACGTCCCGGCCGGGCGGTCGGCCGCGTCTTCGAGACCGAAGGCGGCGATCAGCTCGGTGGCCCTGGCCAGCGCCTGCCGCGGCCGGGCGCCCAGCAACCGGGCGATCAGCACGAGGTTCCCGCGCCCGGACAGGGCGTCGTCGACCGCGGCGAACTGCCCGGTCACGCCGATCCGCCGCCGGACCGCGCGGCCGCGCTGCACGACGTCGTAGCCGCAGACACGGGCGGTGCCCGCGCTCGGCCGGACCCGCGTGCTGAGGATGTCGATCAGGGTGGTCTTCCCGGCGCCGTTGTGGCCGAGGACCGCCAGCACCGCGCCGCGGGCGACGGTGAGGCTGATCCCGGCGAGCGCGGTGACTTCGCCGTACTGTTTCGCGAGGTCCGTCACGGCGATGACCGGCTGGGGCATGGCCGCTCCTTTCCTGCCGCGCAAAAGGTATCGGGACCGGAGCCTCTCGATCAAGAAGCCCGCCGCCATTCGCGGAACGCGTGACAATTTTCGCGGAATCGGATAGCACCCGCGTGACAAGGGCTGACCTGCGTGACCCTTCCGGATGGGGGTGATCTCCTGCGTGTGACAAAGAATTTTCGGCGGCTTGTTCACCGTGAAACACGGAGGTAGCTTTGCCGAAATTCCCCCATTTCCCGAGGTGACGACCCGTGAAGTTTTCGTGGAAGTCGAGAAAGCCCGCGTTCGGCCTGGCCGCCGCGACCGCAGCGGCGGTCGCGGCGACCGTCGCGCTCGTCGGAGCGGGCCCGAGCCAGGCCGCGCCGGTGAGCCTGACGCTGAACTACAACTGCCCGTTCCCGCTGATCGGCGACCAGGTGCTGTCGGTGAAGATCGACACGAACCTGCCCGACAACGCCGTCGCGGGTGCCTCGTCGACTCCGATCACCTTCGACGTCGACGTCACCGTGCCGGAGACCGCCACCGAGGGCCTCGCCCTGGTCGGCGCCACTTCGCTGGACGGCTCGGCGAAGGCCGCGGCGACGCTCAAGTACCCGGTCGACAAGACGCTGAACCTGAACCTGCCGCTGACGATCGCCTCGACGCCGGTGCCGCCGTCGGGTGCCTTCCACGTCAAGAGCAGCGGCAAGGCGCCGGCCGTGACGTTCCCCAGCCCCGGCACCGCCTCGGTGACGGTCGGCAACTTCAGCACCACGATGACCCCGCGCACCGCCGACGGCCAGCCGACCGACCTCGGCACGTTCACCTCCGACTGCGTCGCGGTCCCGGGCCAGAACCAGCAGCTGGGCACGTTCGAGATCAAGCCGGCGGGCGGCACCACCACGCCGACGACGCCGACGACCCCGACCACGCCGACGACTCCGACCACGGAGCCGACGACGCCCACGACGGAGCCAACGACGCCGACGACGCAACCGACGACTCCGACGACCGAGCCGACGACTCCGACGACGGAGCCGACGACTCCGACCACGGAGCCGACCACGCCGACGACGGAGCCGACGACTCCGACCACGGAGCCGACGACTCCGACGACTGAGCCGACGACCCCGACGACGGAGCCGACGACCCCGACCACGGAGCCGACCACGCCGACGACGGAGCCGACGACCCCGACCACGGAGCCGACGACTCCGACCACGGAACCGACGACTCCGACGACGGAACCGACAACCCCGACCACGCCGACGACCGAGCCGACAACGCCGACCACCCAGCCGTCGACCCCGACCACCACGCCGACGAACCCGCCGGGCGGCATCGAGGTCAAGTACTCCGTGCAGGGCAAGTCGGTCCTCAAGCAGCTGCACGCCACGCTGCCGCTCGGCCCGGGCACCCTGGACGCCAAGCTCGACGCCGCCTCGGGCAAGTTCGGGGCCCAGCTCGCGCTGCCGAAGTCGGATGTCCACTTCCGAGTCCTCGGCTTCATCCCGGCGTCCGCGACGGTGAAGCTCGACCAGGTCGGCGCCATCACCGGCACCCTCACCAGTGGTGCGGTCAAGGCGAACGCCCGGATCGACGTCCAGCTCACCAAGGTCCGCGTGTTCGGTTTCCCGATCCTGTCGTCGAAGTCGTGCCACACGGTCAAGCCCGCGGACGTGCCGCTGACCTCGGCGCCCGGCTTCGACCCGCTCAAGGGCGGCAAGCTGACCGCGACCTACGGCATCCCGCAGTTCACCGGCTGCGGCTTCCTGACCGGCTTGATCACCGGCCTCACCTCCGGTCCCGGCAACAAGCTGGACATCACCCTCGCCAAGAAGTGAACTCGATGAGGAATTCCGGATGCTGACCAGGACCTCACTGCTGCTGGTGCTGGTCACGGCCGCGTTCTCGCTCGGCGCCGCGGAAGCGGCGCCGGGCGAGACCGCGCCACCACCACGACAACAAGCGGCCGCCACCCAGATCCCCTTCGGCTTCACCCTGGGGGACGCGCAGCAGCCGACCACGAGCCACGTCGCCAAGTTCGGGTCGGACATCACCTTCCCGCCGGGCACCTTCGACGGCTCGCTGGGCGGTCTCACGAACACCGTGCCGATCACCGGGAAACTCGCCATCCCGCCGGCGAACGGCTACTTCGTCGCGTTCCGGTTCATGCCCACCACCGGCCGGGTCGAGATCATCCCGGACGGGGACGCCACGGGCACGGCCACCGTGCACACGGGCAAGGACAAGGACTGCAAGGCCACGCAGACCAACATCTGCGCCGACACGGACGTGACCGCCAAGGTGTTCATCAGGCTTTCGGACGTCAAAGTGGACGGACGGCCCCTCGACGTCGGCCCGGACTGCCGGACGGCCCAGCCCGCGGCGGTCACCATCAAGGCGCTGGTGCCGATTTCCCCGCCCGCCCCGCCGGTGAAGGTGACGTCGACCTTCACCACCCCGGAGTTCGCCGGGTGCGTCGGGCACGAGGACGTCAGCCGGCTGCTCACCGGCCTGGTTTCCGGGCCGGGCAACACCTTCGTCTCCAACCTCCAGCTCCGCTGCTTCAGCACCGGGTGCAAGTCATGACCACGTTCCTCAGCGAAGCGCCGCAGAAGGCCGCGAACGGCCTGCGCGAGTTCGGCCGGATGTGCGCGATGGGCCTCGACGTCCTGGTCGCCATGCTCCGCCGCCCGTACCAGGTGCGGGAGTTCGTCCAGCAGTTCTGGTTCATCGCCAGCGTGTCCATCACGCCGGCGATCCTGGTGTCGATCCCGTTCGGCGCGGTCATCTCGCTGCAGCTCGGCTCGCTCACCAGCCAGATCGGCGCCCAGCAGTTCAACGGCGCGGCGAGCGTGCTGGCCGTCGTGCAGCAGGCCAGCCCGATCGTGACGACGCTGATCATCGCCGGCGCGGGCGGCAGCGCCATCTGCGCCGACCTCGGCGCGCGCAGCATCCGCGAGGAGATCGCCGCGATGGAGGTGCTCGGCGTCTCGCCGATCCACCGGCTGGTGGTGCCGCGCGTGCAGGCCGCCGTCGGGGTGTCCGTGCTGCTGAACGGCCTGGTCAGCGTGGTCGGCGTGCTGGGCGGCTACTTCTTCAACGTGATCGTCCAGGGCGGCACGCCCGGCGCGTACCTGGCCAGCTTCAACGCCCTCGCGCAGCTGCCCGACCTGGTCGTCAGCTCGATCAAGGCGGTCATCTTCGGCTACCTCGCCGGGGTCGTCGCGGCCTACCGCGGCCTGAACCCGAAGGGCGGCCCCAAGGGCGTCGGCGACGTCGTCAACCAGTCCGTCGTCATCACGTTCCTGCTGCTGTTCTTCGTCAACACCGTGCTCACCGCGCTGTACCTGCAGCTCGTCCCGGCGAAGGGAACCTGAGTGGCCATCCTCGGCAAACCCGGCGACCGGCTGTTCGACCTCGGCGACCAGCTGCTCTTCTACGTCCGCGCGCTCGCCGCCGTCCCGCTCGCGGTCACCCGCTACTTCCGCGAGGTCGTCCGGCTGCTGGCCGAAGTGACGTTCGGCAGCGGCGCGCTCGCGGTGATCGGCGGCACGATCGGGGTGATGGTCGGGCTCTGCGTGTTCACCGGCGTCACGGTGGGCCTGCAGGGCTTCAGCGCGCTGAACCAGATCAACATCTCGGCGATGACCGGCTTCCTGACCGCGTACTTCAACACGCGCGAAATCGCGCCGCTGGTCGCCGGGCTCGCCCTTTCGTCCACTGTGGGCAGTGGGTTCACCGCGCAGCTCGGCGCGATGCGGATTTCCGAGGAGATCGACGCGCTGGAGGTGATGGCCGTGCGGAGCATGCCGTACCTGGTCACTACCCGGATCGTCGCCGGGTTCATCGCCATCATCCCGCTCTACGTGATCGGGCTGCTGATCTCCTACCTCGGCTCGCGGCTGACCACGGTCGTCTTCTTCGGACAGTCCGGCGGCACCTACGACCACTACTTCACGCTGTTCCTGCCGCCCGGCGACGTCCTGTGGTCGTTCGGCAAGGTGCTCGTCTTCAGCGTCGGCGTGATCCTGACGCACTGCTTCTACGGCTACCGCGCCGGCGGCGGCCCGGCCGGGGTCGGCGTCGCGGTCGGCCGGGCCGTGCGGACGTCGATCGTGCTGATCAGCGTGCTCGACCTGTTCCTCTCGCTGGCCATCTGGGGTGCGACGACCACGGTGAAGGTGTCCGGATGACCCGCTTCCGCACGCAGCTCGCCGGGGTCGCCTTCCTCGGCGTGCTGGTCCTGCTCGGCTGGCTCGCGGTGGCCATCTACGACAAGGACTTCGACGACGCCGAGCTGGTGACGCTGCGGGCGGACCGCGTCGGCAACCAGCTCGCGCCCACTGCCGAGGTCAAGGTCAAGGGCGTCCCGTTCGGCGAGGTCCGGGCGGTGCGCAGCACGCGCACGGGCGCCGAGATCGACCTCGCCCTCGACCCGGCGAAGATCGGCCTGCTGCCCGGGAACGTGTCCGCGCGGCTGCTGCCGAAGACGGTGTTCGGCGAGCGGTACGTCAACCTCGTGCTCCCCGACAGTCCACAGGGGAAACTCCGGGCCGGTGACGTGATCGCCCAGGACCGCTCCAGCAACGCCATCGAACTGGAACGCGTCCTCGGTGACCTGCTGCCGCTGCTGCGCGCGGTCCAGCCGCAGAAGCTGAACAGCTCGCTCGGCGCGATTTCCCAGGCGCTCGACAACCGCGGGAAACCCCTCGGCGACAGCATCGTCAAGCTGCAGGACCTCCTCGGGCAGGTGAACCCGCTGATGCCGCAGTTCAAGGCCGACATCACCGGCCTGGCGAACGCCGCCGACGTCTACACGAAAGCCGCGCCGGACATCCTCCAAGCGCTGAGCGACCTCTCGACCACCGCGAAGACCATCGTGGACACCCGCGCCGACCTCGACAACCTCTACGCGAGCGTCACCAGCGCCACCGGGCACCTCAACGAATTCCTGCGCAAGAACAAGGACAACCTGATCGGCGTCTCGGCGGCGAGCCGGCCGACGCTGGAGCTGCTGTCGCGCTACTCCCCGGAGTTCCCGTGCTTGTTCGACGCGGTCAACCGGCTCAAGCCGCTGATGGAGAAGGCACTCGGCAAGGGCACGAACGAGCCCGGCCTGCACGTGACGCTCACCGTGCAGGACCCGCGCGAGAAGTACGTCCCCGGCCGGGACACCCCGCGGTTCGACGCCACCGGCGGCCCGAAGTGCTACGGCGGCGGCGCGGCGGCCGCGGGCCCGGCCGACGGCGACCTCGGCCCGGCCAACTCGCCCGGTGAGCGGAAACTGGTCGCGGAGCTCCTGAAGCCGGCGCTGGGTGACGTGCCCGACTGGAGCAGTGTCCTCATCGGACCGGCACTGCGCGGGACGGAGGTGACCGTCCGATGAGGAGCGTGGCGGGGCCCGCCGTCAAGGGGCTCATCTTCTTCCTGGTCACCGCGGCCGCAACGGCCGTGCTGGCGATCACCATCGCCAACTCCAACGTCGGTGCGACCATCGGCTACACCGCCCGCTTCACCGACGCGACCTCGGTCAACCCCGGCGACGAAGTGCGGATGGCCGGGGTCCGGATCGGCCAGGTCGACTCGGTGCGGGTCGTCGAACACCGGCTCGCCGACGTCGAGTTCTCGGTCGGCCGCACGCACCGGCTCACCGCGTCGGCCTCGGTCACCATCCGCTACCGGAACCTGGTCGGGCAGCGGTACCTGTCGATCGACCCCGGCGCCACCGACACCTCGCCGACGCTCGCCGAAGGCGCGCAGATCCCCTTGGAGCGGACCAAGCCGGCGCTCGACCTCACCGCGCTGTTCAACGGCTTCAAGCCGCTCTTCCAGGCACTGTCGCCCAACGACGTCAACCAGCTGTCGTTCGAGATCATCCAGGTCCTGCAGGGGGAGGGCAGCACGATCGACAGCCTGCTGCGGCACACCGCGTCGCTGACTTCGACCCTGGCCGGGAAGGACGCGCTGATCGGCCAGGTGATCGGCAACCTCAACACCGTGCTCGACACGCTGAACGCCCAGGGCGACCAGTTCGACACGCTCGTCGACACCACCGCCCAGCTGGTCACCGGCCTGGCCGCGGACGCCAAGCCGATCGGGCAGGCCATCGGCGGCCTCGGCGAGCTGACCACGGCGACCGCCGGGCTGCTGGAGCAGGGCCGTCAGCCGCTCAAGGGCAGCATCACCGCACTCGGTGACCTGTCGAAGAACCTGGCCGACAACACCCCGGTGTTCCAGCAGTTCCTCGACAACCTGCCGAAGAAGCTCGACCGGATCGGCACGCTGTTCTCCTACGGCTCGTGGGCGAACTTCTACCTCTGCTCGGTGCAGACGGACGCGAAACCGGCGCCGGGCGGTCCGCCACCGGGCATCCCCGTCACCGCTGCGAGGTGCCGGTGAAACCCTTCCGCAGCCGCAACCCGATCGCCGTCGGCGCGGTGACCGCACTGGTCATGGCCCTGATCGGCAGTGCCACCTTCTTCTCCGACGACCTGCCGCTCATCGGCGGCGGCACCACATACAAGGCCGAGTTCCACGAGGCCGCCGGGCTGAAGCCGAACGACGAAGTCCGCGTGGCCGGGGTGAAGGTCGGCGAGGTCACCGACGTGCGGCTGGCCGGCGACCACGTCGAGGTGCTGTTCCGGGTCCGCGACACCTGGGTCGGCAACCGGACAACGGCGGCGATCAAGATCAAGACGCTGCTCGGCCAGAAGAACCTCGTCCTCGACCCGGTCGGCAACGCCGAGCTGAACCCGGACCAGCCGATCCCGGCCGAGCGGACCAGCTCGCCCTACGACGTCACCGCGGTCTTCAACGACCTGGCGAGCACGGTCGGCGCGATCGACACCGACCAGCTCGCCCAGGCGTTCCGGACGCTGTCCGACACCCTCGGCGCGTCGGCACCCCAGGACGTCAAGACCGCGTTCAACGGCGTCGCCGCCCTGTCGCAGACGCTGGCCTCACGCGACGAAGAGCTGGTCAAGCTGTTCCAGAACACCAATCAGGTGTCCAAGACGCTCGGCGAACGGTCCGGCCAGATCCAGGCGCTCATCCGCGACGGCAACACCCTCCTCACCGAGCTGAACGCCCGCAAGGACGCCATCGCCAAGCTGTTCACCGGCATCAAGAACCTTGCGATCCAGCTGCGCGGCCTGGTCGCGGAGAACCAGAAGACACTCGGGCCGGCGCTCGACCAGCTCGACCGCGTGGCGACCGTGCTGCAGCAGAACCAGGGGAAGCTCGAGGACAGCCTGCGCCTGGCCGGGCCGTTCTACCGGCTGCTCGGCAACGCCGTCGGCAACGGCCGGTGGATCGACACCTACATCTGCGGACTGATCCCGACCGGCAGCACGCCGGGCAGCTGCCAGCCGCCGAAGAACGGGGGACGCTGATGGCCCACCAGCTCATCGACCTGGGTGCCGAGGCGCGACGGCGGACGCGGTTGCGGGCCCTCACGCTCGGCGTTCTGCTCGCCCTCGTCGTCTCGGCCGCGTGGCCCGTGGTCACCGCGCCTGCCGAGCGGACGCTGACCGCGTACTTCACCGCCGCCGTCGGCATCTACCCGAACTCGGACGTCCGCGTCCTCGGCGTCGCCATCGGCTCGGTGTCCGAAGTGGAACCGAACGGCACCGACGTCAAGGTCACCATGACGCTGCGGCCGGGCGTGCCGCTGCCCGCGGACGCCGGGGCCGTCGTCATCACGCCGAGCCTGGTCGCCGACCGGTACGTCCAGCTCACGCCGGTCTACCGCGGCGGCCCGCAGCTGCCCGACGGTGCGTCGATCCCGCGGGAGCGCACCGCCACCCCGGTCGAGGTCGACGACCTGCTGCACAGCCTCAACCAGCTGATGTCCGCGCTCGGGCCGCAGGGCGCCAACAAGGACGGCGCCGTCAGCGAGGTCCTGACCCGGTCCGCGGACTACCTGAACGGCACCGGGCAGACCATCGGCACCGCGATCAAGAACCTCGGCGAGTTCGCGCGCACGGCGAGCGATTCCAAGGACGACCTGTTCAACTCCGTGGACAACATCAGCAGGTTCACCGCGATGCTCGCCGCCAACGACGGCCAGGTCAAGCAGGCCATCTCGCAGATCGCCTCGCTCAGCAAGGTGCTGGCCGACCAGCGTGACCAGTTCTCCGGCGCGCTGACCGAGCTGACCCAGGCGCTGAGCGTCGTGCAGGGGTTCATCAAGGACAACCGCGGTCGGGTTCAGTCCGATGTGGACAAGCTGGCCGACGTGACGAAGGTGCTGGTGAACCAGAAGGACTCGCTGGCCGAGGCGCTCCAGGCGGCCCCGAACGCCCTGACGAACCTGCTCGGTGCCTACGACCAGGCCAACGGGACGATCGACGGCCGCGGCAATCTCCTCGAGTACGCGGAGCCGAAATGAAGTCACTGGTCAAGCTGGCTGCGGTGGTCACCCTCGCGCTGGTCACCACCGGCTGCGGCAGCGGGGTGAGTGTCTACGACATCCCGCTGCCGGGCGGCGCCGCGCTCGGCGACCACCCGATCCACGTCACCGCGAGCTTCACGAACGTGCTCGACCTGGTGCCGCAGTCCGGGGTCAAGGTCAACGACGTGCCGGTCGGCCAGGTCGTCAAGGTCGAACTGGCGCCGGACGGGCGCAGCGCGGTCGTCGAGCTGCTGCTCAACGGGGACGTCGACCTGCCGGGCAACGCCGTCGCCCGGCTGCGGCAGGCGAGCATCCTCGGCGAGAAGTTCGTCGAACTCGCCCCGCCCGACGACGCGACGCCGTCGGGCCGGCTGCTCGACGGCGCGGACATCCCGCTGGACCGGTCGACGCTGACGCCCGAAATCGAGGAGGTCTTCGGAGCGCTGTCGTTGCTGCTCAACGGGGGCGGCGTCGCGCAGGTGCAGAACATCAGCCACGAGCTGAACGACGCACTCGGCGGCAAGGAGACCGCGGCGCGGTCCCTGCTGTCCGATCTGGACACCTTCGTGCGGGGGCTCGACGAGCACCGCAACGAGATCACCCGGGCCATCGAGAGCGTCAACAAGCTCTCGGCGACGCTGAACGCGCACACCGACCGGATCACCACCACGCTGAACGGCCTCACGCCCGGCATCGGCGTCCTCAACCAGCAGCGGGAGGCGCTGGTCGGGATGCTCAAGTCCCTGGACGGGCTGACCTCGGTCGCCGTCGACACGGTCAACCGCAGCAAGGACGACCTGGTCGCCGACCTCCGCGCGCTGGAGCCGCTGCTGCGGCGGCTGGCCGACTCCGGCGACAAGCTCCCGAAGGCCATGGAGATGGTCTTCACCTTCCCGTTCCCGGACGCCGCACTGGACACCATCCGCGGCGACTACCTCAACGGGTTCCTGAAGGCAGGCCACTGATGCTGACCCGGTTCGTGCGCGTGCAGGTGACGCTCTTCGTGGTCATCGCCGTCGTCGGCGTCGCCTACGTCGGGGCCACCTACGCGGGCCTCGACAAGGTGTTCTTCGACCGCGGCTACACCGTGACCGCGCAGTTCCCGACCGGCGGCGGCATCTTCACGAACGCCGAGGTCACCTACCGCGGTGTCCCGATCGGCCGCGTCGGCGAGCTGCGGCTGACCCCGGCCGGGATGGAAGCCGACCTCGAGATCGACTCCGGGACCGCGCCGGTGCCCGCCGACACCGAAGCCGTGGTCGCGGACCGGTCGGCCGTCGGCGAGCAGTACGTCGACCTGCGGCCGCGCACCGACGGCGGTCCCAAGCTGCACGACGGTTCGGTGCTCACCCAGGCGGACACGAAGATCCCGCTACCGGTCGACGTCGTCTTGTCTACAGTGGACTCGTTCGCGAACTCGGTGCCCAAGCCCGCGCTGCGCACGGTCGTCGACGAGCTGTACAACGCGACGTCCGACGCCGGCCCGGCGCTGGACCAGCTGGTCGGCCGCGGCATCGAGTTCGTGCAGGCGGCGAGCGCGCACGTCGCGCCGCTGACCCGGTTCGTCACCGACGCGCACACCGTGCTCGACACCCAGGTGCAGCAGGCCGGCGCGATCCGCGACTTCGGCGTCAACGCGAAGCTGCTGGCGTCGACCCTGAAGGCGTCCGACGGCGACCTGCGCACCCTCATCCCGGCCGTGCCCGCGGCCGCGAACGAGGTGAGCGCCCTGATCCGCGACTCCGGGCCGAACCTCGGCGTGCTGCTGGCCAACCTGCTGACCACCGCGGACGTCCTGGAAACGCGGCAGGACGGGATCCGGCAGCTGCTGATCACCGCGCCGCAGGCGGTCGCCGCGGCCGGCACGATCGTGCGGCCGGACGGTGTCCATATCGGACTGTCACTGACCTTCTTCGACCCGCCGCCGTGCACCACCGGGTACTCGACGCCGTACCGCAACGGCCTCGACACGTCGGTGCGGCCGCTGAACACGGCGGCGCGCTGCGCGCTGCCGAAGGGTGACCCGACGAACGTGCGGGGCTCGCAGAACGCACCGGGAGGACGGCCGTGAGGATTCTTGCGTTGGTGGCGGCGGTCCTGGCGACCGTCGCGGCCGGGTGGTCGGGCTTCACCTGGTGGCAGGCGGCGCACGACGACGGCGTCGCGCGCGCGGTCGTCCGGGAAGAGGCGTTGCAGGCGGGCCGGACGGCGGTGGCCGGGCTGACCACTTTGGACTACCGGCAGGCCGCGCCGGGTTACCAGCACTGGCTCGAGCTGTCCGGCGGCGCGCTGCGCGACGAGCTGGCGGCGGACCGGCAGGGCAGCCTCGACCGGATAGCGCAGGCCAAGACCGTCACCACGGGCAAGGTGACCGACGCCGCGGTGACCGAAGTGGACACCGCGGCGGGGACGGCGAAGCTGATCGCCTCGGTCGAACTCGTCGTGGCGCCCGACGGCGGGGACGCCGTGACCAAGCGCAACCGGTTCCAGGCCGACCTGACCCGCGGGCCGGACGGCTGGCACGTCACCGGCCTCGGCCAGGTTCCCGTCGGGGAGGCACCGTGAAGACAGCGACGAAGAAGCGGGCCGTGAAGGTCGCCGGCCGACGGCACCCGGAAGCTCGTGACGAGCCGGCCCCGGCCTCGGCCGAGCCGGCCCCGGCCGTCCGGCCGCGGCGGCGGGCCATGGTGGTGCTCGCGGTGGTGGCCGTGGTCATGGCCGGGCTCGCGGTGTGGTTCACGCTCGAAGCGCGGGCCACGAACGACGTCGTCGCGCACAACAGCGCGCTGTCCGACGTCGCGGGCACGGCCGACGCCGGGAAGCAGGTCAGCGCGGCGCTCGGCACGGTCTTCTCCTACCGCTACGACGATCCGGCCAAGAGCGAGCAGGCCGCGAAGGACGTCCTGACCGGGCCCGCGCTCGCGCAGTACGAGCAGCTGTTCGGCCAGGTCCGCAAGCTGGCCACCGAGCAGAAGCTCGTGGTGACCTCCACCGCCGTCGCGTCCGGCGTGAAGCTCCTCGACGGCGACCGCGCGGCACTGCTGGTGTTCCTCGACCAGACCGGTACGCGGGGCGACGGGCAGCGCAGCACCGGCGCCGCCCAGCTGAGCGTCACGGCGGAGCGCGTCGGCGGGAAGTGGCGCGTCACCGGGATGTCCGCGGCCTGAGCATGCGCGAGGAGCCCATGACCCTTTCCGAACTGCTGGCCTGCCGCGCCGCGGCGGCGGGCGACGAGCCGGCCCTGACCTGGTCCCGGCTCGCGGTCACCCTGACCTGGGGTGAGCTGGACCGGCGCGTCACGGCGGTCGCCGCGGCCCTGCGCCGGGTCACCGAGCCGCGGCAGCGGGCGGCGATCCTCGCCGCGCCGTCGCCGGACTACGTCGTCGCGTTCCTCGGCGCGCTGCGGGCCGGGCTGGTCGCCATCCCCGCCGGGCCGGACCGCCGGGCGAGCGTGCTCGCCGACGCCGAGCCGTCGATCGTGCTGGCGACCGCGGCCACCGTGCCCGCGGTCCGGAGTTTCCTGGCCACTTTGGACACCTGCGGGCACCGGGTGCTGGCCGTGGACGCCGTGCCGGACGCCACCGGTGGCCCGAAATCCGGCTCGTGCCCGAGGACGTGGCGTACCTGCAGTACCCGGGCGGGGTGATGGTCACGCACGCCAACGTGCTGGCCAACGCGCGGCAGGCGGCCGAGGTACTGGGCCGGGCGACCGTGGTGACCGGGCTGCCGCCGAGCGACCCGCTGGGGCTGGTGCTCGGGGTGGCGGTGCCGATCGTCACCGACCGCCCGGCGGTGCTCGGCGACGACGCGTCCGTCCCCGAGGCACTGCGGGAGGCGTACGTCGTGGCCGAAGCGACCGCGCTGGTCGCTTGTGGACGGCCGGCCGGCCAGCGGGTCGCGATCGTCGACCGGGACGGACGGCGGGTCCCCGCCGGTGACCTCGGCGAAATCTGGGTGAGCGGACCGAACGTCGCCCGCGGCTACTGGCGGCGGCCCGGGGAGTCCGCGCGCGTCTTCTGCGCCCGGCTCACCGGTGACGACGAGCCGCGGTGGTGGCTGCGGACCGGTGACCAGGGCTTCCTGGACCCTGCGGGGACCTGTGCGTCACCGGCCGGAGCCTCGTCGCCGGGTACCGCCCGGAGGACCTCGAAGCGACGGCCGAGCAGGCGCACCCGGCGATCCGGCCGCGTGCGGCGTCGGCGTTCGCCGTGCACGGCGGCCAGGCGGTGGTCGTGCTCGAGCTGGCCGACGGTGTCGTCCCGCCGCGCGGCGAGGTCGAGCGGGCGGTGCGGCACGCGGTCTCGACGCGGCACGGGCTGACGCTGCGAAGAGTCGTCGTCCTGCAGTCTTCCGCCGGGGACGGCCTGTGGTGACCGGGCCGGCGGAGCGGGCGCTGTCGCCGGGCGTCCCGTTCGCCACTTCATCGTTCGAAGTGACGTGGCCGGAAGTGCCGCTGCCGCCGGGCGAGCCGCCCGCGCCGGGCGCGTGGCTGCTGCTGACCGACGAGCACCCGGCGGCGCTCGGCCGGGCCGTCGCGCTGGCGCTGGCGCTGGCCGCGGCCGGGGACGACGCGTTGTCGCTGCCGCGCGACGACCTCGACGAGCTGCCCGGGTTCCTGGCCGAGCGGCCGGTGCGCGGCGTCGTCTTCCTGACCGGGTCGCCGTACGCCTACCACGACCCGGAGGCCGCGCAGGAGCTGCTGCTTTCGGTGCTGCCGGTGGTCGCCCGCGTCGGCTTCGGCGTCCGGTTCCACCTGGTCACGCAGGCCGGCGGCGAGCCGGGGCTGGCGTTCCTGCGCGGGCTGGTGCGGGTGCTCGCGGTCGAGCGGCCGCAGCTGCGGGCGAGCCTGGTCGACGTCGACGCGCGGTCCGATGTGGACGTGCTGGTGCGCGAGCTGCGGTCGGACGCCCCGGACGACGAAGTCCGCTGGCGGCACGACGTCCGGTACGCGGCCCGGCTGGCCCGCGTGCCGTTCGCCGTCGAGGTCCCGACCGGGCCCGGCGCGTACGTGGTCACCGGCGGTCTCGGGCCCGCAACCGCCCGGTGGCTGGCCGATATGGGCGCCACCCGTGTCGTCCTTTGTGGACCATACAAGGGTGCGCCCGGCGCGGTGGTGGTCCAGGGCGACATCGCCGAGCCCGGCGTCGCGGACCGGCTGATCGCGGCGGCGACGGCGGACGGCCTGCCGCTGCGGGGCATCGTCCACACGGCAGGCGTCCTCACCGACGACCCGGCGGCCGGCTGGCACGCCGGCGTGCTGGGCGCCCGCCGCCTGCACGAGGCGACCGCGGACTGCCCACCGGAGTGGTGGCTGCTGGGTACGTCGGCCACGGCGTTGTTCGGCGCCCCGGGCGGAACGTCCCGCGCCACGGCCGACGCCTGGCTCGACGCCTTCGCCACCTGGCGGCGCTCCCGCGGCCTCCCGGCCACGACGATCCAGCTCGGCCTGCCCCACCTCCCCGACCTCCCCCGCCCCTACTTCTCCATCCTCTGACCGGTCGACCGGCGTACCCGGAGGGTCGGTTCGCGTACCTGGAGGGTCGGCTCGCCATCCGACCCTCCAGGTACGCAAACCGACTGTCCAGGTACGCGAACCGACCGGTCAGGGGAGGGTGGCGCGGAGGGCGAGGATCATCTCGAAGCGGTCGTCCGGGTTGCGGAGGTGGTCCGCGAAGAGGGCTTCCAGCTCCTGGGCGCGGGCGCGGACCGTCTGCGGGTGGATCGCGAGGCGGTCGGCGACCTCGCGGACGTTGCCGCACGTCTCCAGCCACGCCAGCAGCGTGGGGGCCAGTCGGTTGTACTGCTTCGGCGTCAACGCCGTCAGCGGGGCCAGGCGGCGGCGGGACACCTCCGTCACCAGGAACGGCTCCTTGCGCAGCCACAACGCCGCCAGGTGGTCTTCGCACCAGGTCAGCGGCTCGTCCGGGAGGGCGTCGCCGACGAGCCGCAGCGCCTGCTGGGCCGTCGCCAGTGAACGGCCCGCCTGGCGCGGCGGTACCGCCGGCCCCACCGCCGCGCGGTGGCCGGCCAGGGCCGCCGTCAGCGCGTGGCGGTCCTCCGGGGCCGGCAGGAGCAGCCGCGGGGTGCCGTCTTCGAGGTCCTCCAGCGCCGCCAGCCCGGTGACGTCGGCGGGCCCGTCGAGCGCCACCGCGACGAGCCGGTGCGGCAACGGCCACTCCGCCGCCGTCGCCGCTTCCTGGACCATCCGGGACGGCGACGGCGGGTCCGCCAGCAGCAGGTCCAGCAGCCGTCGCCGCCGCCGTTCCAGCGCGCCCGCCGCCCGGGCCTGTGCCGCCGCGTGGCCCTCGATCGACAGCGCGGACAGCTCGTCGATGTAGGCGAAGATGGCCTCGGCCAGCAGGCACAGCGTCGCCGACGGCACGCCGGCCCGCGTCCCCACCTCGGCCATCCGCCGCCAGGTCACCCGGGCGCCGACCCGGTACGCGGCCTGCAGGACGTCGAGGTTGCGGCCCTGCGCGAGCTCGTGCACGCCGAGCCCGACGAACACCTTGCGGCGCTCCTCCGGCAGCGGTCCCGACGCGGCGATCCGGTCGACGAACTGCAGGATCGCCGCCTGGACGCCCGCCCGCAGCGCCTTGCCGAACGCGCCGTCGAGTGGCCTCGCGTAGTCCGGGATGGTCCGCTGGATCTCGCGCAGCACCTCGTCGGCGACGTCGAGCAGCCGCGGCCGGAACACCGCGGCCAGCTCGCGGGGGAGCATGGCCCACAGCTGCCCCGGACGGCCGTCGCCGCCCAGCATCGGCCCGAAGGCCGTCTCGACGGGCGATCCCGTCATGCACCCACCTCGCCGTTGAAGGGGACTCAGGAACCGAGCAGTGCCTCCGCCCGCAGCGCGATCTCCATGTCGAGCCGGTCGTCGGCGTTGTTGAGCCGGTCGCCGAACAGGTCGATCAGCTGGTGCATGCGGTACCGGACGGTCTGCGGGTGCACCTTCAGCTTCTTCGCGATCTCGGGGGCGCTCCCGCGGGACTGCAGCCAGATCAGCAGCGTCTCGCCGAGCCGCGCGCGCTGCTTCGGCGTGAGGTCCTTGAACGGCTGCAGGCTGCGCGCGCACAGTTCGCGGACGAGGAACTCGTCGGCGAGCAGCCACAGCGTGGACAGGTGGTCGGTGCAGCGCGTCACCGGCGCGTCCGGCAGCACGCCGCGCTGGACCAGCTTGAGCGTGCGGCGGGCCCAGAGCAGCGAGCGCGGCGCGTCGGTGAGCCGCACGGTCGGGCCGATCACCGCCCGCCAGCCCGGCAGCCGCTCGGCGAGGTTCTTCAGGTGCCGTCCCGGGTCGCCGGTGACCAGGCACGGCTCGCTGCCCTCGAGGTCGACGAGCACGTCGGAGTGCAGGTCCGGCGCGGACAGGCTGTGCTGGTCGGGACGCGGTTCGAGGGCGACGACGGTGACTTCGGCCGGCAGGGGCCACTGCGCCGTGGCGGCCTGTGCGGTGATGGTCTGCGGCGCGGACGGCGGGTCGGCGAGCAGCAGCTCCAGCAGCCGTCTCCGGCGGCGGGCGCGGGTGCCGGCGGCGCGCGTCTGCGCCGCCGTGTAGCCCTCGATCGAGAGCGCGGAGATCTCGTCGACGTAGGCGAAGATGGCCTCCGCGCTGGTGCACAGCGTGTCCGCGGAGACGCCGGTGGCCTGCCCGAATTCGCTGATGTGCCGCCACGCGACGCGCCCGCCGACCCGGTACGCCGTCTGCAGGCAGTCGAGGCTGCGGCCCTCGTTGAACTCGATCTTGCCGAGGTTGCGGAAGACGGTCGTCCACGTCTCGAGCGGCACGGCGCCGGGGGTGCCGACGCTGTCGAGGCACTGGATGATCGACTGCCGGACACCCTGCGTGATGATGTGCCCGAACGCGCCCTCCAGCGGCTGGCGGTACTCGGGCACCGCCCGCTGCACCTCCTGCAGGATGGCGCGGGCGAGCGGGTCGACCCGCGGCTTGAAGCGGATCGCCAGCTCGCGCGGCAGCGACGCCCACAGCCCGATCGCGCCGGAAGCCCGGCCGGGCCGGGGATCCGCCGGGGTGCGCGGGGCGGGCGGGTAGGCGGGGCGGGGCCGGTCGGCCGACACGGACTGCTGCCGGTAGGCCGGTCCGGGAGTGCGCTCGCCGGGGTGCGGCCGTCCGGCCCGCAGGACGGGTACGGAGACTCCAGTGTCCACGTCGGTCATGTGTTTTATCCTTGCTGGCAACAAAATCGGCCTCGTCGGCGGGAACGCCGATCCGGTTTTTGTGGCTCAGGCAACATAATTTCGCGCGAACGGCACTGTCAACGGGTTCTCCGCTGACTTTGCGGTAACCCGTCCGGACTACACCCGAACGGGTGGAACGGCGCGAGAGGAGGTGACACTTCCGGCGGGCGCCGATGGTGCGCGCGTGACAACTTTTCAGGTGAGCGGTTCCGGGGTTGTCAGCCGCGTGACGACGTCGTCGAGCGTGAGCCGGGCGGGCGCGGTCTCCGCGAGGAACTCGTTGAGCAGGGCGCAGAACCGATCCGGCTCGGCCACGTGCGGAAAGTGTTTCACGTTTTCCAGAACGGTCAAGTGGCTGTCCGGCAGGAGTGCGGCGGTCCGGCGGCCGTGCGCGACCGGGATGAGCGGGTCACGCTCGCCCCAGACCAGCAGCACCGGCACGGCTTCGGCGAGGTAGAGCTTGTCGACGGCGCTCGCGCGCTGGCCGCGCAGGTCGATCAGGCTGCGCGCGATGAAGAGGAACGCCCGCCGCCGTGCGGGGTCGGCCAGCGACGCGAAATGCCTGACCAGTTCCCGTGTTTCAGTTTTCAACGACCCGCCGAGCCGTCGTCCGAGCCGGGCGGCGGCCCGCCGATCGCGAGCGTTACCCGGTTGACCGCGAGGGCCATTGTGGCCGGTGCGCCGGGCAGGGCGGCGGCCCGCAGCACCGGGCTCACCTCCGTGCCGAGGCCGGCGCTGGCCACCAGGACGAGGCGGTCGCACATTTCCGGGAACTGGTAGGCGAACTGCAGCGCGATGCCGCCGCCGAGCGAGTGCCCGACCACGGTCGCGTGCCGCACGCCGGACACCGCGAGCACGTCCCGCACGGTGCTCGCCATGGCGCCGAGACCGTAGTCCGCGCGGGGTGCTTCGGATTCGCCGTGGCCGGGCAGGTCGAGCGCCAGCACGCGCCGGCCCTCCCACCGGGCCAGCACCGGCGCCCAGGTTTCGGCGCTGCCGGCGATCCCGTGCAGCAGCACGACCGCTTCGTCGCCGGAATCCGCGGACGGCAGGTGCTCGTGCAGCCGGATGCGGCGGCCGTGCAGGGTGAGGATCTTGACGGTCATGGGTGGCCTTTCTCGCGAACCCGAAATTAGGGCATCCGACTGCTGCCGCGGATGTGGTGAACGCCACCGCCCCGAAATCACGGACGGACGTGACAAAGCCGATTGTCGAAAGGCGGCGGCGCGTGCGGGTTTTCGCGGTGTCACCGGGAATGCGTATCGACATTCCGGCGGTATCCGGTAATCCTCGGAGACATGGTCGCAATGACGCACCGGACGCGCTGATGTCCTGCCGCGCGAGTTTCCATTTCGTTCACCAGGGGCTGCCGCGGAGGTGGCCGGGCCGCCGCCCGTGGCGCCGGGTGCTGCCGATGCCGGTGCGCGCACTGGACCGGATGGTGAGCGCGGCCGGGCACGGGCCTCGCCGCGCCGGAGCTGCGGGCGCGTCGAAGCTCCCCGCCGCTCGGGGGACCCCCGGTTTCAACGTTACTCGCGGCCACTGACAATTCCGGTCCCGCGCCCGGGCCGCGCCTGGAGTTGTCCACAACTTCCGCGCGCCGAAGGCCGCTCGACGCCGAAGGTGGAGGCCGCGTTCGACCGTCAGCCCGATCGTCGCCGCCCAGCTCAGTGGTTGCCGCTTCTCGCGAGGGCCGGCCGGGCGGCGAGGGCCGGCCGGATCAGCCCTCCGGCGGCCGGTGCGCGCGCATCAGCCGCTGCGCCCGCAACGCCAGCTGCATGCCCAGCCGGTCGTCGGCGTCCCGCAACCGGTCGCCGAACAGTTCCTCCAGCTGGCGCAAACGATTGCGGACCGTCTGCGGGTGCACCCCGAGGCGTTGCGCGATCTCCGGCGCACCCCCGCGCGTCTCCAACCAGGCCAGGAGCGTCTCGCTCAGCCTCTCCCGCTGCTTCTCGCTCAGCGAGGCGAACGGGTCCAGGCTCTGCCGGGCGAGCTCGGCCGCCAGGAAGTCCTCCGCCAGCAGCCAGAGCGTGGCCAGGTGGTCGCGGCACCAGATGATCGGGCCCGGCACGTCCGGGCCGGACAGCAGCAACGCCCGCCGGGCCGTGCGGAGTGCGGCCGGGGCGTCGGCCAGGGGGACCGTCGGGGAGACCGCCGCCCGCCAGCCGTCGAGCTTGGCCGCCAGCGGGGCCAGGTCCGCGTCCGGGTCGCTGGTCAGCAGGTACGGCTCGGGGCCGTCGAGGTCGGCCAAGACGCCGTCGCCGAGCAGGTCGGCCGGGAAGTCCGCCGCGTCCGGGCCGCGTTCGAGGGCCACCATCGCCGCCTTCTCCGGGAGGGGCCAGCCCGCCCCGCCGGCCAGGCCGGCGATGCTGCTCGCGGCCCCTTCCGGGGCGCCGGCGATCAGCTCCAGCAGGCGCCGCCGCCGGACCGGGACGGCGCCCTCGGCCTCGGCCTGGGCCTGCTGGTAGCCCTCGATCGCGGTCGCGCACAGCTCGTCGACGTAGGCGAAGATCGCCTCCGCGGCCACCGAAATGACCGCCGGGTCGACGCCGGCCGCGACCACCGCCGGGTGCATCGCGCGCCAGGCCACCCTGGCCCCGATCGTGGCGCTGTCCTGCAGCGCGTCGAGGTTCCGGCCCTCGGCGAACTCGATCCGGCCGCGGCCGCGGTAGAACTCGATCCAGTGGTCGTGGGACAGCGCCGGCTCGCCCATCGAGTCGATGCAGTGCTGCACCGCGAACTCGACGCTCTTCACCAGCACCTTGCCGAACACGCCCTTGAGCGGCTGGCCGTAGGCGGGCACCGTGCGCTGCACCTCCTGGACCATCGACGCCGCCGCGTGCCCGACGTGCGGGCGCAACCCCGCGCCGAGCGCGCGCGGCAGCGAAGCCAGCAGGCGAAAGCTGCGGTACTCGACCACCAATCCCCCTTCGAGTGCGTGGGCGCCGAGCGTATCCGACGCATGCGTCACTGAAAAATCAACGACCGGTTCCCGGAAAGGGTGACGCCGACACGTCCTTTTGACACGGACGGGTGTGCGTTCTACGCTCCGTGTCAGTATTTCCGAGGAGCCAATTCCCAGTGGAGGACTGAATTCCCCATGCGTGGTTCCGCTGCCTCGGACAGTTCCGTCTGGTCCCGGCTGCCGCACGAGCTCGGCGACGCGGTGCGCCCGCGGATCCCGGAGATCGCCCGGGCCTGCGTCGACGCGGTCGCCGCCGAGATTCCGGAATATTCCGGGAAGTTCGCCGACGGCCCCGGCCGCGTGGCGGCGATCGAGCTGACGCGGCGCGGGATCGAGCGGGACGTCGACCGCGTCGGCACGCCGGCGCTGTGGCAGGCCGACCGGCTGGCGGAATTCCGCCGCCACGGGCGGGACGCGTTCCACAGTGGCCTCAGCCGCGAAGCCGTGCAGGCGGCCGTGCGCGTGTCGAGCCGGGTCACCTGGCGGTGGATCGCCGACATCGCGCGGGAAGCGGGCCTGTCCGGCGATGTCCTGTACGGCGCCGCGGAAGGGATGTTCGCCGACGTCGAGACGTCGATGGCGGCCGTCGCGGAGGGTACAGCGCGGCGGAGGCCGCGGTGACGGGCACCGGCGAACGGCACCGCCGCCTGCTGCGCGCGCTGCTCGGCGGCCGCACCCCGGCGGCCGATTCGGTCAAGGAAATGGACGGTCTGCTCGCCGCGTCCGGGCTGCCGGTGCCCGAGCGCGTGGCGGCGGTGGCGTTCCGCGCGCTGCCGGGCGCCCCGGAGTTCCCGCCCGGGCTGCTGCCGGAGCACGTCCCGGCCGACCCGGCCGGTGACCCGCCGGCCGCGCTGACACCGGCCCCGGACGTGGACCTCATCGGCTTGACCGCCTTGCCCCCGGGCTGGACGGCGGCGGTCGGCCCGCTCGTCGCGCCGGCCGAGGCACCGGAGTCGTTCCGGGTCGCCCGCCGCGCGGTCGACCTGGCCGCGAGGGGGTTGCTGGACGCCCCGGGCCCGGTGATCTGGTGCCGCGACCACGTGACGACGCTCCTGCTGCTCGCGGACGAGTTCCTGGTCGGCCAGCTGGCCACGACGACGTTGGAGCCGCTGGCCGGGTTGTCCGGACGGCGGCGGGAGCAGCTCGCGGAGACGCTGCTGGCGCTGGTCCGCACCCGCGGCAGCGCGCCGGAGCTGGGCCGGCTGCTCGACCTGCACCCGCAGACGATCCGGGCCCGGCTCAAGAAGCTGAGCGAGTTGTTCGGGGACCGCTTGGACGACCCGGCCGAGCGGCTGCGGCTGGAGCTTGCGTTGCTGGCCGAGCGGGCGCTCCCGGACCGCGGCTGAGGGGTCGGCACGCGTCCCGGACGGTCGGCTTGCGTACCTGGACGGTCGGCTTGCGTACTTGGACGGTCGGCTTGCGTGCCTGGAGGGTCGGTTTCCGGGTCTGGGTTAATGGCCTGGTTCGCTCATGCTGGATTGGACCGGGGCAGGGGGGCGTTGCGGCTTTAGGCTCCTGGCATGACCGGATTGCTCACCGAGCGCCTGCGGCAGGCTTCCGACAACGCCGTCGCCATGTGGAGCACCGTGGCCCGCGCGCGCGGGGACCACGTCGAAGACCACGCCGCCTTCACCGTCGTCGATGGGCGCCGGTTCCGGATCATGCTGCGGACCGCCACGCCCGGTGCCGCCGCCGTCGACGAGCTGAGCGCGCTCGCCGAGGCGCGCCGGGGCGCGGGGCGGGCCGTTGTCGTCGAAGACCCCTTCCGGGTGCTCGACCTCGCCCACCTGGGGATGTCCGCCGGGCAGCTGCCCGTGATGGCCCGCGAGCCCGCTCCCACTCCGGCCGCCGAGGGCGTCGAGCGCATCGAAACCGCCGCCGACCTGGCCGAAGCCGAAGACCTGATCGTCCACGGCTTCCCGCTGGAGGAGTACCAGCCCCACCGGCCCGGTACCGTCTTCCCGGCCGAACTCCTCCGCCAGGCCACCGCCTTCTTCCGCAGGGGCAGCCAGGGCACCTGCCTCACCATGGCCCACGGCGGCGTCGGCGGCGTCTACTGGGTGACCACCCGGCCCGAGCACCGCTCCCGGGGCGTCGGCCGCGCGCTGATGTACGCCGTCCTACGGCACTTCGAGGACCTGCCCGTCACGCTGACCGCCTCGCGGGCCGGGCGGCCGCTCTACGAGAAGCTCGGCTTCGCCACCCTCGGCGACGCCAACTGGTGGCGCTGACGGGAACACCCACCGCCGGTAGCCGAACCAGCGGAACGCCGTACCCGCCAGCGTGCCCAGCAGCATCCCGGCCACGAAGTCGGCGATTTCCTGCGTCAGGTAGCCGACGTGCGGCACCGACAGGTGCAGCACGTACCGCGACACCAGCGCCGGCACCAGGTTCACCGCCACCGCGCCCGCGTTGACCGCGAAGAACAGCGTCGCCTCGCGCACCCGGCCGAGCCCGCCGCGACCGGCGAACGACCAGCGGCGGGACAGCAGGTACGCGAACGCGGTGGAGACGACCGTGGCGATCGCGAGGGCCGTCACCGGCTTCTCACGGAACACGGTGAGCTTCAGGCTGTAGTCGCCCAGTAGTGTGACCCCGTACGCGGCCAGGCCGACGACGGCGAAGCGGAGCAGCTCTCGCGGCTCTGGCATGGTTCCTCCAGGTGACGCCGGAACGGGTGGAGGTTTTCGATGGCACGCACAGGCGGTGAGGGCGAACTGCCCTCGGTCGCCGAGCTGGTGAACCTTTCGCAGACGAAGCCGCTGATGATCCGCGGTGAACTCGACGCGAAGCTCGCCGAGGAAGCCGCGGCCGCCGAGCCCGAACCCGTCCACGATCCGCTGGCCGTGCTCGACGCCGAGCTGGCCGCCGGGGAACCGGAGGAGGACGACCGCCCGCGGGAGGCGCCGCCCGCCGTCCGGTCCCGCCGCGCGAAGCCGTTCGTGCTCGCCGCGGGCGCGGCCGTCGCGCTCGGGCTGGCCGCCGTCGTGCTGCTCCAGCCGCACCAGGTGGGCGGGACGGCCGTGCCGCCGCCCGGCGCGCCCGCCCCGGTCGTGCCGCCGCCGACCTCCAGCGAAGCCGTCGAGACGATGAGCGCCTCCGCCGCGCCGGCGCCGCTCACCGCCGAGGTCCGGCACACCACGGCCGAGACCACCAGCGCCCCGGCCGGCGCCGGGCGCAAGCCCGCGGCCGAGCCGACGCCGAGCTCGGCGTCGCCGGAGGAGCAGTGGCGCGAGTACGTCAGCTCGGTGCTCAGCTCGTGGCAGCAGCACCCGCGCGGCGGCCGGAACCGCTGATCAGCAGCTCGCCGTGGCCGGCTTCCCGGCGATCCGGTCCTTCACGAAGGCCAGGACGTCGGCGTTGCCGGTGTAGACCAGCGTGATGTGGTCGGTGTCGTAGGTCTTCCACGTCTCCTGGACCCCGGCCGCGCAGTACGCCTTGTGCAGGCTGTCGGCCTGCGCGAACTGCACCAGCTGGTCGCCGGTCGCGTGGTAGAGGAACACCGGCACCCGCGGCGGGGTGCCGCCGAGCTTGTTCTCGTTCAGCCGTGCCACCCACGCGGGCTTGATGTAGCCAGGGCCGGTCGTGTAGTCCGCGATCTTCTGGTTCGCGTACGTCGTGAGCAGCTCGAACGTGCACGCGCTCTGCTTCATCTCGGCGAGCTTCGCGCGGCCGTTGTCGCTCAGGAACGAGTCCAGCTGCAGCTCCGGGTACGCCTGGTCGAGGCCGAGCAGCGCGTAGGCGAACACGCCGAAGCCGAACTTGCCGTCGAGCTGCAGGGTCACCTGGACCAGGTCGGCGGGCACGCCGCCGGCCGCGACCCCGACGAGGTTCAGCTCCGGCGCGTACGACGGCTGCAGTTCGCCGGCCCACGCCGCGGCGCCACCCCCCTGGGAGTACCCGCGGAAGACGACCTTCGCCGACGCCGACAGCCCGGCCGCGCCGAGCCGCTGGGCCGCGCGGACCGCGTCGATCACCGCCGGGCCCTCGGACCGGCCCACGACGTACGTCGTCTTCGGCGTGGCCTGGTAGCCCTCGTAGTCCGGGACGGCGACGGCGTACCCCGCGTCGAGCAGGTCGTCGAGCCCCGGCTGCTCGTAGAAGGCGCCGATGTCGATCATCTTCGACGGGGTGCAGGCGAACGCCGGGCCGTGCGTGCCCGGCGCGAACGCGACGATCGGAGCGGTCGCGCGGTCGGCGTTCTTCGGCACCAGCACCGTGCCGGTGACGGCGTCGGGCTGCCCGAGCGCGTTCGTCGACAGGTACATCACCTGCCACGCGTCGACCGAGGCGTGGCGCGGGCCGGCGTTCGACGGCCGCCAGCGGAGCACGTCACCCGGCTTGCCGGCGGGCAACGGTGACGGCGGGGTGTAGAACGAGTCGTCGGAGGGGCCCGGCGCGGGCGCGGTGGCGGCCGCGGCGGGCGCGAAAGCCGCAGTGAGGACCAAGGCCACCAGCGCGGCGAGCACGCGGCGGGCCGTCACGCGCCGGTCCCGTAGACGCGCTTGCAGGTCGCGGACTCGCTGAAGGCCAAGCCGAGCTCCGGGTTGGCCTTGAGGTCCTTGATCGGGCCCTCGGGATCGGCCAGCTTGCCCATCGTCGCGTCGGCTTCGGCGATGACCTGGCGCAGGCTGGCCTGGTCGGTCACCTTCGCCTGCTCCATCCGGGTCTTCGTCTCGGCCAGCTTGGTCTTCGTCTCGGTCAGGTTGCCGGTCGCTTTGTCCACAACGGACTGTCCATCCGGGACGGGCGGGACACCCGCGGTGCGCAGGCCGCCCGCCATGTCGTCGAGCGCGGAACCGAGGCGGCCGAGGAAGTCGACCATCGCGTCGCGGGTCTTGACCGGGTCGGCGTCGTCGACCGCCGGCGGCTGCGAGAGCTTCGCCGAGCCCGCGGCGACGCCGGTGCACACCTTGTCCACCCAGGCGAGTGCCGCGGGGTCGGCGTGCCTGCCCGGGTCGGGCGGGGTGTCCGAACCGCACGCGGAACACGACAGAACCGCGGCCGCCGACATCACGAGCACCGCGCTGTGCATTCTTTTCATGGGTTTCGAAGCTACGCGCCGCGCGCGCGGGCGAGCAAGAAGAGAATGGGTGGTTGGCATGCGCGTCAACATTGCGGCGACCGGATTTGTCACGCGCGTCAGCGGTTCGAAGGTGGCGCTGGGCTGGGCAAACCTTCCCCGTCCTGCTAGGAATGCGGTCGGTGTGGCGTGCCGGGGTGACAATTTGCCGTACTACTGTGAGCTTTTCGCGGAAAGCCCTTGATCGCTGCCCGTTCCGCTCGTTAGCTTACCGTTCGGTAGCGATTTCCGGGCGGTCATTTCCAGGGAACGCTCCGCCGTTTCGTATCACTGTTGATACACGGAAGGACCATCGTGAGTCACCCAAGAGGCAAGAAGAAGACGGCCGCGGCCGCCGCGGCCACGGCGGCGGTCGGGCTGGTCGCCACCGCGCTCGTCGTGGGGGCGCAGACCAGCGCCGCCGACCCCATCTCGCTGACGCTGAACTACCACTGCACCTTCCCGCTGGTGGGTTCCCAGTCGCTGAAGGTGGTGATCAACACCGACCTGCCGACCACGGTCAACACCGGGCAGCCGACCGGCGCGTTCGACATCAAGGCCGTGTCCACCATCAACGCGGACACCGTCAGCGGCCTGAGCCTGATCGGGGCCACGACGCTCGAGGGCACCGCCACCGCGAGCGCGACGGTCGCGGCACCGAGCCTCAACCTGCCGGTCAGCGTCCCGATCACGCTGGACAAGACGAACATCCCGGCGTCCGGTGAGATGAACATCAACGCGGCGGGCAAGACGCCGTCGCTGACGTTCACCCAGGCCGGCCAGGCGAAGATCACCGTGGGCGACTTGAACCTCAAGGTCACCCCGCGCAAGGCCGACGGCTCGGTCACCGGCATCACGCCGGACGGCACGATCGACGCGCCCTGCACGCAGGACAGCGGCCAGAACAACACCCTGGCCACGATCACCATCAACGGCGGTGGCGGCACGACGACCCCGCCCACCACCACCCCGCCGGTCACCACGCCGCCGACGACCACGCCGCCGGTGACGACCCCGCCCACCACCACGCCGCCGGGCGGGGGCATCAAGTACTCCTTCGGCATCACCGGGCAGACCGCGCTGAAGTCGCTCGGCAGCACCGCGCCGATCACCGGCTCGTTCGACGCCGACGTCAACCTGTCGGCCAAGACGTTCACCGGCAACCTGCAGCTGAACCCGACGCACACCGACTTCAAGCTGTTCGGCTTCCTGCAGGGCAGCTCGGACGTCAAGGTCGTGCAGAACGGCCCGCAGACCGGTGAGCTGGTGGGCACCGGCTTCAAGGCGCACATCAAGTTCGACACGTTCCTCACCACGGTCAACCTGTTCGGCATCCCGATCAGCACCGACCCGAAGTGCGGCACGGTCAGCCCGTCGACCAGCGAGATGACCACCGGACCCGACTTCGACCTGCTCAAGGGCGGCAAGCTGTCGGGCACCTACTCGCTGTCCGCGCTGCAGAACTGCGGCTCGTTCAACGACATCATCAGCGCGTTCGCCAAGAGTGACGGCAACTCGCTGAACCTCGTGCTCGCCAAGAAGTAACCCAGCTACCGGCCCCCGCCGCGCGCCGAGGCGTGCCGCGGCGGGGGCCGGTGCCACGTCTCGAGAAAGGGAGCGCCCGTGCGGATCGCCCGGTCGTTGCTCGCCGCCTGCGTGCTCGCGCTCGCCATCGCCGCGCCCGCTGTGGCGTCGACGCCGATCGACAAGAAGCTGAGCTTCACGTGCCCGTTCCCGTTGATCGGGCTGCAAAAGCTGGCCGTCGAGGTCAAGGCGTCGTTCGACGTGCCGTCCGCGCCCGGCGGCACCTTCACGACGGCGGACCTCGCGGTGGCGGTGACCGTGCCGGACAAGTCCGCCCGCGGCCTCACCCTGGTCGGCGCGGCGAGCATCGAAGGGACGGCGTCCGCAGGGGTGACGCTGACCAACGGCCCGCTCACGCTGCCGCTGAGCCTCCCGCTGACGGTGGCGAAGACCGCAGTGCCGTCGTCGGGGCCGTTCACCACGAACGCCTCCGGTTCGGTCCCGCCGGTGCAGCTGCCGAACGCCGGGAAGACGACGCTGACGATCGGCGGCTTCAGCGCGCGGCTCACGCCGAAGAAGGCCGACGGCTCGTTCACCGGGCTCGGCTCGTTCACCTCGGACTGCACGCTCGACCCGGGGCAGGACCCGGTGTTGCTGAGCTTCGACCTCGGTGCGGCTTCCCGTGCTTACGGCGTCAGCGGCTCGACGACGGTGCAGGCACTGGGGGCGACCGCGCCGCTCACCGGGTCCTTGACGGGATTCAGCCCGGCGTTCGACCGGGCACGGGCGGAGTTCAAGGTGTTCGGGTTCGTGCCGGGGACAGCCGACCTGCAGTTCAGCACGGACGGCCCGCAGACCGGCGAGGTCACCGGCGACGGCTTCGTCGCGCACGCGAAACTGGCGCTGGCGTTGCCCCAGGTCACGCTGTTCGGGCTGCCGGTCGCGGACGCCGGGTGCCGGGCGAGTGCTTCGATCCCGGTCGACCTGAAGACGGGCACCGGGTTCGCGCTCGCGTCGGGCGGGCCGGTGAGCGGGGAGTACGCGATCCCGCCGCTGACCGGCTGCGGCGCGTTCACCGCGTACCTGAGCTCGCTGGTGCAGGGCGCGGGGAACACGTTCGCCCTGACGTTGACCGCGCGCTGACTGCCGCTCACCTCGCGCCGGTATACGTGGAGGAATGCTTCGAACCACTGTGGGGACCCTGGTCGTTGTCACACTGCTCGCCACCGCCGCGCCCGGGGAGGCGGCCGGACTGAGCCGGGACCCGGTGGCGGTCGTCCACGACCGCGACCACGCGCTGCACGTGCTCAACGGCGGCGCGACCGACGACGAGCTGACGCTGCGGACGCAGACGCTGTCGTCGAGTGCGTGGGCGTTCTTCCGGGGCACGTCCCCGCTGTACTACCGGGACCTCGGTGAGCTGCCGCCCTCGGCGTACGCGACCGCGGGCGGCAACGTGTGGCTGACCGGCGACGCGCACCTGGAGAACACCGGCGCCGACCGCGGGGCCGACAACGAGGAGCAGTTCGCGCTCACCGACACCGACGACGCCTGGCGTGGTTCGTGGACGTGGGAACTGCGCCGGGAAGCCGTCTCGATCGTGCTCGCCGGCCGGGCCGGCGGCCGCAGTGCCGGCCAGATCGCCACCGACGTCGACACCTTCGTCGCCGAGTACGCCCAGTGGATCGGGAAGTTCCACGGGACGAACGACGAAGCGAGCTGGCGGCTGACCGCGGGCAACACGTCCGACCTGGTGGGGGACCTGATCGACGAAGCCGCCGGTGACAAGCGCGCGGACCTGCTGGCCAAGTGGACGACCGGCGGCCACTTCAAGAGCGACCCGCAGCTGCAGCCGGTGTCCGCGGCGACGCGCACCCAGCTCACCGACGCGATCGCGGCCTACCGGACGACCGCGGGCAAGCCGCTGAAGGCGTCCGAGGCCGTCGTGAAGGACGTCCGCCGCCGGACCGGCGCGGGCACCGGCAGCCTCGGCCGGTTCCGCTGGTACGTGCTCGTCGAGGGGGACACGACGTCGGCGTCCGACGACCGGATCCTCGAACTCAAGCAGGAGGTCGACCCGGCACCGAAGCAGCTCGCGCCGAACGCCACCGCGCTGACCGGCGGGCAGCGTCCCGCACTGGCCCTGCGCTGGCTGGCGAACCAGTCGGACCCGCTGGCCGGCTGGGCGAGCGTCGGGAGCACGCCGGTGCTGGTGAAGGAGAAGTCCCCGTTCGCCGAGGACCTGGAGATCGGCGACCTGACCACGTCCACGATCTGGGACGACACCGTCCGGGACGTCGCCCGGCTGCTCGCCGCCGCCCACGCCCGTGCCGACCAGGACATCCCCGGCACCGGGGTGCCGTACTCGGCGGACGCGGCGATCGACGGCGCCATCACGTCGGTCTCCGGGCTGCAGGCCGAGACGCGGGCCTTCGCGACGAGCTACGCCGACCAGGTCGCCAGCGACTGGCAGGCGTACGTCGCCGCGAAGAACAGCGGACGGCCGCTCTTCTGACGCCCCCGGCGGACGCCGGATCCGGCTTTCACCCGAACCGTTATCGACCCGGTGTCACATCGGGGTGCTATAAAGCGCTACCCCGGTGGGACCGGTTTCGCGCCGTAGAGGGCCGCCGCCGGTGCCGCTAGGGTTGATCGTCTGGATGTGCTGGCTCAAGAGCAGCCGAACGGGAGAAGCCGGTGACCGCCGCGCTCGACGCTTCGTGGGATCCCCGCACGCGCCTGCGGGTGCTGCTGATCGAGGACGACGACGGCGACGCGCTGCTGGTCGAGGAAATGCTGGCGGACACGGCCGTGCCCTACGCGCTCGAACGCGTCGAAACGCTCACCGCCGCGCTCAGCGGCCCGCTCACCGCCGACTGCGTGGTGCTGGACCTGCAGCTGCCCGACGCCATGGGCCTGTCCGGGCTGACCAAGCTCGGGCAGCACGCGCCGGGCGTCGCGGTGGTCGTGCTGACCGGGCAGCACGACCAGGCCACCGGCGTCGCCGCGGTCGCCGCCGGCGCGCAGGACTACCTGGTCAAGGACCAGGTCGACGGCCCGCTGCTGGTGAAGGCCCTGCGCTTCGCCCGCGAACGCAAGCGCGCGGAGCAGGTCGAGCAGCAGTTCCTCCAGCAGCAGCTGCTCGCGCGGGAGAACGCCCGGCTCGAACGCGGCCTGCTGCCCAGCCCGCTGCTGCGCGACCCGCACCTCGACCTGGCCGCCCGCTACCGGCCCGGCCGCAACGGCTCGCTGCTCGGCGGCGACTTCTACGACGCGATCGAGCTCGCCGACGGCACCGTGCACATGATGATCGGCGACGTCTGCGGCCACGGCCCGGACGAGGCCGCGCTCGGCGTCGCGCTGCGGATCGCGTGGCGCTCGCTAGTGATGGCCGGGCTGCCGATGCCCGACGTGCTGACCATGGTCGAGCGGGTGCTGGTGCACGAGCGGATCGAGCCGCTGTTCGCCACCGTCTGCATGGTCGTCGTCGCGCCGGACCGAAGATCCCTGCGGCTGTCGCTGGCCGGCCACCTGCCGCCGCTGCTGCTCACCACCGGCGACGGGCACCTGCTCTCCGGCGAGCGGCTCGGCGTCCCGCTCGGTGTCGTCGAAGGCGCCAAGTGGGACGCGCTGGAGGTCCCGCTGGAGCCCGGGTGGTCGCTGCTGCTCTACACCGACGGCGTGTTCGAAGGCCGCGTCGGCGCCGGGTCCGAGCGGCTCGGGCACGAGCGGATGGCCGCTCTCGTGCTCGACATCAAGCGGGAGACCGGGATCCACGGCCACGTCCTGCTCGACGAGCTGATCGCCCGCGCCGAGCGGCTCAACTCCGGCCCCCTCGACGACGACGTCGCCCTCGCCCTGCTCAGCCACGACCCGGAAGCCGAGGCCGATGAGCGCTGACGTACGCGGCAGGCCCATCCGCCGCAGGCTGGCGCTGCTCGCCGCCGTCGAGGCCGTGCTGCTGGTCGCCGCGCTGGTCGCCGCCGGCGTGGCGCTGAACAGCCTCGCCGACGCCCGCGGCCGCCTGCTCGACGTGATCGGGCCGCAGCGGCTGGCTGCGATCCAGCTGTCGACCGCGCTGCTGAACCAGGAAAGCGGGGTCCGCGGCTACCAGCTCGGCCGGCAGCCGGAGTTCCTGGTCCCCTACACCGACGGGATGCGGGCGCAGGCCGACGCGGTCACGCAGCTGCGGCAGCTCGGCGCGGCCCCCGGCACCCGGATCGGGGACGACCTCGACGCCGTGGTGCGGGCGGCCACCGCCTGGCAGGCCGCGGCCGCGCCCACCATCGCGCCCGCCGCGCCACCGGTCACCGCGGCCCAGGTCGAACGCGGCCGGGCGCTGTTCGTCGACGTGCGCAAGGCGCTCGACACCCAGCTCGACCACCTCGCCGCGATCCGCGACGCCGGCCGCGCCGACCTGGACGCGGCGGCGCGCTTCCTCAACGCGATGTTCGTGGTCGTCGCGGTGCTCGTCGTGGTGTTGTTCGCGATGCTGTTCTTCGGCCTGCGGCAGTTCGTCACCCGGCCGATCCTGCGGCTGGCCGGCGAGGTCCGCCGGGTCGCGGATTCCGACATCCACCACCCGGTGCACAGCAGCGGGCCGCGCGAGATCGCCCAGCTCGGTGCCGACGTCGAGGCGATGCGGCAGCGCATCCTCGACGAGGTGGCCGAACTCGAGCGGGCGCACGCGCTGCTGGACCGGCGCACGCAGGAAGCGGAGCGGTCCACCGCGATGCTGGACCGGCGCACCCGTGAGCTGGAACGGTCCAACGCCGACCTCGAGCAGTTCGCCTACGTCGCTTCGCACGACCTGCAGGAACCGCTGCGGAAGGTGGCGAGCTTCTGCCAGCTGCTCCAGCGGCGTTACCAGGGCCTGCTCGACGAGCGCGGCGAGCAGTACATCGAGTACGCCGTCGACGGCGCGAAGCGGATGCAGGTGCTGATCAACGACCTGCTGGCGTTCTCGCGGGTCGGCCGCAAGCCGGGCGAGCACGTCGTGGCCGACGCGGGTGCGCTGGCCGACGAGGCGATCGCGAACCTCGAGGTGGCGTTGTCGCTGAGCGGCGGCAAGGTCAGCCGCGGCGAGCTGCCGCAGGTGCGCGTCGAGCCCGCGCTGATGACGGCGGTGTTCCAGAACCTCATCGGCAACGCGCTGAAGTTCAAGGGCGAGGCACCGCCGGAGGTCCGGGTCAGCGCCGAACGCGACGGCGACGACTGGGTGTTCTCGGTGTCGGACAACGGGATCGGCATCGACCCGGAGTACGCCGAACGGGTGTTCGCGCTGTTCCAGCGCCTGCACACGCGGTCCGCGTACCCGGGCACCGGCATCGGCCTGGCCCTGTGCCGCCGGATCGTCGAGTACCACGGCGGCCGGATCTGGCTCGACACCGAAGCTTCCGACACCACGTTCCGCTTCACCCTGCCGGCCCGCGAGGAGCCGGCCCGCGAGGAGGAGGGGACCGCATGACGCAGGCGCCGACCCCGATCGACATCCTGCTCGTCGAGGACGACCCGGGTGACGTGCTGATGACCCGGGAAGCCTTCGCCCACCACAAGATCCGCAACCCGCTGCACGTCGCCGAGGACGGCGTCGAAGCGCTGCGGTTCCTCAAGCGCGAAGGGCCGTTCGGGACGGCGCCGCGGCCGGGGCTGATCCTGCTCGACCTCAACCTGCCCCGCAAGGACGGCCGGGAGCTGCTCGGCGAGATCAAACAGGACCCCGGGCTGTGCACGATCCCGGTGGTCGTGCTGACCACGTCCGAGGCGGAGGAGGACATCCTGCGCAGCTACGAGCTGCACGCGAACGCCTACGTCACCAAGCCGGTCGACTTCGAGAAGTTCGTCGAAGTGGTCCGGAAGATCGACGACTTCTGGGTGACGGTGGTGAAACTCCCGCACCGGTAGCCGTTTGGCGGGGAGTGCGGCACGATGGGAGGCCGTGACGCCTTCGACGCCGGACCTGCCCGCCACCGAACTGGCGGTGACGCTCGACTGGCGGGGCCGGTCGGCGGTGCTGGCCGTGGCGGGGGAGATCGACCTGGTCAGCGCGCCGGAGTTCGGGGAAGTCGTCGACGTGGTGCTGGCCCGCGGGCCGGAGAAGCTGGTGGTCGATCTGCGCGAGGTGACGTTCTTCTGCTCGGCGGGGCTGCAGGTGCTCGCCGCGGCCCACCGCCGGGTGGCCGAGCGCGCGCTGCGCGTGGTGAGCGATTCCCCGGTGACGTCGGGCCCGTTGAAGACGACCGGGCTCGACACGTGGATCGGCGTCCACCCGACCGTCGACGAAGCACTCGCATGAGGCCGGCACCGTTCCGCTGCCACGGCGTTCCCGCGGTGCCCGGCGCCCTCCGCCGCCTGCGGCACGACCTGATGGCCTGGGTGCTGGGGGCCGGCGTCGAGGAGACCCGGGCGGGCGACATCGTGCTGGCCAGTTACGAGGCACTGGCGAACGTGGCCGACCACGCGTACGGCGACGCGGAGCCGGGCGTGGTCGACGTCGACGCGGCCCTGCACCCGGGACGGCTCGAAGTGGTGATCACCGACCACGGCCGGTGGCGGGCACCGGTGCCGGACACCCAGCCGGTGTCCCTGCGGGGCCGGGGGTTGCTGCTGCTGCGGGCGAGCGCGGACCGCGCGGACATCGCCCCGGGTGATTCGGGGACGGTCGTGACCTTGACCTGGGACCTGGACGCGGTGCCCGACGCGCGCTGAAGGCCACCACCGCTGCCGGTGGTGGCCTCCCGCGGCGGTGCTACTTGACGACGGCGCCGGTCTTCGGGTCGAGGGTGACCTTCCGGGCCTTCGGCCACCAGAAGTCGAACATCCCGGTGAGCGACCCGGCGCGCGTGTCGAACGACGAGTCGCCGATGCGGCCGGTGAACCAGTTGTCCTCGACGAACTTCAGCACCGACGTCTGGTCGGTCAGCGTGTGGTCGACGTGGTTGACCTTGCTGAACGGGGAAACCACCAGCAGCGGCAGGCGCGGGCCGTAGCCGCAGCGGTCGGCGTAGGTGCCCACCGTCGTCGCCTTCGCCGTGCAGACCGGCTGGTCCTGCGCGGTGTCGTGGGAACCGTTCAGGATCGGGGACTTCTGGTGGTCGTACCAGCCGTCCGAGTCGTCGTAGGCCAGCACGATCGCCGTCGACTTCCACTCCGGGGACTGCTGGATCCGGTTGATCTCCCCGACCACGAACTGCTGCTCGTCCAGCGGGTCCGAGTAGCCCGCGTGGCCGTCCTGGTACTGCGGGGCCTTCAGGAAGCTCACCGCGGGCATCGAGCCGGCCTGCAGCGAGTCGTTGAAGTCCGCGATGTCGTACTGGTGGTTCGCGCGGTCGGTCTGGCCGATCGCCTGCACCGAGGACGGCGGGAGGTGCTTCGGGTTCGCCGTCGACGGGTAGTACTGGAACGGCTCGTGGTGTGGGCTGTAGTCGACCACCGCGTTGCCGCCGACGTTCTTGTGCGTCCGGCCGCAGACCGCGTACCCGTTGGCCGTGCCGGTCGGGCGGAAGCCGCCCTGGAACCAGCCCCACGTCACGTGGCGCTGGTTGAGCAGGTCACCGATGTTGCGGCCGTGCATGGTGGCCAGGTTGTCCTTGCTCGTGTGGTTCTTGCCCGAGCAGTCGTCCCACGCCGGATCCGGGTCGTTGATCATCGTGCCGATGCCGTTGGCATCCGGCGACTGCACCGCGTAGGCGTCGCTGACCGGCTCGTGCGTCACCGGGTCGACGGCCTGGACGCCGTGGGTGTTGCCGGAGATCAGGTCGATCGCGCCGGGGCTGGACGGGCCGAACACCGTGTTGAACGAGTTGTCGTTCAGGGCGTAGTGCTGGGCGTAGTTCCACATGCCGGTGACGGTGTTGCCGTCGTAGTAGTCCATCACCAGGCCGGGTTCGCCGAACAGGATCGGCTGGCCGGTGCACTTGTCTGTCTCGGTCTTCTCGACGAACTTGTCCATCTTGCCGCCGTTGAAGGCGGCCTGCTCCGCGCCGTAGTTGTGGTTCTGGTCGCAGGTCATGGCCTGCTGGGGCGTGAGCCGCTTCGGGTTGTAGGCGTTCGGGTTGTCGGTCAGCAGCTTCTTGTCGAGGCCGTTGACCTTCGGGGTGCCGTGCGCGGCGGTGAACGGCGTGCCGTCGGTGTTGGCCGCGTCCGGGTAGGTGCCGAAGTAGTGGTCGAACGAGATGTTCTCGCCGAAGATGACGACGACGTGCTTGATCGGCGTCGACGTCGGGATCCAGTGGGCGGGGAACAGGTTCAGCGGCTGGGCTTCCGCGGTGGTCGCCGCGGAGCCGGTGACGACGGCCAGCGTGGCCACCGAGGCGAGTGCCCCGGCGCCGAGCAGGCCCCGCCGTCGCCGGCGGATCCTTTTGTCCACAGTGGATTCCTTTCGTGGTGGGGTCAGGTGAGCAGGGAACGCCCGAAGTGGTCGTCCGGGCCGGTGACGCCCGGCAGCGCGAAGAAGTAGCCGCCGCCGAACGGGGAGATGTAGTCGGTGAGCGGTTCGCCGGCGAGCCGGGTCTGGACGGCCTCGAACTGGCGCTCCAGGTCCTGCTGGTAGCAGACGAACAGCAGGCCCATGTCGAGGTTGCCGTTGCTGTCGACGCCGCGGTCGTAGTTCACCGCGCGGCGCAGGATGCGGCCGGCGTCGGTCTCCGGTGTGCGCGGGTTCGCTTTCCGGATGTGGCTGGTCAGCGGGATGACGGTGCCGACGGGGTCGTCGGCGTACCGCGGGACGTCGGTCTCCTGCGTGCCGTCGAGCGGGGCGCCGGTGTCCCGGCGGCGGCCGATCATGTTCTCCTGCTCGGCCAGCGAAACCCGGTCCCAGAACTCGACGAGCATCCGGATCAGCCGGACGACCTGGTAGCTGCCGCCCGTGGTCCACGCGGGCTCGCCCTTCGTCCACACCAGACTGTCCAGTTCGGAGTCGGCGGGGTTGGCGGTGCCGTCCTTGAAGCCCATCAGGTTGCGGGGCGTGCCGTCCGGGCGCGGTGGGGAGCTGAAGCCGGTGAGCTTCCAGCGCAGCTGCATGCCGCCGCGGGTGGCGCGGGCGATGTCGCGCAGGGCGTGCAGGACGGTGTCGGTGTCGTTCGCGGACAGGACCAGGCTGAGGTCGCCGTGGCACTGGGCCGGGTCGAGGGCGTCGTCCGGGAACGTCGTCATCGGCTTCAGCTTGGCGGGCTTGAGTTTCGCGAGCCCGTACCGGTCGTCGAAGAGGCTCGCGCCGACGCCGAGGACGACACCGAGGTCGCTGCCGGGCACGACGGGCCCGAGAACGCCGGAGTCGGCGGGCGGCGCGGTGATCCCGAGCGCGGCGGGCGCCCCGCCGGCGGTGAGGAACCGCGCCCGGTCGGTGATGGCGCGGAAGAGCTCGGTGAGCTCGGCCTTGGACCCGGCGACGGCGTCGAAGGAGGCGACGACGGTCTGGGCGGGTGGTTTCCGGAGGATGGCGGCCTGGTGGGGGCCGTGGAAGGGCACGGGCGAGCGGCCATCGGTGCCGGCCGCGGAGGACGCGCCCAGCCCGGCCCCGGCGGCCACGGTGAGCCCGGCACCGACGGCGGCCCGGCGGAGGAAGGAGCGGCGGGGGAGGCCGGTCACGAGACCCTCCTCGGCTCGGCGATCGCCGCGATCGGGGCCAGCAGTTCCGTCAGCTCGCCGACGTCCGCGTTGAGCTTCTGCCGCTGCTCCCGGCTCAGCTCGGCCGGGCGGAGCCACGTACCGTCCGGGCGGTGGGCCGCGTCCAGCGCCTTCTGCGTGCGGTCCAGCCAGCTGTCCACCTCGGACAGCTGCGGGTACCTCGGCGTCAGCAGCGGCCGCAGCACGTCGAGGACCGCGCGGGTGCCGTCGAGGTTCGCGCGGGCCGTGGCCAGGTTCGTGCCGCTGCCGTAGTCGGTGCGGCCGGTGAGTTCGAACTGCAGCGTGTTCTCCATGATCTCGTGCGCGCGCAGCCCGAGGTCGTTGCCGTCGACCTGGCTGTCGGCGAAGGACGCCTGCAACGCGCGGGCGTCGGTGTCGAGCCGGTCGGCGACCGCGGCGAGTGCGCCCAGGTCCTCGCCGTGCCACAGGCCCTGCTCCAGGCGGTGGAAGCCGGTGAACCCCGGGTCGGCCGGGCCGCCCGGCAGGCCGTCGGCGGTGCCGTTGAGGGCGCTGTCGGAGTCGCCGAACGCGTCGTAGGCCGCGCCCAGCCGCTCGTACGCCAGGTGGGCCGTCAGCCACGCCGCCTGACCGGCCGCGCGGTCGCCGCCGTGGACGGTGTTCTTCAGCGCGCCGGTGTCCGCGACCAACTCGCCGAGGCCGGTCGTGACGTGCTGCTGGTAGGCCTTGAGCGGGCCGAGCAGGTCATCGTGGGTCACCGGCGCGACGCCCGGCCCGGTCCGCTCGGCGCCGCCGGTGATCCGCACGGCCGGCCCGACGATCGCGCCCGCGTCCTCCGGCAGGCAGCGGAACGCGTAGCTGCCGTTGCCCAGGTTCACCTGCAACGGCCGGGTCGTCGCCGCGCCGAGGCCCTCGACCTCGCCGTAGATCACGCCGGTCGCCGGGTCGATCAGGTCGACCTCGGCCGTCACCGAACCGGTGTTGTGCAGGTGGAACGTCTGCGGGCCCGGCTTCGGATCCGTCCAGCCGGTGCCGCACGCCGAGCGCGAGACCGCGATCTCGGGGTCGCCGGCCGCCGCGTTGTCCGGCCAGAACGCGACGACGGCGCCCGCCGCGGCGGCCACGACCACGGCCACCACGATCCAGCGGGTTCGCACTGACCCCGGCACGCGCACACTCCCGTCACTCGATCGGACCATCACCGGTCACGGATTATGCGAGCCTAACGCCCGGAAAACCGCAGCGGATCGAGTCGAACGGAGGAAGTTCACCGGGACTTCAGCCGGGCGCCGACGAAAGGGGAGGATTCAGACGTATCTCTGTGTCAGATCTGTCGGGTTCGGGAAATTCGACCGGTTCGGCCGGGGTCACCCGAGTGGTGCGCCGGTCTCCAGCAGCGTCTTGAGGCTGGACAGCAGCGCGGGCCAGCCCTGGCTGCACATCTCCAGCGCCGTGCTGCCGGGGTCGAAACCGTCGTGGAGCACGGTCAGCTTCACCATTTCCCCGTGCGGCTCGAGGGTGAACGTGACCTTTGTCCGGCTTTCACTCTGCAGTTTCGCCAGCGTTTCCTCGTCGACGCCGTTGGCTTTCGCCCATTCGCCGGTGAACGTGTGCCAGGTGTAGGAAAGCCGTCGATATGGTTCCGATTCGAGGACGACCTGTTCGGGGTCGCCGGTTTTCGCGCCGCCTTCGGCCCACGTCATCGGTGAGCCCGGTTTCCAGTCGGTTTCGAAGGAAACACCCCAATAACGGCTCGTGAACGCCGGATCGGTAAGCGCTTGCCAGAGTTTCTCCGGCGTGGTGGCGATGTAGGTGGTGTAGGCGAAATCGTTCATCGGTGCGGACTCCAGTGCTCGTTTCAGATCGGCCAGCGCGCCGGCCCGCCGCCGGTCGTAGCGGGTCATCCAGCGCTCGGCGATCGCGTTGATCGGCGCGGCGTCGAGGTGGTGCAGCTTTTCGCGGCCGCGCCAGGTGGTCGTGATCAGCCCGGCCGCCTCGAGCACGGCCAGGTGCTTGCTCACCGACTGGCGGGCCATGTCCTGCCCCGCGCACAGCTCGCGCAGGGTCTGGCCGTTGCGCTCGTTCAGCGCGTCGAGCAGCCGGCGGCGGCTGGGATCGGCCAGCGCCTTGAAGACCTCGTCCATCGCGCCTTCCCCGATACATGCAGCCATCCGGCTGCCTTTCGACGATAGGCAGCCGGGCGGGTGCATGTCAACCGGGGATCACCGGAAGCGGATCACCGTGATGCTCGCGAGGACGAAGAACACGAGGACGACCAGCGTGCCGGTCTGCCCGCCGGACGAGCGGGTCACGACCTGGTCGACGGCGCCGGTCAGCCGTACCCCGCACTCGGCGACCACGGTGTGCCGCCCGGCCTCGATGCGGGTGAACTCGACCGGTGCGGTGAAGGCGCCGGCGCTGTCGGTGTAGCCGGTGCCGACTTCGGTGCCGTCCGACATCAACGTCACCATCCGGCCCGGTTGGCAGCCCTTCCCGGAGGCGGAGAGCGCCTCGCCGGGCTTGATGCTGGGCCGGTCGAGCACGAGATCGCCGGGCTTGGGGGTGGTGCTCGAGGTCGTGGGGGTGGCGGGCGTGGACGGCGGCGGCGTGCTCGTGGTCGGCGGCGGGGTGGTGGTGGTCGGGGTGGCCGGGGTCGTGATGGTGCCCGGCCGGGTGGGCCGCGTGGTCACCGGCGGAGGCGTGGTGGTCGTCACCGGCGGCGGGGGCGTGGTGGTCGGCGTGGTGACCCCGGTGACGACGAAGGTGCCGCTCGCCGTCTGCTTCTGGCTCGTGCAGATCGCGGTCACCGTGTAGGAGCCCGGCTTCGCGTCGGAGGGCACCGCGGTGGCGAACTGCCCGCTGACCGCCGGCGCCACCTTCGAGCCGAGGGACGTGCCCGCCCAGAAGAAATTGATCGTCCTGCAGGTCGGGAAACCATTCCAGGAAATGGTGAACGAACTGCCCGCCGGGCCGGTCGATGGTTTCAAACCAACCGATGGCGGAACTTGTGCGTTACCCGTGCCCGCGCCCACGAGCAGAAGCAACGTTCCGGCCACGGCGCCGAAAAACAGCCGAACCACGAATCGCATTGGGACGTCCCTCCCCGGTGTGTGCTCGCTGTAGCATTCCGGACCAGTCGGATAACGCAAGTAGGGGATGCCCAATGGGACGTGTCATCGCGGCGGGGGTTGCGTTGGGTTTGTGCTTGCTGCTGGGGGCGCCGCCCGCGTCGGCGGACTCCGGGTCACTGCGGCTGCAGGTTTCGATCGACCAGCGGCCGATCGAGGACGCCACCGTCCCGATCGATCCGGCGAACCAGGTGGAGCTGCAGGTCGTCGCGACCAACTCCGGCAGCGCACCGGTCAAGGTCCGCAGCGTGCGGCTCTCCGGGGTGGCGCTCGCGCTGACGTTCTTCGCCTACGACACGACCGCGCCCTTCGAAGTGCCGGCTCGCGGCACGGTGTCCCGGACGTTCGTCCTCGACCTCGGCGACCTGGCCGGACAGGCGACCGGGCTGCTGCCGTCGTCGGTCGAGCTGCTCGACGCCGGGCGCGTCACGCTGGGTGAGGCCACGACGGTCGCCGACGTCCGCGGCTCCTTCTGGTCGGTCTACGGCGTCTTCGGCCTGGCGATGCTCGTGCTGACGATCCTGGCCTGGGTGACCGCGCTGCTCGCGCTGGCCCGCCACCGGCTGGCGCCCAACCGCTGGCGCCGCGGGGTGCGGTTCCTGCCCGCCGGGTTCGGCACCGGGCTGGTCGCGGTGATCAGCCTGTCGGTGCTGCGCCTGGTCCCGCCCGAGCCGGCGATCGAGATCCCGGTGGTGCTCGGCGCGGCGGCGATCGCGTTCCTGCTCGGCTACCTGACCCCGCACCCGGCGCCGCCCGCGGTGGCCGAAAGTGACAAGACGGTCCAGCTCCCGGTCCCGTCGACCCAGGAATTCACCCGATGAGCGCACCGGCCGAGCTGGTCGCCGCCCTGCCGCAGTACGAAATCGGGGAGACGATCGGCGAAGGCGGCATGGGTGTCGTGTTCGCCGGCGTGCACCGGACGCTGGGGCGCAGTGTCGCGATCAAGCAGCTGCCGTGGGACGTGCTCAACCACGCGTCGAGCAGCGAGCTGTTCGACCGCGAGGCCCGGGTGCTGGCCAGCCTGGACCACCCGCACATCGTGCCGGTGTACGACTACGTCCGCACCGGCCGCGAGCACCTGCTGGTGATGGAGCGGCTCGACGGCGGGACGGTGCACAGCCGCTTCCACGGCGGCGGCGTCAGCGGCGAGCAGGCGTGCGCGATCGGGCTGGCGATGCTGGCCGGGCTGCACGCGGCGCACCGGGCGGGGGTGCTGCACCTCGACGTCAAGCCGCGGAACCTGCTGTTCAGCACGCAGGGCGTGGTCAAGGTGGCGGACTTCGGCATCGCCAGGGTGATCAGCGAGGGCGCCACGCTGGTGACGCACGGTGGCGAGATCCTCGGAACCCCGGCGTACATCGCACCGGAGCAGGCAATGGGCAACGCGCTGAGCCCGGCGGCCGACGTGTACGCGGCGGGGACGGTGCTGTACGAGCTGCTGTCGGGCCGCTTGCCGTTCGACAACACCCGCGGCGCGATCAGCATGATGCGCCAGCACATGTTCACCGACCCGCAGCCGATCTCGGGGGTGCCGGCACCGATCGCCGGCGTGGTGATGCGCAGCTTGGCCCGCGAGCTGGACGCTCGCTACCGGGAGGCGGAGTCGTTCGCGGCCGACCTCGCCGCGGCGGCGACGGTGGTGTACGGGCCGGGCTGGCTGGAGCGGTCCGGGGTGCCGGTGCTGCACCTGACGCCGCGGGTGATCGCGGGGTTGAATTCGGCGACCGCGCCGGCGCCGCCCGCGGAGGCGCGGACGCGCCCGGTCGCGCGGCCCGGGGCCACGCTGGTCGGAGCGCCGGACGGGCAGCTCGGGCCGGGTGCCGACGGCACCGGGTGGCCCGGCGGCGCGGGCGGTGCGGGGGTGGCCGCCGGAGCGGGCCGGCCCGGCGGCGCCGGGGTGGGCCGGCCTGGCGGTGAAGGCGGGGCCGGAGCGGGTCGGCCTGGCGGCGCGGGTGGCGCCGGGCCGGGTGCCGACGGCACCGGGTGGCCCGGTGGCGCTACCGGTGCCGGCGTCGAGGGTGCCGGTGCTTCCCAGGCCGTCGTGGTATGGCTGCGGCTGGCCGCCGCGGCCGCGGCGATCGTTCTCGTCGTGCTGGCGCTGCTCAACCCCGCACGGGTGCCGCACCAGGCGTCGAGCACCCTGAACCTCGGGGGTGCCTCCGTCTCCACGCCCGTCGAGGTGGACCTCAGCAAGCCGCTCGTTCTCACCGGGCCCGGGAATCCCGGGGCGGTCGCGCTCGACCTCTCCGCCGCCGGGATTCCGCTCGGGTCCGCGGCCACCCAGGCCAAGCCCGACGGCAACGGCTTCACCGCCGAGCTCACCCTGCCGGCGATCGCGCGGTGGATCGTCGGGGGCGCCGTCACCGCCGACGTGCGGACCGGCTCGACCACCCAGACCTTCACCCTGCTCACCAGCCAGCACCCGCTGGCCAGCGCGATGGGCGCGGGCAGCCTCATCCTGGCGTTGTTCGCCCTCGCCTACCTCGAATCGGGGCTGCGGACGATCCGCAACGGCCACCGCTGGCGGGGCGCGGCCGTCGGCGGGCCCGTGCTGGGGCTGCTGTTCGGCGCCGCGGTGTGGCTGTGCGTGTCGGTGCTGCGGGTGCACGAGCCGTCGCCGGGGTTCGGGGCCGGGTGCGCGGTGGCGGGCGCCGTCGCGGCCGGGCTGGTCGTCGCGGCGGCGCGGCGGCGGGCGTCCACAGTGGTCAGTCGACCATCCGGACGGTGACGTGCGGGCTGTAGCTCTTGCGCCGGCTCCACCCGTGTTCGGCGCAGAGGCTCAGCTGGATCGCGCGGTCGGCGGGCGCCCAGTAGCCGGTGCGGACGAAGTAGCCCTCCATCGTGTTCAGCGCGCCGAGGCTCTTGCGCGCCGAGCACATCTCCCAGCCCCACTGCCGCCCGCTCTTCTCGACACCGTTGCGGCGCACGGAGATCCGCGGGTTCCCGACGGCGCGGATGTCCGCATCACCCTCGGTGACGTAGACGACGCCGTCGATCTTGTAGAACCGGTTGTTGTCCAGCAGGGACACCTGCCCGGACAGGGTGATCCCGACCCGGGCGCCTTCGTCGCCCGTGAGCGTCCAATCGAGACAGAATTCCTGGACCGGGAGTTCCAGCGACTGGGTCATGACGAGTATCCCCTGTTCTCACTGAGCGTCCCTTTCAGAAGATAGGGATTTTCCGGACGCCGGGAAGGGGTGCGGGCGATCTTCACCCGAAGCGGTTCTCGGGTTGGATGCTTTGGCTTGCATGGGTTTTCAGGCTAATGAGTGATGTGGGGTACGGGTTGTGACGAGCCGGGTTCCTGGTGGGTGATCTTCTTTGCACGGGGGGCTGGTCGTCACTTTGCGTGAGCTTGTGGCTTGATCTCTTGGGGTTGGGCGCTTGAATGTTCGGTGAGTGGGTGCCACCGACCCGATCGCCGGATTGTTCAACGGCCGTCACGCCGCGTCAAGGCGGGAAAGCGTGCCTTGACCCGGCGTGACGGCCGCTGATGCGGCTCTGTATCGGGTCGGCAGGGGGGTGTGGTCGGGGGCCTGCGCCCGTTGCTGTCTCTTGGTGCTCTGCCGCCTTCGCTGCTTGTCCCTCGCGTTGCCCTGCCGCCCTCGCTGCTCGCCGCCTCCGGCTGGCCTGCCGTCCTATCGGCCCTGGCCGCCTGGCCGCCCGGCCGCCTGGCCGCCTGGCCGCCTGCCGTGGTCGCTCACCCGGCTGCCCTCCCGATCTCGTCGCAGGACCCCTCCTTTTGGTCTGGACAACTCGTACATTGGTCCAGACAATTAAGGTCTCTCCCCGACTGGAGGACCCGATGAGGCGTTCCCGACTGTCCGCAACCCTCGCCGCCTTCCTGCTTGCCCTCTCCTGCCTTCTCGCCGTTCCCGCTCAGGCCGCCAACCTTCTCGCCAACCCCGGCTTCGAAGCCGGGTCGCTGTCCGGGTGGACCTGCGCCAATGCGGCCACCGTCAGTAGTCCCGTTCACTCCGGCAGCTATGCCCTTGCCGGTACTCCCGTTGGCTCTGACTACGCACAGTGCTCGCAGACTGTCTCCGTTCAGGCCAACACCACCTACACCGTCTCCGCCTGGGTTCGGGGCAATCCCGTCTACCTCGGCATCACCGGTGGGCCCTCGACCTGGTCCGGCAACTCCGCCTACAACCAGCTCCAGCTCACCTTCACCACCGGTAACCAGACCTCCGCCCAGCTCTACCTCCACGGCTGGTACGGCGCCGGCACCTACTACGCCGACGACGTCGTCCTCGATGGGCCGGGTGGGAACACCCCCGGTACGCCCGGTGTCCCCGGTTCACCCCAGACCACCGGCGTCACCAGTACCTCCATCGGGCTGAGCTGGGGTGCCAGCGCCGGGACCGTCACCGGGTACCGCGTCTACGAAGGTGCCGCCGTCGTTGCCACCACCACTTCGACCAGCGCCACCGTCTCCGGGCTCAAAGCCTGCGAAACCCACAGCTACTCCGTCGCCGCCTACAACAGTGCCGGTGAGTCGGCGAAGAGCTCTGCTGCCAGCGCCACCACCAGCGGCTGCGTTGACACCGGCCTTCCCAAGCACGCCCTCGTCGGGTACCTGCACGCCAGCTTCGCCAACGGCTCCGGCTATGTGCGGATGGCCGATGTGCCCGCCGCCTGGGACATCATCGATCTTGCCTTCGGCGAGCCCACCTCCGTCACCTCCGGGGACATCCGGTTCACCCGGTGCCCCGTCAGCGAATGCCCGAACGTCGAGAGCGATGCCGACTTCACCGCGGCCATCAAGGCCAAGCAGGCTCAGGGCAAGAAGGTCCTGATCTCCATCGGCGGCCAGAACGGCCAGGTCCAGCTCACCACCACCGCCGCCCGGGACAAGTTCGTCAGCTCCGTCTCCGCCATCATCGACAAGTACGGCCTCAACGGGCTCGACGTCGACTTCGAAGGGCACTCGCTGTCGCTCAACGCCGGGGACACCGACTTCCGGAACCCGACCACGCCCGTCATCGTCAACCTGATCTCCGCGCTCAAGACGCTCAAGGCCAAGTACGGCTCGGGCTTCGTGCTCACGATGGCGCCGGAAACCTTTTTCGTGCAGGTCGGCTACCAGTTCTACGGCGGCTCGGGCGCCGGTGACGCGCGGACCGGGGCCTACCTGCCCGTCATCCACGCGCTGCGGGACTCGCTCACCGTGCTGCACGTCCAGGACTACAACTCCGGCCCGGTCATGGGCCTCGACAACACCTACCACAACATGGGCGGCGCCGAGTTCCACATCGCCATGACCGACATGCTCAAGGCCGGCTTCACCGTGGCGAACACCGGGCAGTTCTTCCCCGGCCTGCGCCCCGACCAGATCGCCATCGGGCTGCCCGCCGCCGTCAGCGCGGGCAACGGCTACACCTCGCCCGCCGATGTGCAGACCGCGGTGAACTGCCTGGTCAAGGGCAGTGGCTGTGGCTCCTACTCCCTGCGCGGGGGCACGTCACCCGCCTTCCGCGGGTTGATGACCTGGTCGATCAACTGGGACAAGTACTACAACTGGGAGTTCCAGAACAGCCACGAGCCGTTCCTGAACGCCCTTCCCTGACGTCGGCGGTGTGCCCCGCCGCGCGGGTGGGGCACACTGCTGACGTGGTGAAACCGGCGCAGGGCGAGTCCGTGCTCCGCCGTGTCGTGCGCATCTTCGAGACCTTCGGGCCGGACGCGCCCGCCCTGCGCGTCACCGACATCGCGCGGCGGGCGGACCTGCCCGTCGCCACCGCGTCGCGGCTGGTCGAGGAGCTCGTCGGGTACGGGTGGCTGCTGCGGGAGCCCGACCGGCGGGTCCGCGTCGGCGTGCGGCTGTGGGAACTCGCGTCGCGCGCTTCGCCGACGCTCGGCCTGCGCGAAGCCGCCATGCCGTTCATGGAGGACCTGCACGCCGTCGTCGGGCACCACACGCAGCTCGCGGTGCTGGAAGACCGGGAGGTGCTGTTCGTCGAGCGGCTCTCGGCGCCCGGTGCGGTCGTCAACGTGACACGGGTGGCCGGGCGGCTGCCGCTGCACGCCTCCTCCTCGGGGCTCGTGCTGCTCGCCCATGCCCCCGCCGACCTGCAGGAACAGGTGCTGGCCGGCCCCCTCGAAGCCTACCGGCGGACGACGCTGACCGACGCCGCCCGGCTGCGGCGGTTCCTCGCCGACGTCCGGCGCACCGGCTACGCCCTCTGCGCCGGCTTCATCGACGAAGAGACCACGGGCATCGCCGTTCCGCTGCGGGGGCCCGGCGGAGACGTCGTCGCCGCGCTGTCGGTGATCGTGCCCAACGACCGGAACGCGCGGGCGCAGATCCCGGCCCTGCGGGCGGCGGCGCGGGGGATCTCGCGGGCGATGGGGAATTCCTCTCAATGAATGAGAATGTGGTGGTGGTGCCCCGGGTCGCCGATCCATGCTCGGGGCTCGGTCGTGGGAAAGGACGTCTCCAGTGCGCACCCAGGTAGCCATCGTCGGCGCCGGCCCGGCCGGGCTGCTGCTGTCCCACCTGCTCGGGCTCGAAGGCATCGACTCGGTGCTGCTCGAACGGCAGACCGCCGAGTACGTCCAGGCGCGCATCCGCGCCGGCATCCTCGAAGCGGGCACGGTCGAGCTGCTGCGGGAGGTCGGCCTCGGCGCCCGGCTCGACGTCGAGGGCATGGAGCACCGCGGCATTTACCTCCAGTGGCCGGAGAACCGCCACCACGTCGACTTCACCGACCTCATCGGCCGGTCCGTGACGGTCTACGGGCAGACCGAGGTGACCAAGGACCTGATGGCGGCCAGGGACAAGGCGGGCCACCCGGCGTACTACTCGGTCACCGACGTCGTCCTGGACGACGTCACCGGGCAGCCGTCGGTGTCCTTCGTGGACTCCGACGGAGTCGCGCGGCGGATCGACGCGGACGCCGTCGTCGGCTGCGACGGGTTCCACGGGCCGAGCCGCGCCTCGGTCCCCGGGCCGCAGGTGTGGGAACGGGCCTACCCGTTCGCGTGGCTCGGCGTGCTCGCCGACGTCGCGCCGTCGACCGACGAGCTGATCTACGCCTGGCACCCGGACGGCTTCGCGATGCACAGCATGCGCTCGCCGCGGGTGAGCCGGTTCTACTTGCAGGTGACGCCGGACGAGGACATCGCGCAGTGGAGCGACGACCGGATCTGGACCGCGCTGTCCGAGCGGCTCGGCGTCGCGGGGTGGACGCTGGAGACCGGGCCGATCACGGAAAAGAGCGTGCTCCCGATGCGCAGCTTCGTGACCACCCCGATGCGGCACGGGAACCTCTACCTGGCCGGCGACGCGGCGCACATCGTGCCGCCGACCGGGGCCAAGGGCCTGAACCTGGCGGTGGCGGACGTCGCGCTGCTGGCGCGGGCGCTGACGGCGTCGTTCCGCGGCGACGACCGGCTCGTGGACGCGTACTCGGAGACGGCGCTGCGGCGGGTCTGGCGCTGCACGCACTTCTCCTGGTGGATGACGTCGATGCTGCACCGCCACGGCGATGACTTCGACGCCCAGCTCCAGCTCTCCCAGCTCCACCGCACGGTGACGTCGGCGGCCGCGAAGACCGAGCTGGCCGAGAACTACGCCGGCCTGCCCCTGTAGCCCACCGGCAACCGGACGGTGAACGTCGACCCGGTGTCCACTTCGGACTCGGCGGTCACCGTCCCGCCGTGTGCCTGCACGAGGTGGCGCACGATGGCCAGGCCGAGCCCGCTGCCGCCGGTCTGGCGGCTGCGGGACTTCTCGGCCCGCCAGAACCGGTCGAACACGTGCGGCAGGTCCTCGGCGGCGATGCCGGTCCCGGTGTCCGCCACGGCCAGCGTCACCTCGTCCACAGTGGACGCAACGCGGATCGTCACCCGGCCGCCGGGCGGGGTGTGGCGGACCGCGTTCGTCACCAGGTTGCCGACGACCTGCCGCAGCCGCACCGGGTCGGCCTCCAGCGCGCAGTCGCCCACAGTCGCCACGGCGAGCGTGACCCCGGCCGCGGCGGCGCGGTCGGCGTGCGCCGCGGCGACGTGGCCGGCCAGCTCGGCCGCGTCGAGCGGCTCCGGGTGCAGGCGAAGCTGCCCGGCGTCGGCCGCGGCGAGGTCCTGCAGGTCGTCGACGATGTGCTGCAGCAGCACGGTCTCTTCGAGCAGCGACGCGCTGAGGGCCCGGTCGAACGGCAGGTGCCCGTCTTCGGCGGCCTCCAGCCGGCCGCGGATGACGTTGAGCGGGTTGCGCAGCTCGTGGGCGATGTCGCTGACCATCGCCTTCCGCTGCTCCTCGATGCGTTCGCGGCGCGCGGTCAGGTCGTTGAACGCGGCGGCGAGGTAGCCGACCTCGTCGCGGGACTTGACCGGCGCCGGCCGGTCCTGCTGCGCCGCCTCGGTCAGCGCCCGCAGCGGGCGGGACAGCCGCCGCGCGACGAGCGCGGTGAGCGCGACGGCGAGCAGCAGCACGCCGCCGGTCACCGCGAGGATCCGGGCGAGGTTCTCCCGGGACAGGGTGAACGTCGGCAGCGGCGAGCCGCCGGGGCCGAGCGTGAACAGCAGCGCGGGCGGCGCGACGTACGGCGTGAGCTGCTCGCGGCGGGCCGAATCGACGCAACCCTGCAGCGGCCGCTGGTCGCCGGCGTCGCGGGCCTGCAGGTCCAAGTCCAGCTTCACCTCTCCGCCGCCCTGGCTCTGCAGGCAGCGGTTGACGGCCTCGTTCAGGGCGGCGAGCGCGGTCCGCTCGGTCGGCGTCGGCTCGGCCAGGTCGAAGAGCAGGCACTTGCCGGCGAAGTAGCGGGCGGAGAGCGGATCGAGCCCGGCCAGCTGCGGCCGCCCGCTCGGCGAGTCGCGCACCTGGCCGGGCAGGCCGACCATGGCCAGGCAGGCGGCGGCCTTCGTGGCCAGCGTGGTGAGCTCTTCGCGTTCGGACGGCGGCAGCTTGAACGGGCCGACCGCGCGCGGGTCGATGCCGCTCGTCCCGGCCTGGGGCAGCAGCACCGGGTCGACGTGCAGCGGGTCGACCGACGCGGTCGCCTTGACCGGCAGGGTGACCGGCGTGCCACCGGAGTCGCCGAGGACGTGCCGGTCGAGCGTGGTCAGCACGACCCGGCGGCCGGTCTGCTCCGACAGTGCCTTGAGCCGCGGGCCGACCTGGTCCCACGTGTGGTTCGCCGCGGCGAAGCCGAGCAGCTCGGTGTAGATCGTCGCGTCGCCGGAGAGGGCCTGGCCCTGCTCCTGCTGGATCGCGCGGGTGGTGGTCTGCACCGCGAGCCACGCGGTCGCCGCGATGGAGGCGAGGGCGATGAGCAGCGAAACGGCCGTGAGCCGGACGACGAGACTGCGCCGCCTCGGGAAGCTACGCGTCATCTTCCGCCGTCAGCTTGTACCCGACGCCGAAGACGGTCCGCAGGTAGACGGGCTTCTGCGGGTCCGGTTCGAGCTTCTTGCGCAGGTTGAGCACGTGGACGTCGATGATCCGGGTGCTGACGAACCGGTCGTCACCACGGGTCAGTTCGAGCAGCTGGCGGCGGGTGAACACCCGGCCCGGCTGCCGGATCATCGTCTCCAGGAGCTGGAACTCGCCCGGAGTGGTCTCGACCGGGCGGCCGCCGACGGACACCTCGTGCCGCACCGGGTCGAGCCGCAGCCCGCCCGCGCGCAACGCGGTGTCGGGCGGCTCGCGGCGGCCGGCGGTGCGCCGCAGCAGCGTCCGGACGCGGGCCATCAGCTCGCGCGGGCTGTACGGCTTGGTCAGGTAGTCGTCGGCGCCGAGGTCCAGGCCGAGCAGCAGGTCGTCCTCGGTGGCGCGCGCGGTGAGCATGAGCACGGCGACGTCGGACTCCTGCCGCAGCACCCGGCAGACGTCGAGGCCGTCGACCTTCGGCATCATCACGTCGAGGACCAGCAGGTCGGGCCGGTCGCGGCGGGCCTCGTCGAGCGCCGCCCGGCCGTCCGGGGCCAGCACCACGGTGTGGCCTTCGCTTTCGAGGTAGAGCCGGAGGACCTCGGCCTGCTTCTCGTCGTCCTCCGCGACCAGTACACGTGCGCACACGGCGTCGAGGGTAGGCGCCCTGACACCGTTGCCACCGCATCCTGACCGGATCTTCACACCTTGGCGCGCCCGGCTCCAGCTCTCGACAAGCCTCCGGCCCTCCAGGAAACGCCCCGATCCTGAGAATTTCCTGGTGCGCTTCCATGGAGTTGCTGTGGATTACCCGTTCGAGAGCGGGGGGCGACCCTACGTGACCGGCTTCACCGCCGGATCCGTTCCATGCCGGGGTCGACCAGCGGCTCGGCCGCCACGGTGGCCGTGACCCGGCGGCCGAAGTACTCGATCTCCACGCTGCTGCCGATGTCCGCCGACGCCGGGAGCCACGCGTAGGCGATCGGACGGCCGATGGTGTACCCGTAGGCGGCACTCGTCACGTACCCCGAGGCCACGCCGTCGACGAACACCGGTTCCTTGCCCAGTACGACCGTCCGGCCGTCGTCGATCGTCAGGCACCGCAACCGCCGGGCCGCCGTCTCCTCACTGCGGCCGTCGATGGCGGACCGGCCCAGGAACTCGCCCTTGGCGGGACGCACGGCGAACGCCAGCCCGGCCTCGTACGGGTCGTGCTCGGTGGTCATGTCGGTGCCCCACAGCCGGTAGCCCTTTTCCAGCCGCAGGCTGTTGAACGCCGCCCGCCCGGCCGCGATCACGCCAAGGGGCCGGCCGGCCGCCCACAGCGCGTCCCACAGCCGCAGGCCGTTGTCCGCGCTCGTGTAGATCTCCCAGCCGAGTTCGCCCACATAGGACAGTCGCATCGCGACCACCGGCACCCCGGCGATCCGCGCTTTGCGGGCCCGGAAGTACTTCAAGCCGGTGTGCGAGAAGTCCTCGCCCGAGAGCGGCTGCACGAGGTCCCGCGCCAGCGGCCCCCAGACGCCGATGCAGCAGGTGCCGCCGGTGGTGTCCCGGACCTGCACCCCGGCCGGCGCGTGCTTGACGAAGTGGTCGACGTCGATGTTCCCGTTGATGCCGACCTGGAAGACCTCGGGTTCGAGCCGGGCGACGGTGACGTCACTCCGCACGCCGCCCGCGGCGTCCAGCATCAGTGTGTACGTCACCGAGCCGACCGATTTGTCGAGCTGGTTGGTGGTCAGCGACTGCAGGAACTCCAGCGAGCCCGGCCCGCTGATCTCGACCCGCTTCAACGGCGTCATGTCGTAGAGCGCGACGCCGTTGCGCGTCTGCCACGCCTCGGCCGCCGCGATCGGCGAGTGGAACTGCGCCGACCACGAGTCCCGGGCGGGCGGCAACACCTCGTGCGGCAGCTTCTTCAGCAGCGGTGCGTTGGCCTCGAACCAGTGCGGCCGCTCCCAGCCCCCCGCTTCCAGGAACACCGCGCCCAGCTCGCGCTGCCGCGCGTGGAACGGCGTCACCCGCAGGTCGCGCGGGGACAGCTTGGGCTGCAGCGGGTGCAGGATGTCGTAGACCTCGACGAAGTTCTGCTGCGCCGTCTCGCTGACGTACGAGGGCGCGAGCTGGACCGCCTCGAAGCGGTGCACGTCGATGTCGTGGGTGTCCACCTCGGAATGCCCGTCGACGAGCAGTTCGGCGACCGCCTTCGCGATACCCGCGGAGTGCGTCACCCAGATCGCTTCGGCCAGCCAGAAGCCGCGGACGTCGGCCGACTCGCCGACCAGCGACTGGCCGTCCGGGGTGAAGGAGAAGATGCCGTTGAAGCCCTCTTCGACCTTGGTCCCGCCGAGCGCGGGCAGCAGCAGCTTGCTCTCCTCCCACGAGGGCGCGAAGTCGTCCTCGGTGAAGGGCAGCATCGACGGCATCGCCGTCTCGGTCACCGAGTGGTCCAACGTGGACTCGTCGACCGGCATCGGGCGGTGGGCGTAGGAGCCGATGCCGAGCCGGTCGACGTGCTCGCGGAAGTACAGGTCCTGGTCCTGGTGGCGCAGGATCGGCAGGCTCGCCTCGACCTGCTCGGTGTTGCGCCCGACGAGTTCCGCGACCGGGCCGGTCTTCACGTACTGGTGGGCCAGCGGCAGGAGCGGCACGTCCATGCCCGCCATGGCACCGATCTCGCGGCCCCAGAACCCGGCGCACGACACGACGACGTCCGCCGGGAAGTCGCCATGGCCGGTCCGGACGCCGGTGACCCGGCCGCCCTCCTGCAGAACGTCCGTGACCTGCGTGGATCCGATGAACCGGGCGCCCCGCGAAGTCGCGCGCCGGGCGAGCACCTCGACCGCCTTGGCGGCTCGCGCGAGCCCGTCGGTCGGGACGTGCAGCGCGCCGAAGATCCGCGACTCGTCCAGGAGCGGCCAGCGCTCGGCACATTCGGAAGCGTCGATGAGCGAACCCGGCACGCCCCACGACGTCGCCCAGCCGTGCTTGCGCTTGAGGTCCTCCCAGCGGGCCGGGGTGGTCGCGACCTCCATGCCGCCGACCTGGAGGAAGCAGTCCAGCTCCGTCAGCTTCGAAACGGTGTAGCGCGCGAAGTCCGTCATCGCCTTGGAGGCGTTGGTCTGGAAGACCAGCCCGGGCGCGTGCGAGGTGGACCCACCGGTGCGCGGCAGCGGGCCCCGGTCGAGCACGGTGACGTCGGTCCAGCCGCGGGCGGTCAGCTCGTCGGCGAGGTTCGCGCCGACGATGCCGGCGCCGATGATCACGACCTTCGGTGCACTCATGGCGGAACTCCTTCTACCGGAACACAACAGTGCTGTTGCCGTTGAGCAGGACGCGGCGTTCGCAGTGCCAGCGCACCGCGCGGGAGAGGGCGAGGGCTTCGGCGTCGCTGCCGACGGTCACCAGCTCGCGCGGTGAGTACGTGTGGTCGACGCGCTGGACCTCCTGCTCGATGATCGGGCCCTCGTCGAGGTCGGGGGTGACGTAGTGCGCGGTCGCGCCGACGTACTTGACGCCGCGGTCGTAGGCCTGGTGGTAGGGCTTGGCGCCCTTGAAGCCGGGCAGGAACGAGTGGTGGATGTTGATCGCGCGGCCTTCGAGCTTCTGGCACAGTTCGTTGGACAGCACCTGCATGTACCGGGCCAGCACCACCAGGTCCACTTCGTACTCGCCGACCAGGTCGAGCAGCCGCTGCTCGGCCTCCGGCTTGGTCTCCGGCGTGACCGGGACGTGCACGAACGGCACCCCGGCCGCCTCGGCCATCGGCCGCAGGTCCTCGTGGTTGGACACGACCACGGCGATCTCGGCACCGAGGCCGCCCGCGCGCCAGCGGAACAGCAGGTCGTTGAGGCAGTGCCCGAACTTCGAGACCATCACCAGGATCCGCGGCGGGGTGCCGTCGGAAAAGCCGAACTCCATCCCGAAGTCGCCGGCCACCGGCGCGAACGCGCGCGTCAGATCGTCCACTGTGGCCGGTTCGGCGCAGGTGAAGGAGGTGCGCAGGAAGAGCGAGCCGCGGACGTCGTCGTCGAACTGCTGGTGCTCGACGATGTCACAGCCCTGCCCGACGAGGAACGTCGTGACGGCGTGGACGATGCCCGAACGCTCGGGGCACTTGAGGGTCAGGGTGAAGGTCATCGGACGTACTCCAGGCTCGCATCGGCCAGCCAGGCCGTGAAGTAGTCCGAAAAGGACTGCCGCACGAGGATCGTGTAGCCGTCCTCCCGGACCACGAGGACGATCCCGGTTCGCGCGAACAGCGTCTGCACGCAGGTGCCGGGCGGGGACAGCTCCAGGTCCATCGAGCACCCGTGGGCCAGGACGTCGGCCGCGTACTCCCCGCTGAGCCGGTAGACGTTGCGCTGCGCCGAGACGTCCACCACGGCGTCGCTTTCCCCGGACAGGGCGGCTTCCAGCTCGGCCTGGCGGCCGGGTCCGGCGAGGACGAGGTATTCGTCGGGACCCATCCAGAGGATTTCGACGTCGTTGCCGCCGGTGAAGGTGCACGGGCCGGGCAGGGGGACGCCGAGGAGCGACTCGCCTTCGCGGAGGCGGACGGTGAGCTGGGTGCGGAACTTCTCTTCGGTGAGGTCAACCGTCACGGCGGGCTCCTTCCTTGTCGAAGAGCACGGATTCGGTCACGGTCACCGGCACCACCTGGTCGCCGACCGGCACGTACAGCGTTTCGCCGATCCGCTCCCGGCCGGAGCGCACCAACGCGAGGGCGAAGGTGCGGCCGAGGGCGGCGCTGTCGTAGCTGGAGGTGACGTGGCCGAGCATCCGCACCGGCGGTGGGGGCACGGTCTCGGCTGTGTTCGATGCGCCCTCGGCGGTAAAGAGTGCCTCGGGCGAGATGATCTGCGAGCCTTCCGGCAGCAGCACCGACGGATCCACCGGCAGGAGGCCCACGAATTGCTTCCGGTCGGGGCGGTTGTTCTCGGCGCGGGCGAAGGAGCGCTTGCCGATGAAGTCGGCTTTCTTCTTCGACACCGCCCAGGACATCCCGAGGTCGTGCGGGGTGACCGTGCCGTCGGTGTCCTGGCCGATGATCGGGTAGCCCTTCTCGGCGCGCAGGACGTGCATGGTCTCGGTGCCGTACGGCGTGGCGCCCTGGTCAACTATGGACTGCCAAAGCGCGGGACCGTGCCACGACGGGACGTTGATCTCGTACGCCAGTTCACCGGAGAAGCTGATCCGGCACACGCGCGCCGGGATGCCCGCGACCTCGGCGTCCTGCCAGGTCATGAACCCGAAGACCGCGTTCGAGACGTCCAGGTCCGGCGCCAGGCGGCCGAGGACTTCCCGTGACCGCGGCCCGACCAGCGGGATCGTGGTCCAGTGTTCGGTCACCGAGGTGGCGAACACGTTCAGGTGCGGCCATTCCGTCTGGAGCCACTCCTCCATCCACTCGAGGACCATCGCCGCGTTGCCGGTCGTCGTGGTGACCAGGAAGCGGTTCTCGGCGACGCGGATGACCGTGCCGTCGTCGATCACCATGCCGTCGACGCCGCACATCACGCCGTAGCGGATGCGACCGACGCGCAGGTTGCTCATCATGTTCGTGTAGAGCATGTCGAGGAACCAGCCGGCGTCCGGGCCCTGGACGTCGATCTTGCCCAGGGTGGACCCGTCCATGCACGCGACGTCGTTGCGGGCCGCCCGGCACTCGCGGCGAACGGCGTCGGCCATCGACTCGCCGGGCCGCGGGTAGTACCACGGCCGCTTCCACTGGCCGACGTTCTCGAACTCGGCACCGTGCTCGACGTGCCACGGGTGGATCGTCGTGACGCGCACGGGATCGTGCAGGTCACCGCGGTTCCGCCCGGCGAGCGCCGCGAAGGACACCGGCGTGTACGGCGGCCGGAACGTGGTCGGACGGCGGTCGGCGAGGTCGACGCCGAGGGCTTCGGCGGTGATGCCGGCGGCGAGCATGCCGGACGTCTTGCCCTGGTCGTGCGCGGTGCCGATGGTCGTGTAGCGCTTGACGTGCTCCAGCGAGCGCAGCCCGGCCCCGGTGGCGCGCAGGACGTCGGAGACGGTCGCGTCCCGCTGCTGGTCCACGAACCGCGTGTCCACTTCGGACTCAGGCGCAGGTACCTGCCAGAGCACCTTCGTTTCCGGCAGGCCTTCGCCCGCGGCCGCGCCGACGACGGTCACGTTCGGCAGCGAGCCGTCCGGGACGTACGCCCCGAGTTCCGGCGAGTACCGGAGGGTGCCGCGGGCCTGGCTGTAGAGGTGGACCACCGGGTTCCAGCCGCCGGACACGAGCAGCAGATCGCACTCGACGCGCTCCCCCTCCGGCTCACCCAGCTTCGCCACGTGTGCGGCCGTGATGTGCTGGTCGCCGTCGGTGCCGATGACGCCGTAGCCCTCGCGGGCGTCGACGATCCGCACGATCTCGGCCCCGGCCGCCGCCAGCTCGGAAGCGGCTTCGAGAGCGGAGTCGTTGGTGGTGAACACGACCACGCGCCGCCCGGCGAGGACGCCGTAGCGGTTCAGGTACGTGCGCGCGGCCGAGGCGAGCATGATGCCGGGGCGGTCGTTGTCCGGGAACACGATCGGCCGCTCGTGGGCGCCGGTGGCGACGACGATCCGTTTCGCCCGGATCCGCCACACGCGCTGCCGCGAAATGCGCTCGGGGGGTTCACCTCGGCGCTCCAGCGCCAGCACGAACCCGTCGTCGTAGACGCCGAACGCCGTGGTGCGCGAGAGGAACCGGACGCCTTCCGGGGCTTCGCCGTCAGGCTGGTCGTCGACGAGCAGCACCCGGCCGGAAGCGGCGGCAGCGGCAGCGCGCCCGGCAGGCCCGGCGCCGATGACCAGGACGTCGCAGTGGGCGTGCTTGGCGTCGTACCGCGCCGGGTCCGGTTCGGTGGCGAGCCGCCCCTGACCGCGCAGGCCACGAGCCTCCAGGCCGTCGTACAGCTCGACGGTCGTCGCGCTCAGCATCGGCTCCGGGAACGGCGCTTCGATCTGCACCAGCGCGTTCGAGTCCTCGACGCCGGCACCGACGATGCCCCGTGGGCGGCCGTACTTGATGCTGGTCGCGACCTGGTGGATGCCGTTGGCCAGCAACGCCGACGCCAGGGTGTCGCCGAGGTACCCGGTCAGCTCCCGGCCGTCGAAGGTGAACTTGAGGGGGACGCCGGACAGTCGGGTCACGGGATCACCGGCCTGGGCTCGTCGAGGCGGTAGACCGCCAGCAGGTCGTGGGTGCGGGTGTCGCGGACGGCGTTGAACCACCGGCGGCAGCCCGCCGAGTGGCTCCAGCGTTCGGCGAACGGCCCGCTGGGGTTCTCGCGGAAGAAGACGAACTTCGCCCAGTCCTCATCGGACAGTGCCGACGGGTCGTCGGGGTAAGCGAGGTGTGCCTGGCCGCCGTAGTGGAACTCGGCTTCCTCGCGTGGCCCGCACCAGGGGCAGGGAATCAGTTGCATCGAGACTCCTGCTTTTGAATGAGTCAGTGCGCGACGGCGGCGGCGCCGTGCTCGTCGACGAGGGCACCGGTGGTGAACCGGTCCAAAGTGAACGGTTCGGCGTACTCGTGCGGCTTGCCCCGCGCGATGGTCTGCGCGAAGACGTCCCCGACACCGGGCGTGGCTTTGAAGCCGCCGGTGCCCCAGCCGCAGTTGAGGAACAGGTTCTCGACCGGGGTCAGTCCGATGATCGGCGACGCGTCGGGGCTGGTGTCGACGATCCCGGCCCACGTCCGCAGCAGGTGCGCCCGCGCGAACACCGGGAACAGCTCCAGCGCGGCCGCCATCTGCTGCTCGATGATGTGGAACGAGCCGCGCTGGCCGTAGCCGTTGTAGGAATCGATGCCGGCGCCCATCACGAGTTCGCCCTTGTGGGCCTGGGAAACGTAGACGTGCACGGCGTTCGACATGACGACCGTCGGGTGGATCGGCTCCAGCAGCTCGGACACCAGCGCCTGCAGCGGGTGCGAGGTCAGCGGCAGGTCGAGACCGACCATCTTCGCCAGCACCGAGGTGTGCCCGGCCGCGCACAGCGCCACCTTGCCCGCGGCGATCCGGCCCCTCGACGTCTCGACCCCGGTGACCCGGCCGCTGTTCGTCGTGATCCCGGTGACCTCGCAGTTCTGGATGAGGTCGACACCCATCGCGTGCGCGGCGCGGGCGTAACCCCAGGCCACGTAGTCGTGCTTGGCGATCCCCGCGCGCGGCTGGAAGGTCGCGCCGAGCACCGGGTAGCGGACGTCCGGCGAGGTGTTGACGATCGGGCAGATCTCCTTGACGCGATCGGCGTCCACCCACTCGGCGTCGATGCCGTTGAGCTTGTTGGCCTCGACGCGGCGGACGCTGTCGCGGACGTCCTGCAGGCTGTGCGCCAGGTTGAGCACCCCGCGCTGGCTGAACAGGATGGGGTAGCCGAGGTCCTCTTCGAGGCCCTCCCACAGCTTGAGGGAGTGCTCGTAGATGCCGGAGCTTTCGTCCCAGAGGTAGTTGGAGCGGATGATCGTGGTGTTGCGGGCCATGTTGCCACCCGCGAGCCAGCCCTTCTCCAGCACGGCCACATCTCTGATGCCCTGCTTGGCCAGGTAGTACGCGGTGGCCAGGCCGTGCCCGCCGCCACCCACGACGACCACGTCGTAACTCCGGCGAGGCCCGGGGTTGTCCCAGAGGAAGTCCGGGTGCTCCGGCAGATCGGTCATCGAGCGTCCTCCGAGGACTGGTCGACTTCTGATATATCAATCGTCGATGTAGGCTAAGCGCCATGCACCCGCAGGTCAATCCCCCGTCGCTGGCCGAGCAGGCGTACCTGTTCGTCCGTGATCGCCTGGTCATGCTGGACATCCCGCCGGGCTCGCCCCTCAACGAAGAGGAGCTCGGCGCCGAGCTCGGCATGGGCCGGACGCCGATCCGCGAGGCGCTGAAACGGCTGGAGTCCGAACGGCTGGTCGTCGCCTACCCGCGGCGGGGGACGTTCGCCACCGACGTCAACATCTCCGACCTCGCGCACATCTCCGAGGTCCGCCGCACCCTCGAACCGATGGCGACGGCCGCCGCGGCCTCGCGGGCCACGGACACCGACCGGGCGGCCCTGACCGAGTTGCGCGCGCAGCTCGACGCCGGTGTCCCGGGAGACAACGCCGAACTGCTGCGCACCGACCTCGCCCTGCACCGGGCGATCTACCGGTGCGTGCACAACCCGTTCCTCGAGGACACGCTGATCCGGTACGACAACCTCGCCACCCGGATCTGGTGCGTGTTCGTGCCCCGGCTGTCCGGGATGGCCGGCCACGTCCACGAGCACGTCCCGCTCCTCACCGCGATCATCGAGGGCGACGCCGAGAAGGCCGCCGCGTTGACGCACGCGCACGTCACCGGGTTCGAGGCCGCCATCCGCGCGCTGATCTAGGCCAATCTGGCCCGGACCCAGTCGTGGAACGCGCCGATGTGGTGCTCGCTGGGCACGAGCACCCCGCCGTTCGCGTACGAGCGCGAGTCCATCGCCAGCTGGCAGCGTTCGCACGCCTCGAAGTCCTGCAGGTTGACGCGGTGGAACAGCTCCACCGAGCGGCTCAGGTCCGTGCCTGACTCGACGACTTCGGGCAGGTACAGCCAGTCGCAGCGGACCAGCGTCCGGTCCGGGGCGAGCGGGAACATCCGGTGGATGATCACGTGGTCCGGGACGAGGTTGACGAACACGCCCGGCTTGATGGTGATCGCGTAGTACCGGCGGTCCTGGGCCTCGGTGACCCCGGGCAGGCGGTCGACGCCTTCCGAGCCGTCGACGGTGAAACCCTTGATGTCGCCGCCGAACTCGGCGCCGTGGCCGACGTAGTACTGCGCGGCGTAGCCGTCGGCGAACTCCGGGAGCACCTCGGTGAGCTCCGGGTGGATCGTCGCGCAGTGGTAGCACTCCATGAAGTTCTCGATGATCTGCTTCCAGTTCGCCTTCACGTCGTACTCGATGCGCTTGCCCAGCGCCAGGCCGTCGATGCCGTAGGCGTCGATCTCGGTCGGGCCGCCGAGCCGCTCGGTGACCGCCCCGACCACCGTCTCCTCGAACGACGGCGGTTCGTCGGCCAGGCAGACCCAGGCGTAACCGAGCCACTCCCGCAGGTGGACCTTGGTCAGGCCGAATTCGACGCGGTCGACGTCCGGCATCCCGGTCAGGTTCGGCGCGGCGATCAGCTTGCCGTCGAGGCCGTACGTCCAGGCGTGGTACGGGCACTGGAAAGCGCGCTTGACGGTACCGGTTTCGGCCGTGCACAGCCGGGCGCCGCGGTGGCGGCAGACGTTGAGGAAGGCGTTCAGCTTCCCGTCCCGGCCCCGCGAGACGAGCACGCTCTCCTTGCCGACCTGGACCGTCTCGAACGCACCCGGCCCGGCGAGGTCGGCGCTGCGCACAGCGCAGAACCAGTCCGCTTCGAAGATCTTCGCCTGCTCGGCCGCGAAGATCGCCGGGTCGGTGTAGGCGGCGCCGGGCAGGGTGGCGAGCAGGCTCGGAGGGAGATCGATAGCGGTCACCGGCGTGGTCCTCTCCGCGGATCAGTTCGGGAGTAGTTGCGCAGAACGCGTCTTGTTGCTCACTCCGGAACAGAGTGACTGCCGTCCCGACCGCCTGTCAACCGGCTCAGGCCGGCGGTCCCTCGATCGCCCGCCGGAACAGCGTTTCGATCTCGTCGCGCGTCGGCCGGGGGTCGGCCAGGGCCGCCTGCATCAGCAGCCCGCAGAACAACCCGGCCAGCAGCCGCCCGGTCAGCGGGTCGGTCCGGGAGCCGAAGAACGCGATCAGGGCGTCGTCCCAGGCCGCGCTCGCCTTGCGCAGCGCGGGCCGGTGCAGGGCCGCGACGTACAGGTCGTATTCGACGACCGTGTCCCGGTACTGCTCGTTGATGTAGCCCATCACCAGGTCGGCCAGCGCGGCCGCGAAGTCCGCGTCCGGCGGCAGCGCCGACTCCCACTCCTTCAAGGCGTGCACGTTCTTCTCGGCCGCCTCGTGCAGCGCGACCTCCAGGAGGTCGTCCAGGGTGGCGAAGTGGTAGGTCGTCGAGCCGAGCGGGACACCCGCGGCGGCCGCCACCGACCGGTGCGTGACACCGTCGATCCCCCGCTTCGCGACCACCTCGATCGCCGCCTTGGCGATCCGCGCCCGCCGCTCGGGATCGTTCGGACCGCGGCGCCGCGTCGCGCCGGGTTCGCTCTTCGCCATCGAACCCCCTTGTGGACATCTGTACATGTTTCGCGTACAAATGTACGCACTCTCGACGCCGAGCAGCCACTACCGATCCGGGAAGGGCCGCATGTTCGATGTGCTGAACCCCGCCACCGGCCAGGTCATCGAGACCGTGGCCGAGGCGAGCCTCGCGGAGGTCGACGCCGCCGTGCGCGCCGCGCGCCAGGCGTTCGACCAGGGACCATGGCGGCGGACGACCGCCACCGAGCGCGCCGCCCTGCTGCGCCGGACGGCCGACCTGCTGGTCCGCGACCGCGAGGAACTGGCCCGCACCGAGAGCCTCGACACCGGCAAGACCCTCGGCGAAGGCCGCATCGACATCGACGACGTCACCAACGTCTTCCGCTACTACGCCGACCTCGCCGACAAGGACGCCGGACGCCTGGTCGACGCCGGGAGCGCGACCGTGGTCAGCCGGATCGTGCACGAACCGGTCGGCGTCTGCGCCCTCATCGCCCCGTGGAACTACCCGCTGCTCCAGATGTCCTGGAAGGTCGCGCCGGCGCTGGCCGCGGGCAACACCGTGGTGCTCAAGCCGAGCGAAGTCACCCCGCTGACCACGATCAGGCTGGTCACCCTGCTCGAAGAGGCGGGCGTGCCGGACGGCGTCGTCAACCTGCTGCTCGGCGACGGCCGCGTCGGCGCGGCGATGGTCGAGCACCCTGGCGTCGACCTGGTGTCCTTCACCGGCGGCTACGCGACCGGCGAGAAGATCATGACCGCCGCCGCGAAGGGCGTTCGCCGGGTCGCCCTCGAACTCGGCGGCAAGAACCCGAACGTCGTGTTCGACGACGCCGACTACGACACCGCGCTCGACTACGCCCTGATGGCCGCGTTCGTCCACTCCGGACAGGTCTGTTCGGCGGGCGCGCGGCTGATCGTCCAGGACGGCATCCACGACCGGTTCGTCGCCGACCTCGCCGCGCGCGCCGACCGCATCCGCGTCGGCGACCCGCTCGACCCCGCCACCGAAACGGGTGCGCTGGTCTCGGCGGAGCACCGCGCCAAGGTCGAGGACTACATCGAAAGCGCTCTCAAGGAGGGTGCGACGCTGCTGGCGGGCGGCGAACGCCCCGAGGGACCGCAGTACGAAAACGGTTTCTTCCTGCGGCCCACCGTGTTCTCCGGCTGCACCAGGGACATGAAGATCGTCCGCGAAGAGGTCTTCGGGCCGGTCGTCACCGTCGAACGCTTCACCGATGAGGCCGACGCGATCGCGCTGGCCAACGACACCGAGTACGGGCTCGCCGGAGCCGTGTGGACGTCGGACGCGTCCCGCGCCCAGCGCGTCGCCGGGGCCCTGCGCCACGGCACCGTGTGGATCAACGACTACCACCCCTACCTCCCCCAGGCGGAGTGGGGTGGTTTCGGCAAGTCGGGCATCGGCCGCGAACTCGGGCCGTCCGGGCTGGCCGAGTACCAGGAGAGCAAGCACATCTACCAGAACATCGACCCCGTTCCGCAGCACTGGTTCAAGGGCTGAAATCTCCCTTCCCCCACCCACGTGAGGACGCACGCGATGACCACTCAGGAAAAACCGGCGGGCGGGGGGCCTGCTGCCGACGACTCCTCCGAACTCGAGAAGTTCGGCTACCGCCAGGAACTCGAGCGCTCGCTCGGGTCGTTCTCCAGCTTCGCCGCCGGGTTCAGCTACATCTCCATCCTCACCGGCGTGTTCCAGCTCTTCTTCTTCGGCTTCGGGTCGGGGGGCCCGGCCTTCATCTGGACCTGGCCGCTGGTCTTCATCGGCCAGTTCGCCGTCGCGCTGTGCTTCGCCGAGCTCGCCGGGCAGTACCCGCTCGCCGGCTCGGTCTACCAGTGGGCCAAGCAGATCGCGAAACCGGCGACGTCGTGGCTGGCCGGCTGGATCATGATCATCGGCGCGATCGTCACCGCGGCGGCCGTAGCGGTCGCCTACCAGATCATCCTGCCGCAGGTCTCGACCGCGTTCCAGATCGTCGGCAGCGACGAAGACGCCGGCCTCACCTCGACGCCGGGTGGCGCGCAGAACGCCATCATCCTGGCCCTGGTGCTGGTCGTGTTCGCCACGATCGTCAACATCATCGGCGTCAAGCTGATGGCGAAGATCAACAACTTCGGCGTCGCGGTGGAGCTCGGCGCGAGCATCCTGCTGGTCATCGCGCTGGCCATCCACATCAAGCGCGGTCCCGGCCTGGTCTTCGACACCGCCGGCACCGGTGAGGGCCAGTCGCTCGGCTACCTCGGCGCGTTCCTGGTGGCGTCCCTGATGAGCGCGTACGTCTTCTACGGCTTCGACACCGCGGGTTCGCTGGCCGAGGAGACCACCCAGCCGCGGCGGCACGCGCCGCGCGCGATCCTGCGGGCGATCACCGCGGCGTTCGTCGTGGGCGGGCTGATCATGCTGTTCGGCATGATGGCCGTCGGCGACCTGAGCGCCAAGGAGCTCAGCACGTCGGGCATGCCGTACCTGCTGAAGAGCACCCTCGGCGAGGGCCTCGGCGACGCGTTCCTGATCTGCTCGGCGATCGCGATCACCGTCTGCTGCCTCGCCGTGCAGACCGCGGCGATCCGGATGACCTGGGCGATGGCCCGCGACGGCAGGCTGCCGTTCAGCCGCGCGATGGCGAAGGTGTCGCCGCGGTCGAAGACCCCGGTGCTGCCCGCGCTGCTCACCGGCGGCCTCACCGTCGTCGTGCTGCTGATCAACCTCGGCAACCAGCGGGCGTTCTTCATCCTGACCTCGACGGCGATCATCCTGTTCTACATCCCCTACCTGATGGTCACCGGCCCGATGCTCGTCCGCCGCCTGCGCGGGAACTGGCCGCGGCCCGAGCACGGCCCGTACTTCAAGCTGGGCCGCTGGGGCACGCTGGTGAACCTGGTCGCGGTGGTCTACGGCGCCGGCATGACGATCAACCTGATCTGGCCGCGGGCCGCGGTCTACGGCGACGACCACTGGTACTTCCAGTGGGGCGCGGTGATCGTCACCGGGCTGATCGTGATCATCGGTGCGATCATGCTGTACGTCCGGCGCCGCACCTGGGGTTCGTCGCACACGAGCCCCGAGCACGTGCCCGACAACGCACCGGACACCCTGCCCGGCTAGGAGGCTCGATGAGTTCCGATACCTACGACTTCGTCATCGTCGGCGGTGGCTCGGCGGGCTGCGCGCTGGCGAACCGGCTCTCCGCCGACCCGGCGAACAAGGTCCTCGTCCTGGAGGCGGGCCGGTCGGACTACAAGTGGGACGTCTTCATCCACATGCCGGCCGCGCTGACCTTCCCGATCGGGTCGAAGTTCTACGACTGGGGCTACCGCAGCGAGCCCGAGCCGTACATGAACCGCCGCCGCATCTACCACGCGCGCGGCAAGGTGCTGGGCGGGTCGTCCAGCATCAACGGGATGATCTTCCAGCGCGGCAACCCGATGGACTACGAGCGCTGGGGCGCCGACCCCGGGATGTCCACTTGGGACTACGCGCACTGCCTGCCGTACTTCAACCGGATGGAGAACTGCCTCGCGGACCCGCCGGACGGGAAGTGGCGCGGCCACGACGGGCCGCTGGAGCTGGAGCGCGGACCGGCGTCGAACCCGTTGTTCCAGGCGTTCTTCGACGCCGCCGAGCAGGCGGGCTACCCGCGCACCGACGACGTCAACGGCTACCGGCAGGAGGGCTTCGCGGCCTTCGACCGGAACGTCCGGAAAGGACGGCGGCTGTCCGCCGCGGGCGCGTACCTGCACCCGGTGCTGGACCGGCCCAACCTGACGGTGAAGACGCACGCGTTCGTGTCGCAGATCCTCTTCGACGGCACCCGCGCGGTCGGCGTCGAGTACGCGCAGGGCCGGCAGGCGCCGGCCGAGGTGTACGGCAAGGAGATCATCCTCTGCGGCGGCGCGATCAACACGCCGCAGCTGCTGCAGCTGTCCGGCGTCGGGAACGCGGCCGAGCTGGAGAAGCTCGGCATCGACGTCGTGAAGGACCTGCCGGGCGTCGGCGAGAACCTGCAGGACCACCTGGAGGTCTACATCCAGTACGCCTGCAAGCAGCCGGTGTCGATGCAGCCGTCGCTGGCCAAGTGGAAGCGGCCCTTCATCGGCGCGCAGTGGCTGTTCCTGCGGTCCGGGCCTGCCGCCACCAACCACTTCGAGGGCGGCGGGTTCGTCCGGTCCAACGACGAGGTGAAGTACCCGAACCTGATGTTCCACTTCCTGCCGGTGGCGATCCGCTACGACGGTTCGGCGCCCACGGAGGGGCACGGCTACCAGGTGCACGTCGGCCCGATGTACGCCGACACCCGCGGCTCGGTGAAGATCACCTCCACCGACCCGCGGCAGCACCCGGCCATCAAGTTCAACTACCTCTCGACCGAGACCGACCGCAAGGAGTGGGTCGAAGCGGTGCGGGTGGCGCGGAAGATCCTCAACCAGTCCGCTTTGGACCCGTACAACGGCGGGGAGATCTCGCCGGGGCCGTCCGTGGAAACCGACGAGGAGATCCTCGACTGGGTGGCCAAGGACGCCGAGACCGCGCTGCACCCGTCGTGCACGGCCAAGATGGGCGTGGACGAGAAGTCCGTCGTCGACCCGCAGACCATGCGGGTGCACGGCACCGAGGGCCTGCGCGTGGTCGACGCGTCGGTGATGCCCTACATCACCAACGGCAACATCTACGCCCCGGTGATGATGACCGCCGAGAAGGCCGCCGACCTGATCCTCGGCAACACCCCGCTCGCCCCGATCAAGACGCCGTTCTACCGGCACGGGGAGAACTAGCCTCGACGTCGCCGCGCCCGTGCCACCATCCCCGGCACGGGCGCGTCGGCGTGTCCGGGATACCCGTTACCGGGTAACGAAAACTACCGGGGCGTACCCCCTTGACGCGGCTCTCCGCCGGACTCAGACTTGAGTTGCGTATCGCAGTGGATGTTCCTCAATACGCAACAAATCCCTCGGAGGCGTCATGATTCGCGCGTGCACGGTGGACGAGCTGCCCCCCGGCGAGTCCGTCCGGGTCCCCGGCCCGCCCGCCATCGCGGTGTTCCACACCGAGGAGGGCGAGCTGTACGCCATCGGCGACACGTGCTCCCACCAGGACGCCTCCCTGGCCGACGGCTGGCTCGAAGGCTGCTTCGTCGAGTGCCCGCTGCACGCGGCGCTGTTCGACCTGCGCACGGGCATGCCGACCTGCCTGCCGGCGAAGGACCCGGTGCCCACGTACGCGGTCGTCGTCGACGAAGGCGTCATCTACGTCCAGGGTGTGGCCGGCGAGGACGCCGCGTGAAGCGCATCGCGGTCGTCGGCGCTTCGCTCGCCGGGGTCCGCGCGGCGCAGGAGCTGCGCGCGCAGGGGTACGACGGCGGGATCGTGCTCATCGGTTCGGAGCCGCACCTGCCCTACGACCGGCCGCCGCTGTCCAAGGGCTTCCTGGCCGGGACGGCGTCACGGGAGTCGCTGGACCTGCTCGACGCCGGTGACCTGGCGTCGCTGGCCCTGGACTTCCGGCTCGGCGTCGAAGCCACGGCGCTGGACCCGGCCGAGCGACGCGTGCGGCTGTCGGACGGCACGTCGGTGCACGCGGACGGCGTCGTGATCGCCACCGGCGGCCGCGCGCGAACGCTGCCGGGCTTCGAGGGCGCCTTCGTGTTGCGGACGGTCGACGACGCTCTCGCCCTGCGCGCCGCGCTGGTCCCGGGGGTCCGGGTGGCCATCGTCGGGGCCGGGTTCATCGGGGCCGAGGTGGCCTCGACGTGCCGTTCCCTCGGTCTCGACGTCGTCGTCCTGGAGGCGCTGGCCGCGCCGCTGGCGCCGGTGCTGGGCCCGGCGCTGGCCGAGGTGTGCGCCCGGCTGCACGTCGACCACGGCACGGACCTGCGCTGCGGCGTCCAGGTCACGGGCCTTGCCCCGGCGGGCGTCTCGCTGGCGTCGGGTTCGGTGGTCCCGGCCGACGTGGTCGTGACGGGCGTCGGGATGACCCCGGCGACGGAGTGGCTGGCCGGCTCCGGTTTGAAGGTCGGCAACGGCGTCCACACGGACGCGGGGCTGGTGACCTCGCTGCCGCAGGTGGTCGCGGTCGGCGACGTGGCCCGGTTCGCGGGACGGCGGCACGAGCACTGGACGAACGCGTCGGAGCAGGCGCCGGTCGCGGTGGCCAACCTGCTGGCCGGGCACACCGCGCGGACGTACACGCCGAGCGGATACGTCTGGTCGGACCAGTATTCGGGCCGGCTGCAGCTGGCCGGGCACCCCCGCCCGGACGACACGCTTTCGTTCGTGGACGGCGACCCTTCGTCATCATCGTTCGTGGCGACGTTCACCCGGGACGGCTCGACGACCGGCGTCTTCGCCCTGAACAACGCCAAGCTCTTCAACCGCCTGCGGCGGCAGGCCCTGGGCCGCCCGGAGTTTCAACCGGCGGTTCAAGGATAAGCTTCAGGGGCATGGAGCTGGATCTCGACGAGCTGCGCGTGCTGACGAACTGGGCCGCATCCTGCGCTTCCCGGGTGTTGCCCCTGATCCCGGACGACCCCCGCCCGGCGGCGGCCATCGCGGCGGCCCGCGAGTTCGCGGCGGGAGGCCCCCGCACCCGAGCCCTCCGCACGGCGGCCTGGGCCGCGTTGGCGGCAGCGGGCGAGACGTCCGACGCCGCCGCCTCGGCCGCCGCCCGCGCGGCCGTCGGCGCGGCGGGGGCGGCCTACCTGCATCCCTTGGCTTCCCCGCACCAGGTGAAGCACATCGTCGGCCCGGCCCAGCAGGCGGCGTTGGCCCGCGAGCTGGCAGGCGGTTCCGCGGAGGCCGAGATCCAGTGGGCGCTCGCACAGGCTCCGGCGGAGGTGCGCGCAACCTTGAGGAAGTTCCCACCCGGCAAGCCCGGCAAGACCCGCCTGGGCGAGTTGCACCGCCTGCTGGAGTCCGCCCTCCGCACCTGACTGCCCCGTGACCGAAGAGGCATCACCCGTGATCAGAAAGGCATCACCCGTGATTGGAGGGGCATCACCCGTGTTTGAAGGGTCGACACGCCTCGCAGCCGTGTCGACCCCCCAGTCACGCGAGTTGACCCCCCAATCACGGGTGATGCCCCCTCAATCACGCGAGATGCCCCTCCAATCACGCGAGTTACGCGTCCAATCACGCGAGAATCGCGGCTGATCACGTGGGACGCGGGTTAACGCACACCTCGGGCTACAGGGCGAGGTCGTCCAGATCCGACTCGAGCCTCGCCCGCCAGGTCCACCGCCGCTCGGTCGTGTCCGCGGCTTCCGGCGCCGGCGGGCCCAGGGGCAACGCCGGGTCCGTGATCCCGAACGTCACCCGGTACGCCAGCACCGACGCGGCCGTCCGGATCCACGCGTCGCCCGATGTGCCCGGCGGTGGGGCCACCCCCAGCGCGTGGCCGAACCACGCCGGCAGCAGGGCGTTCGAGCCCAGTGCGTCCGTGATCCGGGTCCGCAGCCGGACCTGCAGGTCGTGCCACGCGCGCTCGGCCCGCTCCAGCTGCGGCACCACCCTGGCCTCGACCGCGTCCGCCTCGCGCAGGGCCAACCGGGCCTGCTCCGCCGACGCGACCGCCGCCGGGATCTCCTCGTCCAGCAACGTCCGGCGCCGGGTCGACAATGCCCGCAACGACGACTCCGCGTCCCCGCGGGCGCGGGCGCCTCGGTCCGTCGACGCCAGCACCCGCACCACCTCGAGCAGGTCGGCGTCGCAGCGGGACAGCGCCGATCGCACCGCGTCCAGGTGCGCGATCTCCTCCGCGTACCGCGCGCGCTGCTCCTTCGTGACCAGCTCCTTGTGCAGGTCGTCCCACCGCGCCGCCTCCGCCGCGAGGGCCCGCGTCTCCGCGCCGACGTCGTCGAGGTTCACCTGGGGGACGCCGTCGGACACGCGGACCGCGCGCTCCAGGGCCTGGACCTGCTGCTGCAGCCGGTCCAGGCGCCTGCCGAGCAGGTCGAGCCGGTCCTCCTGGCCCGGCGCTCCGCCGGTTTCGAGCCGCTCGGCCAGGTCCTCGACCTCCTGGCTCAGGCGTTCGTCGGCCTCGCGCAGCCCGTCGACCGCCGCGAACAGCTCGTCGAGGTCGCGGCGCGCCGGGTCGGCCGCGTCCGGCGGAACCTCGTACTCCTGCGTGAACTCGGGGTCGTCGCCGTAGGTCGCGTAGCCGTGGCTCATGCGGTCCGGCTTTCCCGCCACAGCAGCGCGATCGTGCCCGCGACGCCCAGCGCCGTCACGACCGTGCAGATCACCGCCCCTGGCCACGGGATCAGCGCGAGCACCAGCGCCAGCGCCGTGACGCTGCCGGCCCACGCCGCGCGCGTCCGCTCGCGGATCACCGCCGCGGTCCGGCGGACCGGGGCGAAGCCGACCCACAGCCCCGCGCCGAACAGCGGCACCAAGGCCGGCAGCCACGCCGGCGACAGGACCTCGAACAGCACCAGCGCCGCGGCCACCAGCGGCACCAGCACGGGCGCGGCCGCGAACCAGACGACCGCGCGCTGCGTCGCCGCGTGCCGGGACTCGAGCTGGGCGTCGGCGAGCCGCCGCCGGGCTTCGTCGAACGCCAGCTCGGCCTCGAGCAGCCGGTGGGCGTTCGCCACGAGCTCGTCCATCGCCTCGACGTCCCCCGGCGGGGTCGCGAGCCCGTCCCGCAGGTCCTGCTTGAGCCGGGCGACGCGCCCCTCCGCCAGGTCGCGGTCGTGCTGGGCCGGTGTCGTCACGCGACCACTTTAAGTGCCACCACCGTCACCACCGGCCAACTCCGCCGGTGAGTCGTCAGAGGTCGCCGAGGGCGGTGACCGGCGACTCCACGCAGTCGGCGACGAACCGCAGGAACCCGCCCGCCGTGCCGCCGTCGCAGACGCGGTGGTCGAAGGCCAGGGTCAGCTCGCAGATCTTCCGGGCCACCAGCGCGCCGTCGACGACCCACGGCCGGTCGATGATCCGGCCGATGCCGAGGATGGCCGCCTCGGGGTGGTTGATGATCGCGGCCGAGCCGTCGACGCCGAAGACCCCGTAGTTGTTGACCGTGAAGGTGCCGCCGGTCAGGTCCGCGGGCGCGAGCTTGCCCTCCCGCGCGGAGCGGGCGCGCTCGCCGATCGCCGCCGACAGGTCACGGGTGGACAGCGCCCCGGCGTCCCGCACGACCGGCACGACCAGCCCGCGGTCGGTCTGCGCGGCGAATCCGAGGTGGACCTCGTCGAGCAGGACGATCTCGTCGCCCTCGACGCGCGAGTTCAGCTCCGGGTACTTCTTCAGCCCCGCGACGGCGAACCGCGCGATCAGGCCGAGCAGGCTGACCGGCCGGTCGGACTTGGCGTTCAGCGCGGCCCGCGCGGTGACCAGCCCGGTCGCGTCGACGTCGACCCAGACGGTGGCCTCGGGGATCTCGCGCCGGGACGTCGTCAGCTTGTCGGCGACGGCCTTGCGCACGCCGGTGAGCGGGATCCGCTTGCCCTTCGCGGCGGGCTTCTTCAGCGCCGCTTCGACGTCCGCGCGGCGGATGATGCCGTCCGGTCCGCTCGGGGTGAGCTTCGCGAGGTCGATCCCGTTGTCCGCGGCCAGTTTCCGGACGAACGGCGAGATCACGCCGGGCTGCTTCGGCCGCGTGGGCGCGGTGACGTTCACCGGTCGCCGAGCCCGCTTGCGCCGGGTCGTGGGCGCGGTGCCGTAGCCGATGAGGACGTTCCCGCTCCCGGAAGACGTCGTCACGCCCGGTTCCGCGAACCCGCCGACGGTGAGCAGCGGCGCACCGACCGGCAGCAGCTGGCCCGGCTCGCCGTGCAGCGCGGACACCACGCCGGCGAACGGCACCGGCACCTCGACCGCCGCCTTCGCCGTCTCGACCTCGACGACGACCTGGTCGACGTCGACGGTGTCGCCGACCTTGACCCGCCAGTCCACGATCGCCGCCTCGGTCAGGCCTTCGCCGAGGTCCGGCAGCAGGAAGTCAGGCACCGGCCACCACCGGGGTGTCGTCCCACTGCAGGCGCGCGATCGTGTCGAGGATCCGGTCGACGTCGGGCAGCATGTGGCGTTCGAGCTTCGGCGCCGGGTACGGGATGTCGAGCCCGGTGACCCGCAGGACGGGCGCGTGGAGCTGGTGGAAGCACTGCTCGGTGACGCGCGCGACGACCTCGGCGCCGTAGCCGCCGAAGCCGGCCGCCTCGTGCACGACGACCGCGCGGCCGGTGCGGCGGACCGACGCCGTGACCGTCTCGTCGTCGAACGGCGACAGCGACCGCAGGTCGACGACCTCGACGTCCCAGCCTTCGTCCTTCGCCGCCTCGGCGGTTTCCAGCGCGGTGGCGACCATCGGGCCGTAGGCGATGAGCGTGACGTCCTTGCCGGGCCGTCGGACCACGGCCCGGTCCATCGGGGCGCCGGTGCGGGTGAAGGTGACCTCTTCGCTCGACCAGTAGCGGCACTTCGGTTCGAGGAAGATCACCGGGTCCGGTGACTCGATGGCGTCGCGGAGCAGGTCGTAGGCGTCCTGCGCGGTGCCCGGCGTGACGACGCGCAGGCCCGGCGTGTGCGTGTAGTAGGCCTCGCTGGAGTCGCAGTGGTGCTCGACGCCGCCGATGCCGCCCGCGTACGGCACGCGGATGACCATCGGCACCTCCAGCGCCCCGCGGGTGCGGTTGCGCAGCTTCGCCACGTGCGAGGTGATCTGCTCGAAAGCGGGGTAGGCGAAGGCGTCGAACTGCATCTCGACGACCGGCCGGAAGCCGCCCATCGCCATCCCGAGGGCGAACCCGACGATGCCGGACTCGGCGAGCGGGGTGTCGAAGCAGCGGTCCTCGCCGAAGTCGGCGGTGATGCCGTCGGTGACGCGGAAGACGCCGCCGAGGGTGCCGACGTCTTCGCCGAAGACGAGGACGCGGTCGTCGTCCTTGAGGGCGTCGCGCAGGGCCGCGTTGAGGGCCTGGGCCATGGTGGTCGTCATCAGGCCTCCAGTTCGGCTGCGAGGGCGGCCCGCTGGGCGGCGAGCTGGCGGGTGGGTTCGGCGTAGACGTGGTCGAACAGCGAGAGCGGGTCGAGTTCGGGTTCGGCGTTGAGGGTGTCGCGGACGGACTGGGCGTACACCTCGGCGTCGGCCGCGAACTGCTCGATTTCGCTGTCCGTCAGGCTTTCGCGGCTCTTGAGGTAGGTCTCGAGCCGCTTGAGCGGGTCGGCTTCGCGCCACTTCGCGACTTCGCCGGCGTCGCGGTAGCGGGTGGCGTCGTCGGCGTTGGTGTGGGCGTCGATGCGGTAGGTGTGGGCCTCGACCAGCACCGGTCCCTTGCCTTCGCGGGCGTGCTTGACGGCGTCGTCGAGGACGGCCAGGACGGCGACGGCGTCGTTGCCGTCGACCTGCTCCGAGCGCATGCCGTAGCCGATGCCCTTGTACGCCAGCGCTTCCGCGGCGCTCTGCTTCTCGAAGGGCACCGAGATGGCGAAGCGGTTGTTCTGCACGAAGAACACGACGGGCGCCTTGAAGACGGCCGCGAAGTTGAGCGCCTCGTGGAAGTCGCCTTCGCTGGTGGCGCCGTCCCCGATGAGCGCGAGCGCGACGGCGTCTTCGCCGCGTCGCTGCATCGCGTGCGCCAGCCCGGCGGCGTGCAACGTCTGCGTCGCAAGCGGAGTGCACTGGGGCGCTACGCGGGTCTCGACGGGGTTGTAGCCGCAGTGCGCGTCGCCGCGAAGGAGCGTCAGCACTTCGCCGGGCTTCAGGCCGCGGGCGACGAGGGCGACGGAGTCGCGGTAGGTCGGGAAGAGCCAGTCGTTCGCTTCGAGCGCCAGCGCGGCGGCGACCTGGCAGGCTTCCTGGCCGGCGCTGGAGGGGTAGACGGCGAGGCGGCCCTGCTTGGTGAGCGCGGTCGCCTGGACGTCGAACCGGCGGCCCAGGACCATCAGCCGGTAGGCCTCCTTGAGCCGAGCTTCGGCGGGTTCGCCGTACTCGCCGCCGCGATCGGCGCGGCTCCCGTCCTCGGCGACGAACCGCACGGGGGCAGCCGAAGGCAGCAGGGTCTCCGCAGCCATGACGCGCACCACCTCTCCCAGACATATGATGCTGAAATGGTGGTTCTCGACGGTGTTGTGTTCAAGGGTTGCCGGAAATGAGCGACAAACGGTCTTCAGGGGTGGCTCTTCCTGACCAAACGTCCACCAGTGGCCCGGCCCACGGCGGATTGCCGGGACGAACGGTCCCGGCTCTGGACGACGTCGACCGGGCGATGCTGGCGGAGCTGTCGGCGGACGGCAGGCTGGCGGTCCGCGCCCTGGCGGAGCGGCTGCACATCTCCCGGACGAACGCGTACGCGCGCTTGGAGCGGTTGCTGGCGGAGGGGGTGATCACGGGCTTCGGAGCCCGGATCGACCCACGCCGGGCGGGATTGGGCACATCGGCGTACATCATGGTGACGGTGGAGCAGACGTCGTGGCGCACGATGGCGACGGACCTGCACGAGATCCCGTACGTGGACCACGTGGCACTGGTGGGCGGGGATTTCGACATCCTGCTGCTGGTCCGGACCCCGGACAACTCGACGCTGCGCGACGTGGTCCTGGAGCGCCTGCAGGCGCTGGAGGGAGTGCGGTCGACGCGGACCTGGCTGATCTTCGAGGAACTACCGGGGTCGGTGCTCAGCTGAGGAATCAGTCGAAGTCCTCGTACTCCGGCCGCGGCTCCCATTCCGGCGGGGCATACGGGAGGCCATCCAGGGTGCAGCCCACGAACCGGACGTCCTCACTGAACGTCACCTCCTTGAAGTCGGTGTCCCCGCCGAACTGGACGTTGATGAACCACCCGTCCCTGGCGAAGGTGACCTCCACAAACCGGGCGTCGCGCCCGAAGTCCACCCCGGGCAGGTAGGCCGCGTCCTGGAAGGCCGCCCGCGCGAAGTCGGCCCGGCCGCCGAACACGGCCTCGCTGAAGATGACCTTGCCGGCGAACCGGGTCTTCTCGAACCGCGCGTCCCGCCGGAAACGGGCGCGGCGGAACACCGTCGCGCCGAAGAAGACGGCTTCGTCGAACCTCGCGTCGGCCAGGAACGTGACACCGTCGAACCGGGTACTGTCCGAGAACTCCGCCTCGGCGAACCAGGCTTCACCTTCGAAGACCGCATCGTCGAACCTCGTGCCGCCCCGGAACTTGATGCCCAGCAGGGAGGTCTGCCCGACGAACCTGGCCTGCGCGAAGTTCGCGTTCCGCAACGAACAGTCGTGGAACTTCAGGTCGATCAGGACGGCGCCGCGGAGATCGAGATCGAGATCCGGCCAAAACCGGGCCCGGTCCGGCCCCGCAGGCGCCAGGTGGCCGGTCAGGATCTGCTGAGCGGTCATCCGTACCTCCCTTTCCTCCAGGCAGGCGCGATGCCGTTCCCGGTCGGCGTGGTCACCCGGCGGGTCGTATGGCATGCGCAGGTAGGCACTGACCACGTTCACCATGGTCTGCCTGTGCGCCGGGTTGTCCTGCGCCAGCCGCTCCAGCGCGTAGAGCCCGGCCAGGCGGACCGGCACCTTCTCGGCGCCGAGCTGCTCGACGGCCTTGAGGTAGAGGTCGCTGATCCGCCGTTCGGCGGCATCGTGCCGGGCATCCTCGTTGGCCTGCTCACGCAGCTGGAGGTCGTGGCGTTTCGTGGCCAGGTCGTGCTCCGCCGTCTGCTGCCGCCGAGCGGCCAGCAGCAAGGCGATGAAGCCGCCAGCGCCCAGCACGATCGTCCCCACGGTCCGGACGCTTTCCAGCCGGGCCTTGTCGGCGTCGGTGCCCTGGCCGTAGAGCGACAGGAGCACCCAGCACGCCGCCGTGGCGATGAGGACCAGCACTACCGCCGAGACGGCGATCGTCCGGTTCGAAAGCAGCCGGTTCGCCCGCTGACCATCCCCCATCCATCCAGGATCGCAGTTCCGGCAGCACCCTCGGAAAGTTCACCCGGTCGGCCTCCGGGCCCCCTACGCTGCGCACATGGGTTACACCTGCACCTGCTGCGGCGAGCACCACCCGGAACTGCCGTTCGCCTACGGCGCCCCCGCCCCGGACTTCTGGCAGGACGCCGAAGGCGACGTCCTCGAGCCCGAACGCTGCGTCATCGGCGGGCAGCACTACTTCCTCCGCGGCCGCATCGTCCTCCCGGTCCTCGACGCCGAAGAGGACTTCGAGTGGGGCGTCTGGGTCTCGGTCAGCAAGGACAACTTCTTCCGCGCCGAAGACCTCTGGGACAGCCCGGACCGCGCCGCCGAGCCGCCGTACTTCGGGTGGCTGGCCACCGGGCTGCCCGGCTACGAGCCCGGCACCCTGAACCTCAAGACCAACCTGCACACCCGGCCACCCGGTGAGCGGCCGGTGATCGAGGTCGAGCCGACCGGGCACCCGCTCGCCGTCGAGCAGCGGGACGGGATCACGCTCATCCGCGTGCAGGCGATCGCCGAGCTGCTGCAGCACCCCTGACGAACGGGCAACACCCCTGCCCGTAAGCACCCTTGCCGCAGGTCAGCGCAAGAGCTAGACAGAACAGCACGTCACCCGCTCGCTGGACGACTCTTATTTTATGTCGAGAAATAACTAGCTCGAAACCTATTGACGCCGTCCCCGTCGCCCGGTGAGGATCGGCCGGTTCGCCGTTCATCGCAGAATGGACCAGACCATGGCCAGAAGATCCCGCGCGTGGGCTCGTGCGCGCCGAAGTTCGCTCGTCACGCTGCTGAGTCTCAGCCTCCTGGGTGCCGCAGCACAGGCCACCCCCGCCCAGGCGGAAACCCCCCAACCCGTCATCGGCCAGCCCGCCAAGGACAAGGACGGCTGCGCCAAGATCGAGAAGAGCCTGCCGACCCTCGCGGACTGGCCGAAGGTCGACAGCAGGCTCAAGGGGAAGGCCGGCGACGAGCAGCGGATCGCCGAGATCCTCAAGGGCATGACCCTGGAGGAAAAAGTCGGGCAGATGACGCAGCCCGAGATCGCCGCGATCACGCCCGACGAGGTCCGCCAGTACGCCATCGGCTCGGTCCTCAACGGCGGTGGCTCGTGGCCCGCCGGCAACAAGCACGCCACCCAGCAGGACTGGCTGAACCTCGCCGACTCCTACTGGAACGCGTCGAAGACCAGTCGGACGAAGATCCCCGTCATCTGGGGCATCGACGCCGTGCACGGCAACAACAACGTCTACGGCGCCACCGTCTTCCCGCACAACATCGGCCTCGGCGCCGCGCACGACCCGTGCCTGGTCCGCGACGTCGCCGGCGCCACCGCCCGGCAGATCCGCGCCACCGGCCAGGACTGGGCGTTCTCGCCCACCCTCGCCGTCGTCCAGGACGACCGCTGGGGCCGCACCTACGAGGGCTTCTCCGAGGACCCGCGCATCACCCGCGCGTACGGCTTCGAAGCCATCAACGGCCTCCAGGACGGCGCCACCAAGCGCATCGGCTACAACGGCGTGATCGCCACCGCCAAGCACTTCATCGGTGACGGCGGCACGCTCAAGGGCCAGGACCAGGGCGTCAACCCCTCGTCAGAGGCGGACATGATCAACATCCACGGCCAGGGCTACTACGGCGCGCTCGCCGCCGGCTCGCAGACCGTGATGGTGTCGTTCAACAGCTGGACCAACGCCGACCTCGGCATCAACGAGGGCAAGCTGCACGGCAGCGACAAGGCGCTGAACCAGATCCTCAAGGGCAAGATCGGCTTCGACGGCCTGGTCGTGTCCGACTGGAACGGCATCGGCCAGGTCACCGGCTGCACGAACTCCTCGTGCCCGCAGGCGATCAACGCCGGCATCGACATCGTGATGGTGCCGAACGACTGGAAGGCGTTCATCACCAACACCGTCGCCCAGGTGCAGAGCGGCCAGATCCCGATGTCGCGGATCGACGACGCCGTCACCCGGATCCTGCGCGTCAAGCTGCGTGACGGCCTGTTCGAGTCACAGAAGCCGTCCGACCGCTCCTACGCCAACTCCGACGAGGCGCTGAAGGACAACTGGCTGGCCCGTGACGCCGTCCGCGAGTCGCAGACGCTGCTGAAGAACAACGGCAACGTGCTGCCGCTGAAGCCGTCGTCGAAGGTCCTGGTCGTCGGCAAGAGCGCCGACAACATCCAGAACCAGACCGGCGGCTGGACGCTGAGCTGGCAGGGCACCGGCAACACCAACGCCGACTTCCCGAACGCCACGTCGATCCTGACCGGCATCAAGCAGAACCTCGGCGACGCCAACGTCACCTTCGACGCCACCGGCAACGTCGACCCGAAGGGCTTCGACGCGGTCATCGCGGTCATCGGCGAGACGCCGTACGCCGAGGGCGTCGGCGACCTGACCCGCAAGAGCCTCGAAGCGGCGCGGCTCTACCCCGAGGACCTGGCCGTGCTGGACAAGGTCAGCGGCAAGGGCACTCCGGTCGTCACCGTGTACGTCGGCGGCCGACCGCTGTACATGAACAAGGAGATCAACCGCTCCGACGCGTTCGTGGCCGCGTGGCTGCCGGGCACCGAGGGCGGCGGCGTGGCGGACATGCTGGTCAAGGGCAAGGACGGCACGGGCTACCAGGGCACGCTGTCGTACTCGTGGCCGAAGAGCGCGTGCCAGTCGCCGCTCAACCCGTGGTCGCCGGACTACGACCCGCTGTTCAAGCTGGGCTACGGCCTGAAGAGCGGCCAGCGCGTCACGGTCGGCCAGCTGGACGAGACGTCCGGCCCGGCGTCCTGCGGGGCGACCGGCGGCGGCGGGACCGCGACCGAGGACCTGTCGATCTTCGACCGCACCGACGTCCCGCCGTACACCAGCCAGATCGGCTCGGCGGAGAACTGGGGCGGCACGGTGATCGGCCCGGACGGCACGGCGTCCCACACCGAGATCAACGTCGTCCCGACGGACGTCAACGTCCAGGGCGACGGCCTGAAGGCGACCTGGACGGGCGCCGGAGCGGCCCAGCTGTACATGCAGAACACGGCGGGCACGAACGACCTGCGCAGCTACCTGAACGCCAACGCGGCCCTGGAGTTCGACACGATCGTCCAGCAGGCACCGGCCAACCGCACGGTGATCAGCATGCACTGCGTGTACCCGTGCTTCAGCGAGGTGAACGCGACGAAGCTGTTCACCGACCTGGCGGGCGGCCCGAAGACGACGGTGAAGATCCCGGTGTCCTGCTTCGACAACGGGCTGGACTTCGAGCACATCAACACGCCGTTCCTGGTGTACACGGACGGCACGTTCCAGGCGTCGTTCGCGAACGTGCGCTGGGTGCCGCAGGGGGCGAAGGATCCTGATGCGAGACCTTGTTCGAGCTTGACCTGACGGCGACCGGGCCGGGAGCGCTCCGCTCCCGGCCCGGTTCGTTTCCGGAATCCATCGACGGATGACGGCCGGAGCGCACACCGTCGCTGGCGAACAGCTCGACCTCCGCGCTCGAAGCGACCTTCGACGGCATCTCCGGCCACGACCACGAACTGCCCGACCCCGATCGCGTCGTGCTGGGCGGTGGGAAGCTGCCGCTCACCGTGCTGGGTGACGTCGTCCGGGCCCGGGCTGTGCATGAACGAGTACGACCGAGGACCGCAAGGCGGCGGCGAGTACCCGTACGGCTACGGCCAGGGCGGGTCCTCGTCCGACTACTACGGCCAGAACGGCTATCCGCAGGAGCCCTACCAGCAGCCCCAGGGGCAGGGGTATTACGGACACCCGCAGTACGACCAGCCCCGTGACCAGTGGGGACGCCCGTACCCGCAGCCCAGCTACGCCTACCCGCAGCCCGCCTACCAGCCGCCCCCGCGGCGGCACCCGCTGCGCGCGCTGACCGTCGCGGTCGTCGCGATCGCGCTGGCCGTGGTCGCCGGGCTCGGGATCGGGCACCTGATCTCCGGTCCGGGCGCCCCCACCGCGGGCAACCAGAACTTCGGCTTCTCCGGGCAGCCCAGCGTGACCAAGACGGCGCTGGACGTCGATGCGGTCTCGGCCAAGGTCAACCCGGCCATCGTGAACATCAACACCGAACTCGGGCTGCAGGGCGCGGCCGCGGCGGGCACCGGCATCGTGCTCACCCCCGACGGCGAGGTGCTGACCAACAACCACGTCGTGGCCGGCGCGACCAGCATCAAGGTCACCAGCATCGGCACCGGTGACACCTACGAGGCGGAAGTGGTGGGCTACGACCGCACCGAGGACGTGGCGGTCCTGCAGCTGCAGGACGCGTCCGGGCTGCCCACCGCGAGCATCGGCGACTCGTCCACGACCAAGGTCGGCGACCAGATCCTCGGCCTGGGCAACGCCGGCGGCCGCGGTGGCGACCCGGTGCCCGCGCCGGGCACGGTGACGGCGCTGGACCAGTCGATCACCGCCTCCGACGAGTCCAGCGGCTCGTCCGAGCAGCTCACCGGGCTGATCCAGGTCCGGGCGAACATCGAGTCCGGTGACTCCGGCGGCCCGCTCGTGAACGCCGACGCCCAGGTCATCGGCGTCAACACGGCCGCGTCGACCGGGTACCAGCTGAACGGGCGGCGCAGCGGCGGCGCCGGACAGGGCTTCGCGATCCCGATCAACCAGGCCGTCGACATCGCGCACCGGATTGTCGCGGGCCAGGCGTCGGACAAGATCCACATCGGCAAGACGGCGTTCATCGGCGTCTCCGTGACCGACGGCCAGGGCGGCGCCCGGGTCCGCGAGGTGGTCCAGCGGGGTCCGGCGCAGCGGGCGGGCCTCGCGGCCGGTGACGTGATCACCGCCATCGACGGCAAGCCGACCGGCTCGGCGACGGCGTTGACGACGGTGATGGACACCCATCACCCTGGCGACAACCTGACCCTGACGGTGACCGGGGCGGGCGGTGGTCAGCAGCAGGTGCAGGTCAAGGCCATCGAAGGGCCCGTGGGTTAGCGCAGCGTTTCGCGGAGCACTTCGCGGTGGGTCTGCTTCGCCGCGAGGTACTTCTCCCGGCCCGCTTCGGTGATCGTCACGAAGATGCCGCGCCGGTCGACCTCGCACAGGGCGCGCTCGACCAGGCCCTCCTTCTCCAGGCGGGCGACCAGCCGGGACGTGGCGCTCTGGCTCAGGTGGATGGTGCTGATCAGGTCGGCCGACCGGCACTTGAAGTCGCAGGTCGCGAGCCGCTCGAGAGCTTCGAACTCGTTCGCGCCGATGCCGTGGCGCTCCTGCAGCCGGCACTCGAGCGTGCTGAACACGGCCGAGTAGCGGGCCAGCAGGTCATGCCACTCCCGGACCAGTTCCTTCTCGGCGACGTCGCTCACGGCGACCAACCTAGCATGCGCGGACATCAGATGCAAGCGCATTAAATGCTTGGACATTAGATGCGCGTGCATGTAATGTCGCCGCCATGAGCTCTTCCGTGTCCTTGTCCACCACGTCAACGCGGTGGGACGCACGTCTCTGGGGTGTCCTGCTCACCGTTTCGATCGTCATCGGCCTCGACGCGCTCGACGTGTCGATGGTCGGGGTCGCGCTCCCGGCCATCCAGGCCGACCTCGGCCTGTCCACCAACGCGCTGCAATGGGTCGTCAGCGGCTACGTCCTCGGCTACGGCGGCCTGCTGCTGCTCGGTGGCCGCACGGCCGACCTGCTCGGCCGCCGCCGGGTGTTCCTCGTCGCGGTCGCCGTGTTCGCGCTGGCTTCGCTGCTCGGCGGCCTCGTCGACGACGGCGCGCTGCTCATCGCGAGCCGCTTCATCAAGGGGCTGGCGGCGGCGTTCACCGCGCCGGCCGCGCTGTCCATCATCACCACGACGTTCCAAGAAGGCCCGGCCCGCAACAAGGCGATCAGCATCTTCGCCGTGTTCGGCGCGAGCGGCTACTCGGCCGGCCTGGTGTTCTCCGGCCTGCTGACCGAGGTCGGCTGGCGCTGGACGTTCCTGCTGCCCGCCCCGATCGCGCTGGTCGCGCTGGTGGCGGCGTGGAAGCTGATCCCGTCGTACCGCGCCGAAACCGGCCGCGGCTACGACTTCCCGGGCGCCATCACCGGCGCGGCGGGCTCGCTGCTGCTGGTGTTCGGCGTGGTCGAGGCCCCGGAGATCGGCTGGGCGGCCCCGCGCACGCTGATCACGTTCGCCGTCGCGCTGGCGCTGCTGGTGACGTTCGTGGTGATCGAGAAGCGCAGCCGCCACCCGTTGCTGCGCCTGGGCATCCTGCGCTCGGGCCCGCTGGCCAGGGCCAACCTCGGCGGCGCGCTGTTCTTCGGCGCGTACATCGGCTTCCAGTTCGTGGTGATGCTGTACCTGCAGCGGGTACTGGGCTGGTCGGCGTTGCAGACGGCGCTGGGCTTCCTGCCGGCGGCGCTGATCGTGGCGTTCGGCTCCCCGCGCATCGAGCCGCTGATCGACCGCATCGGCACACCCCGCACGATCTTCGCGGGCGTGGTCTCGCACGTCATCGGCTACGCGCTGTTCCTGCGCATCGACGAGCACTCGGGGTACGCGGGTTCGGTGCTGCCGAGCATGATCCTGCTGGGCATCGGCTTCACGCTGGCGTTCTCGTCGCTCAACATCCAGGCCACGGCCGGCATCGCCGACGACGAGCAGGGCCTGGCGGGCGGCCTGCTGAACACGTCCCTGCAGGTGGGCGGCGCCATCGGCCTGGCGGTGGTGACGGCGGTGCTGACGGCCAACGGCGGCCGCGAGGCCTCACCGGCGGCGCTGCTGACCGGGTTGACGCCGGCGTTGAGCGTGGTCACCGGGATCGCGGTGCTGGGACTGCTGATCGCAACCACCGGGCTGCTCGCCCGGAAGCGGCAGGCGGAGGAGCCGGTCGTGGCGGAGGACCTGCTGGCCCTCGCCGACTGAGGGGGAACGCGGAAGGACCACCATCGCGGGGGATGGTGGTCCTTCCGCGTATGCGTGGTGCCGAAATCCGCCGGTCATGCCCTTTCGGGTGATTGACGCCTTTTTCTCCCCAATCCAGAATTCGCGTGGCCCAGTCACATCGCCACCGCCGCTCCAGGGAACCGGGCGGAAATCGGCGTCCGTGGGGAGATCTGGTGAGCGGTCGGCTCGTCCTGCGCACCTTGATCGGTCTCGCCTTGATCCCGGTGATCACCGCGATCGCCGTCAACGCCGCCACCAACGTGACGTTTCCCGGCCCGTTGCGTCTGATCCAGCGCTACCCGTGGTGGGCCGTTCTGGTGGCTTTCCTCGCCGCCTGCGCCTATGCGGTGTGGGACATCCGCGCCACGCTCGCCGGTCGCGCCGACCTGTCCCAAGCCGAGTCGGCCCGGTTGCGGGACCGGCTTCTGCACGGGACCCGCTGGATCTGGGTCGACGGTGTGCTGACCCGCTCACTCGGCGAGGTGCTGCGTCTCGAGCTGAGCCTGCAGCCCCGGCAAACCAAGGTGACCCACCCGGTGCACCTGCTCCTGCCCGGGCACGACGACGTGCTGCCGGCCGGGACACCGCCGGTCGACGTCTACGGCCGGTACGGCGAGCAGCTGCTGATCCTGGGCGCGCCCGGCGCGGGCAAGTCCACCATGCTCCTGGAACTCGCCCGGGACTTGCTGGTGCGTGCCGAGAAGGACCCGGTGACGCAGATCCCCGTGGTACTCCACCTGTCCTCGTGGCCTTCGAAGGACGACATTCCCTTTGAAACCTGGGTCGTGAACGAGCTGCGGCGGTTCTACAGCGTGTCTCCGGCCGAGGGCCGGTACGCGGTCGAGAGCGGCATGGTGTCGTTGCTGCTCGACGGTCTCGACGAGGTACCGGCGGGGCGGGCGCCCAAGTGCGTGACGGCGCTCAACCGCTTTCGCGAAACGCGGCCGGGCACCTCGATCGCGGTGACCTGCCGGGTACAGGACTACGACGACATCGAGACCCGGCTCAAGCTCGCCGGAGCGGTGCTGATCGAGCCGCTGACGCCGGAGGCGGCGGACGCATGGCTGGCGGAACTCGGCCCGGAACTGGACGGGTTGCGCGCCGTGCTGGACGACGACAAGAGCCTGCGTGACCTGGTGCGCACCCCGCTGACGCTCACCATCGCGGCGTTGGCCTACCAGGGCCGGGAAGTCACGGTGTTCACTGGGCTCGACAGCCTTTTCGCCGCCTACACACAACGTATGCTGGAGCGCTCGCGGGCCGTACTCGCCGACACGACGGCCTACGACGAAGCCGTGGCGCGGCGCTGGATCGCCACACTGGCCCGGGGCATGATGAAGGTCGGCGCGATCGCCGTCGGCCCGGAACTGCCGGCCAGGATCCACGCCGGCTGGGTCGACGAGGACGCTGTGCCATGGAGCCGGCTGCCACGGCTGCTCCTCCTGGCGGGGCTGCCCATCGCCCTGCTTGCCGGCGTGACCACGTGGGTGATCGGGCCGTGGCCGGCCGCCCCGTTCGTCGCCGTACTGACCGGCGCGACCGCGTGGATCCGGGCGGACGTACCGAACTGGTTCACCGGCGAGCGCAGCTACGAGTTCAACCAGCAGACATCAGGAGAGGATTCCCGCCGGGAGCGGGCCGGTTGGGCAGTGGCTCTCGGGCTGGCGGCCATCGGCGCGCTGATTGCGATCGTGTTCATCCGCGTGGTGATCGACTCGGACGCACTGGGCTGGTTCGGAACCGTCTTCACCGGTGTGTTCATGGGCCTGATGCTGACCACGGTGGTCGCACTGAGCGCATCTTCGTGGGTGGGCGGGTTGTCCACCGTGGTCGCGGAACTCACCCAGGACGCGATCCGCGGCGCGAGCCGATGGCTCGGCCCGCGTGCGACGGCCGTGCTCGCCGTGCTCGTCGCCGGGCCTGCCGCAGGGGGTGCCGGTGTCATCGTCGGACACGTGCTCGGCGCCCTCGGCGCCTTCGCGTTCTTCGGCGGTGACCTCTGGCCGTGGCATCTCGTCTTCGGGCTCACCCTGGCGGTCGTCTTCGGCGCAGCCGGCGGGCTGATCCTCGCCGCGCAGTACGCCGTCAGCGACACCTTCACCGCCCCGCTCGTGTACCGGCACCTGGCCCGGACCGGTGCACTGCCAGCCGATCTGGGCCGCTTCCTCGCCTGGGCCGACGACCGGATCCTGCTCCGCCGGACCGGTAAGGACTACCAGTTCGTCCACCGGCTGTACCGCGACTGGTGGGCTGAGCGATACCCGTCGCGGGACAGCACCTAGTGGACGAGAGCAGCACCAAGTGCGTCACCGGGCCACCCGCTCGTCCGTGCCCGGCACCTTCGCCGTCGCGATGGCGATGCGGTTCCACGTGTTGATCGTGAAGATCAGCGCGAGCAGCTGAGCCAGCTCCTCCTCGCCGAACTCCTCGAGCGCCCCCGCGTAGACGTCGTCGGGGACGCCGGCCGAGACCCGGGTGACGGCTTCGGTCAGCGCCAGTGCCGCCCGCTCCTTCGCGCTGAAGAAGCGGCCTGCCTCGCGCCACACCGCGACCATGTGCAGCCGCTCCTCGCTCTCCCCGGCCTTGCGGGCGTCCGATGTGTGCATGTGCAGGCAGTACGCGCAGCGGTTGAGCTGCGACGCGCGGATCTGGACCAGCTCGACCAGCGCGGGGTCGAGCCCGGCGCGGGCGGCGGCGTCGAAGCCGATCAGGGCCTTGAAGGCCTTCGGGGCGGTCTTGGCGAAGTTGAGGCGGGAATGCGTCATGACCAGAAATCTAGGACCATTTTGACCCGCGTGTAGGGTGCAATTCCGTGGCGGAAGACTGGGTCAATTCGGGTGTCGACCTGCACCTCGAGCTGACGAAACCCGGCGGCAAGCGGGCCGCGCTCATCACCGCGCTGCGGGACGCCGTCCGGGGTGGACGGCTCGCGCCGGGCACCCGGCTGCCGCCCTACCGGTCGCTGGCCGCCGACCTGGGGCTGGCTCGCAACACCGTCGCCGACGCCTACGCCGAGCTGGTCGCCGAGGGCTGGCTCACCGCCGTCCAGGGCTCCGGCACCCGGGTCGCGGAGCGCGCCGAGCCGCTGCGCCCGGTCCGGACCCCGAAAAAGGCGCCGGGTCCGGCCAAACCGGCGTACAACCTCCGGCAGGGACAGCCGGACGCGACCTCGTTCCCGCGCAGCGAATGGCTCGCCGCCGCGCGCCGGGCGCTGGCCGTGGCTCCGCACGACGCCTTCGGGCCCGGTGATCCGCGTGGCCGCCCGGAACTGCGGGACGCCCTCGCCCAGTACCTCGCGCGGGCGCGGGGCGTGCGGACGGCGCCGGAGCGGATCGTGGTGTGCTCCGGGGTCGCGCACGCCCTGCGGCTGCTGTTCCCGGCCGTGCTGCGCGGGCCTCTCGCCGTCGAGGCCTACGGCCTCGCCTTCCACCGCTCGATCTTCGCCGCCGCCGTCGTGCCGACGATCCCGCTGGACCTGGACGAACGCGGCGCGCGCGTCGAGGACCTCGACGTCCCGGCCGTGCTGCTGACCCCCGCCCACCAGTTCCCGACCGGCGGGCCGCTGCACCACGACCGCCGCACCGCGGTCGTCGGGCACGTCCGGGCGGCCGGCGGTGTCCTCCTCGAAGACGACTACGACGGCGAGTTCCGCTACGACCGCAAGCCGGTCGGCGCGGTGCAGGGCCTCGACCCCGAGCACGTCGTCTACCTCGGTTCGGTGAGCAAGAGCCTGTCGCCCGCGCTGCGCCTGGGCTGGCTGGTGCTGCCGGAGCACCTGGTCGAGCCGGTGCTCGCGGCGAAGGGCGAGCGCGAGGCGTGGGCGAGCGCCCTCGACCAGCTGACCCTGGCCGAGTTCCTGACCTCGGGCGCCTACGACCGGCACATCCGCCGGATGCGCCAGCGCTACCGCCGCCGGCGCGACCAGTTGGTGACGACGCTCGCCGAGCGGGCCCCGCACGTGACGCCGACCGGGATCGCCGCCGGCCTGCACGCGGTGCTCCGCCTCCCGCCGGGCACCGAAAGCACGGCGCTGAAGGCCGCGGCGTGGCAGGGACTGGCGCTGGACGGCCTGGCCGCCTTCCGCCACCCGGACAGCACGATGTCCACAATGGACGGCCTGGTGGTCGGGTACGCGACCCCGCCCGAGCACGCCTACCCGGCGGCGCTCGACGCCCTGTGCCGCGCGCTGCCGCCGGCGTGAGACCTAACCGACGATGTCGATGTCGAACGGCTCGGCCGCGCTGTAGTTGATGTCGGCCCACACCGCGCCCGGCAGCTCGTACCGCCGGTGGGACGTGAGCTTCGAGTTGTAGCCGCCCGTCTGGGTCGGGTTGTGGCCGATGCCCTGGTGATCGCTGCCCCAGGCGAAGATGTCGCCCACCCACATCGGCTTCGCAAAGCCGTCGCCGCCGAGCCGCGGGCGGATGATGACCGCCGCGCCGGTGCTGCCGGACAGGAACACCCGCACCGCGTTCTCCGCGGCGTTCGGCGGGGTGACGGTGATGCGCTCCATGATTTCCACTCCAGTCGGGCCGGTGGCGGTTCCGTCCACCCCGGCCAGTAATCGGCGACGGACGAAAGGTCGTAGCCGGGGGCCACGTTCCCGCGGTACTGCTTGGCGACCGCACCGGCGGGGATGGCCGGATCGCCGTTGTACTGGGCGATCCAGTAGTGCGGCTCCGCGACACCGGCGGAGGAGAACGCCGACCGCACCGACGGCCAGGTCGAGAGGTTGCAGTAGACCGTCGGGTCCGCGCCCGCCGCGCGCCGCATCCGGACCCAGCCCGGCGCCTCGGCCGGGCTGGCGTCGCCGGGTTCGACGTCGAGGACGTGCCCGTCGTTCGTCGCCGCCTTCTTGACGATGGTGACCTTGACCGCGTTCGGGAACCGCGCCCAGTCGGCGGGTGTCCAGGGCGGCAGCTTGATCCGGTCTATGTAGCCGGCGACCATCCGGGCGTCGCCGGGGATGTTCGCGGCCGTGACCGCGTCGTACATCGTGCGCACTGGCTCGGCCTCCGTTCGGTTGCCGTATCACCGCCAGGAGACGGCGAAATCGCTTCCACGATCCGCCATCGTGCAATTACCCGCGTGGGGTGTTCGTCAAGCACGAAACGCGAGGCGGCACGGAGAATCACCAAAACGGCCGCAGTGCGCCATTCCTTCACCGGCCGCTCACGCACCCGTGGTGACGTTCCGCTTCCGGTACTGGCTTCCCGGTCACCCGGCTGGCAAGCTGCCAGCACCTCACGAGGGAAGGACGTGCATGGCGGCACACCCGGCGCGGGCCCGGCGGATCGACGCGCGGGTCGTCGTCCTGAGCGCGCTGCTGGTGGTCGCGCTGCTCGCCTGGGCCGGGTTCGACTACCTGAAGGACCGGCTGGCCGGTGGCGGCTGCGACACCACGACGCCGGTGCGCGTCACGGCCGCGCCGGACATCGCGCCGGTGCTGACCGGGCTCGCCCGGACCGTGCCGGAGCGGGACTGCTACTCCGTCGAGGTCACGGCCAGCCCGTCGACGGCCACCGCGACGGCCCTCGAGGCCAACGGTGCGAACGGCCCGGACGTCTGGGTGCCGGAGTCGAGCACCTGGCTGCTGCAGGCCCGCGACGGCGGCGCGTGGAACCTCCCCGAGTCCGGCCAGCCGGTGGCGAGCTCGCCGGTCGTGCTGGCGCTCACCGAAGACGTCGCGAAGCGGGCCGGCTGGCCGGGGAAGTCGCCGTCCTGGGCGGACGTCCTCGCGCAGAGCCCGGTCGGGCTGCCCGACCCGGGCCGGGACCCGGCCGCCATCGGCGCGCTGATCGGCCTGCAGCAGCTGACGAAGGACGCGCCCGACCCGGCCGCGGCGTTCACCGAGGAGATCCGCAAGCTCTCGGCGGTGAAGCAGCCGTACCCCGCGTGGCCGGCGTCGGAGCAGTCGGTGCTGGCCCGCAAGCTCGTCGCCGCCTATCCGGCGGCCGGCGTCCCCAGCTTCGACTACCCGTACGTCGTGCTGCCGCGGGCTTCGGAAGCCTCGCGCTCGGCGGCCGAACGGTTCCTGCGGCTGCTGCTCGACCAGACCGCCACCAAGGCGTTCGCGGACGGCGGGTTCCGGACGCCGTCCGGGCAGCTGCTCGGCGACCGGCCGCGCGACACCCGCACGAACGCCGCGCCCCGCCCGGCCGGGCCGCCGGCGCCCGAGGCGATGTACGGCGTGCTCCAGGCCTGGGCCGGGGCCAACCTCAGCGCCCGCGTCCAGGTGCTGCTCGACGTGTCCGGGTCGATGGCCGCCACCGTGCCCGGCACCGGCCGCAGCCGGATGGCGCTGACGCTCGAAGCCGCGACGCAGGGGCTCGGCCTGTTCAAGCCGACCACCGAGATCGGCCTCTGGCTGTTCTCGACCAAGCTCGACGGCGACAAGGACTACAAGGAACTGCTGCCGATGCGGTCGATCGCCGAGCAGCTGGCCGCGGGCGGGGTGGCGACGCTGCAGGCGGTCAAGCCGAAACCCGGCGGCGCGACCGGGCTGTACGACTCGATCCTCGCCGCGTACCAGAACGCCCGGCAGAGCTGGCAGCTCGGCCGGATCAACGTCGTCGTGGTGCTCACCGACGGCCGCAACGAGGACAGCGACTCGATCGGGCTGCCCGGGCTGCTCGCCGAGCTGGGCCGGCTGCAGGACCCGCGGAAACCGCTGCCGGTGATCGGCATCGGCATCGGGCCGGACATCGATTCGAGCGAGCTGAAGCAGATCTCGGCCGCGACCTCCGGCGAGTCCTTCACCACGCCGGACCCGCGCAAGATCTCCGACGTGTTCTACCAGGCACTGAGCAAGCTCATGTGCCAGCCGCCCGCCTGCAAGAAGTGAGGACGCCCGTGTTGGTGCAGATCGAAAAGCCCGCGCCACGGGTGAGCCGAAGACCGTCCGCGCTGGTCTTCGCCGCGTTCGTGGCCGGGCTGGTCCCGCTCGCGCTGCACACGTGGGCGGCCCTGCACGGCAGCCTCGCCCAGGACGACTTCGTGGTCACGCACCAGGCGGCCGCGGCCGGGCCGTTCGACCTCGGCTTCCTGTTCCAGGACTACCACGGGCACCTGCAGCCCGGCGGGTTCTTCCTCGCCGCCGTGCTGACCTGGTGGGCGCCGCTGAACTTCGGCCTGCTCATGGCGCCGCTGCTGCTCATGCGGGCCGTCGCGACGGTGCTGTTCTGGTGCCTGCTGGTGCGCTGCTTCGGCCGCCGGTGGGCGATCCTGGTGCCGTTCACCGTGTTCACCGCGTCGACGTTGCTGCTGGTCCCGACGCTGTGGTGGTCCTACGGGATCCAGCTGGTCCCGGTCGTGCTGGCCACCGCCGGCGCCCTGCACGCGCACGTCCGCTTCCTGCAGGACGGCGGGCGCTGGTGGCTCGGCGCGTTCGCCTGGACGCTGTTCGGCCTGGCGTTCTACGAGAAGGCCGCGGTGATCCCGGTGCTGCTGGCCGGGGTGACCGTCCTGCTCGGACGGTCGCTGCGCGAGCACGCGCGCTACTGGGCGGTGCACGCGGTGCTGCTGGCCGGGTTCGTGACGGTCTTCTTCGTGGTGACGTCGAGCCAGGTCGGGGCGGGTGCGCAGCCGATGTCGGCGGGCACGGTCGCCGACCTGACCGGCCGGATGCTCGGGGATACCCTCCTGCCGGGACTGGCCGGCGGCCCGTGGTCCGGTCCCGGCGCGGGCGCGACCTGGGCACCGTCGCCGTTCGTGGTGGTCGTCGCGCTGCTGGCGGCCGCGGTGGCCGTGGTGGTCGCCGGGGTGCGGGCGGGCGGACGGCGGGCGTGGGGTGCCTGGGCGCTGCTCGGCGCGGTGTTCGCGGTGGACGTCGGCCTGCTCGCGCTGACCCGGCTGCGCGAGGTCGGCCCGGGTGCGGGTGACGACCCCCGGTACGTCGCCGACCTGGCGCTGGTGGCGGCGTTGTGCGGGGCGTTCGCTTTCCTGTCGCCGGGTGCGCCATCCGGTGGCAGGCGGGAGCGGCCGATCGCCGTGGTCCTGTGCGTGCTGCTGCTCGTCAGTTCGGCGGTGGGTTTCGCCCGGCTCGCCCCGGCGCTGCGGTTCGAGCATTCCGCGCAGTACCTGGGGAACGTGCGCGCGGCGGTGGCCGAGGACCCGGAACTGGTCTTCTACGACACGTTCGTGCCGTCCGACGTGGTGCACGAGTGGTTCGGGGCGGACTCGCGCGCGTCCCGGGTGGCCGGCCTGCTGCCCGGCACGCACTTCGACCAGCCGACGAACCGCATGCACCAGCTCGACGCGACGGGCACCCCGCGGCTGATCACCGGCGTGGAGCCGGTTTCCCGCGGCCTGCCCGGCCCGGTCCCGAACTGCGGCACCACGATCGGCGAGACGCTGGTGCGGATCCCGCTGGACACCCCGGTACTGGGCAGGCACCTGCTCAAGCTCGACTACTACACATCGGACGGTGGCGAAGGGCTGGTCGAGCGGACCCCGGTGTGGTTCCAGCCGGGGCTGCACTCGCTGTACCTGCCGGTGGACGGCCTGTTCGACCACATCGGCGTGCAGCTGTCGAGCCCGGGCGCGCCGGTGTGCGTTGCCAAGGTCGAGATCGGGAAGCCGGTGACTCAGTAGGGGTCGTACGGGCTGTCGTGGCCGAGCAGGCGGGCCACCGGCCGCAACCGCAGGCGCAGCAGCACCTTGATCACCACGTTGCGCAGGAACCACGGCAGCTGCGCCAGCACACGCAGCCGGCCAGCGCGGGGGACAGCCAGATCATGAAGTACCAGTGGAGCTACGGCGCCGCGTACGAGTACGAGTGCTACGCGGACGGTCAGTGGTACGTGCAGACCGGCGGCTTCATGCGGTGACCACGGGCCTGCCGCGCGATCGCTGCCTCCCGAGGCGGCGATCGCGCGGCAAGGCCTCAGTAGGGGTCGTACGGGCTGTCGTGGCCGAACAGGCGGGCCACCGGCCGCAACCGCAGGCGCAGCAGCACCTTGATCACCACGTTGCGCAGGAACCACGGCAGCTGCGCCAGCACGCGCAGCCGGTCTCCGGCCGACGGTGGGGCCAGCCGGAAGCGGGCCAGCGACGTCGCCCGGTCCACGTAGGTGTAGCGGTGTCCGAAGAGGACCTTCGCGATCGTGCCGAGCGTGACGCCGATCGAGGAAAAGCAGTCGTGGACCAGGATTTCCGCGCCCGGTGGCAGGTGGGCCGACCAGCGCAGGTCGTCGGTGTAGGTCCAGTAGTCGTGCTTGCCGTCGATGTAAAGCAGCTGTATGGGCCGGTCCCAGTCAGGGCGCAATTCCGTGCTGTAACCGGCGACGAGCTCGACGATGTCGTCCAGCCCGGCCCGGCGGATGTTGCGCTCGAACAGCTGCCGCGTCGGGGATCCGCCGAACAGCCGGCCGTCCACGAAGGGGTCCACCGCGATCACCGTGGCCCCCACCGTGCGGGCGGCCGCGCCGAGGACGATCGTGGATCGGCCCTGGTGGCTGCCGATTTCCAGGACGACGTCGCCCTTCTCCAAGCGGCACGCGGCGTTCCACAGCGCTTCGCCCTGCGCGCGCGTCATCCAGCCCTTGACCGGTTCGGCCAGAGCCCAGGCGTCTTCGAACGAGATGGCGCACCTGCCTGAATGTCCGGGACTGTGCCTTCCACAAAAACTGTCGGCACATCGTAGCCAGGTTTCCGCCTAGTATCTACCGGATGGTAACCGCCACCCGCGAACGGTCCCGGGACGACGCCCCGCCCTCGAGCGGCGCCCGGAAGTTCTCGGTGGGCGCGTTCTTCCGGTGGCCCAGTACCTGGATCGTGCTGGCGCTGACCACGTTGTCATTCCTGCAGATGCCGGGGAAGACGACCTTCGACACCAAACTGGACCTCGCCGTCGACCCGATCGCCTTCCTGGGGCGCGCCCTGCACCTGTGGAACCCGGAGGCGACCGCGGGGGAGCTGCAGAACCAGGCGTACGGCTACCTGTTCCCGATGGGCCCGTTCTTCGCGCTGTGCCAGGCCGTGGGCGTGCCCGCGTGGATCGCGCAACGGCTGTGGGGCGCGATCCTGCTGTCGGCCGCGTTCGGCGGGGCCCTGCTGCTCGCCCGGGCGATGAAGATCGGCACCGAGCGCACCCGGCTGATCGGTGCGCTGGGCTACGCGCTCGCGCCGCGCATGCTGACCGAGATCGGCGGCCTGTCCGCGGAAATGCTGCCCGCGGTGCTGCTGCCGTGGGTGCTGGTGCCGCTGGTGCGGGCCGGCGCGATCGGCTCGCCGCGGCGGGCCGCCGGGCTGTCCGCGCTGGCCGTGCTCGGCATGGGCGGGGTCAACGGCGCGATGGTCGTGATGGCGCTGGTCCTGCCCGGGCTGTGGCTGCTGACCCGCCGGTGGACGCGGGCGCACGTCGAACTCGTGCTGTGGTGGTTCGTCTTCGTCGTCGGCGCCACCCTGTGGTGGATCCTGCCGCTGCTGCTGCTCGGCGAATACAGCCTGCCGTTCCTGGACTACATCGAGTCCGCGACGAACACGACCGCGCCGATGTCGCTGTTCGAAGTGCTGCGCGGCACCAACCAGTGGGTCGCCTACGTCGTGCAGGGCACGCCGTGGTGGCCGGGCGGCTGGTCGCTGATCGACAACCCGGTGCTGATGCTCGCCACCGGGCTCGTCGCCGGCGTCGGCCTGTTCGGGCTCACCCGCCGCGGCCTGCCGGACCGGCGGTTCCTCGTGCTCGGCGTGGTCACCGGGCTGACCCTGCTGACCATCGGTTACGTCGGCACGCTCGACAGCCCGCTGGCCGAGCAGGTCCGGCACCTGCTCGACGGGCCGCTCGCCCCGCTGCGCAACGTCCACAAGTTCGAGCCGGTGCTGCGGCTGCCGCTGATGCTGGCGTTCGTGCACGGCATCTCGAGCCCGGTTCGGTCTCCGCGGCGCTTCCTGCGGCCCGCGCTCGGCCTGCTGCTGGTGCTGGTGGTGGCCGCGCCGGCGTGGCTGCTGAACCTGCGCTCCGGCCCGGGGTGGGACGCGGTGCCCGGCTACTGGTACGACGCGATGGGCTACGTCGCCAAGGCCGACCCGAACGCGCGGACGCTGCTGCTGCCGGCCACCGGGTTCGGCGAATACCAGTGGGGCCGCACGGTCGACGAGCCCGCGCAGGCGATCGCGCGGAGCCCGTGGGCGGTCCGCAACCAGGTGCCGCTGGGGTCCGAAGGCAACACGCGGCTGATGGACTCGGTGGACGCGGCACTGGCCGACGGCCGCGGCGACCCGGGGCTGGCCCCCTTGCTCGCGCGGTCCGGGTACCGGTTCCTGCTGCTGCGCAACGACATCGACCGCGAACGCACCGCCGCCCCGCCGATCGCGACCCTGCGTGCCGGGCTGGCCGGGTCGCCGGGCATCGCCAAAGCGGCTGAGTTCGGGCCCCTCGAAGTCTGGGAGGTGCGGCAGCCGGTGCCCCTGGCCACCGCCACGTCCACAAAGGACGTCCCAACGGTGAGCGGCGGCCCGGAGAACCTGCTGCCGCTGATCGACTCGGGCCAGCTCGACCCGGCGACGCCGACCGTGCTCACCGGCGACGGCGGCTCGCCCAGCGGCCCGAGGCTGGTGACCGACGGCCTGCGCCGCGCCGAGCGGAACGTCGGCGGCGTCCGCGACAACCTCAGCCAGACCCTCACCGCCGGAGAGGCTTACCGCCAGCAGCGTGCGGCGGGTGACCTGCTGCCGTTCCCAGGCCAGGAGCACCAGACCGTCGCCGCCTACCGGGGGATCCGCTCGGTGACGGCGTCGACGGCGGCGTCGTTCGCCGACGCCTTCGGTGGCTCCGATCCTTCGTACCAGCCCTTCGCCGCGATCGACGGCGACCCGCGCACGGCGTGGCACTCGTCGTCGTTCACCGGGCCGATCGGCCAGTGGCTCGAGGTGGAGCTGGACACCCCGCGGCTGGTGAACTCCGTCCAGCTGGAGATGGTGGACGACCTGCGGGTGGGCTGGCCCGCCACCCGGATCCGGATCACCACCGACAACGGCTCGGTCGACCAGCAGGTGATCCGCGGCGCCGGGCCGCACGAGTACCCCGTCGCCGCCGGCGTGACCCGGACGGTGCGGGTCACGCTGCTGTCGCTGGTGGTCGGGCGGCAGGACGGCAACGTCGGCATCGCCGAGCTGAAGATCCCCGGCACCGAGCCGCAGCGAGCCCTGGAAGTGCCGGCGGACCTGCCGACCGGGGCGGCGCCCGGGTTCGCGTTCACGCGGGGCGCGCAGCCGCGGTACGCGTGCCTGCCCCTCGCCGGTGCCGTCCGGTGCGACGCCGCGACCGCCCGCGACGGCGAGGAGCCCGACGGGATCCGGCGGTTGTTCAGCACGCCGGCCGAGCAGACGTACCTGGTCGGCGGCTCGGTGCTGCCGGCCGGTGGCGGGCGCAACCCGGTGTCGCTGCCCGGGGTCACCGTGGCGTCGACGTCCCAGCTGGGCGGCGATCCGGCGGCGGCCGGGTTCGCGGCCGTGGACGGCGATCCGGGGACGACGTGGCGCCCCGACGTCACCGACCTGCGGCCGGCACTGACCCTCGGGTGGGCGTCGCCGAAGCGGATTTCGGGGCTGCGCATCGAGGTTTCCCCGGCCAGCGGGGCACGGGCGCCGCGGCAGGTGCAGCTCGTCGGCCGGTCGGCGACGCGGACGGTGGAGCTCGACGCGAGCGGCTCCGCGTCTTTCGAGCCGCTGGACACCGACCAGCTGCAGGTCGTGCTGCCGGGCGACGACGATCCCGCGGCGCGCGCGGTGGTGGGCATCGGCAGCCTGACGCTGTCCGGCAGCGACGGCCTGCTCCCGGCGCCGGATCCGGCGTTCACCGTGCCGTGCGGGTCCGGGCCGAACGTCCACCTGGACGGGCTCGACTACCGGACGTCCGTGCAGGGAAAGCTGTCCGACATCACCGCGCACCGGCCGCTGGCACTGGGCATGTGCCGCGACTCGGAGGGCGGCATCGTGCTGCCGGCAGGCGGGCACGAGCTGCGGACGGACCGGTCGGAGTCGTTCGTGGTCCAGGACCTGTGGCTGCGCCCGACGGGGACGACGTCGCCGCCGGTGCGCCGCGCGGTCCAGGTGGGTGACTGGGGCGCGGCGTCGCGGTCGGTGACGGTGGGGCCGGGCGAGGAGGCGGTGCTGGCGGTCCCGGAGAACGCGAACGCCGGCTGGACGGCCACTTTGGACGGACAGCAGCTGACCCGCACCCGGGTCGACGGCTGGCAGCAGGCGTGGGTCGTCCCGGCCGGCGCGGGCGGGGTGGTGGCACTGACGTTCACCCCGGACGCGCACTACCGCCTGAGCCTGCTGATCGGCGCGGCGGCCGTGCTGGCGCTGCTGGTCGGCGTGGCCTGGCCGGCCCGGCGGCGCCGGTTCACGATCTCCCCGGGCGGCGCCTGGACACCGGTGGTGCTGGTCGGGTTGCTGGTGGCGCTGGGCGGGATGCTGCCGGTGGTGCTGCTGATCGCGTGCCTGCTGGCCCGCCAGTTCTCCGAGCGCGCACCGAGGTTCCTGGCGTTCGGCGGCATGGCCGTGGCGGCGGTGGTCTCGGTGACGGGCCGCATCCTCGGCCACGGCCAGGACTGGGCGTACGGCCCGATCACCCAGGGAGCACTCCTCCTGGCCGCGGCGGCCATGGTGGCAACATGCGTGGACTGGTTCACCCGCAAGGAAAACCCCACCCAACCCAGCCCCTAACCCCCGTGATCCGAGCCGGATCCCGCGTGATCCCAGCCGGAACCCACGTGATCAGGCCCGTAACTCGCGTGATTGGAGCCGTGACTCGCGAGATCCGGCTTCAATCACGCGAGTCACGGCTCGGATCACGCGAGAGCCGGGCCTGATCACGCGAGTCACGGGGCTGCGCACGGGTGTTCGGAGGCCGGGAAATGTCGGTGGGTGGGGGTAGCGTGGAAAACGGGGGCTGCTCAGGCCGGTTTGCGGGGGCGGAACTCGAGGAACGCGCCGGCCGCGGCCAACGCGCCGGCCGTGCCCACCGCCGCGGTGACCACCTGGGCGGGTGAACCGTGCAGCCACGTCGTGATCAACGCGGCCTCCAGAGCGACCGCCGCCCACATCAACACCGTCACGCGGCGGTCGCCGTCGGCCAGGCGGGCGTAGAGCAGGATCTGGACCAGCGCCAGCATCGAGCCCGCCAGCGCGAACGGCCACACCGGCATCGTGCTGCCCGCGTACCGCGCGCCGCCGATCAGAGCCGGCAGCGACGGCCCCATGACCAGCGAGACCAGCAGGACCACCGCGTCCAGGCAAGCGCACACCGCCAGCGCCACCGGGAGCGTCCGGCGGCGGTCGTCGGACACCGCGAACCGGGGCAGGACCAGCACCCCGACCGCCTGCGGCAGCCAGTACGCGATCTTCGTGACGATCGCCCCCAGCGCGTACTCGCCCGCCTCCGCGGCCGGCAGCGTGTGCCGGGCCAGCACCAGGTCCAGGTTGACCAGCAGCACCAGCGCCAGCATCGCCTGCGCCGTGTGGAAGACCTCGCCGCCGTGGCGGTCGGCCCAGCGGGGACGCGGGCGGCCGCACAGCTGCCAACCCGCCACCACCACCGCCAGCGAACCGATCGCCGCGCCGGCCAGCGCGCCCGTCGGTGACCCCGAAAGCACCAGCCCCACCAGCGAACCGCCGACCTTGCCCGCCCCTTCCAGCGCGATCAGGCCGGACAGCACGGCGAACCGGTGACTCCCTTGCAGCAGGCCGTGGAACACGCCCAGCAGCGTCAACGGCCCGAGCGCGGCCGTCACCAGCAGCGCCGGCGCGAGCGAACCCAGGTGCAGCAGGAGGACCAGCAGCGGGCTCAGCGTCAACGCCGTCGTCGCGACGATCGCGCTCGTCACCAGTCCGAGCGCGAACAACGAGCCCTGGGACAGCGACGGCGAGCGCGCCACCCGCAGCGCCACCACCGTCTGCAGCCCCATCGCCGGGACGACGCCGATCACCAGCACCGCCAGCAGCGAGCTGAGCTCCCCGAACGCGCCGGGCGCGAGGATCCGCGCGGCCGCCAGGCTCAGCACGTAACTGGCCGCGTTGTTGCCCGCGAGCGCGAGCGAGACGAGGATCGCCGCGACCCGGTTGCCCGTCCGGGCCGGGACTTCGGTGTCTACGCTCAACGGCGGGCTCCCGTTACCGGTGGGTAGTGACCAGGGACCATAACCGCGCACGCAACGGAAAGGAAGGGCCGTGAACGCACCGGGCAGGCGGCTGGCTCTTCCCCTGCTGGCCGCCGCGCTGGCGTTCGTCGTCTGCGGGCCGCTGCTCGGCCGCGGGTTCGTGCTGAGCTACGACATGGTGTTCGCGCCTCGGCAGTACTTCGTGCCGGACGCCTTCGGGGCCGGCGCCACGCTGCCGCGCTCGGTCCCCGCCGACGCCGCCGTCGCGCTCGCCACCACCGTGCTGCCCGGCGACCTCGTCCAGAAGGCCGTGCTGCTCCTGGCCGTTTTCGGGGCGGCGCTCGGCGCGGGACGGCTCGTCCCCACCGAGCACCTCGGCACCCGGCTCGTCGCGGCCACGGCCTACGCCTGGACGCCCTACTTCGCCGAGCGGCTCTTCATCGGGCACTGGCCGCTGCTGCTGACGTACGCGGCGCTGCCGTGGATCGTCCGAGCCGGACTCGCAGTCCGGGCGCAGGAAGCGCAGGGGCTGCCGAGGCTGGTGCTCGCCTGCGCGCCGGCCGTGCTGACGCCGCCGGGTGGCGTCCTCGCGGCCGCCGCCATGGTCGTGGCCGCCGGTTCGCGGCGGCTCTGGCAGACCGTCCCGCTCGCCGTCGTGCTCAACCTGCCGTGGCTGGTCCCGACGTTCCTCAACGCCGGCGGCACGTTCTCCGACCCGGCCGGCGTCACGGCGTTCAGCGCCCGCGCCGAAAGCTGGGGCCCCGCGCTGCTGAGCGTGCTCGGCCTCGGCGGCATCTGGAACGCCGAAACCGTGCCCGGCAGCCGCGCGGTGCCGCTGGTTCCCGTGCTGACGCTCATCGTCGTCGCCATCGCGATCGCGGGGCTCCGGCCGCTCGCGCAGCGGTGGGGGAAGGCACCGGTCCGGTCGCTGACGGCGCTGGGTGTCCTGGGTGTGCTGCTGGCTTCGCTGGCGACGTTGCCGGGTGGCGGCACACTGCTCGCCGCGGCAACGCGGTACCTGCCCGGCGCCGGACTCCTGCGTGACGCGCAGAAGTGGGTGGCGTGGTGGGCCCTGCCGCTCGCGCTGGGCTTCGCGCTGGCGGTCGAAGCCGCCGCGGCGAAGCTGAAAAGCGGCCGCGTCGCGCTCGTGACCGCGGCCGTCGTCTTCCCGCTGCTGACCATGCCGGACCTGGCGTGGGGCGGCTGGGGACGGCTCGCCACCGCGCAGTACCCGGCCGATTGGGCGGCAGTGTCCGAAAAGCTCGGTGACCGGCCCGGCGACGTGCTCACGGTGCCGCTCTCGGCGTTCCGCGGGTTCGCCTGGAACGACGGACGCACGCAGCTCGACCCGGCGCCGCGCGTGCTGCCGCAACCCGTGCTGATGGACGACACCCTGCAGGTCGGCGCCGAGCGCGTCGCCGGCGAAGACCCGAGGATCGGCGACGTCCGGGCCGCGGCCTCGGCGCGGGAGCTCACCGACGCGGGTGTCGGCTGGATCCTCGTCGAGCACGGGACACCCGGTTACGTCGACCCGCGGTGGCTCTCCGGCGCGACACCGGTGTGGTCGGGTGAATGGCTGACGCTGTACCGGACCCCGGGTGTGCCGGCGGTGAAAGCGGTCTCGTGGACGCCGGTCTTGCTGGCGAACGGAGTAGCGCTGGCGTTGCTGTGCGTCGCACTGTTGTGCCGCATGTTACCGATGCGTACATTGGGCCGCGGCAGGATTTCCCCTGCGCGGAAGGAGTGACACGTGGGCACGCTCATCGGCGCGATCGTCGCCGTCATCATCGGCGGCGGAGCGGCGACAGCGGGGGGCTTCGCGCTCATCACCTCGGCCGACCCGGACACCGCCGCGCCGGTGCAGGAGAAGCTCAACGCGCAGGTGAAGTACAACCCCGCCGACCACCCGCTCAAGCTCTACGGGGACCGCTGACGCGCGTGACCCGGCTCGCCTCCGACCACGCCCACCGCGTCGTCGGGCTCTACGGCGACCCCACCGTTTCCTGGAGCATCCTCCTCGAAGCGGAACTCGGCGCGGCCGCACCGGAACCGGAGAAGCTCCGGGCGCGGCTGGCGGCCGCGTGCGCGCAGTACCCGCATCTCGGCGTGGTCCCGGAAATCGAGCGGAGCACCGACCTGCCCGCGGTCCGCGACCGCTTCGCCTCGGCGCCCTACGAACGCGGCGCACCCCTGGTCCGCGTCGCCGCCGGTGAACGCACACTCCTCGTCGCCGCGCACCACGGCGCGCTCGACGGCCTCGGCCTGCTGGCGCTGCTCGGCGTCCTCCTCGACGTCCCGGTTTCCTCGGGGGCGCGCGGGATCGGGCCGCGGACCGGCGGCAAACCCTTTGCCGTTTCGGCCCTCCAGCGGCTCGCCGAGGCGCTTTTCGCGCCACCGGGCCGGATTGCGCCCGAGCACGGGCGCGAAGCGGCCGGAGACGTCTTCGCGGCCGGACACGAGCCGCGCCTGCGTCTGGGGGCCGCCGGGTTCGTCGCGGCGGCGGTCGCCGCCACCGGACGCTGGAACCGCGCGCACGGCGCCCGCACGGCCCGCGTGGTGGCGGCGCTGGGCGCGTCACGCCGGTCCGGTGCCGCACCGGAACCGGTGCACGACAGCGCGTTCTTCCGCCTGCGGCTGGGCCGCGGCGCGGACGTCGCGGCGGTGCTGGCGGCCCAGCCACCGGAGCCGGACTTCCCGGCGCGCAGCAGCCGCCTGGCCCGGCTGGGCACCCGGCTGCTGGCGAGCCGGCTCGGGTCGACGTTCCTGGTGTCGAACCTCGGCGTGGTGTCCACCGGGGACACGGTCCGGTCGTTGGCGTTCTACCCGGCGGCGAGCGGCCGTTCAGGCGTGGCGTTCGGCGCGGCGACGACCGGGGAGACCACTACGGTCACGGTGCGGGCTCGCGGCAAGGACTTCGACCAGGCGGCTGCTGCCCAGATCCTGGGCGTGTACCGGGATGCGGTGCGGGATCAGGGTGCGCGGGCGGGGGACCGGCTGCCCGGAGACGTCCCGCACCAGTGACGCGAACCGGCCGACGCTCGCGTCCCAGCTGTACCGCCCGGCCCGCTCCGCGCCCGCCATACCCATCTCCGCGCGTCGCAGGCCGTCGGCCAGCAGGCGGTCGACCTGGGTGGTGAAGTCGTCGAAGTCGTCGGCCAGCAGGCCCGTCCGTCCCTCCACAATGGACTCCGTGACGCCGCCCGCGGCCCGGTAGGCGACCGAAGGCACGCCGTGCGCCGCGGCCTCCATGATCACGATGCCCCAGCCCTCCTTGACCGATGGGCACAGGTGCAGCCACGAGCGGGCCAGGATCTCGTGCTTGGCCTGCTCGTCCACCCAGCCGTGCAGGACGACCCGGTCGGCGACCCCGCGCGAAGCCGCGTGGGCGCGCAGCACCTCGTCCCACGGCCCCTGGCCGACCACCTCCAGCCGCAGGGACGGCCAGCGCCGCGCGAGCCGGGCGACCACGTCGATGGCGTGCTCGATGCGCTTGTGCGGCACCAGCCTGCTCACCGCGACCAGCGTGGGCTCGCTGTCCCGTTCGGACGTGTACGGCGGGGGTGCGTCGAGGCCGTTCGGGACCACCGTGACGCGCTCGCGCCCGATGCCCAGCCCGGCCAGCTCCGCCCGGGTGACCTCGGAAACCGTGACGTAGGAGCACGTGCGGAACAGCCACGGCGCCAGCCGCGACTCGATCCACCAGCCGACCCGGCCCAGCGTCTCGCCGAGCGCGCTGATCCACTGTTCCTTGTGGACGTGGTGCACGAGCACCAGCACCGGGCAGCCGGCGACCAGCCGGGCGAAGAACGGCATCCCGTTCTGCACGTCGACGACGAGGTCGGCGCGGGCCCGGCGGATCGCGCGCAGGGCGTGCGCGTAGACGCCGAACTTGTTGCCGCGCCGCCGGTAGCGGACGCCGTCGCGCCACTCGCCTGCCGCCGCGCCCGGGTACGCGGCGCACTGGATCTCGACCCGGTACCCCGCTCTGGCCAGGCCTTCGGCCATCCGCTCGACGTACCGCTCCGAGCCGCCGCCTTCGGGGTGGCCGGTGTCGCGCCAGTTGAGGAGGAGCACACGAGGACGTTGCATCGGGTTTTTCCAAACTGTGGCGACGGTGCTAGGTTACTGGTGCGTACACCCTAGATGAACGTATTCCGGAAAGCGACGGTTCAATGGTAGGTAATCCGGTTCTCGTCGCGACGGCACAGCCGCACCGCGCCACGCTCCGCCGTTCGGTGACCCTGTTCCGGACATTCCTGACCGAACAGACGGACCCGGACGGCTTCTATTCCGCGCTCGCCGCCGACTCCGTCCGGCAATTGGCGTCCCACGCTCCGCTGCCGGGGCGCACGGTGCTCGACGTCGGCGGCGGACCGGGCTATTTCTCCGACGCCTTCCGCGCGGCCGGCGCGGTCTACCTCGGCCTCGACCCGGACGTCGGCGAGCTGTCCGCCCGTGGTGAGCCGGGGGAGAACATGATCCGCGCCAGCGGCACGGAACTGCCCGTGCGCAGCGGGTCCGTGGACATCTGCTACTCGTCGAACGTGCTGGAGCACGTCTCCGAGCCGTGGGTCATGCTCGCCGAGATGTGCCGGGTGACCAAGCCCGGCGGCACGGTCTTCGCGTCGTTCACGCCGTGGTATTCACCGTGGGGCGGCCACGAGACCGCGCCGTGGCATTTCCTCGGCGGTTACTACGCCAGGAGCCGTTATGCCCGGAAATTCGGGAAGCAGCCGAAGAACAAATTCGGGGAAAGCCTCTTCCCGGTTTCGGTCGGCGCCGCGCTCCGCTGGGCGAAGACGACGCCGCTCGCCGACCTGGTGGCCGGGTACCCGCGGTACCACCCGAGCTGGGCGATGGGGATCGTGCGGATTCCCGGCCTCCGTGAAATCGCATCCTGGAATCTCGTCCTGGTGCTGAAGAAGCGCTAGCGGTCCGCGCCGACCGGCACCCGCTGCCGCCGCGGCGGGGCCGGCGGGGCGGCCGGGCGACGGCGGACCAGCAGGTAGATCCCGGCGACGATGGCCACGCCGCCGCCGATGCCGAGCCAGAGCGGGCCGGTGCTCGTCAGGAACTCCAGCTTGCCCTTGTTCTCGTCGATCTGATCGACCATCTGCGCGATCGTCTTGGCGTTGTAGGACAGCGTCCCGTCGAACACGACGGTCGGGCTGCCGGTGGCGCGGCGCAGTTCCTGGTGCTGCTGTTGCTGCTGCTTCACCTCGACCCCGGTGACCGGCTCCACCCACATCGTGTTGACCCCGCGGTAGTACAGGTCCGCGTCCACACTCGACTCGGTGGCGCCGACGAGCGAGCCGGGCACCGACTTCGTCTCGAGCTTGGTGTCGGGGATGTTCTGGACGAACTTGTAGGTCTCGATCCCGTTCACCGTCTCGGTGCCGGTGTACCGGGCGGTGACGGCCTTGCCGGTGTTGTCGTCGTAGACCGGGTAGTCCTTCTGCTCGGTGCCGAAGGGGAACTTGAAGTTCAGGCCGGGCTGCGGCTTGTAGTCGTTCTTCTCGGGCGGCTTCTGGCCGTCCTTGTCCGCCTTGGCCTGCAGCTCGGTGACGTAGCTGCTTTCCTTGGTGCACTTCGGGTCGTTGGCGCCACGCGGGTCGTACCCCTCGGAGGTGCGCCGGTCGAAGCAGACCTGCCGCTTGCTCGCGCTGAGCACGGTGCCGTCAGCGTCGTCCTTGACCTGCACCGCGAGCAGCCAGACCGCGTAGTCGGTGCCCTCGTGCATTTCGGGCCGGGAGAAGTTCGCCTGGACGCGGGCTGTGGCGGTCAGCTTCGCGTTTTCGCGGATCTCGGTGACCGGGCCGGCACCCTTGTCGGTCACGGCGAGGACCCGGCTCGCGGTGCCTTCCAGCACCGACGTCGAATCCTGGTCCAGCGGCACCTTGGCGAGCTTCGGGTAGACGTAGGTCGGCAGCAGCACCGCCCCGGCGACCGCGAAGACCCCCAGCGCCAGCAAGATCAGGCCCAAAGCTCGTCGCAACGGTCCTCCTGGGTCGTACTCCGTACACGCAAATTACCCGGCGGTAATCAGGTGCACGGATAGTGGCCTGCGCCACGTCGCGCGTCAAAGTGTGACCGGCGGTCACAGCCCGGCGGTGCCACCGGAAGGTCGCATGGGCACCGCCGTTCGGACCAAGCGGCCAAACATGTTTGTTCCCGGGCACAACGGGCACGGGCCCACCATCGGACGATCCCCCAGCCGCCGCGCCGGACCGTGAAGGAGAACGTCCCTTTTGCTCCAGGACCCATCGATGGTCGCCATCGCGGCGACCGCGCGCTGGCGGGCCCGGATCGTGGCGGCCGCCGCGAGCGCGGGAATCACCCTGACCGACGACCTGGCGGGCGTACCGGGTATCCGCCTGCTGAGCTGCGCCCCGGGCGACCTGGCGGCGATCGTCCCCCGCCTGACCCGCGACGCGGAGCCGGCCCGCCCGGCGATCGGCGCCCATTCGGACTCGATCGCCGACCGCGAGCTGCGGGACGCCGTCGCGGACGTGGCGGCCTTGCTTTCGTTGCACGGCAACGTGGTGCTGGACCTCGACGCGGGCGGCCGCCGGTCCCGCCCGGCCCGCCCGGACGTGGTGGTTTCGGCCGGTGTGGACCGTCCGCAGTGGACGGAACCGGCGGTGAGGCTCCCGGTGGGGACGGGACGGCGTGGTGTCCCGCTCACGGTGGCGCTGACGGCGGGGCCGTCCTTCGAGGGCACGCTCCTGGAACTGGCGCGTCTGGTGGAGGCCGACGCGGCCTAGAGATCCTCCTCGACGAACTCCAGCAGGTCACCTGGCTGGCACCCGAGCACCCGGCACATCGCCTCCAGCGTGCTGAACCGGACCGCCTTCGCGCGGCCGTTCTTCAGCACCGCCACGTTCGCCGGCGTCAGGCCGACCTTCTCGGCGAACTCCCCGACGCTCATCTTGCGCTTGGCCAGCTCGACGTCGATGCGCACGACGATCGGCATCAGATGACCGCTTCCAGGTCGGTGCGCAGTGTGGTCGCCTGGCGCAGCAGGGCGCGCATGACCACCATCAGCAGGCCGAGCACCGTGATCGCCACCGTGACCAGGAACAACAGCATCGGCATCCCCGGGTCGTCCGCGTTGAGCCCCACGAAGACCAGCATGCCGACGAGCACCAGCCACGCCGCCGCCACCGCCCAGACGATCGCGTCGACCCACTTCAGCGACGCCGTCGTGAAGATCCGGTCCTTCTTGACCAGCGTCAGCAGCTTCCACGTCGCGACGACCACCACCTCGACGCACAGCACGAGGAACACCGCGATCGCGGTCAGCGGCCAGCGCAGCGGAGCGTCGTGGGGGTTCTGCTGCGTGTGGTAGGCGATCCCGCCCGGGAGCGACAGCGTCTGGAACACGACCAGGACGCCGAAGAGCACCACGAGGAAGAACCTGAGCGCGGCAACGGCCCACTTCTCGGTAACCATGCGCCGACTATCGCGTGGTTCCTATCGAAAGTCAATCGGTAGTAATCGGGAAACGATCAATCCGGCTCCGGATCGAGACGCACCGACTCGAGGGCGACGTACAGCTCGCCGACGTCCACCGGGTTGGTCAGGTCGCGCTTGGTCAGCTCCTGCACGCGCCGCAGCCGGTAGCGGACCGTGTTGGGGTGCACGAACAACCGGTCCGCCGCGTCCTTCGCCGAGCCGCCGCCGGCGAACCAGGCCAGCAGGGTGTCGAGCAGGACCTTGCGCTCCGCTCCCGGCAGGGCGAGCACGCCGGCCAGCGCCGACCGGCAGACGTCGCGGGCCATCCCGGGCGCCGCCGCGACCAGCGTCGTCACCGGCGAGTCGCCGAACACCACCACACCCGGCGTCGCCGCCGGGAGGGAACGGCGGGCGATCCGGGCCCGGTGGAGGGCGTCCGGTACGTCGGGGAAACCGGAGAACGGCCTGCTCAGCCCGGCCGCGACCGGCAGCGACCCCAGTGTTTCGCGCAGCCGGCGGACGTCCTCGATCCGGTCGATCGCGACCAGGCCCGCCTCGCCGCCGGGGCGCCACGCCGACCGCCAGCGCCGCGCCCGCAGCAGCGCCTCGACGGAGTCGTGCTCGTCCGGCTCGACACGCTCGGTGACCACGGCGACGAACATGCCCGCGGTCGGCAGGCCCAGCTCGCGTGCCGCGGCCTCCATCTCCGCCTGGCCGGTCAGCCGGCCGCGCAGCAGGTCGTCCAGCAGCCGCGCGTTCGCGTGCGACGGCTCGGCCGCGACCTGCTCGTACGCCGTGGTCAGCGCGTCGGAGTAGAGGTCGATCGCCTTCCAGACGTAGGAGTTGATCTCGATCGTCCGGGTCGGGTTCAGGAACTCCGGGCCGGCCAGCTCCAGCAGGCCTTCGTAGACGAAGGTGCCGCCGATCCGGAACGCGCGCAGCACGGCGGGCAGCGGGATGCCCTGGCGGGCCTGGGCCAGTCCGGTCTTGCGGGCGGCGTCGAGGGCCAGTCCGCGGCCTTCGGCCAGTGCCGTCAGCGCGCGTTCGAGGTTGGCCCGGCAGACTTGCCGAAGCTCGCCCGGGGCGACGTCCTCGACCTGCCGGTAGAACTCGTCCTGTTCACCCAGCAGCCGGGCCAGGCGATCGGCGAACTCGGGGAGCCGGGCCAGCATCTCGCGCACCAGCTCACGGTGCTCGCGAGGGACCGGCCTGGCGAGAGCTTCGATGCCCATCCCTCACTTTAGCTCGGGTCCGCCGCACGGGACACGCACGAACTTGAGCAAAATTCATGTCCGTCGGGTGATCGAGGTGGTGAGGACTTGACGGGGTTCAGGCCGGCTTGCGCGCGGTGAGGTAGACGTGCGGCTCCGGGCCGGCGTCCGGGTGGTCGGGCACGAACTCGGCCGCGTCCTCGCGGACGACCTCCAGGCCCGCCGCGGCCAGCAGCTCCTTGAGCGCCCCGGCGGCGAAGCTGTACGCGCGGACCGGGTGGCCCATGAAGACGATGTCGACGCCGTCGACGTCGGCGGGCACGGTCGCGAAGACCAGCAGGCCGCCGGGCTTGAGCCAGTCCGCGACGCGGCCGAGCACGGCCTCCTGCTCGGCCCGGGGCAGCTGCAGCATCGAGAAGAAGGCCGTGACCGCGTCCCAGGTCGCGTCCGGGTAGGACAGTTCGCGCATGTCCCCGAGCTCGAACCGGGCGGCGGGCACCTGCTCCCGGGCGATCGCGACCATCTTCGGCGCGACGTCGTAGCCGGTGACGTCGTGACCGGCGGCGGCCAGCAGTTCCGCGGTGGGCCGCCCGGTGCCCGCGCCGAGGTCGAGCACCTTCGCCCCGGGTGACAGGGCGGCGAGCAGGTCGGTGACGGCGGCGCGGTGCGCGGTCGCGGCGCGGAAGGCGTGCTCGTACGCCGTGCCGAGCGCGTCGAAGACCTCGGCGGCGGTTTCGGGGCGGGTCATGCCCGCAGACCTTGCCAGACCTAGGATCACGCCGTGACCGGTTTGCGGGGTGTGTTCGCCGGATTGGGCAAGAGCAGGGCGTTCGCGGTGCTCGGGCGGGCGCTCGTGCCCGCCGACCGGGTGCTGCTGCGGATCAGCGGCGGCCGGGTCGGCGTCGGTGCGGCGGTCGGGCTGCGGACGTTGCTGCTGACGACGATCGGGCGCCGCAGCGGCGAGCCGCGGCAGGTCCCGCTGCTGTACGTCGAGCGGGGCGGCGGGTACGTCGTCATCGGCTCGAACTGGGGCGGCGAAGCGCACCCGGCCTGGTCGGCGAACCTGCTGGCCCAGCCGAAGGCGACGGTCTCGGTGCACGGGCGCACGATCGACGTCGCCGGGCGGCTCCTGACCGGCGACGAGCGTCAGGAGATGTGGGACGCGGTGGCGGCGTACTGGCCCGCGTACGACCGGTACGCCGTGCGGGCCGCGCACCGGGACATCCGCGTCTTCCTGCTGGAGCCGGTCAGCCGATGAGGTCGGTGTGCCGGATCCGGTACACCTGCAGCCGCAGGTTGTAGTACTTGTCGGTTTCGCCGACCCACTGCATGCCGAGCCGCTTGGCGACCGCGATCGCCCGCGTGTTGTTCGGCCGCGCCACGGCGAACAGCTCTTCGGTGTCCTGGGTGAAGGCCCACTCGATCAGCGCGGTCGCCGCTTCGGACGCGTAGCCCTTGCCCCAGACGCCGGGGGTGAGCTGCCAGCTCAGCTCCAGGTCCTCTTCGAACGGTGGCAGCAGCCGGATGCCGAGGCCGCCGATCACCGCACCGTCCTCTTTGCGCTCGATCGCCCAGCGGCCGCGCGGCGGCGGCAGGTTCGGCTGCGCCTCCTGCCAGGCGTGCAGCACCGCGCGCATCGCACCGATGTCGCCGACGCGGTCCATGGCCGGGGTCAGCCAGTGCGTGACGTCTTCCGCGCCGTAGATCGCGAACGCGGCTTCGGCGTCGGCAGGCGTCCAGTCCCGGATCACGAGGCGGTCGGTGCTCAACGGGGTCTCCATACCAGGACGCTACGCCGGGAGGCCCCGGATTGTTCCCGGCCCAGCGTCCTGACCGGCCTACAGTCGTCTCGTGGACGACATGCACGCGCTCCTCGCCCGCGCCGCCGAGCTCGGCGCCGGCTACCGGGCCACCCTCGCGGACCGGCCGGTCGCCCGGCCCGTCGACCCCGCCGAGCTGCGGGCCGGCTTCGGCGGGCCGCTCCCGGAGGACCCCAGCCCACCGTCCGAAGTGCTCGAACAGCTCGCCAGGGCCGCCGCACCCGGGCTCGTCGCCACGGCCGGGCCGCGGTTCTTCGGCTTCGTCATCGGCGGGGCCCTCCCGGCCGCCACCGCCGCCGACGTCCTGGCCGCCTGCTGGGACCAGAACGGCTTCAACGCCGTCCTCTCGCCCGCCGCGGCCGCCGCCGAGGACGTCGCCGGCGCCTGGCTGAAGGAGCTGCTCGGCATCCCGGCCACCGCCTCCGCCGGGTTCGTCACCGGCGGACAGGCCGCGAACACCGCCGGCCTCGCCGCCGCCCGGCACCACGTGCTCGCCGAAGCCGGCTGGGACGTCGAACGCGACGGGCTGGCCGGTGCCCCACGCGTCCGGGTCGTCGCGAGCGAAGAGCGGCACGCCACCATCGACCGCGCCCTGCGGCTGCTCGGCTTCGGCACCCGCGCCGTCGAGCCGGTCAAGGCCGGTCCGCAAGGCGCGATCGACGTCGAAGACCTGCGCGAGGTGTGCGCGGCCGGGAGCGGCCCGCTGATCGTCTGCCTGCAGGCGGGGAACGTGAACACCGGAGCCTGCGACGACCTGCGCGCCGCCCGGGAAGCCGTGGGAGACGCCTGGATCCACGTCGACGGCGCGTTCGGGCTCTGGGCCGCGGCCGCCCCGGGCACCAGGCCGCTCCTCGACGGCGTCGAACTCGCCGACTCCTGGGCCTGCGACGGGCACAAGTGGCTGAACGTCCCGTACGACTCCGGGTTCGTCTTCTGCGCGCGCCCGGAGGTCCACGCCGCGGCGATCGCCTACCGGGCCGCCTACCTCACCGGCGCCGGTGAGCTGTCCGGCATGGGCGACCTGACCCTGGAGTCCTCACGCCGCGCCCGCGGGTTCGCCGTGTGGGCGGCGCTGCGCGAACTGGGCCGCGATGGCGTCGCCGAACTCGTCGAACGCTGCTGCCGGCTGGCCCGCCGCTTCGCCGCGAAGCTCGCCGAGGGCGGGGCCGAGATCGCCAACGACGTCGTGCTCAACCAGGTCCTGGTGTCCTTCGGCGGCGACACCGACGACCTCATCCGGAAGATCCAGGACGACGGCACGTGCTGGCTCGGCGGCACCACCTGGCGCGGCCGCCGGTACCTGCGGATTTCGGTGTCCGGCTGGTCGACCACCGAAGCCGACGTCGACCGCAGCGCCGCGGCGATCCTCCGCCTGGCCGGCCGGTGAGCCGCTCGGTGCGCCGGTCAGTGACCCTCGCGCACCGAGAGCGAGTCCGTCCGCCAGGCGATCTCCTTCTCGCCGCCGGTCGGCCAGCTCGACGACAGCCGGCGGCGGACGCTGCCGAGTGCGCCCAGCTCGGCGAGGTCGACGCGGGGACCCTGCGCCGCCAGCGAGGAAACCTCGGCCGTGGTGAGCGGGACGAAGTCGAAGTACTGCGCGTCTTCGCCTTCCCGGTCGACGAACTCGGTGAAGATCGCGGCGAACGACTGGCCGCATTCCGGGCACCGGCGCAGTGAGACGCTGAAATGGGACCGCTCGACCAGGCGATGGGTCTTGTTCAGCCGGGTCGTGCAGAACGCCAGCGCGGTCAGGGCGTCTTCGCCGGAGCAGCGCGCGCAGCCGAACTCGGTCATCGCCCGATCATCGCACGTCCGTGAATCCGCGCCCGGCTGGGGGAGCATCGGGAAATCCGTTGACCGTACTGATTTGACCCTGGTTCGAAATGGTCTGGACCTGTTAGTCTCGGCGGGTCCGCCAGGGTCGTGAGGAGAATCCCGTGCTCCGCATGAGAAAACGCGTCGCCGTCATCGCACTCGCGCTCGCCGGGGCCTCCGTGGCCGCGCCGCCCGCGGAAGCCGCGCCGGCCCAGGGCAAGGTGATGGCCTACTTCGCCGACTGGGACGTCTACGCCCGCGGCTACCACGTCAAGGACATCGAAACGTCCGGTTCGGCCGCGAAGCTGACCCACATCAACTACGCCTTCGGCAACGTCACCGGCGGCGGGTGCGTGGTCGGCGACCCGTGGGCCGACCACGACATGCCCTACGACGCCGCCACCAGCGTCAGCGGCCAGGCCGACAGCACCGAGCCCGGGACGCTGCACGGCAGCTTCAACCAGCTCCTCCAGCTGAAGAAGCTGCACCCGAAGCTCAAGGTGCTGTGGTCGTTCGGCGGCTGGACCTGGTCGGCCGGCTTCACCGAGGCGGCGAAGAACCCGGCCGCGTTCGCGGAGTCCTGCTACAACCTGGTCAACGACCCGCGCTGGGCGGGCGTGTTCGACGGCATCGACATCGACTGGGAGTACCCCAACGCCTGCGGCAACACCTGCGACACCAGCGGGCCGAAGGCGTTCACCGGGCTGGTCAAGGCGCTGCGCGCGAAGTTCGGGCGCCAGCTGGTGACCGCCGCGATCACCGCCGACGGCTCGAAGAACGGCAAGATCGACGCCACCGAGTACGGCGCCGCGAGCCGGTACCTCGACTGGTACAACGTGATGACCTACGACTACTTCGTCGCCGGGGCCAGCCCGACCGGGCCGACCGCCCCGCACTCGCCGCTGCGCGCCTACCCGGGCCTGCCGACCGCCGGCTTCTACGCCGACGCCGCCGTCCAAAAGCTGCGCCACCAGGGCGTGCCGCCGGCGAAGATGTTGCTGGGCCTCGGCTTCTACGGCCGCGGCTGGGACGGCGTGACGCAGAAGCAGCCGGGCGGCACGGCCACCGGCCCGGCTCCCGGCACCTACGAAGCGGGCGTCGAGGACTACAAGGTCCTCAAGACCAAGTGCCCGGCCAACGGCCACGTCGCCGGTACGGCGTACGCGAAGTGCGGCTCGCAGTGGTGGAGCTACGACACGCCGGAGACCGCGTCGGCGAAGGCCGGCTACGCGAAGTCGCAGGGCCTCGGCGGCGTGTTCGCCTGGGAGCTGTCCGGCGACACGGCGAACGCCGAACTGCTGCGGGCCATCGCCGGCCGCTGCTGATCCCCCTCGAGCTGAAGGGCCCGGGCGCGAGCGCCCGGGCCCTTCGTCCACTTAGGAGCGAGCGGGGAACCCGTGCCGCCGGGCGCCGAGCACGATCGCCAGCACCGGCAGCAGGAGCACGAGCAGCGTCCAGGGGAAGGCCGCCGGCCCGGCGGCGTCGAGCAGGACCCCGCCGGCCACCCCGCCCGCGGCCATCGCGGCGTTCCACAGCGTGACGAGCATGGCCTGCGCGTTGTCCGCAGCATCGCCGCCGGCGTTCCCCGCCGCCGTCTGCAGCAGGGTCGGGACGCCGCCCCAGCCGAGCCCCCACAGCGCGACCGCCACGCAGACCAGCACCGGGCTGCCCGCGAACACCGCCAGCAGGGCCGCGGCCACCGCGACGCCGAGGGTGCTGAGCACCGTCAACGTCCGCAGCGCGCGGTCGATCCCGGCACCGACGAGAGCGATGCCCGCCATCGACGCGACGCCGAACACCAGCAGGACGACGTCCACCGAACCGCCGAGCCCGGCGTGCGCGAGGAAGGCGGCGACGTAGGTGTAGAGCACGGTGTGGGCCAGCACGAACACGAGCGTCACGGCCAGCACCGGCGCGACACCGGGGACGGCGAGCGTGCGCAGGACCGGCGTCCGGCCGCCCGCCTGCCCCGGCTCGTCGGGCACCGCCGCGGCGATCCAGGCGAGCAGCACGACGGCGATCGCGGACATGACGCCGAACGCCGAGCGCCAGCCGAGCAGGCCGCCGAGGAACGTCCCGGCCGGGATGCCGAGCGAGAGCGCCAGCGGGATGCCTGCCATCACGACCGCGATGGCCCGCCCCTGGTTGTCCGGCGCGAGCCGGCGCGCGTACCCGGCGAGCAGGGCCCAGACGACGCCCGCGGCCACCCCGGCGACGAAGCGGGCCACCATCGTCAGCGTGTAGTCCGCGGACAGCGTCGTGACGGTGTTGGCCACCGCGAACCCGGCGACCCCGCTGAGCAGCAGGCGTTTGCGCGACCACCGCGCGGTGGCGGCGGCCAGCGGGATCGCGGTGAGCGCGGTGCCGAGCGCGTAGACCGTCACCGCCTGGCCGGCCGCGGGTTCGCCGACGCCGAGGCCCGCGCTCATCCCGGGCAGCACGCCGGCGGGCAGCGCCTCGGTGAGCACGGTGACGAACGCGGCGGTGGTCAGGGCGAGGAGGGCGGCGAGCGGAAAAGCGCGGGTGCTGAGGTTCGTCATGCCGCTATGCTCGAACCCTCACATTGATGTGAAGGTCTACGTGAGGTGGGGCACATGCGGATCGGTGAGCTCGCGGAGCGCACGGGCACGTCCCGGCGGCTCCTCCGGTACTACGAGGAGCAGGGCCTGATCATCGCCGCCCGTGGTCCCAACGGCTACCGCGACTACGACGAGCCGACGGTCGACCGGGTGATCCAGGTGCGCGGCCTGCTCGACGCCGGCCTGCCCACCCGGATCATCAAGCAGATCCTGCCCTGCCTGGACAAACCGCGGACCATCTACTTCCCGGACGCGACGCCGGAGATGATCGCGACGCTGGAGGCCGAGCGCGACCGGATGACCAGGCGGGCGGAGTGCCTGCTGCGCAACCGCGACGCGATCGGGGAGTACCTGGCCGCGGTCCGCGAGTACGACGCGGCAGGCCGATGACGGCAGCGACTGGCTCTGCCCCGGACTTTCCCGCCCGGTGGCGGAGGCGGACAACCCGCTGATCGGCGCGTCGCGGCGCGACACCCCGTCGCGCCGATCCGGAGCTTCGGCTACCTCACCAGCGGCGAGACGGGTCGATCACGTGGACGGCCGCTTCCTCCGCCGAAGCCGCGCCGCCGTCGATGCCGGCGTCCGAGGCGTACAGCTCTTCGTCGGTGTCTTCGCCGTAGCCTTCGTCCGTGGCCACCAGGCGGCCCGCGCGGACGTCGCCGACCTCGTCGTCGAGGAGCTCGCCGTCGGTGTCCTCGGTGTCGCCGAGCCCGTCGTCTTCGGGGTCGTCGGCCAGGTCCGGGACTTCGCGGGCGAGCCGGCCCGCCCAGCTTTCGCCTTCCGCGGTCTCGCGCGCGGTGGTGCCCCAGCCTTCGGTTGCCTGCGCGCGTTCCGGCGGTGAATAACCCTCCGCCAGCTCGTCGCGGTCGTCCAAAGTGTCCTCGGGGTCGAGGATGCCTTCGTCGGCGTTGTCGTCGATGTCGTTGTCCACGGCCACATCTTCGCGCAACTCATTGGCTGCGCCCAGTCCGGGTGATATGACCGTGCAAACAAGGCTGAAAGGTGATCCCTCATGCCGATGAGACGCAGGGTGCTGGCCGCGGGGCTGGCCGGGGTGTTCGGCGCCGCGCTGTCCGGGCGGACGGCCCAGGCCGCCGGAACGACCGCAGCCGCGCCGCCGGTGCGGCTGGACCAGCTCAACCTGGTCAACCTGTCGCACGTCAACGACCCGGCCACGACCAACGTCTTCCCCGGGGACCCGGCCTTCGAGCTGGAGACGATCGCCACCATCCCCGAAGACGGCTACTACCTGCAGTTCGTCCGCGAAGGCGAGCACACCGGGACGCACTGGGGCGCGCCCGGCCACTTCAACACCGGGGAGCCGCTCGCCGACGAAATGGACCCGGCGGACCTGTTCCGCCCCGCCGTGAAGATCGACGTCCGGGCGAAGGCGGCGCGCAACCCGGACTACGCCGTGACGATCGACGACCTGAAGGCGTGGGAGAAGCGCTACGGCCGGATCCCGGACGAGTCCGTCGTGGTGCTGTGGACCGGGTGGGACGCCAAGTGGGGCACGCCGGCCTTCCCGAACACCGGTGCGGACGGCGTGCTGCACCAGCCCGGGTTCTCGATCCCGGCGGTCCAGTGGCTGATCGACACCGGCCGGCTGGGCCGCCGCGGCGGCACGGGCACCGACACGTTCAGCCCGGACGTCGGCACCGACGAGACGTACACCGTGTCCAAGCTGGTCTACCGGCGTCACCGGATCAGCCTGGAGATCCTGGCCAACCTCAAGGCCCTGCCGACGACCGGCGCCTGGGTGCTGGCGGGCGGCCCGATCAACCGCCGCGGCGCGGGGTCCACGGCGACGATCTTCGGCGTGCTGCCGCCGGGGGTGGGTTAGTCCCGGCCCGAGCGCCCCGAGGCCGCCTCGGGGTGCTCGGCTTCGACCCGGCAGGTGGGCCGAACTCACCGTCCGCTGGCGCCGACGGCTTGCCGGACAGTTCCTAACCGGGCGAGAGCGTCGACAGCCGCAGCGAAGACAGCGGGGCCGGGTGGCCGAAGCGGTAGCCCTGTGCGGTGGTGCAGCCCGCCCGGGTGACCAGTTCGGCCTGCTCGGCCGTCTCGATGCCCTCCGCGACGACGTCCACTTCCAAGTCCGCGCACAGCCCGACCAGCGAGCGGCACAGCGCCGCGTCGCGGTCCGGGCGGATGCCCGTCGTCAGTGCGCGGTCCAGCTTGATCAGGTCGACCGGCAGCGCGTGCAGCACGGTCAGCGAGCTGTACCCGGCGCCGAAGTCGTCGAGGGCCACCCGGACGCCCAGGTCCTGGAGGCGGCGGATCGCGGCCGCGCCCGCCGCCAGGTCCGGCACCGGCACCGTCTCGGTGATCTCGACGACCAGGCGGTCCGCGGGCAGGCCGTAGCGGTCCAGCGCGGACCCCACGCTCTGCTCCAGCGTGGCCGCGCCGAGCCGGCTCGCGCACACGTTCACGTGCACCGTCAGGTCGATCCCCGCCGCGGTGATCTCGCGGCAGGCCAGGTCCAGCACCAGCGCGTCCAGCTCCGCGCCGAGCCCGGCGCCCTCGGCGGCGCGGACGAACGTCTCGGGTGACACCGAGGTGCCGTCCCGCGCGGTCCAGCGGGCCAGCGCCTCCACCGCCACCGGCTGCTCGTCGGCCAGCCGGACGATCGGCTGGAAGACCAGCGCGAAGCCCTCCGGGAGCCCGCCGTTCGCGCGGCGCAGAGCGGTCGGGAAGTCGGGCGGCCCGTCCGGCGACGGCTGGTACACGACCGTCGTGTCCTTGCCGAGCCGCTTGCCCGCGTACATCGACGTGTCCGCGCGGCCCAGCAGCACGTCCGCCGTCACCGACGGCTCGGCCGGGTCCGGCACCACCAGTCCCATGCTGGCGCGGACCGGGACCAGCGTGCCGTGCACCGCGAACGGCCGCCGCAGCGCGCTCTGGATCCGGTCGGCGACCGCTTGCGGGGCGTCGACCTCGCCTTCCAGCAGGATCGCGAACTCGTCGCCGCCAAGGCGGGCGACCGTGTCGCCCGCGCGCACGCAGCTCAGCAGCCGCTGGGCGACCGCGTGCAGCAGCACGTCCCCGCCCGCGTGCCCGAACCGGTCGTTGACCTCCTTGAAGTCGTCCAGGTCGACGAAGATCAGCACGAGCGGCCCGCGCCCGCCGTCGGTGCCCTGCTCGACGGCCCGGTCCAGCCGGTCGGCGAACAGCGCGCGGTTGGCCAGCCCGGTCAGCGGGTCGTGGTAGGCCTGGTGGGTCAGCTGCTGCTGGCCCTCGTACACCCGCCGCAGCAGCAACCGGTTGTCCAGCAGGGAAAGCAGCTGCCGGGCGAGTACCAGGAACACCACGAGCACGCCGACGTACACCTCGACGGCGTCCGGGCCGGCGCCGGCCACGACCTGCACGGTGATCAGCAGCGCGACCGCGGTGACCGGCAGGTACGGCAGCGCCACCTGCCACCAGTCGACGCCGACCGGCTGGCCCGCGTCGTCCCGGCGCCGCGTCCCGGGCGTCACCAGCAGCGCGAAGGCGATGAACAGCGGGCCGAGCACGAACCCGCCGTCCGACCACGGCTTCATGCTCTCCGCGCCGATGCTGACCAGGTAGGCGAACACGCTGTCGGACGCGGCCAGCGCGACGATCCCGACCGCCGCCAGCAGCAGGTTCGCGCGGTAGGGGCGGTCGACCCGGTCGAAGACGACCAGCAGCACCGCGACGACCACGACCACCAGGTCCGACAGCGGGTAGGCGATGGCGACGGCCCAGGTCAGCGCGTCCGGCCCGGTCGCCCGGACCACCTGCCCGAGCGCCGCGGTCCAGGTGAGGATGAACAGCGAGCCGGTGACCACGAGCCCGTCGAGCACCACCGCGACGCCGAAGTGCGCGGTCCACTGTGCGGGCTGCCAGCGTTCCCGGTCCGGCCGCACCCGCGCCCTGGCCAGCACGAACAGCGCGGCGAGCGCGAACACGGGGAAGCTCAGGTACCCGACGTCGGCCAGCGACGGCGACGGCAGCCCGCGGCCGTCGACCAGCTGGTACCACGACCAGAAGCACTGCCCGAACGACCAGGCGGCCATGCCGATCGCGACCAGCACCCGCCACCACCGCTGGTGCCCGCGCACCCGCCGCGCGACGACGATCCCGCAGACGACCGCGGCGACCCCGGCGCTGAGCTGCATGGCGTCGTCGACCCACAGGGCGAAGGTGTCGCCCCAGAAGGCGAAGCCGTTGACCACGATCATGGCCGCCGTGACGAGGACGAGCAGGATGGCCACTGGGTACCGCCGCACTGTCATGGCACCTCACGCGGTCACGCACGCCGGTCGGACCGGCAAACACTACACCGGGGGTGATCAACCACAAGCGCACCGGCATCGGCACCGGCGCCGGTCAGGCGGCTCGTACTCGCCCACACCGGCCGGCACACGCGGGTACGGTCGGTTCGGTGATCACGCGCATCCGGGGGTACGCCCTGCCGAGCGGCGAGTACGTCGACCTCTACGCCGACGGTGACCGCTGGACCACCGATCCCGTTCCCGGCGCCACCCTGGTGGCCGAAGGCTGGCTGCTGCCCGGCCTGGTCGACGCGCACACCCACCCCGGTGCCGCGCGGCCCGGGCAGCCGATGGACGCCGTCCTGCTCCGGGAACAGCTGCACCAGCACGTCGACGCCGGGGTCACGCTGATCCGCGCACCGGGGCTGCCGGGTGAGCCGCCGCCGTGGTTCGGGGAAGACCCGGACGTCCCGCGGGCCCGGCACGCGGGCCCGTGGCTCGCCCAGGAAGGCCAGTTCTTCGACGGCTGGGGCCGCCGCGCCGGCCACGACGAGCTGCCCGCGCTGGCGGCGGCGCAGGCGGCCCGGACCGGCTGGGCGAAGATCATCGCGGACTGGCGCGTCGGCGATTCCGCGGTGCCGGTGGACGTGCTGCGGGCGGTGGTGCGCGAGGTGCACGCGGCCGGCGGGCGGGTGGCCGTGCACAGCCAGCACCCCGACGGCGGCGCCGCGGCCGTCGCGGCGGGCGTCGACTCCCTCGAACACGGCATGTGCCTCGACCCCGGACTCCTCGCGCGGATGGCGGCCCAGGGCACGGCGCTGACCCCCACGCTTTCGGTGATCACCGAAAGCCTCGGGCGAAGGGAACGCGAGCCGGACAGCCCGGCCCGGACGTGGTACCTGAGCGGTGCGCGGGTCCACGCATCCTTGACGGCGGCTGCGGCGGAGGCCGGGGTGCGCGTGCTCGCGGGTACGGATTCCCTGCCGCACGGCGGAATCGTGGCGGAGATCCGGGCACTGGTCGCCGCGGGTGTCCGGCCGCACGACGCGCTGGCGGCAGCGTCGTGGAGCGCACGGGAGTACCTGGGGCTGGGCGGCCTGGCGCCGGGCGCGCCCGCGGACGCCGTGGTCTACGACGAGGATCCGCGGGTGGACTCGGACCAGCTGGCGGCCCCGGCGGCGGTGGTGCTGCGCGGCCGGTGCGTGCGGCGCCGCGGGTGAACCGGTCCGCGGTGTCACAGACCGCCGCGCGGGATCGTCTTGTGGGGTGTGACTGATCTTCTGCACGAGCGGCGGCAGCTGACCGGCCTGGCCTACCGGCTCCTGGGCTCGCTGAGCGACGCCGAGGACGTCGTCCAGGAGGCGTACGGCCGGTGGTACGCCCTGACCGAGCCGCAGCGCGCCGCCATCGCGTCGCCCGGCGCGTGGCTGACCACCGTCGCCGGCCGGATCTGCCTCGACCTGCTCGGCTCGGCGCGGGTGCGGCGGGAGCGGTACGTCGGCGAGTGGCTGCCGGAGCCGCTGTCCGGCGAGGTGGGGGTGAGCACCGACCCGGCCGACCGCGTCACGCTGGACGAGTCGATCACCATGGCGTTCCTCGTCGTGCTGGAGTCGATGACGCCGGCCGAGCGGGTCGCCTTCGTCCTGCACGACGTCTTCGGCTACCCGTTCCGGGAGGTGGGCGAGGTGCTCGGCCGGACGCCCGCCGCGTGCCGCCAGCTGGCCGGCTCGGCCCGGCGCCGGGTCCGCGCGGCCCGCTCGCCGGTGCCCGGCAGCGGCAGCGCGGACGTGGTGCGCGCCTTCAAGCTGGCCTGGGAGGCGGGGGACATCCGGAGGCTGGTCGGCCTGCTCGACCCGGACGCGACGGTCGTCGCGGACGGCGGGGGACTCGCCACTGCGCTGCGTCACCCGATCGAGGGCGGGGAACGGGTCGCGCGCTACGCCGTCGACCTCACCGGCCGGATCCCGGCGATGACGCTCGAGGAGACGACCGTCAACGGGCGGCCGGGCCTGGCCGCGTGGCGGGACGGTGCCGTCGTGGCCGTCCTGGCGTTCGAAGTGGCCGGCACGTCGGTCCGGCGGATCTGGGCGGTGCGGAACCCCGAAAAGCTCCGCCGGTGGCAGGCGGCATAGCTAACCGCCCGGTCCGGTGCGTTCGTCGTGCCGCCCGCGCGGGGCCGGCACGACGAACGCGATCACCGCCGCCGCCAGCCCGACGAGCACGGACAGGTGCGCCGCGGCCGGCACGGCGCTGATCAGGAACAGCCGCAGCGATCCCGAAATCAGCAGGCGCCACATCCTGGGGCTCATGATCAACAAGTACCCGCGGTTCGCCGTGGTCAACCGGGGTCCCGGCCACGGCCCGGTCACGTTCACCCACGGGTGTGGTGCGCCGCCCGGGTGAACGTCCCCGGTTCGGGACGCCGCAGCGGGGCGATGTCATTTCGACGCGTTCGACTGGGGTGATCGCGTGAGTTTCCGTCGCGAAATCGTTGCGGCGCAATGCGGTCCTTGTTAACGGAACGCCAAGTGCATTCGACCTTTCCGGCGGTGCCCGGAAAGGAAACCGCGGGATAACGATCCGTTTGCCGCAGCGTGATCGACTGGACATCGGCGGGAGTGCTGGCGAACATTGACCCCCGTGCGTGGAAGGGGAGGGGAACGGTGAGCCTCAGTGCGGCGGACGTGGTCGGCGAACTCAAGGCCCTGCGCAAAGGGAGGGCAATTTTCACGACACCGCTCGCGGCCCGGATCGGCCCCGCATTGCGCTCCACTTGCGGCATTGTCGAAGATGACGGAACCGTGGAGATGCGGCGTAAGCTGTCCGATCGATTGCGCCCGTTGGTCGAGTCGTTGCCGGAGGATCTGAAGATCGTTCTGCTCGCCGCGTTCGCGCTGGAGGAACGGGCGCGGAAACCGTTCTACCAGGACCGGGTGCGCTGGGCGGCGCGCACGCTCGACCGTGACGACCGGACGGTCCGGCGCCGGATCGACGAGGGGATCGAGCAGATCGCCGCGCTGGCCGTCGCGGCGGCCGAACCGGCGGCGCGGCTCTATCCGGGCAGTGGCTGGCACACCGAAGAACTGCGCGTGACGCTGGCCCTCGACCAGCCGGTGCCGGAGGCGTTCGAATTCCGGCGGGTGATCGCCGACGCCGACGAAATCGCCGTGCTCGACCTGGCATTGACCTTGCCGGTCACCGCCGAATCGGGTGATTCGGTGCACGAGTCCGATCTCGGAGTCGACGTGTTCCACGGTGGGGTGCTGACCCGGCGGGTGATGGAATCGAGTGACCGGATCGGGCTGTCGCTGCGGCTGCCGGAGCCGTTGCGCCGGGGTGCGCGGCACGAGGTCGGCCTGCGATTCCGGGCGAACCTGCGAGAACCGCGTTACGTCTGCGTGCCGCGGCACCCGTGCGATCTTTTCGATCTGCACGTCCGGTTCGGTGAACGCGTGCCGAAGCGGATCGTGCGACAGGAAAAGGTTTCCCCGGCCGACGACCGGTCGCGAACCGGCGCCGTGCTGCCCGCGGACGACGCCGGCGAGGTGCACGTCCGGTTCCGGCACCTCGAACCGGGCTTCGCCTACGGAATCCGCTGGGACTGAGCTGTCCTGTTTCTGTCCCGTGTGCCGCCGGTGTCCGGCGGCTGTTCCGGACGGGACGTGAATCGTTAACGGACAATAGCTGGACAACCACCGGCACTGTGCAACGCTGCTGGTCAGCGCCTCGATTAGGCCATATGTCGGACCGGGAATCGTCCAGGCACCAGACTGTCCGTTGTGGACAGACGGACCCCGGTGGCGGGCACGAGGAGGGCGCGTGGAAACGATGATCGTGGAGGCGGCGGAGGCCGTCGACGGCTACACCGTGCTGGAGGAATCGCCGAGGCCGGAGGGCGGTCTTGTCAAGGAACAGCTCGACCCGGTGGTGACGGCGGCGCGCGACGGCGACCCGGACGCGGTCCAGGCACTGCTGCGGCTGATCAAGCCGACGGTGGTGCGCTACTGCCGCGCCCGGATCGGCGGCCGCGACCTGTCCTACCTTTCGGCCGACGACGTCGCCCAGGAGGTGTGCTTGGCGGTGCTGAAGGTGCTGCCGAACTACCAGGACCGCGGGGGTTCGTTCCTCTACCTGGTGCGCGCGATCGCGGCGAACAAGGTCGCCGATGCGTTCCGTTCGGTGGCCAGGGACCGTTCCAAGCCGGTCCCGGAGCTGCCGGACCGGCCACTGGGCGGCAACGAGCCGGAGAACCACGTCCTCGAGCTCGACCTGGGCGCCCGCTTGGGCCGGCTGCTGGCGGCGCTGCCCCCGCTGCACCAGGAGATCCTGTCCCTGCGCATCGTGGCCGGCCTGTCGGCGAACGAGACGGCGGAGGCGCTGGGTATCTCGGCGGGCAACGTGCGCATCACGCAGTACCGCGCGCTGACGAAGCTGCGCGGGATGATCGGCGAGCGCGGGCTCTAGGTGGTGTGCGGCGGCGGCAAGCCCTCGGCTGCGCCGCCGGGCGCCGCAACAGCAAGGACTGGGGCACCCCACTCGCAGGCCGCCCACCAGCCGTTTCGCCGCCCTCAACGGGCGTCACCCCTGAGGCGTCACTCGAGCCATTCGGTGATGAAGTGGTCGCTTTCGTGGATGTGCACGGCCTCGTACACCCCGGGGCCGAGCACGGCGAACTTGTGCGGCGTGCCCGCCGGGACGACGAGCACGTCTCCGGCGCCGCCGTCGCGCTCTTCGTCTCCTACCGTGAAGCGGGCTCGGCCGCGGATGATGATGAACGTCTCGGTGTACGGGTGCCGGTGCAGCCGGGGTCCGGAACCGACCACGTCCGTGCTTTCGCGGATGACCGAGACTCCGGACCCGACGTCGCGTCCTTCGAAGTTCTCGCTGTCGCTCACCCCGCCATGGTAGCCGTCGTGACGACGCGGCGGAGCCGGTCGAGGGCCCGGTGCTGGGCGACGCGGACCGCGCCCGGTGTCGAGCCCACCGCGGCGGCGGTCTCCTCCGCGGACAGGCCGACCACCACGCGCAGGACGACGATCTCGCGTTGTTTCCGCGGCAGCACGCCCAGCAGCTTCGCCACCCGCTCGCGGAGTTCGCGCCGGAGCGCGTGGCGTGCCGGATCGAGCGACGAGTCGGCCGCGTCGGGCAGTTCGGCCACGGGCTCGTCCTTGCGCGCGGCGGCCTTGCGGGCGGCGGCGACCTTGGTGCGGGCGATGTCGGACACGAGTTCGGGCAGCGGGCGCTCCGGCGGGCGCCGCGGCAGGGCCTTGAGGAGCGCCACGCAGACTTCCTGGGCGACGTCGTCGGCCTCGTCGGGGTCCAGGCGGGCGCGGCAGTAGCGCACCACGAGCGGCCGGGCTTCGGCCAGCAGGTGGTCCGAGGTGGTGGTCATGAGCAGTCCTCCCGTGCGGGGGACTACCCCCACGCCACCGGGATGGACCCGGCAGGCGCGGATTCCCGGCTATTTCCGGGAAGCGGCCGAGCGCGGCGACGATCCCGCGGTCGTCGGGGGAGATGACCTAGGGCTGCGCGGCGGGACCTACGGCTCCTGCCGCGACCGGAACGCGTCCAGCACCCGGCGTTCCCGTTTGGTCGGCCGCCCGGCGCCCCGGTCGCGGCGGGCGACCGGGACCGCCGTCTCCGGCGGTGGCTTGGGCGTGCGGTCCAGGTAGCACGTCGCCGCGTCCGGGGCGCCCACCCGCTTCTGGATCACCCGGACCACGTCGAGGACCTTCGTCGTCCCGCCGACGCGGAAGCGGACCTCGTCGCCCGGGACCACCGTGGTCGACGGCTTGGCCGGTTTGTCGTTGACGCGGACGTGGCCGCCTCGGCAGGCCGCCGCCGCGTCCGGGCGCGTCTTCGTCAGCCGGACCGCCCAGAGCCAGCGGTCCACTCGGGTGGACTCCACAGTCGTCCATCATGGCCCATTCGGCCGCACCGGCTCGCCACCCCGTCAGGTTACTCGTGGGTATATGTCGACTTGTCTGCAGCTCCGGTCTATAACTTGTTCTAAATACCTCAACGGTGAGGAAGCACACATGAGTGGCGAACCCTTGTGGAGAACAAACTCTGGTTCCGTCTCCCGTCGTCTCTTCATTGCTGGAACTGGTTCTATATTGGCCGGTGCCGCGCTGGCCGGCCGCGCCTCGGCGGCCTCGTCGCGGCCCGCCGCGGCAGCCGCCATCAATGACGGCTCGCGGGTGTCCGCGCTGGTGATCGGCTCGGGCTACGGCGGCTCGGTCGCCGCCCTCCGGCTCGCACAGGCCGGCGTGGACGTGCAAATGGTCGAAATGGGCATGGCCTGGGACACCCCCGGCTCCGACGGCAAGATCTTCTGCGCCACGCCCAACCCGGACCAGCGCTCGTTCTGGTTGCGCACCAGGACGAAACAGCCGTTCTCGAACTTCCTCGGGTTCCCGATCGACAAGGACATCCCGCGCTACACCGGCATCCTCGACGCCGAGGAGTTCGGCGGGATCATCGTGTACCAGGGCCGCGGCGTCGGCGGCGGCTCGCTCGTCAACGGCGGCATGGCCGTGACGCCCAAGCGGGAGAACTTCGCCGCCATCCTCCCCACCGTCGACGCGAACGAGATGTACGACGTCTACTACCCGCGCGCCAACGCCGGGCTCGGGGTCGCCAACGTGCGCCCGGCCTGGTTCGACAGCACCGACTGGTACCAGTTCGCCCGCGTCGGCCGGAAACAGGCCCAGCGGTCCGGTTTCCCGTTCGTGTTCGTGCCGGACGTCTACGACTGGGACTACATGGAGAAGGAGGCGGCGGGCACCGTCCCGAAGTCGGCGCTGGCCGGGGAAATCCTGTTCGGCAACAACTACGGCAAGAAGTCGCTGCAGAAGTCCTACCTGCCGCGGATCGCCGCGACCGGCAAGGTCACCATCTCGCCGCTGCACCGGGTCACGCAGGTGGTGCCGGCCGCCGGCGGCGGCTACACGGTGACGATCGAGCAGCTCACCACGGCCGGCGCGGTGGCCACCATCAAGACCGTCACGGCGGACACGGTGTTCTTCGCCGCGGGCAGCGTGGGCACCAGCAAGCTGCTGGTGAAGCTGAAGGCGACCGGCGCGCTGCCGAACCTCAACGGCGAAATCGGCAAGGGCTGGGGCGACAACGGGAACGTGATGGTCGGGCGGGCCAACCAGATCTGGGACCCGACCGGGGCGTCCCAGTCGACCATCCCGTGCGGTGGCATCGACAACTGGAACGCGGGCGGGGCCTTCGCGGAGGTCGCGCCGCTGCCGACCGGGATCGAGACGTGGGCGTCGTTCTACCTGTCGATCACGAAGAACCCGAACCGCGCGCAGTTCACCTGGAACCCCACCACGCGCGCGGTCGAGCTGAACTGGCAGACGGCGTGGAAGCAGCCGTCGATCGACATGGCGAAGACCATCTTCGACAAGATCAACGCGACCGAGGGCACGATCTACCGGACCGACCTCTTCGGCACGTACAAGATCTGGGGCGACCATCTCACCTACCACCCGCTCGGCGGGGCGGTGCTCGGCAAAGCGACCGACAACTACGGCAGGCTCGCCGGCTACCAGGGGCTGTACGCGATCGACGGCTCGCTGATCCCGGGCAACACCAGCGTCAACCCGTTCGTCACCATCACCGCGCTGGCGGAACGCAACATCGAGAAGATCATCGCCACGGACTTCTGACCCGCTGTCTCGTGAGGGGCGCCGCCCCCGCCCCTCACGACCGGTGGGACGGCAACACGCAGACGGTGTCGAGGCCTAGGACGTGATTCAGCCGTCCGAACGCCAGCCACGCGCCGAGGCTCATCGACAGCTCGACGATCTCCTGCTGGCTGTAGGACGCCGACATCCGCTTCCAGAACTCGTCGTCCAGGTTGTGGTGGTCGGTCGCGTACCGCTCGGCGTACTCCGCCGCCAGCCGCGTGCGCTCGTCGAAGAGCCCGGTGGTGCGCCACTCCGACACCGCGTCCGCGAACTCGGGTTCGACCTTGACGCCGTCGCGCTCGGTGCGCCAGTCGAGGCAGAAGACGCAGCCGTTGATCTGCGCGATGCACAGCCGCGCGGCCTCGAACTCCCGCAGTCCCAGGGTCGTGTGCTCGTAGACGGCCAGGGAGAACTTCGACGCGGCGATCCCGATGCCGGGCACCATCTCGCCCCAGACGTACCCGATCGGGTCCTTGCCCGCGGGGATGTCGATGTTCACGGACGGCTCCTTCCGAGCTTGCCCGCCGCCGGGCGCAGCGGGACGTCGAGTGCGTCGTAGAGGCCGGGTTCCGCCGCGGCCAGCCAGTCGATCGCGCCGACCAGGCGGCCGACGGCGGTGGCGTTGCCGCCCGCCGACCGGTTCTCGCCTTCGTCGGTCGCCTCGACGGTGACCTCGATGCGCGGCCGGCCTTCGATGATCACGCGGTGCGCGCCGTCGCCGCTGGGCGGCGTCGGCCAGTCCGGCGCGCACGACGGGTGGATGCGGGTCACGTGCTCGATGACGATCCGCGGCTCGCCGCCGACGATGCCCTGCACCTCGAACCGCACCGCGCCCTGCGTGCCCTTCTCGAACTCGCCCATGGTCCGCGTGGTCACGGTCTCGTCGAGCGGCCGCCGGTCGAGCGTCTCGCGCAGCTCGGTGACCTCGACGCCGAGGCCGCGCGCGATCAGCCGGACCTGCCCGCCCCACACCATCGACGGCACGCCGGTCATCAGCATCGGCGGGTCGTAGTCCATCGGCTGGCCCATCCCGACCAGGTACCGGACGGAGTCGGGCTGCTCGTAGGTCGAGTAGTCGAAGATCTCCTGGCAGCGGACGACCTCGACGTCCGTGCCGAGCCCGCTGACCAGCAGCGGCAGCACGTCGTTGCCCCAGCCGGGGTCGACGCCGGAGACGAACAGCGACCCGCCGCCGTCCTTGATCGCCGCGAGCACGGGGTCCCGCAGCTCCGGAGGTGCGTTGCGCTGGTCGTAGAGGGGGTAGAGGGCCGGGGTCACGACGACCGCGCCCGCCCGGACCGCCCGCACGATGTCGGCGAGGGCGTCGTCGAACCGGACGTCACCCGAAGCGGCGTACACGACCGCCCGCGGACTCGCCGCCAGGACGGCCTCGATGTCGTCCGTCGCGGCGACACCCAGCGCGTCGACGCCGGCCAGCTCGCCGGCGTCCTTGCCGACCTTCGCCGGGTCGTGGACGAGCACCGCGGTGAGCTTCAGCGCCGGGTGGGCGTCGACGGCCCGGATTGCCGCACGGCCCACGTTGCCCGTGCCCCACACCACTGTGGCGATCATGCGCCCGAGTTTTCGCCGGTGGTTCCGCGCACCGGTAGGAAATCGTTCCGGCCAGCGGACCGCGCGTCCGTTGGTAACATGCGAAGCGCCCGAACGTCGTATCGGAGGCCCGCGATGACGATCGACCCGAAGCCCCGCAGCCGCACGGTGACCGACGGGATCGAGGCCGCGCCCGCCAGAGGCATGCTGCGCGCGGTCGGGATGGGGGACGGCGACTGGACGAAACCGATCATCGGCGTCGCCAGCTCGTGGAACGAGATCACGCCGTGCAACCTCTCGCTGGACCGGCTGGCCCAGGCGTCCAAGGAGGGCGTGCACGCGGCCGGCGGCTACCCGCTGCAGTTCGGCACCATCTCGGTGTCCGACGGCATCTCCATGGGCCACGACGGCATGCACTTCTCGCTGGTCTCCCGCGAGGTCATCGCCGACTCGGTCGAGACGGTCATGCAGGCCGAGCGGCTCGACGGCTCGATACTGCTGGCCGGCTGCGACAAGTCCCTGCCGGGCATGCTGATGGCCGCCGCGCGCCTCGACCTGGCCTCGGTGTTCCTCTACGCCGGCACGATCGCCCCCGGCTGGGTGAAGCTCACCGACGGCACCGAGAAGGACGTCACCCTGATCGACGCCTTCGAGGCGGTCGGCGCCTGCCGGGCCGGGCGGATGAAGACCGCCGACCTCGACCGCATCGAACGCGCCATCTGCCCCGGTGAAGGCGCCTGCGGCGGGATGTACACCGCGAACACGATGGCGTCGGCCGCCGAGGCGATGGGGATGAGCATGCCGGGCTCGGCCGCGCCGCCGTCCGCGGACCGCCGCCGCGACCACTACGCCCACCTGTCCGGGGAAGCCGTCGTCGGGCTGCTCGAAAAGGGCATCACCGCGCGGGACATCCTGACGCGGGAGGCGTTCGAGAACGCCATCACCGTCGTGATGGCCCTCGGTGGTTCGACCAACGCCGTGCTGCACCTGCTGGCCATCGCGCACGAGGCCAAGGTCGAGCTGACCTTGGACGACTTCAACCGCGTCGGCGACCGCGTCCCGCACCTGGGCGACCTGAAGCCGTTCGGCAAGTACGTCATGAACGACATCGACCGCCACGGCGGCATCCCGGTGCTGATGAAGGCCCTGCTGGACGAGGGCCTGATCCACGGCGACGCGCTGACCGTCACCGGCCGCACGGTGGCCGAGAACCTGGCCGAGCTGGACCCGGACCCGATCGACGGCGAGGTCCTGCGTCCACTGGACAACCCGCTGCACCCGACCGGCGGCATCACCATCCTGCGCGGTTCGCTCGCCCCCGAGGGCGCGGTCGTGAAGTCCGCGGGCTTCGACACCGCCAACTTCGAGGGCCCGGCCCGCGTGTTCGAGCGCGAGCAGGAAGCCATGGCCGCGCTGAACGAGGGCCGGATCGAGGCGGGCGACGTCGTCGTCATCCGCTACGAGGGCCCCAAGGGCGGCCCGGGGATGCGCGAGATGCTGGCGATCACCGCGGCGATCAAGGGCGCCGGGCTCGGCAAGGACGTGCTGCTGCTGACCGACGGGCGGTTCTCCGGCGGCACCACCGGCCTGTGCATCGGCCACGTCGCCCCCGAGGCGGTCGACGGCGGCCCGATCGCCTTCGTCCGCACCGGCGACCGGATCGCCGTCGACATCAAGGCCCGCAGCATAGACCTGCTGGTCGACGCGGCCGAGCTGGCGCGGCGCCGGGAGGGCTGGGAGCCGCTGCCGAACAAGTTCGGGGAAGGCGTGCTCGGCAAGTACGTGAAGCTGGTGCGGTCGTCGTCCTACGGGGCCGTCACGAGCTGAGCGAGGGCGCGCTTGTCGACCTTGCCGACTTCGGTGAGCGGCAGCGTGTCGGCGAAGTCCACGGCGGCCGGGACGTAGTGCTCCTGGCCGAAGGTGTCCCGGGCGTGCGCTTTCAGGGCGTCTGCCGTGACTTCGCCGGTGGCGACTACGACGGCGTGGAGCCGATCGCCGTGGCCGAAGACGGCCGCGCTCCGCACCGCCGGGTGCGTCTCGAGGGCGTGTTCGACGACGGTCGTGGGGACCTTCGTGCCGTGTTCGCCGACCACGACGACGTCGTCGGCGCGGTCGAGCAGGTAGAGGTAGCCCTCGTCGTCGAACCGGCCGAGGTCGCCGGTGCGCAGCCAGCCCGCGCCGATCTCCGGTCCGCCGAGATAACCGTCCATCATGGACAGTCCGCGCACCTCGACCTCGCCGTCGGCGGTGAGGCGGGCCTCCATGCCGGGCACGATCCGGCCGACCGACCCGAGCCGCTCCGGGTGGCCGATCAGCTCGGCCGCGGAGATGCTCGCGATCATCGGCGCCTCGGTGAGGCCGTAACCCTGGCCGACGACCGGGCCGAAGACGTCGAGGGCCTGCGCCAGCCGGTGCGGCGGCAGGGGCGCGGCGCCGAGGGAGAGCGAGCGGACGCTGCCGAGGTCGGTTTCCGGGCGCTTCGGGTGGTCGAGCAGCGCGGCCAGCCGCGGCGGAGTCAGCGAAAGGGTGTCGATCCGGTGCTCCTGGATCGCGTCGAGGACGGCTTCCGCGTCGAAACCGTCGTGGATGACGAGGGTGTCCTGCCGCAGCAGGGTGCCGAGCACGGTGGCGTTGCCGGTCATGTGGGTCATCGGGGCGACCAGCAGCGTGCGGCCCGGGCCGTCGGGCGACGGCGTGAAGAGGTAGGCCATGCCGTCGTAGATGCCGCTGTGCCGGATGAGCTTCGGGGCGCCGGTGGTGCCGCCGGTGGGGAAGAGGAGGCGGACGGTCCCGGGCGGGTGCAGCGGCTCGGGCTCGCCGTCGAGGTCGGCGAGGGTGCGGACGTCGCCGCCGGGCCAGGCGTGCGGGCGGTCGGTGACGACGGTGGCGCCCCTCGCCGCGGCGAGCCGGTCCGCTGTCGGAGCGGAAGCGGGGACCATGAGCACGGTCGCCCCGCGGAGGAGACCCGCGAGCTGGACGAGGACCGTCTCGGGCCGGTTGCGCAGGTCGACGGCGAGGGTTTCGACCTCGCCGAGGCCGCCGTGCAGGCGGCGCAACCGGTCGCGGGCCTGGTGGTGGGTGGTGACGCCGTCCTGGACGAAGAGCGGACGGTCACCGCCGTCCTCGAGCGCGGCGAGGACCTTCGTCAGGAAGAAGCTCACGCCCGGGGACGCTAGCTCAGTCGTGGTAGGAAAGCTTGGCCATTTCCTCGTCGAAGTCGAACCAGTCGCTCTCGCTGCCGGCCGGGACGACGTCGTAGGTCTGGTCGAGGAAGGCCGCGATCTCCTTCGCGGGTGCTTCGAGCACCGCGGCGCCGTCGGGGGAGCTCAGCTCCACGACGACCAGCGCGGGGTCGCCGGCCGGGCCGATGCGCACGTCGCCGTCGCCGCAGCGGGCGAGCAGACCGTCGGCGAGCAGGTCGCGGCCGAACAGCCACCGGACCGCGCTCGGGCCGGCGTGCAGCACCACAGCGACCGCGTACGGGTCGAGGGTGTCGTACTCCAGCTCGGCCGGCACCGGTCGCGGTCCGGCGCCGAAGGTGCGCAGGGCGAAGTCGATGCGGGCACTGATCACGCTGTTCGGGTCCGTCATGGGACCGCCTTTGCTACTCGTCGGTTAACTTCGTCTGGTTCCAGGGATAACCCATAGTCAGTTCAACGCCCAGCGTTCCGAATAACTTTCACACTCTGGGGTGATCAAGAAGTGTCCGAGGTCACCGGCGGCGTGGCCGATCGGGCAACTCCCTCACGGACGGTCACCGCCGGTGACTCACGCCTAGGACACTGAGGATTCGGAGCCGGACGGCCGCCGGATGGGTCCCGGCGCCGGATTTGCGCCGTCCGGGTGGGATACGCCACCGCACACCAGTCCGCTTCCCCGTCCGGCCGCGAATCCCTCATGAGGCAGGGGTGACGTGGAGGGTGCGGGATGGGTGAGCGTGGGCGGCTACGGCTGCAGCCGGACGAGGCGCCGGCCACCGCGCCGAGCGCCGAGGAGCTGCTTCGGCAGGTGGCGGCGGGTGACGAGACGGCGTTCGCGTCGCTCTACGACCTCATCGCCGGCCCGGTGCTCGGCCTCGTGACGCGCGTGCTGCGCAGTCACGCCCAGGCCGAGGAGGTGACGCAGGAGGTGCTGGTGGAGGTGTGGCGCAAGGCCACGCGGTACGAGCCGGAGCGCGGCAGCGCGCTGTCGTGGGTGCTGACCATCGCCCACCGCCGGGCCGTGGACCGCGTGCGCTCGCACCAGGCCGGCGTCGACCGCGAGGAGCGGGCCGGCCTGATGGACGTGCGGCGGCCGTTCGACGAGGTCACCGAGTCCACTTTGGCCGGTCTGGAGCAGCAGCGGGTGCGGCAGTGCCTGGCCGCGCTGACCGACCTGCAGCGCGAGTCGATCGTGCTGGCCTACTACAACGGCTACACCTACCCCGAGGTCGCGGAGGTGCTGAAGGTCGCGCCGGGCACGGTCAAGACCCGCATCCGCGACGGCCTGATCCGGCTGCGCGACTGCCTGGGGGTGGACCGATGACCGCCGAGCTGCACACCCTGACCGGGGCGTACGCACTGGACGCCGTGTCCGATGTGGAGCGTGCCGAGTTCGAACGCCACCTCGGCGAATGCGCCGCCTGCCGCCAGGAGGTGGCCGAGCTGCGGGCGACCGGCGCGCGGCTGGGCGTGGCCGCCGCGGTGGACCCGCCGCCGCAGCTGAAGCTGCTGGTGCTCGCCGACGCGGCCCGCACCCGCCAGCTGCCGCCGCAGCTGCCGGTCGTGCGCCGGCTGAGCCGGGCCAAGACGTGGCAGCTGCGCGTGTCGCTGTTCGGGGCGGCGGCCGCGGCACTGGTGGCGGTCCTGCTCGGCGTCACCGCGACCCCCGCCCCCGTCGACTCGGTGCTGAGCGCGCCGGACGCGGCCGCGATCGAGGGAACCGGCGAAGGGCACGCCACGCTCGTCGTCTCGCGCAGCCGGCACCAGGCCGTGCTGCTCGCCTCGGACCTGCCCGCGCTCGACGCCGGGCACGTCTACCAGGTGTGGCTGCTCGGCGGCGGCGGTGCGCGGTCGGCCGGGCTGATGACGTCCGAGGCGTCCCAGCGGATGCTCGTGGCCGACCTGCCCGCCGACGTCGACCGGATCGGGATCACCGTCGAGCCCGCCGGTGGTTCGGCGGGGCCGACCACCCCCGCCGTCACCAGGATTTCGCTTGTTTAGCACAAAAGCGGGTCACCGCACTTCGAACTGCGGTGATCCGGATCACCCGATCGGGTACCAAGCCGATTTCCCGGTCGTTCCGAATACCGGGCAAGAAGTAGTTATCAGCCGCTTATGGGAGTGATTTTCGTGACCAAGCTTCGTGTCGCCGGAATCGGTGTCGCCGCTGTCGCCGCCCTTTCGCTGACCGCGTGCAGCAGCAGCGACACCGCTTCGTCGGGCAGCTCCAGCAGCTCGATGCCGTCGTCGTCGGTGCCCGCGCCGTCGTCCAGCATGGCTTCCGGCAGCGCCAACGGCGTGACCACCAACGCCGATGTCTTCGGCCCGGCCTGTTCGCAGCTGCCGCAGGGTTCCGCGCCCGGCTCGCTGGACTCGATGGGCCCGCAGCCGGTCGCCTCGGCCGCCTCGACCAACCCGCTGCTGACCAAGCTGGTGGCCGCGGTCAAGGCCACCAACCTGGTCGACACGCTCAACAGCCAGGAGGCCATCACGGTCTTCGCGCCGGCCGACCCGGCGTTCGCCGCCCTGGGCGACGCCAAGTTCAACGAGCTGGCCGGCAAGCCCGCCGAGCTGGCCCCGATCCTGCAGTACCACGTCGTCGGCAAGCGCTACGACGCCAAGGGCCTCGCCGCGGCCGGTTCGGTCGACACGCTCAACACCGCCGGCGGCCCGGTGAAGATCGAGGGCTCGGGCGAGAACATGACGATCAACGGCGCGAAGATCCTGTGCGGCAACATCCCCACCAAGAACGCGACCGTCTTCGTGATCGACAAGGTGCTGACCCCGGGCACCAACAAGTGATCTAACGTCCGAGCAGGGGACCCAGGCGTTCCGCGATGTCGGTGAGGATCTGCACGTAGTCTTCGTGTTCGAAGGTGAACGGCAGGGCGAAAGCCACCTCGTCGATCTCGCGGAACGCCTGGTGTGCGTGCAGGCGCTCGGCGATTTCCGCGGACGTGCCGACGAAATCGGGGGAAAACAGCATCCGCGCGGGACCCTGCGGTTCCGCAGTGCGCGGCAGCCGTTTTTCGGCGTAAGCCTCGTATTTCGCGCGCTGTTCCGGTGTCGCGCTGTCGGTCGGGATCACGACGAGCCCCTGCGAAATGCGCCCGGCGGGGTGGTGCTCGCGGAAGGTCCGGATGTGCGAAAGCTGGATTTCGGCGAAGTCGGTGCTTTCGCTTTCGGCCTTGACCACGCTGCTGGTCAAGAAGTTCATCCGGTGCTTGCCCGCCCACTCCGCCGAGCGCAGGCTCGCGCCGCCGTACCAGAGCCGGTCGCCGAGGCCGGGTGCCTGCGGCTGGACGCGGTCGGAGAACACCTCGAACCCCTGGGTGCCGCTGAACCCGGTGGCCGGCTCGCCGCGCACGAAGTCCAGCAGCCGTTGCACGCGGTTGTAGGAGAAGTCCTCGGCGTCCGCGGTGTCCGGGTAGAGGGCGTGCTTGACGTCGTCCCAGCGCATCGGCGGGCCGACGCTGAGCCCGGGGTTGAGCCGCCCGCCGGAGAGCAGGTCGACGGTGGCGAGGTCCTCGGCCAGCCGCAGCGGGTTCTCCCAGCCGAGCGGGATCACCGCGGTGCCGAGCTCGATCCGGCTGGTCCGCTGCGACGCGGCGGCCAGCACGGCGACCGGCGAGGAGATGCCGTGCTGCAGGTGCCGGTGGCGCACCCAGGCGCTGTCGAACCCGAGCCGCTCGCCCAGTTCGATGATCTCCAGCGTCGACTCGTGGCCGCGGCGCGGGTCGGCCGGGTCGAACAGGCCGATGGTCAGGAAGCCGAGCTTCCGCAGAGGTCGTGACACGGTGCGATTCTGCCCCCGGACGGCCGGATGTCCCAGCTGGTGGACTAGGTCTAAAACTGACAGAGGTTGTTGACAGTCTGGGTTCCTGATCAAGGGAGGCCCATGGCTGAGCGAGTGTGGAGTGAGAAGGACCTGGTCAGGCGCGCGAACCGGCGCCTGGCCGTCCTGCGTCACGCCGAAGAAGTCAGCGGCAACGTCGCGGCGACCTGCCGCTACTACGGCATCAGCCGCACCGTGTTCTACCGGTGGAAACGCCGCTACGAGGACGAAGGCATCGACGGCCTGAAAGACCGCTCGAGCGCCCCACTGCACTGCCCGACGATCACTCCCCCCGAAGTGGTCGAGAAGATCGTCCACCTGCGGCAGCACTACCACTTCGGCCCGTTGAAGATCGAAATGTACCTGCGCCGCTACCACGACCAGGAGATCGGCCACTCCACGATCTACCGCATCCTCAAACGCCTCGGCATGAGCCGGCTACCGGCGTCTCAGCGCTACAAACGCCACCAGCAGCGATGGAAGCGGTATGAGAAGCAGCGCCCCGGTCACCAGCTGCAGATCGACGTCAAGTTCGTCGAGCCGATCACCACCGACGCCGGCCGGAAGAAGCGGTACTACCAGTACACCGCGATCGACGACTGCACCCGCCTGCGGATCCTGCGGATCTACCCCCGCTCTGATCAGAAGACCGCGATCCAGTTCCTCGACTACGTGCTGTCCCGGCTGCCGTTCCAGGTCGAGAAGATCCAGACCGACAACGGCGCGGAGTTCCAGTCGGCGTTTCACTGGCACCTGCTGGACCAGGGCATCGGGCATGTCTACATCCGCCCGGCGACGCCGCGGCTCAACGGGAAGGTCGAGCGTTCGCATCGCATCGACGCCGAAGAAGTTCTATCGCCTGCTCGACGGTGTCGTCCTCGGCGACCTCGGCGCCTTCAACGACAAGCTCAAGGAATGGGAGGACTACTACAACTACCACCGCCCTCACGGGAGCCTGGCCGGCCAGACCCCGTATGAGAGGCTGCTACAGAAGACCCAACCCCCATCCCAGGGTGTCAACGACCAGAAGCAGCAGCACAACTAGCGCAGCCGGTCGAGACCGTCGAGGACGAGGTCCAGGCCGAACTCGAACTCCGCCTGGTCGTCGCACCAGCCCAGGGTCGAGTCCGGGTCGTCGTGGGCGATCTCGGCCAGCATCCCGACCAGGTTCGGCAGCTGGGCGGCCAGTTCCGCGGGGACGTCGGCCGACGCGCCGGCGTTCGGGGCGAACAGCTCCTGGCTGAACCCGAGCGCGCGGCTGCCCAGCGCGTGCAGGGCGTGGTGGATCCGGTCGTGGGAGAACCCGCCTTCGCGCATCAGGCCGACCAGGCCGTCGTAGTACTTCAGCACCGCGAGGCTCGTCGCCGAGCGCGTGCCGAACAGGCCGGGCGCCCAGCGGTGGCGGAGGAACACCTGCCGGGCGGCGAGGATGCGCCGCCGGGCCGTCTGCTTCCAGTCCGGGCCGGGTGCCACCCCCGCCACGGCGTCGTTGACCTCCTCGGCGACCACCTCGACGATCCCGTCGAGCACGTCTTCCTTCTTGGCCACGTGGTAGTAGAGCGACATCGCCTCGGCGCCGAGGTCCTCGGCCAGCCGGCGCATCGTCACCGCGCCCAGGCCGTGCTCGTCGGCGAGCGCGACGGCCGCCCGCAGCACGCGTTCCCGGCTCAGCGGGATCCGGGCTTCGGTGGTCACGGAGTGATCGTACAACGTAAGTCCTCCTTGACCCGCCGCTCGGCCCGGAGCTACCTTACGACGTACGACTTACAACGTAAGGGAGACGTCATGAAGGCTCTGGTGCAACGCGCGTACGGCCCGCCGGACGGCTTGACCTGGGAAGACGTGCCCGAGCCGGTGCCCGGTCCCGGCGAGGTGCTGGTGCGGGTGCACGCCACTTCGGTCAACCCGTACGACTGGCACTTCCTCAGAGGCGAGCCGTACGTGGCCCGGCTGATGACCGGCGGGTTCGGCCTGCGGCGCCCGCCGGTGGGCGTGCTCGGGTGCGACCTGGCCGGCCGGGTCGCGTCGGCGGGCGAGGAGTTCGGGCCCGGCGACGACGTCTACGCGCTGCTGCCGCGCGGTGCGCACGCCGAGTACGTCTGCGTGCCCGAAGACCTGCTGGCGCCGATGCCGTCGAACCTCACGCACGAGCAGGCGGCGGCGATGCCGATGGCGGCCGTCACCGCGCTGGTGGCCCTGCGGGGTGTCGAAGCCGGGCAGCGGGTGCTGGTCAACGGCGCTTCCGGCGGGGTCGGCACCTTCGCCGTCCAGCTGGCTCGGGCGCTCGGGGCGCACGTCGACGCCGTCTGCGGCGCGGCCAACGCTTCGGCGGTGCACGCACTCGGCGCGGAGCACGTCTTCGACTACCGGGCCGAGGACTTCACGCGCAGCGAGCGCCGCTACGACGTCCTGCTGGACATCGCCGGCAGCCGGACGGTGTTCGCCTGCCGCCGGGTGCTCGCGCGGACCGGCACGTTCGTCGCCGTGGGCGGCCCGGCCGGACGGTGGGTGCAGCCCGCGGGGCACGTCTTCGCCGCACTGGCGTCCGGCCCGTTCGCCCGGCGGCGGGTGGTGCTCGCGGATGCGGTGGCGTGCCGGGACAAGGCGGCCGCCCTCCGCGAGCTGGCCGGCCTGGTGGAGCGGGGCGCGGTCACGCCGGTCGTCGACCGGAGCTACCCGTTCGACGACCTGCGCGCCGCGTTCGCTCACTCGGAATCAGGGCACGCCAAGGGCAAGGTGGTCGTGACCCTCGGCGGCTAGCCGTTGTGCGGGCAGTTGCCCCGGTAGTCCGAAATGGACAGGTCGGTGCGGGGGATCGGGCAGAGGAACTGCTCGTAGCGAGTGTCGTTGTCGATGAACCGCTTGAGCCACGACAGCGTGTACTTCGCGATCGTCGTGTTCGGCGAGTTGGGCGCGAAGTGGCTGGCGCCGCGCAGTTCGAGGTACGCGCGGTCCAGAGTGGACGGAAGACTCGTGTAGAACGGGATCGAGTGGGTCGCCACCGGGGCGACGGTGTCCGACTGCGCCCCGACGACCAGCGTCGGCACCTGCAGCGTCGACCAGTTCTTCGTCAGGTGCCAGCCGGTCAGCGGCACCGCGGCCTGCAGCGACGGGCGTGACCGCGACGCTTCGAGCGTGCCGCCGCCGCCCATGGAGTGCCCGACGACGCCGAGCCGGCTGCTGTCGATGCGCGAGCGCACCGAGCTCTGCTGGGTCAGGTAGTCCAAGGAGGCCAGCAGCTGCCTGCCGCGGCTGTCGGGCTGGTCGGAGGTGGTCAGGGTGTCGATGGTGAACACGACGAAGCCCTGCGAAGCCAGGCGCGGGCCCAGCCAGGCGATGCTCGACTGCGTGGCGGTGAAGCCCGGCGCGATCGAGATCGCGCCGAACGTGCCGGCGGTCGTGGTCGTCGGGTAGTAGATGGTGCCGCCGCCGAAGCCGGAGACGGCCAGCCGCGACACGGTGTCGGTGCTGGTCGCGAAGGAGCCGCGGGTGGCTTCGATGCTGGCCGTGGTCGGGTCGGGGCCCCGCTCGTAGGGGTTCGCGGCGGCGGGCGCCGGCGCGGCGACCGCGGTGGTCAGCGCCAGCGCGGCCAGCACGACGCCGGTGGCCTTGGCGCGCCACGGCCGGCGGCGGGAAATTTTCTCACGCAAGCCGGACGTCGTCGGCGGGCCGGTGAGTGCAGACATGGATCGCTCTCTTTCCCCGGGCAGGCGAAAGCGCGCCCGGACACAGACGGGCGGATCGGCAGAACTGGTGCACGGCAACGGAAGACGTGCCGCGGGCGGGGTGCGGGGTAACCGCTTTCCCGTCGCCTATGAAACACCTTGGCGAAATGTTCCACATCCTCCGAACGGGGGAGTGGTCTGACGAACTGGGCGGTCGCTCAGTGCACCCGGACCGGATCCAGGGCGCCGCGAACGAGGGTGTCGATCAGCGTCGTCGCGACGGTCAGGTCCACCGAGCGGGCGGCCAGGACGTCGGAGTAGAGGAAGGACTCGCCGAGCCGGACGACCGCGAAGGCCAGGTCCGGCAGCCCGACCAGCGGGGCCAGCCCGGCCGCTTCGGCGTCGGCGTGGAAGAGCTCGACGTGCGCGTCGACCAGCCCGGGCTGGACGGCACCGCGCGGATCGGTGAGCACGCGGAGCGCGACGTTCGACTCCGCTTCGATGAGCTTGCGCATGCCTTCGCTGCCGGCGACCTCGCGGCGGTAGGCCTCCATGACCCAGAGGCAGCGCAGCCGGTCGTCGGGGGTGCGGACCGCGTCGCCGTGTTCGGCGCGCCAGCCGTCGAGCGCGCGCTGCCAGGTCCGGTCGGACAGCAGCCGCAGGGCGGCGCCCATCAGGTCGTCGCGGTTGCCGACGCGGCGGAAGAAGGTGGTGCGCGAGATCCCGAGCTCGGCGGCCATCCGGCCGAGGTCGAGGCGCGTCCCGGCCATCAGCAGGCGGGCGGCGTGCCGGACGATGTCGTCGGTCGAGACGGTCACCGCGCCAACCCTAGTCCGCTGGTGGAGGCCGGTTACCTTGAAGTGCGCGGCATCCCTTCGGTTAGCTGGGTGCGTGCGCGTAGACATCTGGTCCGATCTGGTCTGTCCCTGGTGCTACCTCGGCAAGCGCCGCTTCGAGCGGGCGGTGGCCGAGGTGGGTGCCGACGTCGAGGTGGTGCACCACTCGTTCCAGCTCGACCCGTCGTTCCCGCGTGGCACGTCCCGGCCGACGCGGGAGGTGCTGTCCGAGAAGTACGGCCGCACCCTGGAGGAGGCGGACGCGATGGAAGCCCAGATGGAGGAGCGAGCGGCGGCCGACGGCCTCGAGTACCACCTCGACGGCGTCCACATGGGCAACACGGTCGACGGCCACCGCCTGGTCCACCTCGCGGCTTCACACGGTCTGGCCGATGCTGTCGTGGACAGGTTCTACGCGGCGCACTTCACGGAGCGCCGGTCGCTGTTCGACCGCGATTCGCTGGTGTCACTGGCGGCGGAAGCGGGTCTGGACGCAGCCGAGGCGCGGGCGGTGCTCGAGTCCGACGCGTACGAAGCGGAAGTGGCGGCGGACGGAGAGCAGGCCCGCGCCCTCGGCGCGTCCGGCGTCCCGTTCTTCGTGATCGACCAGCGCTACGGCGTGGCGGGCGCCCAGTCGACGGAGGTGTTCGCCCAGGTGCTGCGGCAGGTCAGCGCCGCCGCCGCCGGGTGAACCGCGACCGGTCGGTGGCGATGCCGGCCAGGTGCAGGGCAACGCACAGCAACCCGGCGGTGGTGAGGGTCCCGGTGGTGATCACCGGCCCCAGCCCGAACCCGGCGAGCTCCATGAGCAGGGCGAGCCCGAAGAGAACGGCGGCGAGAATGGCGAGCATGACAGCCTCGTTTCCGTGCGGTGGCGCCGAATGGTCTACGCCACTGGGACGTTGGGGGTACCGGGGTTCCCGGCTTGGTGGCCGGTAATTCCCCCGCCCCGCCCGCCTGAAACGACCAATTCCCGCAAGGTCCGTGTGCTCGAAAGGTCAACACGCGTGATCGGGAGGTCAACTCACGTGATTGAGGGGTCGACACGCGGTGGCGCCCGGCTCGCGCCGTGTCGACGTTCCCATCACGCGTGTCGACCTCCCCATCACGCGTGTCGACCTCCCAGTCACGCGGGGGGTGGGGCAGTGCTGGACCGGATGACCAGCTCCGTCGGGAGCAGGACCGGTTCGCCGGCCTCCGTGCCCGTCTCGATTTCGGACAGCAGGGCGTGCACCGCGTGCCGGCCCACCGCCTCGAACGACTGGCGGATCGTCGTCAGCGGGGGCCAGAAGTGGGCCGACTCCTCCATGTCGTCGAACCCCACCACGCTCACCGACGCCGGCACCTCCCGGCCCGTCTCGTGCAACGCGCGCAGCAGCCCCAGCGCCATCTGGTCGTTCGCCGCGAACACCGCCGTCACCGCCGGGTCCGCCGCCAAGCGCAAGCCCGCCCGGTAACCCGACTCCGGCGACCAGTCGCCGGCCACCACCGGGGGAACGGAACGGCCCGCGCGTTCCAAAGTGGCCTGCCACGACTTCCGGCGCCGCTCCGCCGAATACGACTGCGGTGGCCCCGCGATGTGCCAGACCGTCGAATGCCCCAGTGACAGCAGGTGGCTGGTCGCCCGGGCCGCGCCGTCCGCCTGGTCGTTGTCCACCACCGGGTAGTCGTACCGCGCGCTCGAGTCGATCACCACCACCGGGAGCCCGTGCGGCAGTTCGATTTCGCTTTGGTCAAGCTGGTGTTGCTCGATGAGGATGATGACGCCGTCGACGGCCTGCTCGTTCAGCGTGCTGAACGCCCCCGTCACCTCGCCCTGGGTCGGGCGGGTCACCGGCATCAGGATGATCGAAAACCCCTCGTCGACGACCGCCGCCGCGATGGCGTCGAGGGTGCGGCTGTTGCCGAACGTCGGGAGGGCCGAAATGATCACGCCGATGCTGCGGAACTGGCCGTTGCGCAGGGCGCGGGCCGCGCTGTTGGGCCGGTAGCCGACGCGCCGCATCGCGGCCAGGACCCGCTCGCGCGTCGCGTCGTCCACATTGGTCTTGCCGTTCGCGACGCGGGACACCGTCTGGCCCGACACCCCCGCCTCGCGGGCCACGTCCGCCATCGACGGGCCCCGGCGCCGCGCGGGGCCGGGTGCGGACGACGTCGCTGTCTGGCGCGGCACGGTCACTCCTCGGTGTCCTGGACATGTTTACGTCAACACGTTACTCTGCGGCCGTCCATGTTGACGTAAACATCCCGCCGGGTCCAGCACCCGGCACACGCGATCACTCGGAGAGACGATGACGTCCACAGCGGCTCCGCCCGTCCCGGTGCCCGCGCGCCGGGCGCCCGCGGCCCGCCGGCCGCGGCGGAAATGGCGGGGCTGGCTCTTCGTCGCCCCCTTCATGCTGGTGTTCGCGCTGACGTTCATCGCGCCCGTCGTGTACGCCTTCGTGCTGAGCCTCTTCCGGGACCAGGCCTTCTTCGGCGGCACGGTTTTCGTCGGCGCCGACAACTACGTCCAGGTCTTCGGCGACCCGAAGTTCTGGGAAGCGTTCCGCCGCGTCCTGGTGTTCCTCGCCGTGCAGGTGCCGATCATGCTGGTGCTCGCGCTGATCGCCGCGCTGGCGATCGACAGCGCCCGGCTGCACGCCGCCGGCTTCTTCCGGATCGTGATCTTCCTGCCGTACGCGGTCCCGGCCGTCGTCGCCGCGCTGATGTGGGGCTTCATCTACGGTGACCACTTCGGACTCGCCGCGGACCTGAACCACCTGCTGGGCACCGACTCCGTCAAGCCGCTGTCGCAGAACTGGCTGCTCACGTCGATCGGGAACATCGTCACGTGGGAGTTCGTGGGCTACAACATGCTCATCTTCTACTCCGCGCTGAAGGTGATCCCGAAGGAACTGTTCGAAGCGGCCGCGATCGACGGCGCCGGTACGTTCCGCACGATCCTGTCGGTCAAGCTCCCCGCGATCCGCGGCGCCATCGTGGTCGCGACGATCTTCTCGATCATCGGCAGCTTCCAGCTGTTCAACGAGCCCAACATCATGCGCAACCTCGTGCCCAACATGATCGTCACGAACTACACCCCGAACATGTACGCCTACAACCTTTCCTTCAACGGGCAGCAGTACAACTACTCCGCCGCCGTCGCCATCGTGATGGGCGTGATCACCGCGGTCATCGCCTACGTCGTGCAGCTGCGCGGCTCCCGGAAGGAGATGTGACGTGGCCGTCCTTCCCAAGACGCGGTTCTCGGTGACGAAGCCCCGGAAGTCGCGTGTCCTCACCGGCTTCATGGCGCTCTACCTGCTCTACACCCTGGTCCCGCTGGTGTGGCTGATCATCAACGCGACCAAGACCCAGCCCGCGCTGTTCTCGACGTCGGGCCTGTCCTTCGGCGACTCGTTCGCCCTGTTCGACAACATCGGCAAGACGTTCGGCTACAACGACGGCATCTTCTTCCGCTGGCTCGGCAACACCCTGCTGTACGTCGTGGTCGGGGCCGGTGGCGCGACGATCCTCGCCACGGCCGCCGGCTACGGGCTGGCCAAGTACCGCTTCCCGGGCCGCCGCGGCGTGTTCGCCGTCGTCCTCGGGGCCGTGGCCGTGCCGCCGACCGCGCTGGCCGTGCCGACGTTCCTGATGTTCAGCAAGCTCGGGCTGACCAACACGCCGCTGGCCGTCATCATCCCGTCGCTGATCAGCCCGTTCGGCCTGTACCTGATCTGGGTCTACGCCGCCGACGCGATCCCGGACGAGCTCCTGGAGGCGGCGCGGATCGACGGCGCGGGCGAGCTGCGGATCTTCCTCACCGTGACCCTGCGCCAGCTGGTCCCCGGGATCATCACGGTCACGCTGTTCACCATGGTGCAGACGTGGAACAACTACTTCCTGCCGCTGATCATGCTCAGCGAGCCGAAGTGGTACCCGCTGACCGTCGGGCTCAACCAGTGGAGCGCACAGGCCAACGGCGCCGGCGCCCAGCCGATCTTCAACCTGGTCCTCACCGGGTCGTTGCTCACCATCATCCCCCTCGTCGTCGCTTTCCTGCTCATGCAACGGTTCTGGCAGTCCGGGCTGAGCGCCGGAAGCGTTAAGCAGTAACCCGCCGTCACACCGCCGTGAAGGGACACTTGATGTCACGCATCCGCAACCACGCCAGGGCGGCCGCCGCCCTGGTGCTGGCCGCCGCTCTGGCGGTCGGCTGCTCGTCCGGGGGCGGCTCGTCGTCCGCGCCCGCCGCTGCCACCGGCAGCCAGGACTCCGTCGACGCCGCGCTGAAGGCCGGCGGCGAGATCACCTACTGGAGCTGGACGCCGTCGGCGAAGGACCAGGTGGCCGCGTTCCAGAAGGAATACCCGAACGTCAAGGTCAACTACGTCAACGCGGGCACCAACAAGGACGAGTACACCAAGCTGCAGAACGCGATCAAGGCCGGCTCGGGTGCCCCCGACGTCGCCCAGATCGAGTACTACGCCCTCCCGCAGTTCGCGCTGACCGACTCGCTGGTCGACCTCAACTCCTACGGCTTCGGCTCGTTCGAGAAGGACTACAGCGCCTCCACCTGGGCGCAGGTCAAGAACGGCAACGGCGTCTACGGCCTGCCGCAGGACTCCGGCCCGATGGCGCTGTTCTACAACAAGGAGGTCTTCGGCAAGTACGGCATCGCCGTGCCGAAGACCTGGGCCGAGTACGTCGACGCGGCCAAGAAGCTGCACACCGCCGACCCCACCAAGTACATCACGGCCGACACCGGGGACGCCGGGTTCACGCTGAGCATGATCTGGCAGGCGGGCGGGCACCCGTTCTCCGTCGACGGCCGGAACGTGAAGATCAACTTCGGCGACGAGGGCACCAAGAAGTGGACGTCGGTCTGGAACCAGCTGGTCGAGGGCAAGCTGCTCTCGCCGATCGCGGGCTGGTCCGACGACTGGTTCCGCGCCCTCGGCGACGGCACCATCGCGACCCTGCCGACCGGCGCCTGGATGCCGGGCAACTTCATCTCCTCGGTGCCCGGTGGCAGCGGGAAGTGGGCCGTGGCGCCGATGCCGACCTACGACGGCCAGAAGGCGGTCACCGCGGAGAACGGCGGCAGCGCCCAGTCCGTGGTGAAGCAGAGCAAGAACCCGGCGCTGGCCGCGGCGTTCGTCCGCTGGCTCAACCACGGCGGCGGCGTCCAGCCGTTCATCAAGAGCGGCGGCTTCCCGTCCACCACGGCCGACCTGTCCTCGCCCGCGTTCGTCGACGAGGCGCTGCCGTACTTCGGGGGCCAGAAGGTCAACCAGGTGCTGACCCAGGCGTCGAAGGACGTCGCGCCGGGCTGGATCTACCTGCCGTTCCAGACCTACGCCAACAGCATCTACAGCGACACCGTCGGCAAGGCCTACCTCGCGAACACCGGCCTCGACGCCGGGCTGGCGGGCTGGCAGCAAGCGCTGGTCGACTACGGCAACCAGCAGGGCTTCACGGTCAGCGCCGGATGACCGTCGACATCGAAGGTGACGCGGGCCAGGTCATCGGCCCGGTCCCGCGTCGCCTCTTCGGCTCGTTCGTCGAGCACATGGGCCGGTCCGTCTACACCGGGCTGTACGAGCCCGGCCACCCCACGGCGGACGACCGCGGCTTCCGCGGTGACGTGCTGGAGCTGGTCCGGGAACTCGGCCCGACCGTGCTCCGCTACCCCGGTGGCAACTTCGTTTCCAGCTACCGCTGGGAAGACGGCGTCGGGCCGGTCGGATCACGGCCGGCCCGGCTGGACCCGGCGTGGCACAGCGTCGAGTCCAACCGCTTCGGCCTGCACGAGTTCGTCGCGTGGGCCGAAGCCGCGGGTGCCGAGGTGATGTACGCCGTCAACCTCGGCACCCGCGGCATCCAGGAAGCCGCCGACGTCTTGGAGTACTGCAACATCGACGGCGGCACCCAGCTGAGCGAGCGGCGGCGCGCCAACGGCGCCGAGCGCCCGTTCGGCTTCAGGCTGTGGTGCCTGGGCAACGAGATGGACGGCCCGTGGCAGATCGGCCACAAGACGGCCGAGGAGTACGGCCGCCTGGCCGCCGAGACCGCCCGGCTGATGCGGATGATCGACCCCGGCCTCGAACTGGTCGTCGCCGGCAGCTCGCACGCCGACATGCCGACGTTCGGCGAGTGGGAGCGCACGGTGCTGCGCCACACCGCCGAGCTGGTCGACCACATCTCGCTGCACGCCTACTACCAGGAGCTGCACGGCGACACCGACAGCTACCTGGCGAGCGGGGCGGCGCTGGACCGCTACATCCGCACGACCGCGCGTGTCATCGACGAAACCCTCGCCGAGCTGGGCCTGGACAAGAAGATCGGGATCAGCGTCGACGAGTGGAACGTCTGGGACCTGCGCCGCTGGAACGAGGTCGACCAGGCGAAGCTCGCCGAGGGCGGCTGGCGGCAGCACCCGAGGATCATCGAGGACACCTACACCGTCACCGACGCGGTCGTCGTCGGCTCGCTGCTGAGCTCGCTGCTGCGCAACGTCGACCGGGTCACCATGGCCAACCAGGCGCAGCTGGTGAACGTCATCGCGCCGATCCGCTCCGAGCCCGGCGGCCCGGCGTGGCGGCAGACGACCTTCCACCCGTTCCGGCAGGTCGCCGCGCTGGCCGGCGGGGCGAGCCTGCGCCTGGCCGTCGACGGTGACCGGTTGCGCACCGCGCAGCACGGCGAAGTCGACCTCGTCGACGTCGCCGCGACGGTCGAGGATTCCGGCCGCGGGGCGGTGTTCCTCACCAACCGCGCGACGGCGTCTCCGACCGAGGTGCGCCTCCGCCTGCGCGGCGCCCGGTTCGGCGTGTACGCCGCCGAAACGCTGACCACTCCGGATGGCGAGACCCGCCACGCCGTGAACACCGCCGACTCGCAACCGGTCCGGCCGGTGCCGCTACCCGGCACGGTCGCGACGTCCGATCCCGGGGGGACCACCATCACCGTGACACTGCCACCCCTGTCCTGGACCGTGCTGCAGCTGACCCCGCAGGCGGGCCCGGATGCCTGAGTTCGCCATCGGGGAGCACGACTTCCTGCTCGACGGCCGTCCGTTCCGGATCCTTTCCGGTGCCCTGCACTACTTCCGGGTGCACCCGGACCTGTGGGCCGACCGGATCGACAAGGCCCGCCGGATGGGGCTCAACACGATCGAGACGTACGTGGCGTGGAACGCGCACGCCCCCGCGCCCGGCGTGTTCGACCTCTCCGGCGGCCTCGACCTCGACCGCTTCCTGCGGCTCGTCGCCGACGCCGGGATGTACGCGATCGTGCGGCCCGGCCCGTACATCTGCGCCGAGTGGGACAACGGCGGGCTGCCGGCCTGGCTGTTCCGGGACCCGTCGGTCGGCGTGCGCCGGTACGAGCCGAAGTACCTGGACGCGGTCCGCGACTACCTGAGCAAGGTGTACGAGGTCGTCGTCCCGCACCAGATCGACCGGGGCGGGCCGGTGCTGCTGGTCCAGGTGGAGAACGAGTACGGCGCGTTCGGCGACGACAAGCGGTACCTGAAGGCGCTGGCCGAGCACACGCGCGCGGCCGGCGTCACCGTCCCGCTGACCACAGTGGACCAGCCGACGCCGGAGATGCTGGCCGCGGGCAGCCTCGACGGGCTGCACCGCACCGCGTCCTTCGGTTCCGGCGCCGAGGCGCGGCTGGCGGTCCTGCGGGAGCACCAGCCGACCGGACCGCTGATGTGCAGCGAGTTCTGGAACGGCTGGTTCGACCACTGGGGCGCACACCACCACACGACCCCGGCCGCGGACTCGGCGGCGGAGCTGGACGCGCTGCTCGCCGCGGGCGCGTCGGTCAACCTGTACATGTTCCACGGCGGCACCAACTTCGGCCTCACCAACGGCGCCAACGACAAGGGCGTCTACCAGCCGCTGATCACCTCCTACGACTACGACGCGCCGCTGGACGAAGCCGGCGACCCGACGCCGAAGTACCACGCCTTCCGGGACGTGATCGCCCGCTACCACAAGGTGCCCGACACGGTCCCGCCGCCGGCCCGGCCCGCGCCGACGCCGTCCGGCGCGCTGGGCGACCCGGTGCGGCTGCTCGATGCCCCGGAACGCTGGGGCACCTGGGAGTTCCACGAGGAGCTGCCCGCGTTCGACGACCTGATGCCGATGCCGCAGCTCGCGCTGCTGCGCACACGGATCGAGGGCGACCGGCCCGGCGTGCTGACCTTCGGCGAGGTCCGCGACCGCGCCACGGTGTTCTTCGACGGCGACCTCGTGGGCACGCTCAGCCGGGACCACCACGAGCGCGCGATCCCGTTGCCGCGCGCGGCCGGCGAGCTGCTGGTGCTGGTCGAAGACCAGGGCCGCGTCGACTACGGGCCGCGCATCGGCGAGGCGAAGGGCATCATCGGCGGGGCGTCGCTGCACGGCGAGCCGCTGGCCGGGTGGGACGTGCTGCCGTTCGACCTGGCCGCGCTGCCTTCGCTGCGCCCTTCGTCGCCGTCGTCCGTGGCGGGTGCCGTGGCGGGGCCGGTGCTGCTGCGCGCCGACATCGATGTCGACGAGCCCGCCGACCTGTTCCTCGACACCGGCGAGTGGGGCAAGGGCGTGGCCTGGTTCAACGGGTTCGCGCTCGGCCGGTACTGGCGGCGCGGTCCGCAACGGACGCTGTACGTGCCGCGCCCGGTGGTCCGGGCCGGCGCCAACGAACTGGTCGTGCTGGAACTCGGCACGATGCTCGACCCCGCGGCCCGCTTCGTGCCGCGGCCGCTGCTGGGCCACACCGAGGCCTGAGAAAAGTCCCCACCGCACCCGAAGGGCAGTTCGACGATGAACTTGCGGCGTTTGCTCACCGTCCTTTGTGTACCTCTGATGGGCGGCGCGGTCGTGGCCGCACCGGCGGAAGCGGCCACCTCCGTGACGGTCAAGCCGGACCCGACCTACCGGCAGCAGCCGTTCGACGGCTGGGGCGCCAGCCTCGCCTGGATGGCCGAGGCGACCGGCGGCTACCCCGACGCCGTCCGCACCAAGCTGGCGGACCTGGTGTTCGGGCCCGACGGGCTCAACCTGAACATCGCCCGGTTCGACGTCGGCGGCGGCAACGCCCCCGACGTGCCGCCGTACCTGCGTGCGGGGGCCGCGGTGCCGGGCTGGTGGAAGGCGCCGGCCGGCACCACCCGCGCCGACAAGGACTGGTGGACGCCGGGCGACCCGGCCGAGTTCGACCCGAAGGCCGACCCCGACCAGCGCTGGTGGGTCGACAAGATCAAGAACCAGGTCACGAAGTGGGAGGCGTTCAGCAACTCGCCGCCGTACTTCCAGACCGTCTCCGGCTACGTCTCGGGCGGCTTCAACGCGACCGACGAGCAGCTGCGGTCCGACAAGATCGGCGACTTCACCGCGTACCTGGCGCAGGTCGTGCGCACCCTCGAACGCACGCACGGCATCAAGTTCGCGTCGGTGAACCCGCTGAACGAGCCCAACACGAACTACTGGAAGACCACGCTCGGCGCGGACGGCAACCCGACCGGCGGCCGTCAGGAAGGCGCGCACATCGGCCCGGCGGTCCAGTCGCAGCTGATCCCGGCCATGGCCTCGGCGTTGAAGGCGGCCGGCTCGCGGGCGATCGTCTCCGCCCCCGACGAGACCAACCCGGACATCTTCGCCGCGGACTGGGCAGGCTGGTCGGCCGACGCCCGCGCCGCGGCGGGCCGGCTCAACGTGCACACCTACGGCACCGGCAACCGCCCGGTCCCGCGCGACCTGGCCAAGGGCGCGGGCAAGCCGCTGTGGATGAGCGAGGTCGGCGGCAGCTGGCTGGACCGGCAGGACTTCACCGACATGGACCCCGGCCTCGGCATGGCCAAGCAGATCACCGACGACCTGCGCCTGCTGGAACCGAGTGCGTGGGTCAGCTGGCAGCCGATCGAGGACTACAACAACATGAAGCCGGGCGGCGAGTCCGCGGCCGGGATGAACTGGGGCGAGATCCAGGTCCCGTTCGACTGCCCGGCGAACGCCACGCTGCAGACGTGCCGGATCAGGACGAACACGAAGTTCAACACGATGCGGAACTTCACCCACTACATCCGGCCGGGTGATCGCCTGATCGGGGTGGACGACACCGCGTCCACGGTGGCCATGCGCGGCGAGGACCTCGCGACGGTGGTGCACACCAACGCGGGCACGGACGCCCAGGACGTCACGCTGGACCTGTCGGGCTTCCGGAACGTCCGGCCGGGCGCCTCGGTGACGCCGGTCGTCACCGATGTCACGGGGGCGCTGAAGCGGGGTAAGCCGGTGAAGGTGACGTCTTCGCGCGTGACGCTGCGGGTGCCGGCGCGTTCGGTGACGAGCTTCCTCGTCAACGGCGTCTCCTCGGCCGCGGCGGGCACGGGCATCGGCTCGGGCAAGCCGGTCAGCCTCACCGGCGTGCAGAGCGGCAAGTCGCTGTCGGCGGAGAACGGCTCGCTGGTGCAGCGCACGACGGACGCCTCGGCGGCGGCGCAGCGCTGGACGCTGACCGACCGCACGGGCTGCCACGGCAACCGCGACCGGTTCACCATCACCAACGCCGGCACGGGCCAGGTGCTCAGCACCTCCGGCGGCGCGGTGACGCTGGCCGCGGCGGGCACGGACGACCCGGCGGCGGAGTGGACGCTGTCCACCACCGGCGACGGCACCTGGACGTTCGTCAACGCGGGCACCGGGCAGCTGCTCGACGTCATCGGCGAGTCGCGTGCGGACGGCGCCCCGATCGGGCTGTACAAGCCGACCAACGGGCCCAACCAGCGCTGGCAGGCCGTCGCCCGCTGAGTGCGCACCCCGTGAAGGCCGCCACCGGCTCGCCGGTGGCGGCCTTCACGGGCGTCAGGCGGGTTTCAGCGGGTCGTGGCCGATCGACATCAGCCGGTGCCGCCAGTGGGCCTGGCCGGCGGTGGGTTCCAGGTCGTCCCGGCGCTCGGAGAGCACCCGGTCGACCACCTTGCGCATCACGTCGGCGTCGTGTTCGTCCACGTCGGTCCGCCGTTTGCGCAGGACGCCCAGTACCTGGTGACCGGTCAGGGGGCCTGCCTCGTCGGGGAGCGGCTCGGTCTCCGGGCCCGCGTCGCGGGTGCGCAGCCAGTCCTCCAGCTCGCGGGAGGTCATGTTCACCACCCGGTGGAACTCCGCCCACAGCTCGTCGTCAACAGCCGGATTGTCCATGTCCGGCGGCTACCCGGCGCGGCCTACGTCAAACCGCGGTCCCGCGGCCGGTAGAATTCCTCCGGACCCGTTGAAACGCCAGCGGTGGTCTCTGTTGACGCTGCTGGCGAGCCCGAACCCGTGCTCGCCGCTTGACGCATGGGAGGGGTGGGCCTTGCCGACCACTGGCGACGGCATGGCGGCGCGGGTCGACGAGCTGAACGCGGTGCTGGCCGATCTCGTCGGGGTCCTCGAATCGATGTCCGACACGCCCGGCCTGCTCGACGCGGTCTGCGGCGAGGCGGTCCGGGTGGTCCCGGACGCGGACCTGGCCAGCATCATGGTCGTCCGCGACGGTGTGACCCAGACCGCGGCGTTCACCGACGAGCGAGCCCGGCGCATCGACGACGTCCAGTACGCGGCAGGCGACGGACCGGGCCTGCTGGCGGCACTGACGGGCGAAGTGGTCCGCGTGGCGGTCCCCGAGACGGGCGACCAGTGGCCCGAATTCGTGGCGGCGGCCAAGGAACTGGGCGTGGGCAGCTACCTGGCGGTCCCGCTGCGGGTGGACGACACGCTGGTGGGCGCGATCACGCTGTTCGGGTTCGAGAGCCACGGCTACCACGAGTTCGACACGAAGGTGCTGCGCCTGTTCACGTTGTGCGTGGAGACGGTGCTGCGCCTGACCCGCCGCTACCGCGAGGCGCGGCGGCTGGCGGACGAGCTGCGCAACGCGATGGAGACGCGGGCGGTGATCGAGCAGGCCAAGGGCATGCTGATGCTGATCCACCGCGTCAACGAGGACGCGGCGATGCAGCGGCTGATCGTGGAGTCCCAGCACACGAACATCAAGCTGCGGGACGTGGCGGCCCGGTTCACGAAGCGGATGAGCTCGGCGGACGGCGGACCGGCGCGGCACTGAACAGCGCGGATGCGGGCGCGGCCGGGGTCGGTCGCGCCCGCATCCGTATGCGCAGGGGGCCGGGCGGGACCAGGTCGGCGGTGCTCCGGAGCCGGTCGTGGCGCGGTCCGGTCAGCCGGATTTCGCGCTCGGCCGCCGGTGCAGCAGGTCGAACCGGGACCACATCGCCTCCGCCGCCTCGATCGAGGCGCTCGTGCGGCCCGGGTCGACCGCCGCCAGCTGGGCCACGATCGCCTGGACCAGCGCCATCCCCGCCGTCAGCGACGGGAAGAACGTCACCCCCTCCGCCGGCACCATCAGCACTTCCTCCGCCGCTCCCGCCAGGGCCGGGCTGGCCGCGTCCGTGATCGCGAAGACCCGCGCGCCGCGGGTGCGGGCCTCGTTCGCCGCCAGGACCGTGCTCTCGTACAGGCGCCAGAAACTGATCGCCACCAGGACGTCGTCCGCCGTGAGCTTGGCCGTCTGGTTGGCCAGTTCCGCGTCGCCCGCCGTCACCGCGTGGACGTCGTAGCCCGCCAGGCGGGCGTTGTGGGCCATCGCCATCCCCACCGCCGCGTAGCTCCCGTCCGCGATCACCAGCGTGCGGCGAGCTGCCGCCACCGCCTGGGCGACCGTCCGCAGCACCGGCTCGTCGAAGCGCCGGTTGAGCAGCGCGAGGCTGTCGAGGTCGCGCCGGAGGGACGCCGACCCCGGTGAGTCGACGCCGCGGTGCTCCTCCGCCACCTGCGGTGCGCTCAGCGACGACATGTACCGGGCGCGCAGCTCCTGCTGCAGTGCCGGCCAGCCCGCGAACCCCAGCGCCTGGGCCGTGCGCGTCACCGTGGCGACGTTGACCCCGGCCAGCTGCGCCAGCTCGGCCGTCGACCCGAACGACGCCCGCCGTGGCTGGGACACCAGGACCTCGAGCACCGCGGCCGACTTCGGGCGCAGCCCGCGCTCGGGCAGCCGGTCGCGCAGCCACGCCTCGAAACCGTCGTCGGTCTCCGCCACCTCGGCGCCTCCCCTCGGGTCGGGTGCACCGTAACGCACCCAGTTTTGCAAAGAACATTGCAGTTTTGACGAACTGCAGTTTATGTTGTCGACACTCCCCGACGGAAGGCGTTCCCCATGACGCTGCTGGCTCGACTGGACCGGCTCCCGCTGAGCCGTCCCCACTACAAACTGCTGCTCATCGGCGGGCTCGGCTACACCTTCGACGGAATGGACTCGGCGGTCGTCGCCTTCCTGCTGCCCAGCGCCAAGGCCGCGTGGCACCTCGACAACGGCCAGCTCGGCCTGATCGGCTCCGCGACGCCGTTCGGCTTCCTCTTCGGCGCCATCGCGGCCGGCCTGCTCGGCGACCGCATCGGCCGCAAGAAGGTCATGATGTACGCGCTGGCCTTCTACGCGCTGTTCTCCGTCGTCGCGTCCTTCTCGCCGAACTACGAGGTCTTCCTCGGCGCCCGCGTGCTCGCCGGGGCGGGCGCGGGCGCCGAGAGCGCGATCATCGCGCCCTTCCTCTCCGAGTTCGTCCCGGCCAAGCGGCGGGGCTGGTTCGTCGGTGCGCTCGCCGGGTTCTTCTCCTTCGGCTTCGTCGCGGCCGCGCTGATCGGGCGGTTCGTCGTGCCGTCGTTCGACCAGGGCTGGCGGGTCGCGCAGCTGGTCACCGCGCTGCCGATCGTGATGCTGCTGTGGTGGCGCCGGTCGCTGCCCGAGTCGCCGCGGTTCCTGCTCGCCAACGGGCGGGCCGCCGAGGCCGAGCACGTCGTGGCCAAGATCGAGCGGGACGTCGAGAAGGCCACCGGTACCACCCTGCCGCCGGTCCCGCCGTCCGACGCCCAGCCCGCCACCGAGACGCCGAAGGTGAACCTCCTCAGCGCGCTGAAGTTCCTGTGGAGCCCCGCGATGCGCCGCCGGACCGCGGTGATCTGGACCGTCTGGTTCGTGATCACCTTCTCCTACTACGGCTTCTTCTCCTGGATCCCGACGCTGCTGGTGGAGCGCGGCATCACGGTGACGAAGAGCTTCGAGTTCTCGATCATCATCTACCTGGCCCAGGTCCCCGGGTATTTCTCGGCCGCGTGGCTGTCCGAACGGCTCGACCGCAAGCACACCATCGCCCTCTACCTGGCCGGCTCGGCGGTGAGCGCGTTCTGGCTGAGCCAGACGAGCGCGCCGTGGTCGATCACGCTCGCCGGGGCGGTGCTGTCCTTCTTCCTCAACGGCACCTACGCCGGGGTGTACTCGTACACGCCCGAGGTCTTCCCGACCTGGATCCGGGCCAGCGGCACCGGCCTGTCCAGCGCGTTCGGCCGGGTCGGCAGCATCCTCGCGCCGACGATCATCGGCCTGTCCGCGGCGAGCCTCGGCTTCGCCGGCGTCTTCGGGCTGACGACGGCGGTGCTGGCCGCCGGGGTGCTCTGCGTGCTCGTCTTCGGCCTGTCGACCGCGGGCCGCTCGCTGGAGGAACTGACCGAACACGGCGGGCCGAAGGCCGCCGCGAAGGAGATGACGAAGTGAGTCTGTCCACTGTGGAGGAACGGGTGCGCGCCGAGCTCGGCGTGCGGCTGTTCACCGTGCTCGCCTGGATCCCGGAACGCCGGGCGCTGCGCCGCGTGCACAGCAGCCACCCGGCCGAATACCCGGTCGGCGGGGAGAAGACGGTCGAGGTCGCGGCCGGCTGGCTCGAGCAGTGCATCACCGCGCAGGAGCCGTACTTCGGGCCGGACAGGGCGGCGGTGCGGGAGATCTTCGCCGACCACGAGCTGATCGAATCCCTCGGCTGCGGCTCGATCATCAACGTGCCGGTGGTCGACGGCGGCCGGACGCTCGGCGTCCTCAACATCCTCGACGCGGAGGGCGCCTACGACGAGGATTCCGTCGAGGTGGCCGAATCGCTCGCCCCGCTGGCCGTGCCGGCGCTCAAGGAGGAACAGTGAACCTGCTGCTGCGCAACGCCCGCCTGCTCGACCCGCTCACCGGCGAATACACCGAGGGTGACCTCCGGTGCGCCGACGGCCGGATCGCCGAGGTGGGGCCCGGCCTGACCGCGGCCGACGTGCGGTCGCTGGACCTGCGGGGCGCGGTCGTGCTGCCCGGGCTGGTCGACGCGCACGTGCACGTCACGGCGTCGACCGCGGACCTGGGTTCGCTGTCGTCGACGTCGCCGTCCTACGTGGCCGCGCACGCGGCCCGCACCATGAGCCGGATGCTCGACCGCGGGTTCACCACGGTCCGCGACGCCTCGGGCGCCGACTTCGGCCTCGCCGACGCGCAGGCGGAAGGGCTGTTCCGCGGCCCGCGCCTGCTGTTCTGCGGGCGCGCGCTGAGCCAGACCGGCGGCCACGGCGACAGCCGCACCCGCGGCACCCAGGTCAAGGACGACCACCCGTGCTGCGCGGGCCTCGGCCGGGTGGCCGACGGCGAGGACGCGGTCCGCGCCGCGGCCCGCGACGAGCTGCGCAAGGGTGCCCACCACATCAAGGTGATGGCCTCGGGTGGCGTGGCGTCCCCGACCGACCGCATCGACTCGACGCAGTACTCGGCCGGGGAACTGCGCGCGATCGTCGAGGAAGCCGAGGCGGCCAACCGGTACGTGGCCGCGCACGCCTACACCGCCCGCGCGGTGAACCGCGCGCTGGAACTCGGCGTGCGGTCGATCGAGCACGGCAACCTCCTCGACGACCGCAGCGTTTCGCTCTTCCTGGAGCACGACGCGTTCCTGGTCCCGACGCTGGTGACGTACTGGGCCCTGAAGGAGGAAGGCCGCGAGCACGGGCTCCCGGAATCGAGCTGGCGCAAGGTGGACGACGTCCTCGGCGCGGGCCTGGCGGCCCTGGACCGGGCGGCCCGCGGCGGCGTCAAGCTGGTCTACGGAACGGACCTGCTCGGCGGCATGCACCGCCACCAGAACCACGAGTTCCGCCTGCGCGCCGAGGTCCAGTCCCCGCTGGAAGTCCTCCGCTCGGCCACCTCGACGGCGGCGGAGCTGCTGAACCTCACCGGCGAGATCGGGACACTGGCGGTGGGCGCGCACGCGGACCTGCTGGTGGTGCCCGGCGATCCGCTGGCCGACATCGGCGTCCTGGCCGAGCCGGAGAAGTTCCACCACGTCATCCAGGGCGGCGCGGTGGTGTCCGGCTGACTACCAGTTCCGGACGGGCGGCGCGTACCCCGCCGGCTTGTCGCCGATCTTCAGCTCCGGGCTGACGATCCAGTTCTGGTAGGCCGGGGTGAACATCCGGTACACCGACGCCGGCGGGACCGCGCTCGCCTCGTCGAGCTGCGCGCGCAGCTCGGCCGGGATCTCGAAGTCGAGCGCGGCCATGCTCGTGCCGAGCTGGTCCGCGCTGCTCGCGCCGACGATCGCCGCCGCGACGCCGGGCTGGGTGGCGACCCAGTTGATCGCCACCTGGGCCATCGTCACGCCCAGCTGGTCGGCCACTGCTCCGAGGGGTTCGAGCAGCTGCCGGTCGCGCTCGGTCCACGTCGGGGCGTCGCTGAGACGGCCCGCGCCGCCGTCGCGGTACTTGCCGGTCAGGAAGCCGCCCGCCAGGGGGCTCCACGCCGTGACGCCGAGGCCGAGCGTCTGTCCCATCGGGACGTGCTCGGTCTCGATTTCCCGCTGCACCAGCGAATACGGCAGCTGCAGGTTCACCATCGGCGCCAGCGCGTGCGCCTCCGCGAGCGTCTGCGCCCGCGCCGCGTACCAGCTCGGGACGTCCGACAGGCCGGGGTAGCGGATCTTGCCCGCGCGGACGAGGTCGTCGAACGTGCGCACGACCTCCTCCACCGGGGTGATCCGGTCCCAGGTGTGCAGCAGGAAGACGTCGACGTGGTCGGTGCCCAGCCGGCGCAGCGAGGCGTCGAGCGCGCGGATCATGTGCTTGCGCCCGTTGCCGCCGGCGTTGGGGTCGGCCGGGTCGACGCTGTTGGTGAACTTGGTGGTGAGCACCACCCGGTCGCGGACCCCGGCCTCGGCGATGAGCTTGCCGAGGATCGTCTCGCTTTCGCCCGCGGTGTAGAAGTCCGCGGTGTCGACGAAGTTGCCGCCCGCGTCGAGGTACGCGCGGAAGATCGGGCGGACTTCGGCTTCGGTCCTGCCGTAGGCGGCGTGGAAACCGCCGGTGCCGAAGTTCATGGTGCCGAGGGCGATCCGGCTGACGCGCAGTCCGGACCGGCCGAGGAGGTAGTACTGATCGAGTGCCATGAGCCGAGCGTGCCGAGCCGATTTTGGACCTGCAAGTCCAGTCCGCGAGCGCCGGGGGAGGTGGCGCTCGCGGACCGGGGTCTCAGCGGCAGCGGTAGCTCGACGCCGTGGCCGGGTCACCGCCGGTGTATCGGGAAACCCGCGGCAGTGGGCACAGGTCGCGGGTCCGGCCGTCCGCGGCCGCCGCCGTCAGCGTGGCCGGCGCCTTTCCGTGCTCGACCCAGTCGACCAGCTGGCCGAGCGCGTTCGTCGGCTCCGGGCCGCCACCGCCGAAGCAGTGCTCGACGCCCGGCGCGAGGAACAGCCGGTAGAAGCCGTTCACCCGCTGCGCGCCACCCATCGTGCGTTCCACCCGGTCGCGGTAGGACAGCGTGCCGCCCGGCGGGATCAGCTGGTCGTTCGCGCCGACGAACGTGATCAGCTTGCCGCCCGCGCGCCGGAACGCCGACAGGTCCGGGTCGGACGTGCCGATGACGTCGTCGTACTCGCGCACCGACTGGCGGAACAGGGCCGCGAACTGGGCGTACGTCAGCTTCGAGGTGTCGAACCCCGGCTGCTTCTCCAGGAACGACTGCACCCACTTGACGGCGACCGGGAAGCCGGGCGCGGTCAGCGTCCCGTCGGGGCCGGGCTGGGTGCCGGCCAGCCACGTGAAGTCGGCGCCCTTCGGCAGCCCGGCCCAGAGCCTGCGGCCGTGCTCGTCGGCCGGGCCGGCCCAGATCTTGCGCACGACCTCGGCGTCCGCGGCCGTGACGGTGACCTCGTGGCCGTCGCAGACCACCTTCGTCCCGACCAGGCGGCGCGGGTCGTAGCCGCACTCGTCCGGCCGGTCGACGATGCCGTCGGTCACGCCGTCCTGCGCGTCGCACGCCCGGACCGCGGCCGTCCGGAACGCCGAAAGCACGCAGGGGCTGGGGAAGTCGTGACCGGCGTTCATCACGATCTGCGGCCAGAGGGTCGCGACCGCGAACCGCGTCCAGTCGACGGCGGGCGCGTTGGCCAGGATGCCGTCGAAGTCCTCCGGGTACTTCTGGGCTTCGGAGTAGCCCTGGCGGCCGCCGGTCGAGCAGCCGGTCCAGTAGGAGTACGAGATCGGCCGCTGGTAGTGCCGCTGGGTGACGGCCTTGCCGACCAAGGCGGCTTCGTGCACCGAGCGGGTGGCGAAGTTGGTCAGGAGCGTCCGGTCGACCTGGCCGTCCTTGACGGCCCAGGACGTGTCGAGGCCGTCCAGGGAGACGCCCGCATCGGTGGTCACGGCGGCGTAGCCGTCCTTGGCCGCCTGCGGGAGCCCGTCGAAGTTCCCGGCGGCGTAGGCGCTGCCGCCGAGGGCCTGCAGCCTGCCGTTCCACCCGGTGTCCGGCAGGGCCACGGCGACCTTGACGTGGTCGGTGCCGGTGTGGGTGAGCGTGACGGTGAGCTCGCAGTACGACGTCCGTGGTGCGGCCTGCACGGATTCGATCTTGGCGCCCGGCGGGGCGGGCACCGCGACGGCGGCGCACGGGGCCGGGGTTGCTGCCGAGGCGGCCGGCTGCGTGACGGTGGTCAGCAGGAGCGGCACGGCGGCGGCGAGAAGGAGGCGTTTCATCGGTCTCTCCGGTCGCTGGACATTGCGGGGGAACGCTAGGGGCGGAGCCCGGGACGCGGCGCCCGTCGGATGACGCTGCCGGCGTACGTCACTCGGCCGTGAGCTGCGGAAACATCGGTTGGGTAAGGTCGTTTCCATGGCGCTGAGCGGGCGGGACTCCGAGCTGAAGGAGCTGCGCGAGCTCGTCGACGGCCCGCAGGACCGCAGCGGCGTCCTCATCCGCGGCGAGGCGGGCATCGGGAAGTCCGCGCTGGTGACGGCCGCGGCCGCGGCGGCGTCGGTCGCCGGGCTGCGGGTGCTCCGGACGACCGGGGCGGAGGCCGAGCGGAACCTGCCCTGGGCGGGGTTGCACCAGCTGCTGTACCCGGTCCGCGCCGGGGTGGCGCAGCTGCCCGAGCCGCAGCGCGACGCCCTCCGCACCGCGCTGGGGCTGGCCGCGGGGGCCGAGCCGAGCGCGTACCTGGTCGGGCTGGCGGCCCTGACGCTGCTGGCCGAGGAGGCGGCGGCGAAGCCGCTGGTGCTGGTGGCCGAGGACGTGCACTGGCTGGACCGGGCGAGCGCGGACGCACTGGCGTTCGTGGCCCGGCGGATCGAGACCGAGCCGATCGTGCTGGTGGCGACGCTGCGGGACGGCTTCGAGTGCCCGCTGCTCGAAGCGGGGCTGGTACCGATGCCCCTGGACCGCCTCTCGCCCGACACGGCGGCGGAGCTGCTGGACGCGGTGGCACCCCGGCTGGCACCAGCGGTCCGGACGAGGCTGCTGGCCGAGGCGGCGGGGCTGCCGCTGGCGTTGACGGAGCTGCCCTCGGCGGTGGCGGAGTTCGACGGGGTGGACCCGGTGCTGCCGCTGACGGAGAGGCTGGAGCGCACGTTCACGGCCCGGGTGGCGGGGTTGCCGGAGGCGACGCGGACGGCGTTGCTGGTGGCGGCGCTGAACGAGACGACATCGTTGACGGAGACCCTGGCGGCGACGGGCAAGCTGCTCGGCGCGGGCGGACTGGCTTCGCTGGCCGGGGGTGGTGCGGAGGCGCTGCTCGGCGCGGATGCCGGCGAGCCGAGCTCGCTGCTGGGAGCTGGTTCCGGGGCGCTGCTCGGCGCGGGCGCGGTAGAGGCGGGCGAGCCGGGCCCCCGGTCCGAGGCCGGTGCGGCGGCACAGCCCAGCCGGACCTCGCCCGGAGCCGGACAGGCGGTGCTTCGACCGCCCCCGCCGATGTGCGCCGACCCCGCCGTCCTCGCCCCCGCCGTCGAAGCCCGGCTGATCGAGCTCTCCGCCGGGGCCGTCACCTTCCGGCACCCGCTCATGCGGTCCGCCATCCCCGCCGCCGCCACCCCGCTCGACCGCCGGAACGCGCACCTCGCCCTCGTCGAAGCCCTCGGCGGCCAGCCGGATCGGCGTGCCTGGCACCGGGCCGCCGCCACCGCCGGGCCCGATGAGACCGTGGCCGCCGAGCTCGAACGGGCCGCCGAGCGGGCGCGGTTCCGGGGTGGGGCCGCCGCCGCCATCGCCGCTCTCGAACAGGCGGCCCGGCTCAGTGCGCACGCGGACCACCGGACCGACCGGCTGCTGCTGGCCGCCGAACTGGCCGTCGAGTCCGGGCGGCGGGAGACCGCCGAACGCCTGGTCCACGCCGCCGATCCGGCCGATCCCCGGAGGCGGGCCACGGCCGGGCGGGTGCTCAGCGAGTTCGAAGACGGCGTCCGCGAAGACCCCGCCCGCGTCGCCGAACTCGCCAGGACCGCCGCCTCCGTCGCCGCCGACGGGCAGCACGACGCCGCCCTGCGGATCCTCTGGAGCGCCGCCATGCGCTGCTTCTGGAGCGAACCCGGCCCGGAAGCGAGACGGGCCCTCCTGGACGTCGCCGACCGGCTGCCCGTTCCCGGTGACGACCCGCGGATCGTCGCCGTCACCGCGTACGTCGCCCCCTTCGAACGCGGCGAAGCCGTCCTGACCCACCTGCGGACGCTGGTCGCCAGAACCGGCGCCGACCCCGAGGTCGACCGGTACCTGGGCAGCGCCGCGCTGCAGGTCGGCGCCTTCGACCTCGCCGCCCGGTTCTCCGCCGCCGCGGCACCCGGCCTGCGCGCGCAGGGCAGGCTCGGGCTGCTGCCGCGGGCGCTGGCCGTGCAGGCGTGGAGCCGCGTCCGGCTCGGCGACCTGGCCGGGGCCGTCCCCGCTGCGGCGGAGGCCGCCCGGCTCGCGCAGGAGACCGGCCAGCCGTTCATGGCCGGGCTCGCCACCGCCGTCCAGGCCGAGATCGCCGCCCTGCGCGGTGAGCACAAGCAGGCGAAAACCCTCGCCGACGAGGCCGAACGCGCCGGGCTCGCGGCCGGCGCCCGGCCCGTGCTCGCCACCGTCCAGCTCACGCGCGGGCTGATCCACCTCGGCGAGGGCCGGTTCGAAGACGCCTTCGCCGACCTGCGCCGGCTGCTCGACCCTGGCGACCCCGCCTACCAGCTGGCCCTGCGCACGTACTGCGTCGCCGAACTCACCGAGGCCGCCGTCCGGGCCGGGCGGACCGGCGAGCTGCGCGACGTCGTGGCCGGACTCGAGCGCCTCGACACGCCGTCACCCGCCCTGCACATCGGCCTCCGGTACGCGCGGGCCGTGCTCGACCCGGGCGACGAGCGGTTCGCCGAGGCGCTCGACGCCGACCTGGCGGGCTGGCCCGCCGAACGCGGCCGCGTCCACCTGGCGTTCGGCGAGTGGCTGCGGCGGCAGCGGCGGGTCGTCGAGTCGCGGACGCACCTGCGGACCGCCCGCAAGACGTTCGACGCGCTCGGCATCACCGCCTGGGCCGACCGCGCCCGGCGCGAGCTGCGCAGCGCGGGCGAGTCGAGCCCGAACCGCGACCCGGACGCCCGGGACAAGCTGACCCCGCACGAGCTGAGCATCGCCCAGCTCGCCGCCGAAGGGCTCACGAACCGGGAGATCGGGCAGCGGCTCTACCTCTCGCACCGCACCGTCGGCACCCACCTGCACCGGATCTTCCCCAAGCTGGGCGTCAGCTCCCGCGCCGACCTCGCCGGGAAGCTGAAGACGCTCGAAGGGTGACGTACACCGGCTGCGTCACCCGACGGGCGCGAAAGTCACCGAACCGCTCCTAACGTCGTGAAAGTCCCACGGTCTTTCGCGCAGGAGCAGCAGATGATCAGCAGGAGAAGGTTCGGGCAGGCGTTCGCGGCCGGGCTGGCGGCGACGTCACTGGCGGCCTGTTCGCAGGGCACCGCCACGTCCGCCGCGGCGCCCGACCTGCGGGCGGGGTCCGGCGAGCACACCTCGCTCGGCCCGGTGAAGCAGGCCGACGCCGGGGTGCTCACCATGGCCTACCACGAGTTCGGGCCGGCCGGCGGGCAGCCGGTGGTCCTGCTGCACGGCTGGCCGTACGACCCGTACAGCTACGTCGACGTCGCCCCGATCCTGGCCGCCGCCGGCCACCGCGTGATCGTCCCCTACCTGCGCGGCTACGGCCCGACGGTGTTCAAGTCCGCCGCGACGGTCCGCAACGGCCAGCAGACGGCCGTGGCGCTCGACGTGATCGCCCTGCTGGACGCGCTCAAGATCGACAAGGCCGTCTTCGGCGGCTACGACTGGGGCGGCCGGACCGTCGACATCATCGCCGCGCTGTGGCCGGAACGCTGCACGTCGATCGTCGCGGTGAGCGGGTACATCGTCACGAACCTCGCGGCGAACCGGAAACCGCTGGCCCCGGCGGCCGAACTCGGCTGGTGGTACCAGTACTACTTCGCGACCGAGCGCGGCCGGGCCGGCTACACGGCCAACCGCCACGACTTCAACAAGCTGATCTGGAAGACGGCGTCCCCGGCCTGGAACTTCGACGACGCCACCTACGACCGCAGCGCGGCGGCGTTCGACAACCCCGACCACGTGGCGATCGTGATCCACAACTACCGCTGGCGCCTGAGCCTCGCCCCCGGCGAGCCGCAGTACGAGCCGTACGAGCAGAAGCTGGCCGCCGGCGCGACGATCGGCGTCCCGTCGATCACGATCGGCAGCGACTTCGACGGCGCGGCGAAGGACGGGGCGGCGTACCGCGCGAAGTTCACCGGCAAGTACGAACACCGCGTGTTCGACGGCATCGGGCACAACGTCCCGCAGGAGGCGCCCCGGCCGTTCGCCAAGGCGGTCGTGGACGCCTCCCGCATGTAACGTCAGCGCAGCCGGCCGTCCTCCAGCCGCAGCCACCGGTCGATCCCGATCTCGGCCAGGAAGCGCTCGTCGTGGCTCACCACCACGAACGCGCCGCGGAACGCGGTCAGCGCGCTCTCCAGCTGCCCGGTGCTCACCAGGTCCAGGTTGTTCGTCGGCTCGTCCAGCAACAGCAGCTGCGGCGCCGGTTCGGCGAACAGGACGCAGGCGAGCGTGGCGCGCAGCCGTTCCCCGCCGGACAGGACACCGACCGGCCGGTGCACCCGTGACCCGCGGAAGAGGAAGCGGGCCAGCAGGTTCATCCGCTGCGCGGCCGGCAGCGCCGGGGCGGCCGCCGCCAGGTTCTCGGCGACGCTGCGGTCGTCGTCGAGCAGGTCGAGGCGTTGCGACAGGAAGGCGATTCGGCCGTCGGCGCGGGTGAGCGTGCCGGCCTCGGGCTCGAGGTCGCCCTGCACCAGCCGCAGCAGCGTCGACTTCCCGGCGCCGTTCGGGCCGGTGAGCGCGATCCGCTCGGGCCCCCGGATGGCCAGGTCGGCGCCGTCGCCGAAGAGGCCGCGCACCCGGAGGCCCTCGCCGAGGAAGAGGGTCCGGCCGGCAGGCACCTCCGTCTGCGGCAGCTGCAGGCTGATCTTCTCCTCGGTGCGCAGCTCGCGTCCCGCCTGGTCGAGCTTGGCCTTCGCGGCGCCGACGCGGGCGGCGTGCGTGCTGTCGGCTTTGGCCGCCGACTCCTGCGCGTTGCGCTTCATCGTGCCGGCGAAGATCTTGGGCAGCCCCGCGTTGCCGAGGTTGCGTGACGCGGTGCTCGCGCGGCGGGCGGCGCGCTCGCGGGCCTGCTGCAGCTCCCGCTTCTCGCGCTTGACCTCCTGTTCGGCACTGCGGACGTTCTTCTCGGCGACCTCGCGCGCGGCCCGGACGGCTTCTTCGTAGGCGGAGAAGTTGCCGCCGTGGAAGCGGATCTCCCCGCCGTGGAGCTCGGCGATCCGGTCCATCCGGTCGAGCAGCGCGCGGTCGTGGCTGACCACCAGCAGGCAGCCGGACCAGTCGTCGAGCACGGCGTGGAGCTTGTGGCGCGCTTCGGCGTCCAGGTTGTTGGTGGGTTCGTCGAGCAGCAGCACGTCCGGGCGTTTCAGCAGCTGCGCGGCGAGCCCGAGGGAAACGATCTGGCCGCCGCTGAGGGTGCTCAGCGTGCGGTCGAGCGCGATGCCGTCGAGACCGAGCCGGTCGAGCTGGGCGCGGGTGCGCTCCTCGATGTCCCAGTCGGTGCCGATGGTGGTGAAGTGCTCCTCGCCGGCGTCCCCGGACTCGACGGCGGCGATCGCGTGCAGCACCGGGGCCACCCCGAGGATTTCGGCGACGGACGGCTCCCCGCTCAGCGGCAGGTCCTGCGGCAGGTAGCCGAGCACGCCGTCGGCGGTGACACTGCCGGCGGAGGGCTTCAGCGCGCCGGCGACGAGCTTCAGCAGCGTCGTCTTGCCGGAGCCGTTGGGGGCGACGAGGCCGGTGCGGCCGCTCGCGAAGGTGGCGGACAGGTGGTCGAACACGGGGGTGTCGTCGGGCCAGGAGAAGGACAGGCCGGACAGCACGATTTCGGGCATGGCGAAGACCTCGGGAAAGGGAAGAGCGGAAAGGGGACGTCGACGGCGGCCCGCACCGGCACGGCCGGGGGCCTGCGGACTCCGGGGCTACCCGGAGATGTCGACGTCACCTGCCACGACTGGTCTCCTCCGTGTGGATCTTCTCCGTCGAAGATAGCAGGGTTGCCGGCCCGGCCCCCGGGTAACCGGCCCGGATGCGCATCGTGGTGACCGGCGCGACCGGCAACATCGGGACCGGGGTGGTCCGCGCGCTCGGCGCGGATCCCCAGGTCGAGACCATCGTCCAGCTGGCGCGGCGGCCCGCGGACGGCGTCGTCGCGGCCGACGTCGAACGCGACGACCTCGTGCCGCTCTTCCGGGGCGCCGACGCCGTGGTGCACCTGGCGTGGCTGTTCCAGCCGGCCCGGCGGCCCGAACGGACCTGGCGGGCGAACGTCCTCGGTTCGATGCGGGTGTTCGAGGCGGCGGCCACGGCGGGCGTGCCCAAGCTCGTCTACACGTCTTCGATCGGGGCGTACTCGCCGCGGGAGGACGAGGAGCCGGTGACCGAGGACTGGCCGACGCACGGCTGGCCAGGGGCGGCGTACACGCGGGAAAAGGCTTACCTGGAGCGGTACCTGGACGCGTTCGAGGCCCGGCACCCGGACCTCGCCGTCGTCCGGATGCGGCCGGGGTTCGTGTTCCAGCGCAGTGCCGCGACCGAACAGCGCCGGCTGTTCGCCGGGCCGTTCGTGCCGGGTTCGCTGGTGCGGCCGGGGTTGCTCCCGGTGCTGCCGGACATCCCGGGGCTGCGGTTCCAGATCGTGCACACGGACGACCTGGCCGACGCCGTCCACCGCGCGGTGACGCGGCCGGTGCGCGGGGCGTTCAACATCGCGACCGGCCCGGTGGTGGACCCGCGGTTCGCGGCGGACCTGCTGGGCGCCCGCCCGATCCCGCTCCCGGTGGCCGTGGTCCGCGCGGCGGTGGACGCGGCCTGGCGGCTGCACGCGATCCCGGCGACCCCCGGCCTGTTCGACGCCGTGATGCGGCTGCCCACAATGGACACGAGCCGCGCGGAGTCCGAATTGGACTGGCGGCCGCAGCGGGACGCGGCGTCGACGTTGAAGGAGTTCTTCGCGGGGCTCCGGACGGGCGCCGGCGCGGACACGGCCCCGCTGGCGCCGGACCGGCACCGGCTGCACGAACTCGCCACCGGTGTCGGCAGGAAGCCCTAGCGGCCCTGCTTCTCCGGCTCGGGGTACTGGCCACGGGCCCGGTCGGCCGCGGCCGTCGCGATACCGGCGGCGATCATGGCGACGCCGAGGCCGAGGTGCAGCCAGTCGTCGGCGTTGTCCATCGGGAGGATGTTGGCCGGGCTGTCGTGGTCCACGGCGAGGCCGAGCACCCACAGCAGCACGTAGAGCCCGCCGCCGATCATCAGGAAGGCCCGCGAACTGCCGTTGGCGCGGGCGGCCAGGACGCCGAGCACGCCGAACAGCAGGTGGACCAGGTTGTGCAGCACCGAAACGGTGAAGACGCCGAAGAGCTGCGCACCCGATTCGTGTCCGGCGAAGGTCAGTGCGTCGTAGTCCGCGGTGATCCCGGGCACGAACCCGGCCACACCGACGACCAGGAACGCGATCCCGAAGAGGAGGGCGGCGACCCGGGCGGTGCTCCGCCGGGTTTCGAGGTCCGTCATGGGGCCGGGCTACCCGGCCCCGGTGCGGGCAAACGCCTCAGACGAGCTCGGCCGAGACGACCGACGGCAGCGCACGCAGGCTGTCGAGGAGGGGGCCGGTCTCATCACCGGAGAGCAGGACGGCGCAGACCATGCTGCTTTCGCGGACACCGTCTTTGATGTCGACGGAAAGTTCGTGGACGAGCCGGCCTTCGAGCGCGCTGACCAGCGCGGGGACCTGTTCGGCACCCCCGACGAAGTAGGTGGCGATGCGCCGGCGCAGCAGCATGGCGGAGCGGGGCGCGGGAACGGCGAAGGACGTGGACATGGCGGATCTCCATCAGTGGAAGGAACGAGATCGGGGCCAGGTCCCGGAAAAGAGCGGTCACCAACGCAGCGCGCCGGCAACCTGGGTTCAGCCGGCGCGCCGGGTTACGAGCCGCAGGAACGGCAGGGGGCGCAGCACGGCGACAGGCTAACACGAGTCCGGCCGGGTGGGCAGAGCTGCGGGAGACGGGCCGGGGAACAGGCTGGGCCGGGCGGACGGCGGTCGGCCTGGGGGCGGGCGGGTGCGGCGAGGTCGGTCGGGCGGCGCTGGGCGTTGCGGCTGGTGGGCTGGGGTGGCCGCGGGCAAGGCGAGCTCGCCGTGCGCGGCGGAGCCGATCCGCTGCGGGCGAGGTCGCGGCTGACCCGGGCAAAGCTGCGGGTGCGGCCGGGAAGCCCGGCGGGTTCGCGGCTCGGTGGTGCGGTGCGGCTGGTCGGTGCCCTTGCCCCGCCAGCCTGCGAGCAGTGGCCGCGGCCCGGCGGGCGGCATGGCCGAGGGCGCGCCGGCAAGGGGCCGGTAGAGCACAGCAGTTGGTCGGCGGCGACCCTGGCCCGCCCGCCGCCACAGCGGCCGCGAGGTGCGCGCTCGGGCAGGGGCTGCGCCACCGCGGCCCAGCCCGTCAGCTCGCCCGGATTATCCCCAGCCCGAGCGGTGTGATCTCGTGGATCTGCGACTTCCCCGACCGGTTGCTGCTGATCAGCCCGCTCGCCCGCAGCACCGAGGCGTGCTGGCTGGCCGTCGCCGGGGAAATGCCCGTCAGGTCCGCCAGTTCCGTTGTGTTGCAGCGGGTCGTCGCGATCGTCACCAGCACCCGGGCCCTCGTGTGGCCGAGCAGGGCCGCCAGTGAGGGGCCCGGCTCCGCGTCGCTGTCGAACCTCGGGTGGCTGATCGAATACACCAACGCCGGCGGGAGGATCGGGTCCTTGTACGTCGTCGGCATGCCGTGGGCGAAGAACGCCGGGATCAGTCTCAGGCCGCGGCCGTCGAGGTGCAGTTCCTGGTCGATCGGGAAGCGCACGCGCAGCACCGGCGGGGCCCACGTCACCTCCGGGTGCAACGTCGACAGCAGCAGCTGCGGCCCGCCGCGGTCCAGGTTGGCCTGGAGCCGGTGGCGGTCGCGGGCCACCGCGCGGCGGACCGTCGCCCAGTCCGGGGCCACGCACTGGCGGTAGTAGTCGTGCAGGGCCGCGCCCAGCCGGCGCAGCTCGCGGTGCTCGCCGTCGCCCACCCGGCGCAGCCACGCCGGGACGTGGGTGCCCTGGGCCGCCAGCTCGCCGACGTCGGTGGCCAGCGTGCTCTCCGGCGTCTCGAGCACCGCCGCGATCCCGTCGCCGATCGTGCGGGCGCCCGCCGGGGTGAGGAAGTCCGGGCAGTACCCGTACGGCGGCACCGCGGACATCAGCAGCCGGCCGGACTGGGGGACCGCCGAGCGCGATCCGCGCCGCCAGCGGCCGTAGAAAGGCTCGCCCTCCGGGCGCCGGATGCGGTAGCTGCTCATCAGCAGCTCCCACATCGGGTCCGCGTCCTCGGCGATGGTCACCTTCGCCAGGTCCGCTTCCGTGAAGTGGATCTTCAACATCGATGGCCGCCCCTTTCCCGGCCGAGGGTAGCGGGCACCGCCGGAACCCCGGCGGGGGTCACGCGGTCGCCGGAAATTCACGCACCCGAACCGGAATTCCGCACGGTCTGGCGAGCCGACTTCACTCTCCGCAAGGGTAAAACGTCGCGTAGTGGCAGTTCACGCTGTGTGATTGGTGCGTACGGGGGAAACGACCGGCATTCCTTGACAACCCTGTGGCCACCAGGGTTACGTCGTTGGCTGAATTCCGCGGAAAAGGAACCGGAAATCGTTCTCGGGCCACCGGTACGAATCGAGCCACGCCACCGATGAAAGAAGACGAACCCTCGTCGCGTCGTTCCGTCACCTCCTGGAATCCCGGCAGCTGGCGGTTGCGAACCAAGATCTCCGTAGTGCTACTGCTCCCCGTGCTCGTCGCCCTGCTGCTGGCCGGCGGGCGGGTGCAGGCCGAGCTGGCCCGGGCCGGCGGGCTCAGCGCCGTGCGCGACCAAATGCCGGTCGTGCAAGGGATTTCCGAACTCGCCGGCCTCGCCGACGAGGAGATGATCCACGACGGCGCCGCCGCCCAGACCGCCGCGGTCGACGAAAAAGCCGCCGCCGTCCGGCACGACGCCGCATTTTCCCAGCTCAACCCGGAGCTGTCGCGATCATTGGAAGATCAGCTCGGTAAATTGGCCGACCTGCGGCAGCAGACCGGTTCGGCGGCCGTGAAAACCGCGGCTTACCACGACTTCACGGTGGCGCTGAGCGAAGTGATCGCCGGGATCGTCGAGCAGGCCGGGAATGGTGATCTCGGCGCGTTGGCCGCCGTCGCCGAATCATTGGTGCAGCTGAGGACCGGTTTGGCCGACCAGCAGGCATTGGCCGGGCGGCCCGAAGGCACTTCGGTGGCCGCCGCCGAACGCGCCGCGGCCGAGGAAACCGTACTCACCGGACAGATCCGGCGCGCGCTGCCCGCCGGCGCCGCGGCCGCCCGGTTCGCCGCGGCGACCAGCACCGGTGCCGGGGGTGTCGAGGCGAAGCGCACGATGCTCGGCACCATCCTCGCCGAACAGGTGAAAACGCTTTCGGACGCCGTCGGCGCCCAGACCAACACCGCCCGGTCCGGCGCGTTGCGCGACACCGCGCTGGTGATCGCGTCGCTCCTCGGCGCCCTCGCCATCGCCCTCGCCGTGGCCCGGTCGGTGGTCGCCCCGATCCGCCGCCTGCACGCCGCCGCGCTCGACACCGCGCAGCGCCGCCTGCCCGGCACCATCGAACGCATCCGCGAGGGCGAAGAGATCGACTGGCGGGCGGTCGCGCCGATCCCGGTCGACTCCGAGGAGGAGATCGGGCAGCTCGCGCGGGCCTTCGACGACATGCACCGGCAGGCGGTGCGGCTGGCCGTCGGCGAGCAGGCCGAGATGCGGATCCAGGTCAGCGAGATGTTCATGACGCTGTCCCGGCGCAGCCAGTCGCTGGTGGAGCTGCAGCTGTCGGTGATCGAGGACCTCGAAGCCGACGAGCAGGACCCGCAGCGGCTGGCCGAGCTGTTCCAGATCGACCACATCGCCACCCGGCTGCGGCGCAACGGCGAGAACCTGCAGGTCCTCGCGGGTGGCCGGCCGGTGCGCCGCGACGTCGGGCCGGTCGCGACGGTCGAGCTGCTGCGCGCGGCGACGTCGGAGGTCAAGGACTACCAGCGCGTCTCGCTCGGCAACGCGCCGCGCGGGTCGGTGCAGTCCGAAGCCGCGGCGGACGTCGTGCACATCCTCGCCGAGCTGCTGGAGAACGCCATCCGGTCGTCGCCGCCGGAGGAGCAGGTGGTGCTCACCGCCGACCGCGGCTTCGACGGCGGCCTGCTGATCGAGGTGGTCGACGTCGGGCTCGGCATGACCCGCGAAGACCTCGAAGCGGCCAACGCCCGGCTGGCCGCGGGGGCCGCGGTCAGCCCGGAGACCACCCGCCGGATGGGCCTGTTCGTGGTGAGCAGGCTGGCCGCGTCGCACGGGATCACCGTCCGGCTGCGGCCGACGACCACGCGGACGGCGAGCGCCGGCATCACCGCCAGCGTGCACGTCCCCGGCGTGCTGATCCTGGTCGACCTGCCGGCCCGGGCCGTCCCGCCCGCGCTGCCCCCGTCGGTCAACGGCACCAACGGCAGCACCAACGGCTCGGCGAACGGCGCGGCCCGCCACGAGCTCGAACCCCGGTGGCCTGCCGAGGAGCCGGTGCCGGACCCGCCGACGCCGATCTTCGACCAGATGCTGTCCCACTGGTTCGCCGAAGCCCCGGCGAACCCGCCACCCCCGGCGGCCTCGGCAGGGCCGTCAGGGCCGGTGAGCCCGCCGCGGTTGGCCGGGTGGGCGACGCCGGCCGACCAGGTCCGCCAGGCCGCGGAAGCCGCGGTCGGCACCCTCGACGACGTCGAGTTCACCGACTCGGGCCTGCCGGCCAGGACGCCGGGCGCGCAGCTCGCGCCCGGCTCGGTCGCCCCGCGCCCGCCGCAGCAGGCGGACAACTCCTTCCGCGACCCGGCCGCGGTGCGGAACAACCTTTCCCGGCACTACAGCGGCATGCGCGCGGCCCGGCACCGGGTCGCCGGCGAGCCCGATGCGGAGCAGCGATGAGCACCCGGCAGGACGGAGCGGAAGTGGCCGAGCGGTCCCGGAACTGGCTGGTGTCGGCGTTCACCCAGGAGGTGCCCGGCGTCGCGCACGCCGCACTGGTCTCGGCGGACGGGCTGCTCGTGGCGGCCAACGAGACCCTGCCGCGCGACCGCGCCGACCAGCTCTCCGCCATCGCCTCCGGCCTCTCCAGCCTCGCGCTCGGCACGGCCGACCTGTTCACCGCGGGGCGGGTGGTGCAGTCGGTGATCGAGATGGAGCAGGGCTTCCTGCTGCTGATGAACGTCGGCGACGGCTCGAACCTGGTGGTGCTGGCCAACCCCGGCTGCGACATCGGGCTCGTCGGCTACGAGATGACGCTGCTGGTGGACCGGGTCGGGAAGGTGGTCGAGACACCGGCTCGGCCCGCGGCCGCGCCGGGGGCGGCCCGGTGACCGAAGGCCGGCGACGCGAGGGCGGGCGGCACGCGGCGTCGCTGGCCCGCCCCTACGCCTGGACCGCCGGTCGCACCCGGCCGACGGTCGACCTCGCGGTGGAAGCCCTCGTGGAGACGACAGCGGAGGGCCGGACCGCGCCCTTCAGCCCGACCAACCCCCTGGCCGTGGTGACGCAGCTGTGCCTGCACCAGCGGTCGGTCGCCGAGGTCGCCGCCCACCTGGGCGTGCCGCTCGGCGTGGCGAGGGTGCTCATCGGCGACCTGCTCATCGCCGGCCAGGTGTCGATCCGCGACACGCTCACCGCGGACGCCTCCTGGGACGAACGGAACGACCTGCTCGAAAGGGTCCTCAGTGGACTACGTGCGCTCTGACAAAAGGATCACCTCGGCGAAGATCGTCGTCGCCGGGGGGTTCGGGGCCGGCAAGACGACGTTCGTCGGTGCCGTCTCGGAAATCGACCCGCTGCGGACCGAAGCCCTCATGACGTCGGCGGCGGTCGGCGTCGACAAGACCGAAGCGGTACCGGGGAAGTTCGCCACCACGGTGGCGATGGACTTCGGCAGGCTCACCCTCGCCGAGGACCTCATCCTCTACGTGTTCGGCACGCCCGGCCAGCACCGGTTCTGGTTCATGTGGGACGACCTCGTCTGCGGCGCGGTGGCGGCGATCGTCCTGGTGGACACGCGCCGGCTGGCGGACTCCTTCGCCTCGATCGACTTCTTCGAGTCGCGCGGCCTGCCGTTCCTGGTGGCCATCAACCAGTTCCAGGACACCCGCCAGCACGGGCCGGAGCAGGTGCGCGAGGCCCTCAAGATCCCGGCCGCGGTGGAGGTCGTCACCTGCGACGCGCGGTCGCCGGAGTCGACGAAGCGGACGCTCATCGCCGCGGCCGAGCACGCGCTCGCCGAGCACCACGCCCCCCGATCAAGGAAAGCCTGAAGGAGCCCGGAAAAATGCCCATGGACCACGAAGACTTCGCGATGGGCAACTGGCTCGTCGTGCTCGCCTACCTCACCTCGGTGGTGGGCTGCGCCCTCGGCCTCGCGTGCACGCTGCAGGCGCGGTCCACCGACAGCCCGCGCGCCCGGCTGACCTGGCTGGTGCTCGCGGCGGTGTCCATCGGCGGGGTCGGCATCTGGGTCATGCACTTCATCGCGATGCTCGGGTTTTCCACCCCCGGGCTGCCGGTGCGCTACGACATCCTGCGCACGGCGCTGTCGGCGATCCTCTCGGTGGCCGCGGTGTTCTGCGGGCTGCTGGTGTTCGGCGTCCGCAACCGGTTCGCGTGGAAGCGGCTGCTGCTCGGCGGGCTGCTGACCGGGCTCGCGGTGGCCGTCATGCACTACACGGGGATGTGGGCGGTGCAGGTCAAGGGCACGATCGGCTACGACCCGACGACGGTGGTGCTCTCGGTGGTCATCGCCGTCGTCGCGGCCACGGCGGCGCTGTGGTTCACCGTGGGGCTGGACAAGCTGCTGCCGCGGCTGGCGGCGGGGCTGGTGATGGGCGCGGCGGTCACCGGGATGCACTACACGGGGATGGCGGCGGTGCGCCTGCACCTGGACCCGGGTGCGCCGGACCCGTCCGGTACCGAGGTGTTCTCGTTCCTGTTCCCGGTGTTCGTGCTGGCCGCGCTGGCGATGGCGGTGCCGATCTGCGCGGTGCTGATGGCGACGTCGAGCTCGGAGGCGCCTCGGCACACTTCGGTCGTCTCCTAAGGCCTGTCTCGTAACTCGCGGTGTGGTTGGTGGGGCTGGTGTTGCGGTCAGCCGGTGAGGAGAATGTTGTGCATGTGCGCAATGCCGGACACCGTGTCAGCGAGTGTGTTTGCCGTTCGGCGGTAGTCGCGGAGAATCTTGAAGTTCTTCATCCGGGACAGGACGTGCTCGACCCGAGCGCGGATCGTGCGGTGAGTCGCGTTGAGGTCTTCCTTCCAGGCCGGCAACTCGGCACCGTCGCGGGGTTTGCGGTACGGCATGACAACCCCGGGATTGCCTTGGTAGCCACCATCGGCCACGACCGGCCGACCGGTGAGTGTCTCGGCGATGCCGGAGTCGCGGTAGACGGTGCAGTCGTTGCGGCTACCCGGTTGCGGGTCACCGGTGGCGATCACCAGTCTCGTCTCGGCGTCGATCGCGACCTGCAGGTTGGTCGAGTATCGGTAGTTCTTCGACGGGGTCGCCAGCCGGTGATCTCGCGTGGGTACCAGGGTGCCGTCCACGATCGCCACCGCATCGACCCGGCGTTTGCGGACCGGTGCCAGGGACAGCAATGTGATCACCTGCACCACACCAACATGATCAATTACCGGCACGACGAGCCCAACACCGGACTACGAGACATCCCTTAGTCGTCGGGAACGCGTAAAATATCCTGCCATATCGCCTGCTGAACGCAAATCTTCCTGTCTGCGGAGGTGCGTCACGACATGAAGAAGGGCCGCCCCGGAGTTTCCCGGGACGGCCTTGACGCGACGTGTCAGCCGAGAACGGGCTGGGGGCGGGTCCGCAGGAACCGCACGCCCGCCGCACCGGCGATGAGCACCGCCGCCACGAGCAGCAACCCCGCAGACACGCCGAGGTGGTGCGCCGGATCCAGGTACCCGTGGTTGGCGGGGTCGTAGGGGGCCGTGACGACCAGGACGCCGCTGCCGCCGAGCACGAGCACCGACGTGAGCGGCCCGGCCGCGACCGCCAGCGCGTCGCGCTCCGCCGGGACCGGCGCCACGGCCGCGACCATCAGCGTGATCGTGGCCGCGAGCAGCGCCAGCAGCACCGAACCCACCACCGAAAGCCGCTGGTCGATCAGTTTCTCCGGGGTCCCGCCGGTGGCGAACGCGGTGATGAGCAGCACCAGCCCCGCCAGCACCCCGAGCCCGGCGGCGATCGGCGTCCGCCGGCGCGACACCGCCGCCACACACCCGGCCGCCACCCCCAGCGCGGCCGCGATCCACCGCGACACCGGGTCGAACGCGGCCGCGTAGAGCGCCAGCATCAGCGGCGCGTTCGCGCTGAGCTGGACCAGCCCCATCACCGCGACGCCGAAGAACACCCGCGCCCCGGCGAGCGCGGCCAGGAGCACGGCGCCCACCAGGATGCCGAGGCCGACGATCGCGGGCAGCACGTCGGGGTGCCGGGCCAGCGAACCGGGCGACACCCCCAGCAGGTCCGCGATCAACGTGTTGTCGACGGAGTAAGCGGCCATCGGGAGCAGCACGGCCCCGACCGCCGCCACAGCCAGCCTGGGCCGCATCCGCTCCGGCGGAGTCCAGTCGCTCCGCAGCCGGACGGTCAGGACGGCGAGCACAGCACCGCCGAGCCCGACGACGGTGAACGCGAGCTGCCAGGACGTCTTGCTCTCGAACGAGCCGAGCCACGGACTCCCGATCAGCGCCGCCGCGAACACCTGCACGCCGACGGCCAGGCCTGCCACCAGGATCCCGGCGGCACGCGCGCCCTGCCGGAACAACGCCTGTGCCGCGCCCAGCACTGCGATCAGCACCATCGCCGGACCGGCGTGCGCGGCGATCTCCACCGAGACGTGCACGGACAGGGACGGCACCAGCGCGAACACCGCCATCGGCAGCGAAACCACCACTCCGGCCAGCAGCGTCCACGCCCACCAGCGAAGCGTGAACAGCGCGATCAGAATTCCGGCCAGCGGCACGAACTCGGCCGTCAGCGTGTGCCCGCTCCAGCCCGCCGGACCCGCATTCGCCACGAACGGCGGCAGCGGCATGTCCCACTTCATCAGCCAGCTGACCACGACCCCGAGCGCGGCCACGGCCGCGACAGTCGTCAACGCAATAGATCTTCCCCCATTCATGTCCGGACCTTAGCGCGAACCACCAGCCCGGTCACGTCCCGATCATGCCGACCGCCTGCGGGCGCCCGCACCGGAAAGGTCGCACTCGACCTCGTGACGGACGACAGCACCACGCTCCTGCTCGGCGGGCGCATCTACGCCCCGGCCGGGCCGGACGCGACCGCGATGGCGGTCACCGGCGGCACCGTCGTCTGGGTCGGGCAGGACGCCCCGGCCCGCGCCCTGCACCCCGGCGCCCGCGAGATCCGGCTCGACGGCGCCTTCGTCGCGCCCGCGTTCGTCGACGCGCACGTCCACGCCACCGCCACCGGCCTGCACCTGACCGGCCTCGACCTCACCGGCGTCCGCAGCGCCGCCGGCCTCCTGGCCGCCGCGCGACGCTGTGATCGCCCGCACCACACCAACATGATCAACCACAGGCCCGGTCAGCAGCCCGTCGGGGTTACGAGACTTCCCTTTGTCCGGCAGGTGATTTCGTCAGTGCAGGGCCGGGCGGTCACGGGTGCGAAACAAGGGTGAAACAACGCGCGGCCTTTCGCGCACACCGCCTTACTGCAGACGCCAGCCCTCCCCTTTCCAAAAGGCCGAAAATCCGCTTCTCTCCTTGCCTTCCGGCGGCAAGGGGAGAAGCGTGGTCGCCATTCGAGGGCAAAAACGGCACTTCTGGAGATCACATGCCGCTCACCGGACGCAGGCTGTCTCTCGACAATCCCGTTCACGAATGCGATCCCGCGTCGGAGACGTACGTCGAGGCTGCGGAACTGCGGCGGTACGGCCAGGTCGTGCCCGTGGTTCTGTTCGGCGGTGTCCGGACCTGGATCACCACGTCGGCCGAGGCGAGCAGGGCGATCTTGGAGGCGAACCCGGACATCGGCAAGGACCCGGCGAACTGGGCGGCTCTGCAGCGCGGCGAGATCCCCGGTTCCTGGCCGTTCCTCACGTTGATCACCGAGAAGAGCATGTTCAACGCCGACGGTGCCGACCACCTGCGGCTGCGCAGGCTGGTCAGCCACGCCTTCACCCACAAACGGATCACCGCCGTCGTCCCGCGGTTGACCGCGATCGCCGACGAACTGCTCGACGGCCTTTCCGGCGACGGTCCGGTCGATCTGAAGACCGCCTACGCCTATCCTTTGCCGATGCGCACGATCTGCGAATTCTTCGGGATCACCGACCCGGACGAGCAGGACGAGCTGCGTGACGAGTACGCCACGATGTTCGACGCCGTCGCCACCCCCGAAGAACGGAGCCGGGCCGCAACCGCCCTCGAAGCCACCCTCGTCCGGCACATCGAGGACAAACGCCGCCACCCCGACGACCGCCTCACCAGTACCCTCATCGACATCCACGAACTGGACGGCGACCGGCTCACCGAGGAGGAACTGCTCGGCACCCTGCACATCATCCTCGCCGCGGGGCACGAAACCACCGTCAACGCCATCATGAACACGGTGGTCGCCCTCCTCACCCACCCCGACCAGCTCGCGCTCCTGCGCGACGGCCGGCGACCGTGGTCGTCCACAGTGGATGCCGGGTTGCGCTGGAACGTGCCGCTCAAATGCGTCTACATGCGCTACGCCCTGCGCGACACCGACATCTGCGGCACGGTCGTCCCCGCGGGCGAACCGATCGCCACCATGATCGCGGGCGCCCAGCGCAACAGCGACACCGCCGACGCACGCTTCGACGTCACCAGCGACGACCGCGGCCACATCGGCTTCGGCGCCGGTTCGCACTTCTGCCTCGGCGCGCCACTGGCCCGGCAGGAGATCACCATCGGGCTGGAACGGCTCTTCACCCGGTACCCGAACCTGCGCCTCGCCGTCGAACCGGAAGAACTGACCCACATCGTTTCGCCCGCGATCAACGGGCTCACCGCCCTGCCGCTGCACCTCGCCTGAACAGGGGCCGGCCCGCGCTGCTGTCGTCCTAGTCCGGTGTGGACGCGCTCGGGAAGCGGTCCGGGGCGAAGTGGATGAGGATCGCTTTCGCCGACGCACAGACGGTTTCGCCCGCCTTGAGTTCGGCCGTGGCGTGGAGCTTGCGGCCGTCTCGGGTGACCAGGCGGCCTTCCGCGGTCAGCGGGACCGCGTACGGGGTTCCTCGGTGGTAGTCGACGGTCAGGGAGGCCGTCATGCCCGGGTAGCCTGCTGCCGCTGTTGCCCGGCCCAGTACGTGGTCCAGTACTGCTGCCACCCAGCCCCCGTGCACCCGGCCTGGTGGGCCTTCGTGGGCTGGGCCGAGGAGGACTTCGGCTTCCACCTTCTCCGCGCCTATGTGTTTCCAGGACAGAGGTGGGGCCAGGGGGTTCGCCGGTCCTTCCAGCGGGTTGTTGATGCTCAGGTGGCCGCCGTCTTCCAGGGCGGCCAGGAGGAGTGGTCTTGCTCCGCCTGCCGCTTGGAGGGCTTTGGTGATCGCTTCGATCTGGTCGGCGGCTTTGGTCAGGTCGGCTTTGTCTTCCTGGATGCAGATCGAGGCTTCGATCAGGTCGCGGATTCGGGCTCCCAGGCGGGCTCGGGCTGGTGGGATGCCGTTGATGATCGGGTACTCGGGCATGCTTCCCCCGCCGTCCGGAAGTAGAACGTGTTTCATTCTAGCGGGGGGTGGGGTGGTTGACGAGTGTTTGCAACCCCGAAGCGGGCATGGTGACTACGGCCGGCGGCATCTTGTCAAGGCGGGAAAGCGTGCCTTGACAAGATGCCGCCGGCCGTGTGGGGGCTTCGGATCGGGGTTGCGGGGGGTCTGGGTTCCGTCGTGGCCGGGTTTCGTTGTCACCCGGGCTTTTTCTCGGGTGTTCGGCAAGCTTTGGTGGTCTGCCGGAGGCTGTCGGGCAAGCAAACTTTGGTGAGTCTGCCGAGCGGGTTGCTCGTCAGAGTTTTCCTCCGGCTACCGGGGGCATGTCGGGGGCGTCCTCTGTTTCCGTTCCTTGCTCTCGGAACAGGTGGTTCTCCACCTCGAACAGGTTGCCTCCCGCTCGCTCGACCACCGTCAGGAGCGTCGACATCCGGGACACCTCCTCCACCTGTTCCTTCAGGAACCAGTGCACGAACTGCTCGCCCAGGTAGTCCTCCTCCAGGCGGGCGGCCTTGGCCATTGCCTCGATGTCGGCCGTCACCGCTCGTTCCTGGGCCAAGGCCAGCTCGATGGCTTCGTGCACGCTCGAGAAGTCGTTGCGCACCTCGCCGGTGCCGGGGATGGACACCGGCTCGTTCCGGTCGAGCAGGTAGCGGACCATCGCCAGTGCGTGGTTGCGCTCCTCGATCGACTGGCGGTAGAAGCGCTTGGCCAGCCTGGGGAGGTCGCGGGCGTCGAACCAGACCGCCAGGGCTGTGTACTGCTGGGCTGCCGTGAACTCGTGGCGGATCTGGTTCTGCAGCAGCTCGGCGAACTTCCGGGTTTTGGCCATGCCTCAACTTACGACGGATCCGGGGTCGCCAGCTACGCTCGGTGTGGTGACTCCTCTGCCCGACCTGTCCGGTACGACCGCCTGCGTCACCGGGGCCTCTGGGGTGCTCGGCCGCGGGATCGCGCTCCGGTTCGCCGAAGCCGGCGCGGCCGTCGCGGTGCACCACCGCCGTCCCGGTGCCGGTGACGACGTGGTCGCCGCCATCGAACGGGCCGGTGGCCGGGCTCGGGCCTTTGCCGCCGAGCTCACCGATGACCAGGCCTGCCACGCCCTGCTCGGCGCCGTCGCGGAGTGGGGCGGGCGGCTCGACGCGCTCGTCAACAATGCCGGGATCCAGCCCGTCGCCGCCCTCGACGAGCTCGGTGCGGGGGACTGGCGGGCCATGCTCGACGCCACCCTGACGAGCGCGTTCTCCTGCACGCAGGCCGCGGTGCGGCTGATGGGCGACGGCGGGAGCGTCACGCACATCGCCTCGATCGAGGCCCGGCAGCCGGCGGCCGGGCACGTGCACTACAGCTCCGCCAAGGCCGCGCTCGTCATGCACGCCCGGGGTGCCGCGCTGGAGTACGGGCCACGGGGCATCCGGGTCAACACGGTGTCGCCGGGGCTGATCGCGCGGCCCGGGCTGGAGCGGGAGTGGCCGGACGGCGTCGAGCGGTGGCGGCGGGCGGCTCCACTGGGGCGGCTGGGCACGCCCGGTGACGTCGGGAACGCGTGCGTCTTCCTCGCTTCGCCGCTGGCGTCCTGGATCACCGGTCACGACCTCGTCGTCGACGGTGGGGTCACGGCGCGCCCGACCTGGTGACCGGCCGCGGTCGACCACCACCGACCTCGGAAACCGGGGAAGCGGCGCACCCCCAGTGCGCCGCTTCCCCGGTTGCTCAGTGGCAGAAGGAGACTTCCGGATACCCCGGCCGGTCGAGCACCGGCCGCGGCTCACCCCGCAGGTGCCGGTCGAAGAACGCGTTCACGTACGTCCGCGTGATCTCCTGCGTCCGCAGCGCGGTCGTCTGCGCGCCGTAGTCGACGCCGAATTCGTCGCCGAACAGGCCCACGTCGGTGAAGGACGCGTGCTGCGCGCCCCGCACGTCGGCCCAGCGCTTCCAGCCGGTGAGCTGCGGCCAGTCCCGCTCCCACGTCGGGTCGCCCGGCACGCAGGCGGTGGCCCCGAGCTGGTGGCCGAGGAACATGAACGGCCGTGCCAGCCCGGTCAGCGGGACGTGGGTCGTGCCGTCGATGTCCATCCCGGCCTTGAGCCTGCTGTCGGCGACCATCGACGGCAGGGTGCTCGCGCCGCCGATGGAGTGGCCGGCCATGCCGATCCGCTCCGGGTCGATCAGGCCCGCCCGGGATCGGAGCAGCGAGTCCAGCACGAACGACACGTCGGTGGCCCGGCCCCGTTCCAGTTTCTCCCAGAAAGCGTCGTCGTGCGGGACTTCGCAGGAGGCGCACCCGGCGAAGCGGCCGTCCGGGAAGCTCTGGCCGGTGTTTTCGTAGGTGTGGCCGACCAGCGCGACGGCGTACCCGTGGCTCGCCAGGTCCTCGGCCAGCGCGCTCAGCGTGGCGCGGGGCTTGGTGTAGCCGGGCGAGAGCACGATCAGCGGCAGGCCGCGGCCCGCCGGGCGGGCGCCGTCGACGGAGTTGGTCACGGTCTCGGCGAGCGTGCCGGGTGGCACGTCGAGGCCGCTGCCCTCCAGCAACGCCGCCGACTCCGCCGGCGTCAGGTACTGCGTCTTCGGCCCCTTCGCCGACGCGGCCGGGTAGAAGAGTGTGACCATCAGCTCCCGGTAGGGGACCGACGGCACCCACGGATCCGGGCGCGAAGTGTCCTTCAGGTACACCGCGGTGCTGCCCACCGGCCGGTCGCCGGTCGGGGCGGGCAGGTACGGCGTCGACGTGCGGGTCAAGGCCACCTCCGGGTACCGGGCGGACGGCTGGTCCAGCAGGGGCTGCGGCCGTCCGCGCAGGTGCTGGTCGAAGAACGCCCGGACGTACGCGGCGGTGATCGCCTGCCCGCGCACGGCCGGGGTGGTCGCGCCGAAGCGGAGGCCCAGCTGCTCGCCCACGAGGCCGATGTCGGTGAACGACGCGTGCACCGTTCCGGCCACGGTGAACTGGCGCTTCCAGCCCGTGAGCTGCTTCCAGGTGTCGTTGCCCGGGGCGGTCGCCCGGCCCAGGAACAGGACCGGCCGGTCGAGCGCGGCGGGCAGCGGGTCGTCCGCCGGGCCGTCGATGGTCGTCCCGGCCTCGAGCCGCGGGTCGGCCGCCAGCGCGGCCGGCACCCCGGCGGCCCCGGCCAGGCCGATCCGGGCGGGATCGACCAGCGCCGCCCACTTCGACCGGAGCAGCTTGTCCAGCACGGCCTTGTCTTCGCCGGCCCCGGGGGCCACGGCGACGAGCGTGCCGTGGCTCGCCAGGTCCTCCGCCAGCGACGTGAGTTCGCCGCGCGGCCGCCGGGCCCCCGGGTCGAGGACGACCAGCGGCAGGTGGTGCCCGGCCGGCGGGGCGTCGAGCACCGAATCCGTGCGGATGCCGGCCAGCACCGACGGCGCCACGCCGGTGATGCCGCCGGAGTCGAGGACGGTTTTCGCTTCGGCTTCGGTCATGAAGCGCGACTTCGGGCCGTCCGCGGAAACCGTCGGGTAGAACAGGGACACCGGGAGGTCCGGTGGCGACGTCGTACCCACCGGCCGGTCGCCGGTCGGTCTGGCCAGCGTGAGCGCCGGGGCCGCCGACGCGGCCGGTGACGTCAGCGCGAGCGTGAGGGCAGTGGTGAGCACGATGCTCGTGATTCTCATCCGATGAACGTCACTTCCGGGTAAGCGGGCGAGGGCGCGGCCAGCAGCGGCTGCGGGCGGCAGCGCAGGTGCCGGTCGAAGAAAGCGCTTACGTAGTTCCGCGTGACGGTGAGCGCGCGGTAGGGGTCGATCGAGTCGCCGATGTCGACGCCGAGCTGCGCGGCGAGCACGCCGAGGTCGGTGAACGACGCGTGGACCGTGCCCGACACCATGATCCAGCGCTTCCAGCCGGTCAGGTGCGTCCAGTCGGTTTCCCAGTCGTCGTACGGCCCCGGCGCGCCCGGCGTGTAGTTGTCCATGCTGCCCACGAACATGAACGGCCGGGACAGCCCGGACGCCGGGAGCGGGACGTGGACGCTGCCGTCGAGGTCGGCCCCGGCACGGATCCGCGGGTCGGCCAGCATCGCCTGGGTGGTGATCGCGCCGCCCGCGGAGTGGCCGGTCATGCCGATCCGCTGCGGGTCGATCAGCGCGCCCCACTTCGAAGCCAGCAGGGAGTCGAGCACGAACGACGTGTCGCGGGTGCGGACCTGCGCGAACTTCTCCCAGAAGCCGGGCTGGTCGTCGACCTCGCAGGCGGCGCAGCCGGTGACGTGGCCGTCGGGGAAGGTCGTGGCGCGGTTTTCGTAGGTGTGGTCGATCGCCGCCACGGCGTACCCGCGGCTGGCGAGGTCCTCGGCCAGCGCGGTGAGCGTGGCCCGCGGCTGGGTCCAGCCCGGGGACAGCACGACCAGCGGCAGGCTGTGCCACCGCCCGGCGGGTTTCGCGTCGACGACGGCGTTCGTCCGGACCGTGCTGAAAACGTCCAGCGGCAGGCCGGGGATGTTCTGCCGTTCGAGGTTGCGCTGCGACTCGAGCGGGGTCATGTACTGCTTCTTCGAGCCTCCTCCCGAGGCCGCCGGGTAGAAGATGGAGATCATCAGCTCCCGGTAGGGCACCGACGGTACCCACGGATCGGGCCGCGAATCGTCCACAAGGGACAACGTGGTGACGCCGACGGGCGAGTGGCCGGTCGGACGGGGCAGGTACGGCGTCGTGGCCGCCGAAGCGGGCGCCGACAGAGCAACGGTGAGTGCGGTGGCCACCGCGAGCGTGCGCATGATTCCCCCAGTCGGAATCGTCAGGACAGGTGGCGGAGACGGCGGAAGCAGAACCAGGTGAGCAGGGCGGTCAGCGCGAGGTAGAGCGCGAGTTCGAGCCACTGCAGCGGCCAGAACCGCGAGCCCGGCTGGTAGGTCACGCGCTGGTGGTAGCCGTGTTCGCCCAGGCGGGCCACGCACGCCTGGATGTCACCGCGCTCCGGCGGAGCGGCCCCCGGCCGCGGCGAGCAGGCCTGCAGGAAGTCCGGCATCGAGGTGACCACGTTCCCGGACGGGTCGAGGGTTTCGTTCGCCAGCTCCCACGCCCCGGCCGGCTTCCGCACGCCGATCTCGGTGATCCCCTGCTTGTCGTTGCCGGTGATGTTCGTGATGTTCTCGGGCGTGATCGCGACGGTCTCGGTCTGCGGCGGCACCAAGTACGGGCGCACCAGCAGCGGGACCGCGAGCAGCACCGCGGCGAGCGCGACGACGGTGACGGCCATCGCGGCCACCGTCCGCCGCAGCACCATGCCCACCGCGACGCCGAGGACGAGCGCGAAAGCGGCGTAGCCGATCGGGGCGATCCCACGCGCGCCGAACACCACCGGCGCGATGCGGGCGAGCATCCCGCGGTCGGTCTGGACCGCGGAGAGCGCGTCGATCGGGCTGGCCCACCAGGAGACCGCCGTGCTCAGCACCGCGGCGGCGAGCATCGCGGCGAGGAGGCCGAACCCGAGCTTGGTGGTGAGCCACCGCTTCCGCGTGACGGTCTGGTTCCACACCAGGCTGTGCGTGCCGCTCTCCAGCTCGCGGGTGATCATCGGGACGCCCCAGAACACGCCGATCACCGCGGGCAGCAGGTACAGCACCAGGATGGTGCCGCCGAAGAGGGCGTCCTGATCGGAGAAGTCCGTGCGCCCGACCAGTTCCGGCCCGGTGATCGCGAGCACGACGGCGATCGCGGCCAGGCCGGCGAGCATCGACAACGCCGGGGTGCGGAACTGGCGCCAGGTCAGCCAGGTCATCGGAGGACCTCCAGGGCGGGGCGGGCGGCGGTGGGGTTGCTCATGTACTCGAGGACGAGGTCTTCCAGCCCGATCTGCCCGACCGTCCACGCGGGATCGAGGATCGGCGCTTCGGTGCGGACGAGCACGGTGGTCTGGCGGTCGGTGTGCGTCGCCGAGACGACGTGCTGGTCCGCCGGGAGCGTGTCGAGGTCGCGGCGCGGCCCGGACAGCCGGTGGTGGGTGGCGAGCAGCGTCTCCACCTCGCCGATCACCCGGACCTGCGAAGCCACCAGGACGACGAGGTGGTCGCAGACCCGCTCGAGGTCGTTGACCAGGTGCGAGGACATCACGACCGACAGCCCGTGCTCGGCGACGGCTTCCATCAGGTCCTGCAGGAACTCCCGGCGGGCCAGCGGGTCCAGCGCCGCGACCGGCTCGTCGAGCAGCAGCAGTTCGGGCCGCTTGGCGATGCCGATCGTGAGCGCCAGCTGCGCGCGCTGGCCGCCGGAGAGCTTGCCCGCGGCCTGCTTCGGGTCCAGCCCGAGCCGTTCGATCCGCTTTTCGGCCAGCGAGGCGTCCCAGCCCGGGTTGAGGTGGGCGCCGAGCCGCAGGTGGTCCTCGATGGACAATCCACTGTAGACTGGCGTGTTCTGTGCGACGTAACCGACCTTGGCCAGCTGCTCCGGGCCGCTGCCCGGCGACCCGCCGCACACCTCGATCGTGCCGGTGGTCGGCTCCAGCATGCCGGCCGCGATGTTCAGCAGCGTCGACTTGCCCGCCCCGTTCGGGCCGACCAGCCCGGTGACGTGGCCGGCTTCGATCTCCAGCGTGCAGCCGGAGAGCGCTTGCTTGCGCTTGTACTTCTTGCCCAGGCCCTGGGCTTTCAGGACGGTCACGCTATTCCCTCTCTTGCGGAGTCGCGAAACGTGGACATCAGCAGGGCCTCGATGCTCTCCTCGTCGAGACCGGCCTTGCGGGCCTTGCCCAGCCAGCGGCGGAGGTCCTGCCGCAACGGCCCCATCGCGGCGAACGAAGCGCCGCCGTTCAAGGTCGCCGTCACGAACGTGCCGACGCCGGGACGGGCCGAGACCAGGCCGTCGTGCTCCAGCTCGCGGTAGGCCTTCAACACGGTGTTCGGGTTGATCGCGAGGCTCGCGACCACGTCCTTGACCTTCGGGAGCTGGTCTCCCTCGGACAGCAGGCCGAGGCGCAGCGCGTGCCGCACCTGCTGGACCAGCTGCTGGTACGGCGACAAGCCGGACCTGGTGTCCAGGTGGAACTCGATCATCGGCAACTCCATTTAACTAGTTGCCTAGTACTATAGCTAAGCGAGGTCGTCGAGCGCCAGTGATCTTTTTCGGCGGCCGGAGCCAACCTCGCCACCCACTCGGCCGTCTGTGGTGGTGATCGTTTCCCTTCTTCGAGAGGAACTTTTCGTGCGTCGTTTTTCTGGGGGAGCCGTCGTGCGCGGCGTGGTCGTCGCGCTCGGTGTCTCGATGGCCGTCGTGGCGGGACCGGCGGTCGCGTCGGCGTCGGTGGACAGCGTTCCGACGCCGCAGCTGAGCTGGGCCGACTGCGCCGACGGGTTCCAGTGCGCCAAGGCATCCGTGCCGCTGGACTACGACCGGCCGTCGGGTGCGAAGATCGACCTCGCGCTCATCAAGCTGCCCGCGACCGACCCGAAGCACCGGATCGGCTCGCTGTTCGTCAACTTCGGCGGCCCCGGCGCGTCCGGCCTGCAGCGGCTGCGCGAGCGCGGCAAGTGGCCGTGGCTGTTCTCCGACGAGCTGCGCGCGCGGTTCGACCTGGTCTCGTGGGACCCGCGCGGGATCGCCAACAGCACGGCGGTCCGCTGCTTCGACACCCTGGCCGAGCAGCAGGCGTTCTTCGGGTCGTTCCCCGAGATGCCGGGCGATGCCAGTGGCAACGCGGCCTTCTACGCCAAGTCGAAGGAGCTCGCCGACCGCTGCTCGGCGAAGGCGGGCCCGATCCTCGAGCACGTCTCGACGGCCAACACCGCGCGTGACCTGGAACTGCTGCGCCGCGCGGTCGGCGACCCGAAGCTGAACTACCACGGCATTTCCTACGGGACACAGCTCGGGGCGACCTACGCGAACCTGTTCCCGAACCGGATCCGGGCGATGGTGTTCGACGGCACCATGGACTTCGCAGGCAACTCGACCGGGCAGAACGGCAACGGCAAGAGCGTCCCGCTGGACACCCGCCAGGACGTCGCGACCGGGATCGCGCAGACCTTCGAGCAGTTCCTGCGGCTGTGCACGGAAGCGGGGCCGAAGTGCGCGTTCTCTTCGGGTGACCCGAAGGCGAAGTGGGCCGCGCTGACCGCCCGCGCGAAGCAGGCCCCGATCGTCAGCGACGGCGAAACGTGGACGTATTCGGGCATCATCAACGCGGCGGCGGACCTGTCCGACTCGCGCGGCTGGGCGGACATCGCCACGCTGCTGCAGCGTCTTTACGACGCGCCGGCCACGCCGTCCCTGCGTTCGGCGGCAGTCAAGGGGGAGCAGTACGTTTCGAACCGGACCGAAGCGTTCAACGCCATCCAGTGCTCCGACAGCGACGTGCCCACCGACCCGGCGGTCTACAGCCGGTACGCGGAGTCGGAGGACCAGCGCGTGCCGTACTTCGGGCGGATCGCGGTGCTGGACATGATGAGCTGCGCGTTCTGGCAGGCGAAGGACACCGACCGCTACACCGGGCCGTGGAACCGCCCGACGTCGGCGGAGATCCTCGTGCTGAACAACCGCTACGACCCGTCGACCCCGCTCCACGGCGCCCGCGACGGCGCGGCGGAACTGGCGCGGGCGCGCGTGTTCGTGACCGAGGGCTACGGGCACTCGTCGATGTACGTGCCGAGCACGTGCACGGAGAAGGTCAAGCGGGAGTACCTGATCTCGGGGACCTTCCCGGCGGCGGGCCAGACCTGCACGATCGACGCCAGCCCGTTCGCGGGCTGAATTCCTGGCGGCGGGCCGCACCGGAGCCGGTGCGGCCCGCCTTCGCTGAAAGACCTGCGGACGGGCCGAGCGTTGCGATGATGTTGCGGGCCGGCGGTTCCCTGCCGGTAGGAGTGCGGTCGTGGGGTCGGCGCGCGCCCGGAACCGGCGGCGAGGCGAGGTCGGGCGCGGCGTCGTCGTCGCCAGGGTGTTGAAGTGGGCGCCGTGGCGCTCCGGCTCACGCCCGGCCCGGCGGGCCGCACCGGAGCCGGTGCGGCCCGCCGCCACGAAGGCGTTCCGCGGCGCGGTCGGGCAGAATCGCGGAGATGGCGCACACTGTCCGGCCGCTCGATGCTTCGACGTGGGCGGCGTTCGCGGAACTCGTCGAGCGCAACAACGGCATCTTCGGCGGCTGCTGGTGCCTGGGCTTCCACCCGGAACGCGGCCGGCGCGGGCCGGAGCGCCGCACGATCAAGGAGGAGCGCGTCCGGACCGGTGGGGCGCACGCCGCGCTCGTGTTCGACGGGGATGGCCTCGTGCAGGGGTGGTGCCAGTACGGCAGCCCCGAAGAGCTGCCCGGCATCAAGCACCGGCGGGCCTACGACAAGGACTCGCCGCCGCGGCCGGACTGGCGGATCACCTGCGTCTTCGTCGACAAGAAGCACCGCGGCCACGGCGTCGCCCGCGCGGCGCTCGCCGGCGCGCTCGACCTGATCGCGCAGGCCGGCGGCGGGCTCGTCGAAGCCGTCTCCGAAGTGACCGACGGCCGGGACGCGCCGGGCCGGTTCCTGTTCACCGGCACCGTGGAACTGTTCGAGGACTTCGGGTTCGCCCGCGGGCGGCAGCTCGGCACGCACGCGTGGATCGTGAGCCGGCTGGTCGGCTCGGAACGAGGGGGGAACGCATGACTTCCCGGCAGGACGGCGACACGTGGGACCTCGCGTCCAGTGTTGGCGCGACCGCGACGATGGCCGCGGCGGCGCGGGCGATGGCGGGCCGCTCGGATCCCGCGCGCATCGACGACCGCTTCGCCGAGCCGCTCGTCCGGGCCGTCGGCGTCGACCTGCTCACCCGGCTGGCGAGCGGCGAAGCGGCGCCCGGCGAGCTCGTCGAGCAGGTGTGGATCGACGTGGCCAAGGTGCGGACCCGGTTCTACGACGGGTTCTTCCGCGAGTCGGCGCTCCGGCAGGCCGTGATCCTGGGCGCGGGACTGGACTCCCGCGCGTACCGGCTGCCGTGGCCCGCCGGGGCCGTCGTGTACGAGCTCGACCGGCCGGAGGTGCTCGAGTTCAAGACCCGCACCCTGGCCCGGCTGGGCGCCGAGCCGGCCGCCGACCGGCGGGTGGTGGCGGCCGACCTGCGGGAGGACTGGCCCGCCGCGCTGGCCGGCGCCGGCTTCGACCCGCGGCAGCCGACCGCGTGGAGCGCCGAGGGCCTGCTGGGCTACCTGCCGCCGGACGCGCAGGACCGGCTGCTCGACACGATCACCGGGCTCAGCGCGCCGGGCAGCAGGCTGGCCACCGAGAGCCGGCCCACCCCGCGGCCGGGCGACGAGGAGAGGACGAAGGCGGGCCTGGACCGGATCTCCGGGCGCTGGCGCGAGGAGAGCTTCGACACCGACATGGCGAAGCTGCGCTATTTCGGTGAACGCCACGAAGCGGAGCCCTACCTGGCCGGTCGGGGCTGGGTGCTGACCGGGAACACCGTCCGCGAGCTGCTCGCCGCCCACGGCCTTGCGTCACTGGGCGACGACGACCTGCGCACGGGCGACGTGCGGTACGTCAGTGGCGTTCTCCCCCGGATGTGGCACCCGGCTTGACAGCGGGCCGCCGCGTCTCGCACTATGCGAACAAGTGTTCGATAAGTGTTCTGGGTTCGCCGGGTAGGCGTCTCCGGTACGAGTACGTGGTGCTGGAGGTGAGCGGCGGTGGCGGTGCCGGAGGCGCTTTCGGCCATCCCCGGGGTCCGCACGGCGGCGCAGCTGCGGGCGCCGGAAGACGGGCAGCTGCTGACGGTGCTGCCCGAGCTGGCCGGCCTGCTCCCCGGCGGCGGGTTGCGGCGCGGCAGCACGATCGCGGTGCGCGGAGCGACGTCGCTGGTGCTGGCCCTTGTGGCGGCGGCGACCCGTGAGGGGTCCTGGGCCGCGGTGACCGGCCTGCCGGAGCTCGGCCTGGCGGCCGCGGCGGAACTCGGCGTCGACCTGGAGCGCGTCGCGCTGGTGCCGGAGCCGGGCGCGGAGCTGGTGGCGGTGCTGTCGGCCCTGGTGGACGGCTTCGACCTGGTGGTCCTCGGCCCGGTGCCGGTGCCCTCGCAGACGGCCCGCAGGCTGGCGGGCCGGGTCCGCAACCGCGGAACGGTCCTGCTGACGGCGGGCCCGTGGCCGGGGGCGGATCTGGAGCTGAGCGTGTCACGCCGCCGCTGGCACGGCCTGACCCAGGACGGCCACGGTCACCTGCAGGCCCGCGACGTGCTGGCGACGAGCCGAGGCCGCGGCGCGGCGACGCGGCCGTCGGCGGTGGGGTTGCAGCTGCCCGGTCCGGAGGGGGCGGTCGCGGGAGGCCGGAGCAGCGGGCCGGGACGACGGCTGGCCGGGGTGGCCGGGTGAGTTCGGCGGCGTGGCTGGGGTTCCGGGCCGGCCGGGGCCGGGGATGAGTGCGGATTTCGGCCGGACGCTCGGCCGCCGCTGGAAAATCACGCGTGCTTGGGAGGGCATCACGTGTGATTGGAGGGGCGACACGCGTGTCTGGGAGGGCATCGGGGTGATGCCCCGGCAATCACACGTGATGCCTCTCTGGACACGGGTGATGCCCCAGGGCGCACGGGTGATGCCTGTTGGCGCACGCGAAACAGCCCTCGCTTCGGGCGGCGATCGGCTGGGGCGCGAGTGGGGCGGAGCGCTCGCCGGTCGGGCGGGGGATGAGTGCGATGGGGGTCGGCCGGGGTGGGTCGCGCCGGTGGGCGTCTGCCCGCGCGTTGCGGCCGCGTCGCTTTCGCCTCGGCGGCGGGAGCCGTCCGCCGGATGAGTGATGCGCCACGGTTGCTCGTGCTGTGGTGCCCGGACTGGCCCGTCGTCGCCGCCGGGGCCGCCGCCGGGACTTCGCCCGGCTCGCCCGCCGCCGTTTTCTCCGGGAACCGCGTCGTTGCCTGCTCCGCCTCCGCGCGGCAGCAGGGCGTCGGGCGGGGGATGCGGCGGCGGGACGCCCAGTCCCGGTGTCCGGCCCTCGTCGTGCACCAGCACGATCCCGATCGCGATGCCCGGTTGTTCGAACCCGTGGCCGCCGCGGTGGAAGCGCAGGCCGTCGGGGTCGAGGTCGTGCGGCCCGGGCTGGTTGCCGTGCCCGTCGACGGTGCCGCCGGGTACTTCGGCGGGGAGGCCGCCCTCGCCGAGCTGCTCATCGACGAGGTCGCCGCGCGGGCCGGGGTCGAATGCCAGGTCGGGGTGGCCGACGGGCTGTTCGCCGCCACGCTCGCCGCCCGTCGCTCGGCGCTCGTCCCGCGGGGGCGGGCGGCGGAGTTCCTCGCGCCGCTCTCGATCGCCGAGCTGAACCAGCCCGGCGACGACCGCGGTGAGCTCGTCGACCTGCTCAAACGGCTCGGGCTGCGCACACTCGGCGCGTTCGCCGCCCTCGCCGAGCGCGACGTCGCCGGCCGCTTCCCGAGCGACGCCATCGTCGCCCACCGGCTCGCCCGCGGCCGGTCCGAACGTCCGCCGCTGCGCCGGGCGCTGCCGCCGGATCTCGCCGTCACCGAAACCTTCGACGAGCCCCTCAAGCGGGTCGACGAAGCCGCCTTCGTCGCGAAGACGCTCGGCGAACGCTTCTTCGCCGGTCTCGCGAACCACGGCCTCGCCTGTACCCGCCTGGCCATCGTCGCCGTCACCGAAGCCGGCGAAGAACGCGTACGCGTCTGGCGGTGCGCCGAGCCGCTCACCGCCCGCTCGACGGCCGACCGCGTGCGCTGGCAGTGCGAAGGCTGGCTCACCACCCGCGACCGGCCCACCGCCGGCATCGTGCGGCTGCGCCTCGACCCCGAGGAGGTCGTCGGCGGCCAGGCCCTGCAGCTGCAGCTCGGCTCGGTGGGCCGCGACGCCGACGCCGCCGAACGCGCCGGCCGCGCGCTGGTCCGCATCCAGGGCCTGCTGGGCCCGGACGCGGTGGTCACCCCGCTGCTGGACGGCGGCCGCGGCCCGGCCGAGCGCGTCCGGCTGGTCCCGTGGGGCGAGCCGCGCCGTCCGCTCGCCGCGGACCGCCCGTGGCCGGGGCGGCTGCCCGCGCCCTCGCCGACGGTCGTCCCGCCGCGTCCGGTGCCGGCCGAGGTGCTCGACGCGGTCGGTGACGTCGTCCGCTGCACCGCGCGCGGCGAGCTCGGCTACCCGCCGTCGACGGTCGCGGTCGACGGGGGACCGCCGCGCCGGGTCATCGGCTCGGCCGGGCCCTGGGTGGTGCACCCGGCCCTGCCCGGCCGCCGCGGCGAGCGCCCCCTCGCCCGGATCCAGGTGGTCCTGGAAGGCGACACGGCCCCGGACGGCGACATCGCCCTGCTGCTGAGGGCCACGGTCGGCGAGGATCCGCGGTGGATCGTGGAGGGTTGCTACGACTAGCAGCGGGCCGAGCGGGACGGCGCCCGTCGGCGCGGGTCGGTGGCGATCCACAGTGGACTATGGCGAGCTGATACGGCAGCAGTGCGCCGGGGCGGGCGGGACCGCAGCCTCGGCGTGGATCGTGGAGGGTTGCTACGACTAGCAACGGGCCGAGCGGAACCGCACCCTCGGCTCGGTCGCTGGCGATCCACAGTGGACCGCCGCGAGTTGCCGGCGCCCGCCGGGCCGCACCACACCCCTCGGCACCGTCCGCGGGGTCGCGAACCGGCGAGAAATGCCGCAGTCCGCCGAGCCGCGGCCGAACCCGCCCCTCAGCCCACCGCGACCAACATGGCCTCGACCTTCTCCGCCCGCTCAGGCAGCCCGACCGCCCGCCACAGCTCCACCGCCAGACCCAGGTGGTGCCGCGCCGCCGCCGTCTCACCCAGTTCGTGCTCCAGCTCGCCCAGCCGCTGCCAGCACGCCGCCTCGTTGCTCCGGTCACCGTTGGCCCGGAACACGTGGGCCGCTCGCTGGAGGGCCGAATCGGCCCGGGGGCCGTCGCCCAGCTCGGCGTAGATCGCGCCCAACCTCTGGTCCGTGTACGCGCCGCAGCGCTCGTCGCTGATCTCGTTGAAGATCGTCAGTGCTTCGGTGAGGTCGTGCAGCGCGGCCGCCGTCTCGCCGGTGTCGAGGTGGTAGCGGCTGAGCGTGCGGAGGATCACCGCCTGCCGGTGGCGGTCGCCGAGGCTGCGGGCGATGCGCAGGCCCTCCTCGATCCACGGGCCGGCGTCGCCGGCGCCCTGGTCGAAGCCGATGATGCCGATCGCCGTGCGGAGCTGGGCCTCCGCCTGGCGGTGGCCGGCCGCCACCACGTGCTCCAGCGCCTCCTTGTCGGTCGCCAGTGCCTCGTCGAGCTCGCCGCGGACGCGGTGCACCGTGCCCAGGCTCGCCAGCGCCAGGCCTTCGCCGCGCCGGTCGCCGATCGCCCGGTACAGCTGCACGCACCGGTGCAGGTCCTCGCGGGCCTCGGCCATTTCGTCGAGGTAGATGTGCACCTGGCCGAGCCCCTGCAGCAGCGCCGCTTCGCCGTGGGTGTCGCCGGCCGCGGTGACGGCCTCCAGCGCGACCTGGTGGCTGCGGTTCCAGTCCTGGTAGAGGCTGCGGTGGTCGTAGTACGGCACCGCGGCGACCGCCAGCTCCCAGGCCAGGCCGGCCATCCCCCACTCGGCGGCGAGCCCGATCGCCCGCAGCAACGTCCCGCGCTCGGCGTCGAACCAGGCGATGGGGTCGACGACCGTGTAGTCCGGGACCCAGCGCGGCGAGTGGCCCGGCGTCGGCCGGAACAGGCTGGGGTAGCACAGGTCGCGGGCCTGCTCGGCGAGGGCGAGCCAGGCGGCGAGGACCCGCTCCACCGCCGCCCGGCGGTCCTCGGCCGGGTAGTGCTCCTGCGCGCCTTCCGCCGCGTACGCGCGCAGCAGGTCGTGCAGCCGGTACCGCGGCTGGCCCGCGCGATCGGTCGTCACCAGGCGCACCAGGCAGGCGTCGACCAGCGCGTCCAGCACCTCGTCGCCCGCCGGGGCGCCCAGCAGCGGGCCGATCACCCACGCGGGGAGCGTTTCCGCGCCCAGCAGGCCCAGCAGCCGGAACGCCCGGACGGCCTCCTCGGGCAGCAGCCGCAGGCTCAGGTCGAAGTTGGCCCGCACGTCGAGGTCGCCGACCCGCAGCTCGCGCAGCCGCTTCGACTCGTCCTCCAGCCGTTCGCGCAGCACCTGCAGGGTCCACGCCCGCCGGTTCGCGAGCTTCGCCCCGGTGATCCGCAGCGCCAGCGGCAGGCGGCCGCACAGCCGGACGATCGCGTCGGCCTGCTCCGGTTCCCGTTCGACGCGCTCGGCCCCGGCGATCCGGGCGAGGAGGTCGCGGGCGTCTTCGTGGGACAGCACGTCCAGCTCGAGGTGCTCGGCCCCGGCCAGGTCCGCCAGCCGGTGCCTGCTGGTGACCACCACCGCGCAGCCGCCGGACGGCGGCAGCAGCGGCCGCACCTGCTGGGCACCGGCGGCGTCGTCGAGCAGCACCAGCATGCGGCGATCGGCCAGCCGCGACCGGTACAGGGCCGCGCGTTCGTGCAGGCCGGGCGGCATGACCGCGTCCGTGACGCCGAGCGCGCGCAGCAGCTCGGCCAGCATCATCGCGGGGTCGCGCGGCACGGCGGAGGTGCCGGCGAGGTCGAGGTAGAGCTGGCCGTCGGGGAACGCGTCACGGGCTTCGTGCAGCGCGCGCACGGCGAGCGCCGACTTCCCGGTCCCCGGCGCGCCGGCGACGACCACCACCCCGCGCCGCTGCAGCAGGTCCAGCAGCTCGACCAAGGGCCCGGCGCGGCCGGTGAAGTCCGGGATGTCCGCGGGCAGCTGGGCGACCGGCCGCTGCTCCCGGGTCGCGGTGACCAGGTCGAGCGCGGGGTCCGCGCGCAGGATCTGCGCGTGCACGCGCCGCAGGCCGGGCCCGGGGTCGGCGCCGAGCTCCTCGGCCAGCAGGCGCTGCATGTCGTGGAACACCGCGAGCGCGTCACCCTGGCGGCCGCTGCGGTAGAGCGCGAGCATCAGCAACTCCCGCGCGCGTTCGCGGTACGGGTGCTCGTCGGCCAGCCGGGACAGCTCGGCGACGGCCGGCGCGTGCTCCCCGCGCAGGAGGTCGAGCTCGGCGAGGTCCTCCAGCGCGCCCAGGCGGTACTCCTCCAGCCGGGCACGTTCGGTGACGGCCGCGGGGTTGTCGATGCCGCTGAAGGCGGGCCCGCGCCACAGCGTCATCGCCTCGGCGAGGTGCTGCCGGGCGGCCGCCAGGTCGCCGTCGCCGCGGGTCTCGCGCGCCTGGGCGAGCCGGGCGGCGAACCGGTCGCTGTCCAGCTGGCCGGGCGCCACCCGCAGCAGGTACCCGGTGCCCACCGTCTGCAGCGCGCCGTCGTCGAGCTCCAGCGATCGCCGCACGTCACCGACGTACTTCTGGACGAGGTTGACCGCGCTGCGCGGCGGCTGCGCACCCCAGGCGGCCTGGATGATCTGCTCCCGGTCCACCCGCCGGTTCGCGTGCAGCAGCAGCACGCCGAGCACCCGGAGGCACTTGCCCGGCCCCACCTCGACCGGGGCCGCACCGTGCCAGGCGGTGATCGGTCCGAGCACGCCGAAGCGAACATCACGCATGGAAACGCCCCCTCCCCGTCCGCGAGGGTACCTCCGACCGGCCACGTTCCGTAAGACTGCAGTGCGGCTGCAGTGAACGCTGCCAGGCTCCGGGCGCCGGCTCGGCCACGGTCCGGCGTGAGGGGGAGTCACGATGGGAACCAGCACGAAGGCGCGCCGGGGTACGGGCCACGAGGCGAAAGGGGGCGTTGCCACGCGGTCCCGGTCCGCGTGCCGCAGCCTGCCCTGATGCCGGCGGTGCCGTGAAGCCCCCGCGCCGGATCGCGGCCGTGCTCGCCGTCATGCTGCTGAGCGCGGCGGAGGTGGCGACGACCGCGCCGCCCGCCGCCGCGGTGACGACGTCGTACGCCCCGGTGCCCGAGGTCGTCACCACCGTCCGGTGGACGTCCGTCGTCGTGGTCGACGCCCACTTCCACCGCCGGCTGCGGATGGTCCGGCTGACCCGGGCGTTTTTCCTCAGCCCGTGATGCCGCCCCGGACGGCGGCGGTGGGTGGTGGCCGCCGAAGGGGGTCAGCCAGGGCAGCTGCCCGAACGAGGGCGCCGTGGTGAACGCGGTGGCCGGGACGGTGACCTCGACCTCGTACTCGTCCATGGCCACGCTGTCCCTCGCGACCGGCGCCGGTTCTTCGGCCCGTTCCGCGCCGAGGTGCACGCGTTTGGCGTCCGGAGTGCCTTCGAGCCGCTCGGCCGCGGGCCGTTTCCTGGTCAGCGTGAGCTGCAACGGCGCGCTGAACCGCGGCACGTCCCGGCGGTTGCGCAGCACGGCCACCGGCCGGTTGCCCCGGTGCAGCGTCACCCAGCCCTGCACCGGCTCCAGGAGGTCGAACAACCGGTTCAGCTCGCCGGCGCGCAACGGGACGAACGCGGCGAACCGGGGTAGCGGCATGCGGACGGAGAACTGCGACGGCATGCCGGTACCCGGTGCCAGCGCCGAATGGCCGGACAGCCCGGGCGGCAACGGCGCCCGGCCCGGCAGCAGCAGCCGATCCGGCAGCCCGGTGCCCGGCATCAGGCGCGGCGGGCCGAGGGCGATGAGCTGGTTCATGCCGGGGTGGCGGCCGCGCAGCCCGGCTTCCCGGCGCCAGTCCTGGCCCCGCTGCTGCCCGAGCAGTTTGTCCACGACCCGGCCGGTCAGCGGGCTGAACTCCACCCGCAGCGGCTCGTCCTCCGGGATGGAGCCCAGTTCGCTGTGCCGGTCGGTGCAGACCTCGATCACGATCCGCTCGGCCAGCACCAGGTCCCTGGCCTCGGCGGTGAACCGGGCCCGGATCCGGCCGTGGTTGCCCACGTGCCACTTCTGGAGCCGGCTTTCGTAGGGGATCATCTGCGAGTTGGCCGAGAAGGTGCCCGCCAGCAGGTTGCCGGAGTCGGTCCCGCCGCCGATCTGGGCGCCGCGGATGTGCAGCCATTCCCAGTTGTCGGCGTTCACGGGCACCGGCCCGCCGTTGGCGGCCCGGTGGGCGTTGTGGAACGCGGCCGCGCCGTAGGCGCTCCACTTCTTCATCGCCTCGTCCTGGCTGCCCTCCCGGCCACCGGCCAGGTCCCCGACCCAGCCGGTGCTCACCGGCGCGGCGCGGATCGAGTCGTACGAGCTGTTGAGCCGCCGGATCTCGGCCGGGTCGGTCAAGTTGTGGAAGGTCTGGCTGTACTGCGTGCCGTTGACCCGGGGCTTCCGCCCGCCGCGCGGCCGGGCCACCACCGTGGACACGTAGAGGTAGCCGTTTCCCTGGGCGAACTGCGCGCCGGCGTCCTGGGCGGCCAGCTTCGGGCTGGTCAGGTCCTGGGTGGGCGCCGCCGTGACGCTGCTGTAGTCGCCCAGATCGGCGTCGTCGATGCCGAAGCCGCGCTTCAGGACGTCGTTCTTGTCCGTGTAGCTGTTGTCGAAGTACAGGGTGCCTTCCGCGTGGGGCAGGCGGGAACCGCCGCCCTCCCGGCGCAGGACCGGGCCTTGCGCGGTGCCCAATTCGATGAGCCCCCTGATGATGCCGATCCCTCCCGGAACCCAGGGGACGACCACCGCGAGCGGACGGCCGGCGGTGTTCTGCTCCTGCCAGACGGTCCCGACCTGCAGCCGGAAGTTCCGGTGGTGGTCGTGCGAGGGCCTGATGATCCAGTCGGTGTGGAACGTCTTGCCGGCGCAGAACGCCTGGAAGCCGGCCAGCTTGGCGTAGTCCATGAAGACACCCAGGTTGCTCGTCCCGCCGACGTTGCCGACGAACGCGAGATCCTGGGGCACCACCTTGTCCCGGTAGACGTAGTCTTCCGGGTCCTCCAGCCACGGCCGCCGCTGCACGACCACGTCCGGCTGCGGGTTTGCCGGTCGGGGCGGTTTCGGCGCGAGCAGGCCGGTGACGGCCCGGTTGCCTGCCGCGCGTTGCAGCGCGAGCAATCCTGGCGCCGTCTTGGCCGCGCGGCGGGCGGGACTCGGTGGCGGGGCCGGTTCGCCGGCCATCTTCAGGTACTCCGGCAAGGAGGGCCTCCTCCGCTCGCAGCCTGACCACCGAGCGTACGCCGGGCGATTCCGGTGCGTAATGTCCGCACGGGCAGTCATCGTTGCCCGCGGTGATCCGGCCGGGCGGTGTCAGCCTCGGGCCGGGTCGGCGATCTGGGACAGCGCGCGGAAGGCGTGGGTTTTGAGCGCTGCGCACGTGATGCCCTCGTGGATCGGCCGGCGGAGGGCACTCTGCCAGAGTCCACTTTGGACGTCTCGCCTGGTGGCGCACGCCGGGGGTGATCGATCTCTTGTGACCGAGCCCGCTCCACAGTTGACACCGGAGGCGCGCCCGGCGCAGGATCGGACCACGGTATTCGCCCGTGTGTTCGAACAGTGATCGCTGGCTTCCCCACAGCGAACGGAGTGGGAGCCGGCCTTGGCGTTCAACAACCCGCGCGTTCCGTGGTCCGAAGTGGAGCGGATCGCGTCCGGGCGCCCGCCCGTGCCCGGGGACGGCAACGACGCCCCCGCCTGGTCGCGCAAGCGGGACGGCTACGCCGGGGCGCCCGCGGACCTGCGGCACCGGCGCGGCCGGGACGACGGCGGGGACCGGATCCGGGCGCCCTACGCCGAGCTGCACGTCCACTCCAACTTCAGCTTCCTCGACGGCGCGAGCCACCCCGAGACCCTCGTCGAGGAGGCCGCGCGGCTCGAGCTGGACGCGCTCGTCCTCACCGACCACGACGGCATGTACGGCGCCGTGCGGTTCAACGACGCCGCGCGGGAGCTCGGCGTGCGGGTCGGCTTCGGGGCCGAGCTCTCGCTCGGGCTGCCCGCGCCGCAGGCCGGGGTGCCCGATCCGGCGGGCTCGCACCTGCTCGTGCTCGCCCGCAGGCAGACCGGCTACCACCGGCTGTGCCGCGTCATCTCCCGGGCCCAGCTCGCCGGCGGGCGGAAGGGGCGGCCCGTCTACGACTTCGACGAGCTGGCCGACGAGCTGGCCGGGCACGTCGTCGTGCTCACCGGCTGCCGCAAGGGCGCCGTCCGGCAGGCGCTCGCGCAGCACGGCCCGGCCGCCGCCCGCGCCGAGCTCGCCCGGCTCGTGGACCGCTTCGGGCGGTCGCACGTCGCCGTCGAGCTGATCGACCACCGGCTGCCGCGGGACGACGCCGCCAACGACCTCCTCGACGGGCTGGCCAAGGAATTCCGGCTGCCGACGGTGGTGTCCAACAACGTGCACTACGCCCGCTCGGAAGACGCCGTCGTGGCGGACATGGTCGCCGCGGTCCGGGCCCGGCGCTCGGCCGAGGAGCTCGAAGGGTGGCGGCCGCCGTCGGGGCAGGCGTTCCTGCGGTCGGGGATGGAGCAGCGGCGCCGCTTCGAGCGCCGCTACCCCGGCGCGGTGGGCCGGGCCGCCGTCCTGGGCGTCGAAGTGGCGTTCGACCTGCAGCTCGTGGCACCGGACCTGCCGCCGTTCCCGGTCCCGGCCGGGCACGACGAGATGTCGTTCCTGACCGAGCTGACCTGGCGGGGCGCGCGGAAGCGCTACGGCACGCGCGAAGAGAACCCGAAGGCCTACGCCCAGCTCGACCACGAACTCGCCGTCATCGACAAGCTCGGCTTCCCGGGCTACTTCCTCGTGGTCTGGGACATCGTCCGGTTCTGCCGCGAGGCGAACATCCTCTGCCAGGGCCGCGGCTCGGCCGCGAACTCCGCGGTCTGCTACGCGCTGGAGATCTGCCACGCCGACCCGGTGCGGTGGAACCTGCTGTTCGAGCGCTTCCTCGCACCGGAGCGGGACGGGCCGCCGGACATCGACGTCGACATCGAGTCCGGCCGCCGCGAGGAAGCCATCCAGTACGTCTACGAAAAGCACGGCCGGTTCCACGCCGCGCAGGTCGCCAACGTCATCACCTACCGCGCGCCCTCGGCGATCCGCGACGCCGCGAAGGCGCTCGGCCACAGCCCCGGGCAGCAGGACGCCTACGGCAAGCTGGTGGACCGCTGGGGCGGGGTGGCCGCGACCCGGCAGCAGGCCGCCGGGGCGATCCCGGACGACGTCCTCGACCTGGCCGCGCGGGTCGAGGACTTCCCGCGCCACCTCGGCATCCACTCCGGGGGCATGGTGATCTCCAAGCAGCCGGTGTCCGAAGTGGTCCCGGTCGAGTGGGCGACCATGGCCGACCGGTCGATCCTGCAGTGGGACAAGGACGACTGCGCCACCGTCGGGCTGGTCAAGTTCGACCTGCTCGGCCTCGGCATGCTTTCGGCGCTGCACCACATGATCGACCTCGTCGCCGAACACCACGGAGCAGGAGTGGACATCGGGAAGCTCGATCTGGCCGACCCCGCGGTCTACGACATGCTCTGCGAAGCCGACGCCGTCGGGGTGTTCCAGGTGGAATCGCGCGCCCAGCTGGCCACGCTGCCGCGGCTGCGGCCGCGGAAGTTCTACGACCTCGTCGTCGAAGTCGCGCTGATCCGGCCCGGCCCGATCCAGGGCGGCTCGGTGCACCCCTACATCCGCCGCCGCCGCGGCGACGAGGAGTGGCAGCACGCGCACCCGCTGCTGGCCGGGTCACTGGACCGCACCCTCGGCGTGCCGCTGTTCCAGGAGCAGGTGATGCAGATGGCGGTCGACGTCGCGAGCTTCACCCCGGCCGAAGCCGACCAGCTGCGCCGCGCCATGGGCGCCAAGCGGTCCAGCGCCAAGATGAAGGCCCTGATGGCGCGGTTCTTCCGCGGCTGCGAAGCCAACGGCCTCGACCGCGAGCTGGCCACCCGGATCTTCGAGCAGATCCACGCCTTCTCCGGCTACGGCTTCCCCGAAGCGCACTCGATGTCCTTCGCGCTGCTGGTGTACGCGTCGGCGTGGTTCAAGCGCTACTACCCGGCGGCGTTCTGCGCCGGGCTGCTGCGCGCCCAGCCGATGGGCTTCTACAGCCCGCAGTCGCTGGTCGCGGACGCCCGCCGGCACGGCGTCCACGTCCGCGAACCCGACATCAACACCAGCCTCGCCGGCGCCACCCTCGAACCGGACGACGGCAGCACCGGCGGCGTCGCGCTGCGGCTCGGCCTCGCCGCCGTCCGCCACCTCGGTGAAGACGTTGCCTCCCAGGTGGTCGCCGAGCGCGAGGCGCACGGCCCGTACACGAGCATCGGCGACCTGACCCGCCGGGTGCAGCTGAAGAAGAACGCCGTGGAGGCACTGGCCACGGCCGGCGCCTTCAGCGGATTCGGCGGCGACCGGCGCCAGGACCTGTGGGCCGCCGGAGCCGCCGCGACGACCCGGCCCGGCCACCTGCCCGGCCTGGCCCCCGGCCTCGACGCCCCGGCCCTGCCCGGGATGACGCGGCTGGAGGTGACGGCCGCCGACCTGTGGGCCACCGGCGTCTCCCCGGACAGTCACCCGGTGGAGTACCTGCGCGAGCTGCTGGCGCAGCGCGGGGCGATCACCGTCGCCGAGCTCATGCGAGCCGAGGACGGCGTCCGGGTGTGGGTCGGCGGCGCGGTCACCCACCGGCAGCGCCCGGCAACTGCGGGTGGGATCACCTTCCTCAACCTCGAAGACGAGACCGGTATGGCCAACGTCGTCGTCTCGCAGGGGCTGTGGCACCGGCAGCGCCTGGTCGCCCGCACCAGTGCGGCGCTGCTGGTCCGCGGGAGGGTGCAAGCCGCGGAAGGGGTCGTCACGCTCGTCGCCGATCGCCTGGAAACCCTGGAACTCTCGTTGCGGACCGGGCCTTCGCGCGACTTCCGGTGACCGGTCAGCGCTGCACGAGCACGGCCCCTGCCGCTGGACTAGAAGTCCGTGCTGCGTGAAAGCTTCTCGTTGGCCCGCAGCTCCACGAGGGCGTTCTCGTGCATCGCGGTGACGACGTCGTAGCCGGCGTTGCCGAGCACGATCCGGCGCGGCGGAACGGGTGCGTTCATCGCGCTGATCACGGCCCGCACTCCCCGCACGGGATCGCCCTCTTGCTTGCCGTTGTGGGCCACGAACGCCGCCTTGACGCTCTCGATCATCGGCACGTAAGCGTCGACGACCTCGTTCACGGGCTGGTCCTGGAAGCCGGCGAAGGCCTTGGTGCGGGTGGCTCCCGGCTCTACGACGAGCACCCGCACCCCGAACGGCTCGACCTCGAGCCGCAGCGTCTCCGACAGTCCTTCGACCGCGAACTTCGCCGCCGAGTAGTAGCCGAACCCCTGCGCGGTGACGAGGCCCGCCACCGACGACATGTTCACGATCCAGCCGTCGCCGCGGGCCCGCATACCCGGCAGGACCGCACGCACGACGTCGACCACGGCGAACAGGTTGAGGTCGAAAGTGCGGCGGATCGTCTCGTCGGGGGCCCCTTCGATCGAGCCGAACCAGCCGCGGCCCGCGTTGTTGACGAGCACGTCGATTCCGCCGAACCGCTCCTCCGCCGCCTTGACCGCCGCACGCACCTGCTGGGCATCGGTGACGTCGAGCTCGAGGACCAGCACGCGGTCGCCGTAGGGCTCAGCCCATTCCCGCAGCTCAGCAGGCCGACGGGCGGTCACCGCGACTCGATCGCCCTGGTCCAGTGCGGCCTCGGCGTAGACCAGGCCGAACCCTCCGGGCGTCCCACCGGTGATGAACCAAGTCTTCATGATCTTTTCTCCATTCAAGATCGACGTGCGCGGGTTCGGTCAGGCCGCGTGGTTGGCGATGACGATTTCGGCGATGCGGTCGTCCCGGAGCGTGAACCGGTAGTCGAGTTCGGCGATGCCGCCGGGGAAGGTGCCTTCGAGCCGCACGGTCACGACCCAGTGGTTGTCGTCGGCGCGGTGGGCGCCGAGCTGTTCGGTCGTGTACTCGAACTCGGACCCGGCGTCCCGCAGGAACGCGTGGACGTCCTCTCGGCCGCGGAAGGTCTCGTCCTGGTCGATGATCACCGCGTCCTCGGTGAGGAACGACGAGGCGGTGTCGGCGTCGCGGACGACGTGGGCGGCGAAGAACTCGCGCACGGTGGCCGGGAGCAGATCGGAGGGGAGATCGGTGTGCTGTGTCATGAGCCCATCGTGTGGGCTCGCGACGCGGGAGGGTCAAGCCGTGGACTCTCCCCCGGGGGGAGAGTCCCGCGGGCGGCTGGCTGCCGTCGCGGTCGGCGGGGCCCCTGCGGCCGGCACGAGCCGGGATTCCGCCTCGGCCGGGGGTGCGGTCACGACGGCCGGCGCCAGCGCGATCGGGGTGGGGTGGGGGAGCTCGATTTCCGTTTCAGCGCAGGGCGTTCTCGACGAGCTCGACGGTTGTGCGCGGGTCGTCGACTTGGAGGACCAGGCGGGAGTAGCGCTCGTCGGCGAGTTCGATCACGACGGCCTTCGACGCGTCACGGACGTCCCAGAAGATCTTTTCCCCGTCCTGGTGGAAGGTGCCCGCCGTGATCACGCCGGGCAGGTGGGCACCCGGCGCCCGGATTCCCTTGGGGTCGGCGGCGATGCCGGGGTCCGCGGTCGCGCCGCGGACGTTGGCCAGCGGAATGGTGAGGCTGCTCTTGAAGGCCCAGAGCTTGTCGAGACCTTCCATCACGACGACGAGGTCCTCGCCGTCGATGCGGACCAGTGCCATGTCGGTTTCCCTTTCAGCCGAGCGGATCGAGGTGCCGGGCCAGTTCGGCGCCGACACCGTCGGGGTTGCCGCGCAGGCGGATGCCCAGCGCGGCGGCGGTGATGGCAGCGGCCAGTTCGGGGGGAACGCCGAGCGCGTCGGCGATCGCCTGGTCGAGCGCGGCGAGCGCGGTGGCCACCTCGGCGGCCACCTCCTCGTCGGCCGGTGCCCGTTCGACCGCCGCGAGCAGCAGCAGGCCGAGGTCGGCCGCCGTGACCAGCTGCAGCGCGGCGGCGGCGTCCGGTGCCGCCGAGAGCGCATCGGCCAGTGGCCGGACGTCGTCGGCGACGTGGCGGCGCAGCGCGATCAGGTAGAGACCGCGCTTGCTGCCGAACGTTTTGTAGAGGCTGTTGCGGTGCACGCCGAGGTGGGTGACCAGGTCGTCGACCGACACCCCGTCGTACGCGCGGCCACCGAACAGCTCCACGGCGGCGTGCACCACCTCGTCTTCGTCGAACGCCCTTCGCCTGCCCATGCCACGACCGTAGCGTTTTGAGGAACGATCGGTCAAGAACGATCGTTCCTCAAAATTCGAAGGCTTCCGTTGACTTCCCCGACACGCGGTGGTTCTCTCCTGAGAGCGCTCCCAGTCATCCGTTCGTGCCCGACGAAGTGAGGATGGACCTTCATGACAGCTCGACGTCTGCGCTGGGCAGCGTGGCCGGTGATCGCCGTGCTCGCGGCGGCGATCCCGGCGGCCGGAACCGCCGGGGCGGCGACCACGCCCACGGCGACGGTCACCGTCAACGCCCGAGCCGGGCTGGCGACCATGCCGGACACCGGGATCGGCATCAACCACGCGGTCTGGGACAGCCAGCTGGGAACCGACGAGGTGGCCGACCTGTTCGGTGCCGCCGGCGTCCGCACCATGCGGTACCCCGGCGGGTCCTACGGCGACATCTACCACTGGAAGGACAACACCGCGCCGGGTGGGTACGTGGCGCCGAACACCGATTTCGACACGTTCATGGGCGGCGTCCGGAGAGCCGGTGCCCAGCCGATCATCATCGCCAACTACGGCACCGGCACGCCGGGGGAAGCCGCGGACTGGGTGCGGTACGCCAACGTCACCAAGGGGTACGGCGTCAAGTACTGGGAAATCGGCAACGAGCTCTACGGCAACGGGCACTACGGGGCGAACTGGGAAGCCGACGACCACGTGGACAAGAGCCCGGCCGCCTACGCCAACGGGGTCGTCGCCTACGCCGACGCGATGAAGGCCGTCGACCCGGGCGTGCAGATCGGCGCCGTGCTGACCACCCCGGCGAACTGGCCGGACGCCATCGTCGGCTCCGGGGACACCGCGAGCTGGAACCAGACCGTGCTCTCGATCGCGGGCCCGCACATCGACTTCGTCATCCTGCACTGGTACCCCACCGGTGCGACGGCGGCGGAAGCGCTGGCGAAGCCGGAGCAGATCGACGACATGATCTACCTGACCCGACAGCAGATCGCGCGGTACGCGGGCACGAACTCCGGCCGCATCGGCATCTCGATGACCGAAACCAACACGCCGGTCGGCGTGAACACCCAGCCCGGTGCCCTGTTCGCCGCCGAGACCTACAGCTCGCTGCTGGCGAACGGCGTGTTCACGATCGACTGGTGGGACACGCACAACGGGCCGACGAAACTGTCCACTGTGGCCGGATACCCGGACTACGGCGATGGCGGCCTCCTCTCCAGCGGCACCTGCCTGGACGGCGGCGTCTGCGAGCCGCCGCTCAACACGCCGTTCGCGCCCTACTACGGCTTGAAGGTGTTGAGCACGTTCGCCCACCCCGGCGACCAGTTCGTCCGTGCGGCCGCGGACGACCCGCTCGTCGGCGCGCACGCCGTCCGCCGGCCGAACGGCGACCTCGACGTGCTGCTGCTCAACAAGGACCCGGACCAGGCCAGGGCCGTGACGCTGAACTACGCGGGCTACACGCCGGCCCCGGGCGCGCCACGGGTGTTCACCTTCACCAACGGCGCCACGGCGGTCTCGGAAGCGGTGACGGGGACGAGCACTTCCCAGACGCTGCCGCCGTACTCGCTCACCACGGTGGTGCTGCACCCCGCGGCCGGGGCGTCGGCCGGACCGGGGACACCGGGCCAGCCGACCGGCACGGCGACCGACCGCACGGCGTCGATCAGCTGGACGGCGGCCGCGCCGGGCGCCCACCCGATCGCGAAGTACGAGGTCTACCGGCAGCTCGGGGCGACGAGTGAGCAGTGGGGCGAGACGACGGGGACGTCGTTCGACGTCGGCAACCTGGTGCCGGGCAGCCGGTACACGGTCAACGTGCTGGCCCGCGACACGGCGGGCAACGTGTCCGCGGCCTCGCCACCGCTGACGTTGACGACGGGCGCACCGGCGGCGAGCAGCTGCACGGTCCGGATGACCGACGTGACCGACTGGGCGAGCGGTTTCGTCGGCGGAATCCACGTGACGGCGACCGGCGTGGTGGGCGACTGGACGCTGACGTTCGACTGGCCGACGGCACGGCAGCGGTTGACGGGTGGCTGGAGCGGGACGTGGGCGCAGAACGGGACGACGGTGACGGTGTCGTCGTCGGCCCCGCCGGCGTCCGGGGTCGATGTGGGGTTCACGGCGGACTACGGCGGGCCGAACATCTTCCCGGCGGCGTTCAGGGTGAACGGCGTCCTCTGCGCGGCGGGCTGAGGTTCACCGGCTTTCCTCCTCATCGGTGTCGGCGGAAGCTGCCGGTGAGGGGGAGAGTGCGCCGAAGAGGCCGTCGCCGGGGTGGCAAACGATCGCACCTGCGGATGATTTGCCGAAGCGTAAAATCCTGCCGGTGAACGAGGACGACGATCTCGCTGCCCTCTGCGCCGGCGCGGGCCGCAGCCTGGCCGAAGCCGAGCGGCCGGTGCTGGACCGCCACGGCCTCTCGATGTGGCAGTACGTCGTGCTGTCGGCACTGGCCGCCGGGGCGGTGCCGAGCCAGCTGGTGCTGGCCCAGCAGATCCGCTACGACAAGACGCGGTTGATCGCGTTGCTGGACGCCCTCGAGGCGGAGGGGCTGGTGGCCCGCGAGCCCGACCCCGCGGACCGCCGAGCCCGCGTGGTCCGGTTGACGCCGGAAGGAACCCGGCGGCACGCGGCGGTCCGGGCGGCGATCCGCGAGGTGGAGGAGCGCAAGCTCGCGGGCCTGCCGCCCGAGACCCGCCGGCTGCTGCGCTCGGCACTGGCCCGGCTGGCGAACCCGGACTGACCGCAGCCCGGCCCGGCTTGTCCAGGGTCGAACCCGCAGCCCGCTCGGCTTGTCCACGGCTGAGTCCGCCGCCCGTTCCGGCCTGACGAGGGTCGAATTCGCCGCCCGGCTCGGCCTGTTCAGGGCGAACCTGCAGCCCCGCTCGGCTTGTCCAGGGGCGAACCCGCCGCCCGACCCGGCCTGACCAGAGCCGACCCTGGACCACGGCCCAACCCGGACTGACCGCAGCCGCCGTCGCCCGGAACTGTCGGTGCCGCAAGGTAAGCTGGCAACCGGGGGCCGGAGGCCACCCCACCCCGCCGCGCTACCGGCGGATCAGCTCCTCCGCCACCCACTCCGCAACCCCCTCCGGGTACGGATTCGCCAACCCGAGCACGAAGTGCCCGAACCCCGCGCCCGCCGCCTCCGCGATCTTCCCCCGCGTCACCGCCGGCCGCTCGTAGTCCACCGGCAGGAAGATCGACCGCGTGATCTCCGCCGGGTCGCGGCCGATCTCCTCGCAGTACTTGTCCAGCAGGCGGCTCCGGCCCGCCAGGTCCTCGATGTCGCCGCCGCCCGGGATGTTCCACACGTTCGCGTGCTCCGCCACCACGCGCAGCGTTGCGCTCGCCCGGCCGCCGATCACGATCGGCGGGTGCGGCCGCTGCACCGGCCAGGGATTCCCGAAAGCTCCCTTCACCGAGACGTGCGCACCCGCGAAGTCGAACGGCTCCGGGGATGTCCACAAGCGACGGATCACCGTGCACGCCTCGGCCAGCGCCGCGACCGCGTCCGCCTGGTCGTGGTAGGGCAGGCCGTGCGCGTCGTACTCCCGGCGGGCCAGCGGGTGGCTGGGCCGGGAGCCCGCGCCGATGCCGAAGTCGAGGCGGCCGCCGGACACGATGTCGACCGTCGTGGCGATCTTCGCCAGCATGGCCGGCGGCCGGAAGCGGTTGCTGGTGACCAGCAAGCCGAGGCGCAGCCGCGACGTCTGCGCCGCCAGCGCCGAAAGCAGGGTCCAGCCCTCGAAGATCGGGCCGCCCGGGTCGCCGGCGATCGGCATCAGGTGGTCGAACAGCCACGCGTGCTCGATCTCCGGCACCGCGTCGGCCTCCCGCCAGACGCGCTGGATCTCGTCGTAACCGACCTGCTGCGGTGCGGTCATGATGCCGAAGCTCATCGGCGCCGCCGCAGGGCCGGGTCGAGCAGAGCGGGCGGGGTGTCGAACTTCTCGTCCGGAGCCAGGTCGACGCCGGGGGCGACGATGCCGTCGATCTCGTCGAGGACGTCGGTCGGCAGCACGACGTCGGCCGCGGCGAGCTGCGAGCGCAGGTGCTCCGTCGTCCGGGGCCCGATCAGCGCACTCGTCACGCCGGGGTGCCCGGTGACGAAGCCGAGCGCCAGCTGGATCAGGGTGAGGCCGGCCGCCTCCGCGAGCTTGGCCAGCTTCTCGACGGCGTCGAGCCGCGCCCGGTTGGCCGGGATGTCCAGGTCGAAGCGCTGCGGCAGGACCTTCGCGCGGTTGCCGCTGAGCTCCCGGCCCGCGCGGACCGCACCCGACAGCCAGCCCGAAGCCAGCGGGCTCCAGGCCAGCACGCCCATGCCGTACTCCTCGGTCACCGGCAGCACGTGCGCCTCGATGCCACGCTGCAGGATCGAGTAGCTGGGCTGCTCGGTGACGTACCGGCCGAGGTGGTGTTCGCGGGCGGCCCACTGCGCCTGCACGATGCGGTACGCGGGGAACGTCGACGACCCGAAGTACCGGATCTTCCCGGCCCGCTGCAGGTCGGTCAGTGCGGAAAGCGCTTCCTCGTCGCTGGTGGCGGGGTCCCAGCGGTGGAGCTGGTAGAGGTCGACGTGGTCGACGTCGAGGCGCCGCAGGCTGTCTTCGAGCGCGCGGACCAGCCACCGGCGCGAGTTGCCGCGGTGGTTGCGCTCTTCGCCCATCGGCATGGTCGCCTTGGTGGCCAGCACGAGGTCGTCGCGGCGGCCGGCGATCGCCTTGCCGACCATCACCTCCGACTCGCCCTGGCCGTACATGTCGGCGGTGTCGATCAGGTTGACGCCGGCTTCGATGGCGGCGTCGACGATGGCGGTGGCCTCGTCCTGCGTCGTGTTCCCGATGGCGCCGAAGTTCATCGCGCCGAGCGCGAGGGTGCTGACCTGGACGCCGGTGCGGCCCAGGGTGCGGTACTGCATGGGGGTGCCTCCGTGGCATGATGAGCAAACGGAACGTTGCTCCGCTAACGATACGGAACAATGCTCCGCTTAGCAAGGAGGACCCGTGGACAAGCCCAAGCGCGCGGATGCCCGGCGCAACGAGAAGGCGCTGCTCGACGCGGCGGCCGCCGTCTTCGTCGCCTCCGGCGTCGACGCGCCGGTGCGGGACATCGCGGCGAAGGCCGGTGTCGGGATGGGCACCATCTACCGGCACTTCCCGACCCGGGCGGACCTGATCATCGCCGTCTTCCGGCACCAGGTGGACGCCTGCACCGAGGCGGGCCCGGCGCTGCTGGCCGCGAACGACTCGCCGTACGCCGCGCTCGCGCGGTGGATCGACCTGTTCGTCGACTTCCTGGTCACCAAGCACGGCCTGGCCGGGGTGCTCCAGTCCGACAACGCCGGCTTCGAGTCGCTGCACGCCTACTTCCTCGACCGCCTGGTGCCAGTGTGCGCCGAACTGCTCGACGCGGCGGTCGCGGCAGGCGAGATCCGGGCCGAGGTGCGCCCGCTGGAGCTCATGCGCGGTGTCGGCAACCTCTGCATCGGCGCGGACGCCGACCCCGAGTACGACGCGCGGCGGCTGGCCGGGATCCTCGTCGCGGGCCTGCGGTGCGGGACCATGGACGCATGACGGCGTGGCGGGAGTTCGAAGCGGCGGAACCGGAGTTCGCGGGGCGGGTGCGGGCGTTGTTCGACGCGCACAAGCACAAGACGATCGCGACCCTGCGGGCGGACGGCTCGCCGCGGATCTCGGGCATCGAGACGGTCTTCGAAGACGGCGAGCTGACCTTCGGGTCGATGCCGGACGCGCGCAAGGGCGCGGACCTGCGGCGGGACCCGCGGTTCGCGCTGCACAGCGCGACGGTCGACCCGGTGGAGGGCGCCGAGGCGCAGTGGCCGGGCGAGGCGAAGATCGCCGGGCGGGTGCGCACCGCGGACGGCGAGCGGTTCGTGGTGGACGTCGCCGAGGTCGTGCACACCCACCTGAACGCGGCGGCGACCCTCCTGGTCGTCGAGTGGTGGACGCCCGAAGGCGGCCTGCGCAAGGTCGAGCGCGAGTAGGCCCTACTCCACGGTGACCGACTTGGCCAGGTTGCGCGGCTTGTCGATGTCGTAGCCCAGCGTCAGCGCCGCGTGGTAGGCGAGCAGCTGCAGCGGGATGGTCAGCAGGATCGGGTCGAGCTCCGGCTCGGTCTTGGGCACCACGATCCGCGGGACGTCGAGTTCGCCGAAGTCGACGCTCGCGTGGGTCACCGCCAGTACCGCGCCGCCACGGGCCTTGATCTGCTGGACCGCGGCCAGGTTGCGCTCGGTCAGCTCGTCCGACGGCACGACCGCGACCGTCGGGAGTGCTTCGTCGATCAGGGCGAGCGGGCCGTGCTTGAGCTCGGACGTCTGGTACGCCTCGGCGTGGCGGTAGGAGATCTCCTTGAACTTCTGCGCGCCCTCGCGGGCCACCGGATAGCCGCGGACGCGGCCGACGAAGAACAGGCTCTTCGCCGCGGCGATCGTCTTCGCGTGCTCGGCGATCTCCGGCTCGAAGTCCAGAATGGACTTGATCTGGCCCGGCAGCGCCCGCACGGCGTCGATGATCCGCTGACCGTCCGCATTGGACAGGTCGCGCACCCGGCCCAGCGCCAGCGCGATCAGCGCGAACCCGACGGCCATGTTGGTCAGCGCCTTGGTCGAGGCGACCGCGATCTCCGGGCCGGCGTGCAGGTAGACGCCGCCTTCGCAGGCACGGGCGATCGTCGAGCCGACGACGTTGACCAGGCCGACCACCCGGCCGCCCTTGCGCTTGATCTCCTCGACGGCGAAGGCGGTGTCGATCGTTTCGCCGGACTGGCTGACCGCGATGTAAAGCGTGTCGGCCTCGATGATCGGGTTGCGGTAGCGGAACTCCGACGCGGCCTCGGCGTCGGCCGGGATCCGGGCGAGTTCTTCGATCATCGTCGCGCCGATCTGGCCGACGTAGTAGGCGGACCCGCAGCCGAGGATCTTCACCCGCGCGAACCCGCGCAGCTCCCGCGGCGTCAGGTTGAGCCCGTCCAGGCGGGCGACGCCGAACCGGTCGTCCAGCCGGCCGCGGATGATCCGCTCGACGGACTCCGGCTGCTCCTGGATCTCCTTGGCCATGTAGTGCGGGTAGCCGCCCAGGTCGAGGTCCTCGGCGTCGATGTCGATCTCGGTGGCCGGCTTGGTCGTGTCGCTCTCGTCGACGGTGAAGGTGCGGTAGCCGGTGGCGAAGACGGTCGCGAACTCGCCGTCGTCGAGGTGCGCGACCTGCGAGGTGTGCCGCACCAGCGCGGCCAGGTCGCTGGCGACGAACATCTCGCGCTCGCCGACGCCGATGATCAGCGGCGAGCCGTTGCGCGCGATGACCAGCCGGTCCGGGTGCGCGCTGTCGGTGACGGCGATGGCGTAGGTGCCGGTGACCCGCGAGACCGCCTCGACGACGGCGTCTTCGAGGGTTTCGGCGCCCGAACGCGCGATCAGGTGGGCGAGGACCTCGGTGTCGGTCTCGGAGGCGAGGGTGACGCCGGCGTCGGCGAGCTGGGCGCGCAGCGCGTCGGCGTTGTCGATGATGCCGTTGTGGACGACGCAGATCCGGCCGTCCTCGGAGGAGTGCGGGTGCGCGTTGGCCTCCGACGCGGGCCCGTGCGTGGCCCAGCGCGTGTGCCCGATGCCGGCCTTCCCGGCGAGCCGCTTGGGCAGCGCGGCGGCGAGGTTGCGCACCCGGCCGACGACCCGGTGGACCTGCGGCGCGCCTTTCGCGCCGAGGACGGCGATGCCCGCGGAGTCGTACCCGCGGTACTCGAGCCGGGTCAGGCCCTCGATCAGGATGGGGGCGGCGTTCTGGCCGCCGATGTAGCCGACGATCCCGCACATGGGGTGACCTCTTCCTAGCCGTAGACGATGCGGCGCAGCTGCCGCTCGGAGAGAACGGGCGCGGCCACCAGCCGCCCGCGGAGCTCGGCGGCGATCAGGGGGAAGATCTCGGGGTTCTTCCGGCCCTGCGCCTGCAGCTCGGCGTGCCGGCGGCGCACATAGTCCTCGGTGGGAGTCCGGTAGAAGGCCAGCACGTCGTCGACCACCCGGGCGGCGACCCCGGGCGGCAGCCCGGTGGACGCGGCCACGCGCTCGACGATGTCGGTGTCCTCCACGCGGGCCATCATGCCTTGCTGAGTCTCGAACCCCAAATTCTTGCCCGAAATCGGGCAAGCTTGGTGGGTTGGACCGAAATCGCGTGATCGACGGCGGAACTGGCGTGATCGAGGCCGGAACTCGCGTGATCAGGGGCGGAACTCGGCTTCGAGCAGCGGGAGCCGCACACTCGGGTGCGGGATGACACCCAGCTCGGCCAACGCGGCCTTGGTGTTCGCCGCAGCCGTCCCCGAGCGCAGCAGGCGGTCCATCAGCGGGATCAGCCCATCATGGACCGCCCGCGCCTTGACCAGGTCACCGTCGCCGACGGCCTGGATCAGCGAGGCCGTGCGGTCGGCCGCCACATTGGCCACCACACTGACCAACCCCGCCGCCCCGCAAGCCAGGTACGGCAGGGTGAGCTCGTCGATCCCGCAGTAGTACGCCAGCGGCGTCCGGGACATCACCGCCATCGCCTCGAACAGATCCCCCTTCGCGTCCTTGACCGCGCGGATCCGGGGGTGACCGGCCAGCTCGATGAGCGTCGACGGCGCCATCGCCACCCCCGTTCGCGCCGGGACGTCGTAGAGCATCACCGGCAGCTCGGTCGCGTCCGCGACCGCCACGCAGTGGGCCAGCACGCCCTCCTGCGTCGGCCGGGAGTAGTACGGGCAGACCAGCAGCAACCCGTCCGCGCCCGCCTCTTCGGCTTCGCGGGCCCGGCGGATGCTCGACGCCGTGTCGTACGTGCCGACGCCGGCGATCACCCGGGCTCGGCCCGCCACCCGGGCCGCCACCGCCCGGACCAGGCCCGCGGCTTCGGCCTCGGACAGCGTCGGTGACTCGCCGGTCGTCCCGCCGACGACCAGGCCGTCGCAGCCCGTGGCCAGCAGGTGCTCGACGAGCCGGGCGAGGCCGGGCTCGCTGAGCGCGCCGCCGGGCTGCATGGGGGTCACCATCGCGGCGAGGTTCGTGCCGAATTCGGTCATGTCCCGAAGATGCCCGGCCCGATTACTGCGGTCCAGCGATGCTTTTTTGCCGATATTGCGTAGCCTGATTTCATGATCGAGGTGGGCGCGCTGCGGGCGTTGCGCGCGGTGGCCGCTCTGGGGACGCTGGCGCGAGCCGCCGAGGAGCTCGGGTTCACCGCGTCGGCCGTTTCGCAGCAGATCAAGCGGCTCGAACGCCAGGTCGGTGTCCCGGTGCTGGCGCCGGCGGGCCGCGGGGTGGTGCTGACCCCGGCCGGGCAGGCCATCGCCGACTCGGCGCCGGAGGTCTTCCAGGCGCTGGAGCGCTGCGCCGAGGCCGCCCGGTCGGTGTCGGCGGGCGCGCCGCGCGGCACGCTCCGGGTGGTGGCCTTCTCGACGGCGATCCGCGGCCTGCTCGCGCCCGTCGTGCCCCCGCTCGCGGCGCGGTGCCCGCAGCTGCGCGTCGAACTCACCGAGCAGGACCCCGGCGAGGCACTCCACAGCGTCGGCGCGGGCACGGCCGACCTGGCCCTCGTCCACGACGCCGACGGCCTGCTGCCCACCCCGTGGCCGCCGTCGCTGGCGCGGCGGTGGCTCCACACCGACGTCGGTGACGTCGTCGTCGGCCGGACCCACCCGCTGGCCGAGGCCGCCACGCCGCTCGACGAGGCCGCGCTGGCCGGGCACGCGTGGGTGACCAGCCCGCCGGGAACCGTGTGCCACCAGTGGTCCCGGCGGTTGTTCGCCGCGGCGGGAACGGAACCGGACGTGCGTCACCTGGTCGACGACTTCGCGACGCAGCTTTCGCTGGTGGCCTCCGGGCAGGTGGTCGCCCTGATCCCGCGGCTCGCCCGGCCGCCGCTGGGCGCGGAGCTGCTCGCGCGACCCCTGCGGCGGCCGCCGAAGCGCGAGGTCCACGCGGTGTGGCGGCGCAGTGCCGAGGCGAGCCCGGCGATCCGCGCGGTGCTGGCCGAGCTGGACCGTCAGCCGCCGAGCGCCTCTTCGGGGCTCGGGTAGGTCGGGAAGAAGTCCGCGAGGCCGATCAGCCCGAACGTCCGGCTCAGCCGGGCGGGCACCGCGGCCAGCGCGACGTCCGCCCCGGCGGCCTTGGCCACGTTGTAGGCCGTGATCAGCGCGGAGATCCCGCTGGAGTCGCAGAACGTCACCCCGCCCAGGTCCACCACCAGCCGGTGGCCGGGCTCGAGTGCGACGTCCTGCAGCCCGGTGCGGAGACTGGGCGCGGTCGCCACGTCGATCTCGCCCGTGACGGTCACCACCGCGCCGGTCTCCGTGGTGCGGGTGACGACGGAAAACGACGTGCCAGTCATCGCGACAGTTTGCCACCGACCCGGTCCGGGCGTGGGCAGGTGGTCGGCTGCGCCCCTGGGCGAAGCCGCCGAGCAGACCATCCTTGTCCAGGACGTACCGGTACCGCGACAATGGCGGCGCGGACGATCGACACCCTGGTGAGCGCGTTCCTGCGGCTCCGGGTGGCAGGCCGCGCATCCGGGGGAGGGGCCGATGCAGCTCAGGGGGATCAACTACGACACCGGCTTCGGCGGCGCGGTCGGCGACCGGTCGCGCCGGGAGTTCGAGCCCGCGGTCGTGCGCCGCGAACTGGGGATCATCGCGGCGGACCTGCACTGCGACGCGGTCCGCATCACCGGCGACGACCCGGAGCGCCTCACCGTGGCGGCGCACGCCGCGGTCGACGCCGGGCTGCGCGTGTGGTTTTCGCCGTTCCCGATGGACCTCACGCCGCCGCAGCTGACGCCCTACTTCGCCGAGTGCGCGCGGCGGGCGGAGGAGATCCGGGCGCGTGACCCCGAGACCGTGCTCGTGCTCGGCTGCGAGATGTCCCTGTTCTGCACCGGCTTCGTGCCCGGCGCGGTCCTGATGGAGCGCCTGCGCAACGCGGCGGACCCCGCCGCCTGGGCCGGGTTTTCCCACGAGTGGGACTTCGGCACGGTGCTGAGTGAGGTCGCCGCGGCCGCGCGGGCGCACTTCGGCGGCAAGCTCACCTACGCCGCCGGGGAGTGGGAGGAGATCGACTGGGCGGAGTTCGACTTCGCGGCCGTCAACCTGTACCGCTCGGCCGGCAACGCCGCAGGCTTCGCGCAGCTCGTCCGTGATCACGCGAGCCGCGGGAAGCCGCTGGTCGTCACGGAATTCGGCTGCTGCACCCACCGGGGCGCGGCCGACGCGGGCGGCACCGGCTGGCTGATCGTCGACTTCGAGGCCGAGCCGCGGGCGCTGAACGGCGATTACGTCCGCGACGAGGCCGGCCAGGCGGCGTACTTCACCGAGCTGATGGACGTCTTCGAGGCCGAGGGCGTGCACGGCGCGTTCTGGTTCACCTTCGCCGGCTACGAATACCCGTCCGATCCGGACCCGCGGCGCGACCTGGACCTGGCGAGCTACGGGCTGGTCGAAGTCCTCGCCGGGCGGAGCGGCACGGCGTACCCGGGGCTCGCCTGGGAGCCGAAGGAGGTCTTCCGCACCGTCGCGGCGCGGTTCAGCCGGTGAGCGCCTCGTCCCGGGTGGTGGCGAGGGCCAGCGTCTCGTGCAGGCCGGTCAGCTGAAGGGTGCGGTTGACGACGCCGCGTTCGGGGGCGACCACTCGGACCCGGGTGCCGGTGCCCGCCGCGTGCCGCGCCTCGAGCAGGGTCGTGATGCCGATGGAGGCCAGGAAGGACACCTCGGACAGGTCGATCACCAGCAGTTCCGGCGCGTCGGCGAGCGCGGTGGTGACGCTGTCGCTCAGGACGGGCGCGCTGAGCAGGTCCACCTCGCCCACCGCGGCCAGCACGACCGCGCGGCCGGAGTGGTGGGCCGTCACGCGCAGCAGGTCCTGGGGCCGGACGCGGTTGCCGTCAGCGGTCACGATCACCCTTGGGGTGCATGCTGGGATCCCTTCTCGAGCACGGGACGGGTCGGTCCGAGTCGCGGGTACCCCGGTCGCGTGACGGCGAAACATCGGTCGTCGCCGGGGTCGTCCGGCCGAGGGTGTGCCCGGGTGAGCGGGCTCGGTCCAGGGGCCGTGAGCAGCCGCGCCGGCCGGTCCTGGGGCCGGATCGGGCCCGCCTGCCCGGCCGGTCGCCGCGGTGGGTGGGCTCAGCCCAGCGGCTCCGAGCGGTACCGTCCGATCCGGTCGGCCAGCCCCGAAACCGCCGCGTCGCCGCGGTGCGCGGTGAGCAGCCGCTCCAGGGGCGCGAGCCGGTCCTTCGGCCGGACCGAGCCCACCTGCGCGGCCAGGTCGACCGCCTCCCCGCCGATCCGGGTGGCCTCGTCGAAGTCGCCTCGGAGCGCGTGGTTCTGGGCCAGCATGACCAGCGTCAACGACCGGCTCCTGGCCATGTCCGCGCCGTAGCCGCCGGCCGCCGACGTCAGCTGGGTGATCGCTTCGCCGCTGTAGCGGCCGGCCACCGCGGTGGCCAGCTCGGTCAGCACCGTGCCGTGCATCGCCGCCATGTCCGTCTCGCGGAAGAACGCCTCCCACGGCCTCGGCTCCGGCCAGGAGCCCGCCGTGGCGAAGGCCGCCTCGGCCTCCGCCAGCCGGGTCAGGGCCGGCCGCTCGTCGCCGGCCATCGCGAACGCCCACGCCTCGTTCGCCGCGAGGATGGCCAGTGCCCGGCCGGAATCCGAGCGGACGGCGGCTTCCCGGCCCCTGGCGAACTCGGCCAGCGCGCCGCGGGCGTCGTGGCGGTGCAGGTGCACCCGGCCGAGCCGGTAGCGGATGTTCGCCACCAGGTTGTCGTTGCCCGCTTCGGCCGCGATCTCCAGCGCGCGCTCGAACCGGCGCCGGGCCGCCTCGTCGCGGCCGATGTCGAACTCCGTCCAGCCCAGCAGGTTGTGCACGTCGGCCAGCACCGTGGACAGCCTGGCGCGCAACGGTTGCGGGACCGTGCCCCAGTGCAGCAGCAGGCTCGCCGTCTTGACCACCCGGACGGCGTCGCGGCAGAACCCGCCGCCCTGCCGGTAGTCCAGGGCCCGCAGGACGCCGACGGCTGCTTCCAGCTGGTCGACGTCGGTGTCTTCGATGCTGATCGGAAGCGGGAAGCTCTCGCCTGTCGTCGTCACCATGACCTCACCTCGCGCAGTGCGCACGCACGCATGGTCGGTTACCGGCAAAGGGGGTGATACCCACGACGAGCGCCGCGGAAACGGTCCTCACCCGGCGGGGGGGGGGGGGGGGGGGGGCGGTCTTCCATGACCGACAGTTCAGAAAACGCTTTCTGGAACTCGGTCACCACAGAACTTAACGTTAAGCAGGTCGCCCGCTTTCCGTCTCGCTGCCGGTGTTCCGCCCGGCTCCGCCGTGTTACTGTGGAAGCGCTCCCAGTCGGGAAAGAGCTGCATCAATCCACTTAGGACTGTATTCGTTCGGGACAAGGGAGTCCTCATGCCCATCAGGCAGCGAGCGGTCATCGTCGTCGGCTTGTTCGTGGCCGCGCTGGTTCCCGCACCGGCCGCCAGCGCGGCCGCCGCGCCGCAGGTCGACCGGCTGAACCGCGGCGTGGTCAGCGTCCACACCGCCCAGGGCAACACCGTCGCCTGGCGCCTGCTCACCGACGACCCGGCCGGGGTGGCGTTCAACGTCTACCGCGACGGCACCAAGGTGACCGCCACCCCGGTGACCGGCCCGACGAACTTCGTGGACGCGGGTGCGCCCGCCGGGGCCCGGTACACCGTGCGCGCGGTGACCGGCGGCGTCGAGCGGGTGTCGGCCTTCGCCACCGAGGAGTCGCTGAGCTTGACCAGCGGGCTCGCGGCGAACACCCGGGACGTGCCGATCCAGCCGCCGTCCGGTGGCACGACCCCGGCCGGCGAGACCTACACCTACACCGCGAACGACGCCAGCGCCGGTGACCTCGACGGCGACGGCCAGTACGAGCTCGTGCTGAAGTGGGATCCGACCAACGCCAAGGACAACTCGCAGTCCGGGTACACCGGCAACGTCTACGTCGACGCCTACCGGCTCGACGGCACCCGGCTCTGGCGGATCGACCTCGGCCGCAACATCCGGGCCGGCGCGCACTACACGCAGTTCCAGGTCTTCGACTACGACGGCGACGGCCGGGCCGAGGTCGCGATGAAGACCGCGGACGGCACGCGGTCGGGCACCGGCCAGGTCATCGGCAACGCGAGCGCCGACTACCGCAACTCCAGCGGGTACGTCCTGTCCGGGCCGGAGTTCCTCACCGTGTTCAACGGCCAGACCGGCGCGACGGCGGCCACCGTGAACTACGACCCTCCGCGCGGCACGGTGTCCTCGTGGGGCGACAGCTACGGCAACCGCGTCGACCGGTTCCTGGCCGGCACGGCCTACCTGGACGGCGTCCACCCGAGCCTGGTCATGAGCCGCGGCTACTACACCCGGACCGTGATCGCGGCCTGGGACTTCCGCGGCGGCGCGCTGACCGAGCGCTGGAAGTTCGACTCGAACTCGGCCGGCTCCCAGTACACCGGCCAGGGCAACCACCAGCTGACCATCGCCGACGTCGACGGCGACGGCCGGGACGAGATCGTCTTCGGCGCCATGGCGGTCGACGACACCGGAAGTCCACTGTGGAACACGCGGCTGGGGCACGGCGACGCCATGCACGTCGGTGACCTGATCCCGGCGCGGCCCGGCTTGGAAGAGTTCAAAGTGGACGAAGACAAGAGCAAGCCGGCCGCCTGGATGGCCGACGCGAAGACCGGCCAGCTCATCTGGCAGAACGCCTCCTGCACCTGTGACAACGGCCGCGGCGTCTCGGACGACGTCTACGCCGGCAGCCCGGGCGCGGAGTCGTGGTCGTCCGCGGTGTCCGGGCTGCTGAACACCAGCGGTCAGAACATCGGCCGGAAGCCGTCGTCGGCGAACTTCGTCATCTGGTGGGACGGCGACGCCCAGCGCGAGCTCCTGGACGGGACGCACATCGACAAGTACGGCACCGCGGCCGACACCCGGCTGCTGACCGCCTCCGGTGTGCACGCGAACAACGGCACGAAGAGCACCCCGTCGCTGCAGGCCGACCTGTTCGGCGACTGGCGCGAGGAGGTCGTCTGGCCGACCTCGGACGACCGGGCGCTGCGGATCTTCTCGACCACGGACCCGACGAGCATTTCGCACGTGTCGCTGATGCAGGACCGGCAGTACCGCGAGGCGGTGGCTTGGCAGAACACCGCCTACAACCAGCCGCCGCACCCGGGTTTCGCGCTGGCGGGGTGACGGGTAACCGGCCCGCACGCGAGCGGGAGGCGACCATGGCGATCAGGCTGGGCAGCACGGTGATCAACTGCACCGACCTCGACACGATGACCCGCTTCTGGTCCGCGGCACTGGACCTCGAGCCGGTGTCCGGGGACGACGCTTTCCGCCTGCTGCGCGGCCGGTACGTCAACCTCTCGCTGCAGCGGTCCTCGACGCCGGTCGCCACGCGTGAGCAGATGCACCTTGACCTCTACACCGACGACCAGCAGCACGAGGTCGACCGGCTGCTCGGCCTCGGCGCGCGGTTCGTCCGCCACGTCGAGGACGACCCGGCGGACGACTGGGTCGTCCTGGCCGACCCGGAGGGCAACCTGTTCTGCGTGTGCGCGAAACCGGCGGCCGAGGTCCGGGACCCCGGCGCACGGGCGGCCACCCCCGGAACTCCTCCGTCGGCGTAGTCTCGGGTCCGTGCTGATGCCGACCGAGCGGGCGGACGGCCCGCCCGCGCGGGTCCGCGACCATGTGTGCCTGAGTTTCCGCGAGCGCGGCGAGTTCGTAGCCCACGCGCAGGACTTCCTCGCCGAGGGCCTGACGGCCGGCGCCCGGGTGCTCTACGTCGCCCCGGGTGACGAGGCCGCGCTGACCGGGCAGCTGCGCGCGGACGAGCGCTGTGACCAGGGCTTGGAGCGCGGGGCCGTCCAGGTCGCCTCGGTCGACGCGGCCTACTCGAGCGGCACCGTCGTCGATCCCGCCGGCCAGGTCGAGCACTACGCCGCGGCCACGTCCGAGGCGCTGGCGGCCGGGTTCACCGGGCTGCGGGTCGCGGCCGACGTGACGTCGCTGGTGCGCACCCCGGCCCAGGTGGACGCCTTCGCCCGCTACGAGCACTTGGTGGACCACTACATGGCCGGCCACCCGATGTCGGCGATGTGCGCCTACGACGCCGGCGAGCTCGGCGACGAGGTCGTCGCTCAGCTCGCGTGCATGCACCCGGCCGCCCACGCGGGCGGGTCGCCGTTCCACCTGCACGGGCACACCGCGGACGGCAGCGCGGCGGCCCTCGACGGTGAACTGGGCCCGGAGTCGCGCCGGCTCTGGCCGCAGGCGCTGGAGCGCGCCGGGCTGCGCTCGGAGGACGGGACGACCACCATCGACGCCACCGGCCTCGACTTCGTCGACCACCGCAGCCTGATGGCACTGGCCGGCTACGCCGAGCGGCACGCCACCACGGTCGTGCTGCGGACGCGGCTGTCGACCCCGGCGCGGATCATCGAGCTGCTGGAGCTGCCCGGGGTGCGCGTGGAGCGTGCGGCATGACCGCCGTCCCCGGCTACGACCACGCCGCCGTCCACTACCGCGGCGACGAGGAGCTGCTCGCCGTCGCGGTGCCGTTCCTCGAGCGCGGGCTGGCCGCCGGCGAGCCCACGCTGGTGTCGCTGGAGCCGGAGCGCGCCGAGCTGGTGCGCGCCGCCCTGCCGTCGTCCGCGCGGGTCGAGTACCTGTCCACCCGCGACCTGTACGCGCGGCCCGCGGCGGCGATCAGGTCCTACCGCGAGCTGCTGGCCGGGTTCGTCGCCGGTGGCGCGGCGGGCATCAGCATCTTCGGCGAGATCCCGCCGGCCGCGATCGACACGTCCTGGGACTGGTGGGCCCGCTACGAGGCGGCCGTCAACCACGCCTACGGCGAGTTCCCGCTGCGCAGCGTGTGCGCCTACGACACCCGCACGACCCCGGGGCACGTGCTCGACGACGTCGCCAGGACGCACCCCTTCGTCGCCACCCCCGGCGGCCACGAGACCAACACCGGCTACGTCGACCCGCTGTCGTTCCTGACCGGCCCGCGGCCGATGACGCCGCTCCCGATCGAGCACACGGCGCCGCGGGCCGAGCTCGCCGACCCGCGTCCCGGGGACGCCCGCCGGGCGGTGCTGGCCACCGCGCCGGTCGACCTGCCCGCGGCCGAGGTCGACGACCTCGTGCTGGCGGTGAGCGAAATCGTGGACAACGCCCTGCGCCACGGCCGGCCGCCGGTCCGGGTGCGGATCTGGGCCGGAGCCGGGCAGATGGTCGTTTCGGTGCACGACGCGGGCCCCGGCCCGGCGGACCCGTTCGCCGGGCTGCTGCCGGCGGAGCGCAGCGTCGGCGGCCGCGGACTGTGGATCGCGCACCAGATCTGCAGCGAGGTGACGCTGCACCGCGACGAGACCGGCTTCACGGCCCGCCTGACCGCGGGCCGTCCCTGGTAGGGCCGGTCACCGGGCCCAGAGCCTGCCGACCCGGAACTCGTCGCGGGTGACCCGCCACGCGCCGCGCTTCACGAGCTGCTGGGGGTCGATCAGGACGACCGCGTCCGCGGCCTCCAGCGTGATCGGCGGCGGGGCGGGCGTGGTCGTGGTGGCGGGCGAAGCCGAAGCCGACGTCGACGGGGAAGGCGAGGTCGAAGCCGGGGTGGGCGCCGTGGTTCGGGTCGTCGGGGGAGCCGTGGTGGGCGTCGCCGTGGGCGGGGGCGCGCCGGGCGCGATCAGGCCGTCCGGGGGCACCACCGCCTGCCGGGACGCGGTCGGGTTGACCGCGACCCAGCCGTGGCTGAACGTCCGGCTCCAGACGCCGTTCGGCAGCCGGCTGGCCGCGTCGACCGCCTCGCCGAGGCCGCTGTCCTGCAGTGACGACCACTCCGGGGTGCGGTAGTCGTCGGTCGTCGCGCGCGTCCAGCACGTGCGGGGCCCGGCGAGCAGGGCCGCGCTCGCGTACCCGGACCGCTCCTCGCGCGCGTTGTGCGTCCTGGTCACCAGCAGCAGCAGCGACTCGCCGAGCGCGGCCTGCGCGCGCAGCTCCTGGAACTCGTTGCCGCGGAAGGTCAGCAGGCCGCCGGTGCCGCCGTTCTCGCGGAAGCCGAAGTTCTCCTCCATCGCGCCGCCGAACCGCGAGTGCGCGGTCCAGCGGCCCGGCACCAGGTGCGTCTCGGACACGTTGGGCACCAGCAGCTTGTTGGCGTTCGTCAGCGCGTCGCCGGCCTTGGCCAGGAACGCGTCCAGGCCGTCGCGGAGCTTGCGGTCGGTCTCCGCGACGTTCGCCGTGCCCGCGAGCACCGCGGACGAATAGTGGCTCAGTGAGTTGAAGTCGTTGTCCGCGAGGACGCCGTCCCAGCCTTCGCGCTTCACTTCGGCGACGACGGCGTCCGTCCAGGCCTGCTGGTAGTCCGGGTTCCAGACCGTCATCTGCCAGTGCTTCGGGTAGCCCTGCCACTCGATGCGCTTGCCGTTGACGTCCAGCGCGAACCACTCGGGGTGGGTCTCCTGCGCGGCGACGTAGCCGATCCCGCTGGGCAGGAACACCGCGTCCTGGCCGCCGTCGACCGCGCCCGGGTAGTTGCGCGTGCTGGAGAGGTCCTTGTACACCAGCACCTTCACCCGCGGGTTGAGCTGGTGCAGGCGGCGCATGGCCGTGCCCTGGTCGGCGTTGAGCACGACGACCTGGTAGCGCTTGGCCGCCTGCTCGATCTCTTGCGAAGTCGGCGGCTTGCCGATCCCGTACCACCACGCGCACGGGGCGAGCGGTTTCGGCGGCGGGGCGGCGAGCTCCTGCGCCGAGCTGGCGACGCAGCCCGCGAGGCAGCTCGCCAGCAGCACGGCCGCGGACGTCCAGGACACCACCGGGTGCCGCCGGATCAGCGTTGCCTTCGGCACAGCAGTTCTCCCACCGTGAGGATGACGATCTTGACGTCCAGCCACAGCGACCAGTTCGCGATGTAGTAGTTGTCGTAGCGCGCCCGGTCCGCGATCGAGGTGTCCCCGCGCAGGCCGTGCACCTGGGCCAGCCCGGTCAGCCCGGTCGGCACCCGGTGCCGGGCCCAGTACAGGTCGTGGACGGCGGAGAACTCGTGCACGAACACCGGCCGCTCCGGCCGCGGGCCGACCAGTGACATGTCGCCGCGCACGACGTTCCACAGCTGCGGCAGCTCGTCCAAAGAGGACCGCCGGAGGAAGCGGCCGACCGGGCCGACCCGGTGGTCGCCGACGACCGACCAGCGCGTCTGCGAATCGTCGACGGCGGCCTGCCGCACGCTGCGCAGCTTGAAGAGCACGAACGTGCCGCCGTCCATCCCCACCCGGACTTGCCGGAAGAAGACCGGGAACCCGCTCTCCAGGGCGACCGCGAGCGCGCAGACCGCGATGACCGGGGCGAGGACGACGAGCGCGGCCGCGGCCAGCGCGGTCTCCACGGCGCGCTTGACCCACCAGCTCGGCCGCCGGGTCGGCGCGCCGCCCAGCCACACCAGCGGGTAGCTGCGGAGCCGGTCGACACCGGGCCCGTCCGGGCAGAGCTCGAACAGGTGCGGCAGCACGAGGGTGACGCAGCCGAGGCGGTGGGCGGTGATGGCGGCGTCGACGATCGCGCCGTCCGATTCGTCGGCCGGGGCGAGGATCACCGTGCCCGCGCGCAGCCGAGCGATGGCCCCGGTGAGGTCGCCCTCGATCCGCTCGACCGGCAGCCCCGGCGGCACCGGGTCCGGCCCGGACGCCGCGACGCCGACCGGCAGCAGCCCGAACTCCGGGTGCTCCAGCATGGTGCGGACCAGCTCGCCGCCGATCCGGCCGGACCCCACGACGACGGCCCGGTCGCAGCGCCGCAGCCGCCGCCTGCCCCACCGGCCGAACGCGAAGACCGCCGGGCGGGCGGCTTCGCTGAGCACGGCGAAGCACAGCACCACTTCCTGCATCCGCGCCGTGTCGTCACCGTCCATCCCGGACACCAGCCCGAAGCCGGTGACGAGCGCGAACGCCAGCGCGGTGGCGGTGACCGAGCGCGGCAGGTCCTGCAGCCAGGACAGCCAGAGGCGGCGGCGGTGGACGCGGCCGGCCACCCGGGCGCCCGCGAGGGCCGCCGCGGTCACCGCCGCGCACGCCGGGCCGGGCCCGGTGCGCAGCACCGCGGTCAGCCAGGCGGCGCCGTCGACGGCGACCAGCAGCACGGCGACGGCGTTGACCCGGGCGAGGAACGGGCGGGCGCGCACGGCGTCGCGCGGCCGCTCGCCCGTGCGGACGCGCCGCTGTGCCGGCACCGCTTCGGTGACGACCGTGTCTCTGAGTTCAGTCACCGGCCTCGACCTCTACTTGACATGACGATTCCATTCTCGCTTTCAGCACGACTCAGCCATTCGAGGCAACACCGGCACGATCGAGTGAATTTTCCCGCGAAGTCCCGGAAATGCACTCGATCGGGGCGCGTGAGCGACCCGATCCGGTGATTTCCGGAAACACCAAGTAGTTCTGATGGCGCGCTTCCTTCCGGGGGACTTCCGGGGCCACTAAAGAAACCACACAACATAGCCGAATAGGACTCGACGGCCCCACCAAACCCGATTCCTTCCGGGTGATGGGCGACGACGAGGACAACCGAGACGAGGGGAACCGTGGCGCGCGAAGAGACCACCCTGGCCACACTGTCCGAACCGGACCGCACCGGACCGGATCCCGCAGGGGCCCGGACCGGGGGACGGGCGCACGTCGTGCTGCCCGCGTTCAACGAAGAGGCGTCCCTGCCGCCGCTGCTGCGCCGGCTCGCCGACGTGGCCCGCACCGAAGAGGTCACCGTCTGGGTGGTCGACGACGGCTCGGCCGACGCCACGGTCGCCGTGGCCGAGGCCGGCTACGGCGGGCTCGACGTCCGCGTCGTGCGGCACCTGGTGAACCTCGGGCTCGGCCGCGCGGTCCTGTCCGGGCTCCGCGCGGCGCTGGAGGAGGCGGGCCCCGACGACGTCGTCGTGGTGATGGACGCCGACGACACGCACGACCCGGCGCTGATCCGCCCGCTGCAGGCGGAGATCACCGCCGGCGCCGACGTCGCCATCTGCTCCCGGTTCGTCCCGGGCGGCGACGACCGGACCGCCCCGTTCGGGCGGCGGCTGCTGTCCCGCGGCGCGGCCCAGCTGTTCCACCGCGCCCTCGACGTCGACGGCGTCCGGGACTTCACCAGCGGTTACCGCGCCTACCGGGCGTCGCTGCTGGCGCGGGCTTCGGCGCACTGGGGCGAGCGGCTGATCGAGGAGCAGGGCTTCGCCTGCATGGTGGAGCTGCTGCTCAAGCTGCGCCACTGCCGCCCGGTGATCACCGAGGTCCCGCTGGCCCTGCGGTACGACCGCAAGCAGGGGCCGAGCAAGCTGAAGCTGCGGCGGACCGTCGTGCAATACCTGAAACTGCTCGCCCGCGACCGGCTCAGCCCGGCGCCCTACCGGAAGCTGTGACCGGTGACCCCTCCCGACTCCCCGCACGTGGCCGTGATCGGCGGCGGCATCTGCGGCCTGGCCGCCGCCCACCGCCTCGCCCGCCGCGGCACCCGCGTGACCCTGCTCGAAAGCAGCGACCAGCTCGGTGGCCTCGGCACGTTCTTCGCGCACGGCGACCGGTGGCTCGAGCGCTTCTACCACTGCATCATGCCTTCGGACGCGAGCCTGCTGGCCCTGCTCGGCGAGCTCGGCCTGCGGGACGCGGTGCGGTGGCGCGAAACGACGATGGGCATGGTCGTCGACGGCCGCCACCACCCGTTCAACTCCGCGCTCGACCTGCTGCGGTTCCCGGCGCTGCGGCTGCCCGACCGGGTGCGCTTCGGCGTGGTTTCCCTGCTGCTGCGCCGGTTGGGGCGCGGCCGCGACCTCGACACGCTGCGCACCGAGGACTGGTTGCGCGGGCTCTACGGCGACGTCGTGTGGGAGCGGCTCTTCGCGCCGATGTTCGGCTCGAAGTTCGGGCCGGCCTTCGGCGACGTCCCGGCGCTGTACCTGTGGCAGCGGCTGGGGCGTGAACGCAACGTCGCCACCCGCGGCTACCCGGACGGCGGCTACAAGGCGATCATCGACGCGCTGCAGGCGTCGATCACCCGGGCGGGCGGCGTGGTGCGCGCGTCGACGCCGGTCGAGCGGCTGTCCAGCACGGAGGGCCGGTCGGTGCTGACCCTGGCCGGCGGCGAAGTCCTCGACGCGGACCAGGTCATCTCGACCGTGCCGCTGCCCCTGCTCCGGCACCTCGCGGACGACGCGCTCGCCGCCCGGCTGCCGGAGACGGAGCTGCCTTACCAGGGCGTGGTCACCGGCGTGTTCTTCCTCCGCAAGCCGGTCACCGAGCACTACTGGACGCCGGTGCTGCACTCGGGCACGGAGTTCGACGGCGTCGTGTCGATGTCCGCGCTGGCCGGCGCCGACGACGGCCGCCACCTCGTGTACGTCATGCACTACACCGACCGCGGCTCGCGGCTGTACCTCGACGACGACGCGGCGATCGCGGCCCGCTGGTCGGCCCAGCTGCGCGGGCTGTACCCGGAGCTCGGTGCGGACGGCATCGAGGAGGTCCGGGTGTTCAAGGCCCCGTTCGTCGAACCGGTGTACCCGCTGGGCTACCTGGCGGCGCGCCCGCCGGTGACGGTGGACGGCACCGGCGTCCTGCTGGCCACCACCGCCCACGTCTACCCGGACGTGACGAGCTGGAACTCCAGCGTCCGGCTGGCGAACGACGTGGTGAGCCTGGTGGCGCATCAGCCGGCGGTCGCGCCGGCCCGCTGATCGAGGAGGGCCGCCAGCGCCGTCACGATCCGCGCCGTGGCGGACCCGTCGCCGTAGGGGGACGGGAGGTGGCGGAGGCGCTCGCGGTGGCCGGCCACGTCGTCGAGCCAGCGGGCGACCTCCGTCCCGATCGACGGCCCGGGCAGTACGCGGGTGCCGAACGTCCCGGTGATCTCGGGGCGCTCGGTGCTGCGCCGGACCACCACCACCGGTCGCTTGAGGACACTGGCTTCCTCTTGGATGCCACCGGAATCCGACACGAGCACCGCCGCCTCCGCGGCCAGCGCCAGGAACGCCGGGTAGGCCTGCGGTTCCAGCTCGACGAGCGGGTCGAGCAGCGGCCGCAGGCCGGCCGCCTCGATGCTCTTGGCCGTGCGCGGGTGCAGCGGGAACACCACCGGCAGCGGCAGGCGGCCCAGCTCGCGCAGGATCACCGCCAGCCGCGCGGGGTCGTCGACGTTCTCCGGGCGGTGGATCGTCGCCAGCGCGAACCGGTCGCGCTCCAGCCCGCGGGCCGCCAGCACGGCCCGGCGGTCCTCGGCGGGCGGCAGCGCGGCCTGCAGTGCTTCGACGACGGTGTTGCCGGTGACGGCGATCCGTTCGTCCGGCACGTTTTCCGCCAGCAGCTGGGCCCGGTTGAGCTCGGTCGGCGCGCAGCAGAGGTCGGCGAGGTGGTCGATCAGCACGCGGTTGTGCTCTTCCGGCATCGCCCGGTCGTGGCTGCGCAGCCCGGCTTCGACGTGCACCAGCGGCAGGTCGTGCGCGTTGGCCGCCAGCGCGCCGGCGAGCGCGGACGTCGTGTCGCCCTGGACGACCACCACCCGGCCGGGCCGGTCCGCCAGCACTTCGTCGACCGCGCTGACCGTCCGGCCGAGCTGGCTACCGCGGCGGCCGGCGCCGACACCGAGTTCGTGGAACCGGTCGGACGGCGGCAGGTCCGCGCGGATGCGCGCGTACAGCGAGCGGTCGTAGTGCTGTCCGGTGTAGACCACCGCGCAGGCGTCGCCGAACGCCCGCATCAGCGGCGCGAGCTTGATCAGTTCCGGCCGGGTGCCGCAGACCAGCGTGACCCCACCGGTTCCGGCGTCCCCGGCCGCCGGGGAACGGGTGGCGCGGAAATCTGCGGTGGTCGTCGACATGCGGTGCGGTCCTTTCGGGCGGTGAGTTCGCCGCACGCTACTGACCGGAGCCGGGAAACCGGGGGAGACTCAGTCGATCGTGTGACACCGCGGTGTCGTCCGGCGGAAATGCGGACGCCCTAGAATGAGCGCGATCGGAATACCGGACAGGACGGCCCCGCTGTTGTTCAGAAAATTCGCGGTACTGGCGCTCGTCGCGCTCACGGCCGTCGTTTCCGCGTCCGCGCCCCGGGCCGACGCGGCCCCGAGCCTCCTGCTGCCCGACCTCCGGCAGGCGCCGCCGGGGTGCGCCGGCGGCAGTTCCGGCGAACTTCCGCTGTGCACGGCCTGGGACGTCTGCCTGGTGATCGACCCGGCGGCGCCCAACGGCCGCTGCGTCGCCCCGTCGGTGGCGAAGGCGGTCCGGCTGCGGTTCACCAGCTCGGAGGAGAACGTCGGCGACGGACCGCTGCTGCTGTACGGCCGTCGTGACAGCACGAAGCAGGCGAACATGACGGTCCGCCAAGCACTGCGCAACGGAACGGACGGCGCGATCCCGGGCAGCTACGCGGCGGCGCAGCGGGCCACCGGGGCGTACACGTACTACGAGCCGGCGCTGGCCCACCAGCACTGGCACCTGATGAACTTCGAGCACTTCTCGCTGGTTTCCCGCCAGGGCAAGACGATCGTGACCGACCGCAAGAACGGCTTCTGCCTGGGCGACCGCTTCGAGGTCCACGACGCCGACCGGCTGGCCAACGTCCCGGGCGACAGCGGCCCGGACGCGGACCTCGCCGAGACGTTGCGCGAGAACATGTGCCGCCACCACGAGCCCACGGCGCTCGAGGTCCTGGAGGGCATTTCGGTCGGCTCGGGCGACGACTACAAGTACACGGTCGACTTCCAGTGGCTGGACATCACCCACGTCCCGACCGGGACGTACGACCTGGTGAACACGGTGAACGGGGACCGGACCCTGCTGGAGACGAACTACCGGAACAACTCTTCGTCGGTGGCGCTGTCGATTTCCTGGCCGCAGGGGATGCCGGGAGCGGACGGGACGATCCCGGCCGCGCCGATCATCCGGATGATGCGGAGCTGCCCGGGGCAGCCCAGCTGCGCCTGAGTCGCACCTCCTGTGCTACCTCGTCGGGCTGGTTGAGGGATTTACTCTCTCCGCGCTCCGGCTGCGGCTGATCGGGGACATCGCCTGCTCCCGCGGTCGAAGCGTGGTTGCTTCTGGCGGCCGTCAGCGGCCTGAGCCGCACCTCCCCGTGCTTGAAGGGGAATCACGCGTGATCCGAGGGGCATCACGCGTGATTGAAGGGGCATCACGCGTGATTGACGGGACGACACACCTTCATCAGCTGGTGGTAGAGGTCCAAGTGGCGGCGGGCGCAGGCCTCCGGGCGGTAGCGCTCGTGGGCGCGTTCGGCCAGGAGGCGGCCCAGCCGGCCGGGGTCCGGCTCTGCGAACAGGGCGCGTAGCCGGTCGGCGAGGGCGGGGACGTCGCCCGGTGGGGACAGGAACGTCGGGGCGTCCGGGACGTCGAGCATGGCCGGGACGCCGCCGGTGGCCGTGGCCAGTACCGGCTTGCCCGCCGCCATCGCCTCGGCCACCACCAGCGGCTGTTGCTCCATTGTGGACGGCAGGACCAGTGCGTCGGCGGCAGCCAGCAGGGCCGGGACGTCCGGCCGGAAGCCGAGGAACGTCACGCGGCCCGCCAGCGGCGGCTGCTGTGCGACCCGCTCGGCCGCCGCTCGCTCCGGGCCGTCGCCGGCCACCGTCAGCCGGGCGTCGAGTGGCAGCACCCCCGGCAGGGACAGTGCCGCCAGCAGGTCGAGGATCCCCTTGCGCTCCACCAGGAGCCCGGCGAAGACCAGGTGCCGCACCGGCCCGCGCGGCGGCGTCGGCGAGGCGGGCGACACGCAGTTGTCGATGTGCGCCAGCCGCCCGGACGGCACCCTCAGGCGGCGGCGCAGGAACGCCCCCATCGCCTCGGCCGGCACGACCGTCCGGTCCAGGACGCGGGCGACGACGGCGTCCGCGGCCAGCACCGTCCGGGTGTACGCCGAGGGCCCGGCGGCGCCGCGCGAACCCCGGAACCACGGCTCCGCGACGTCGTCGGGCACGCCGTGGTAGGTCTGGACCAGCGCGGGCCGCGGGCCGAACCGCAGCCCCGCGATCACCAGCCCCGACCGCCGGTCCTGCGCGTGCACGACGTCGGGGCGCCACGCCCGCAGCGCCGCCCGTGCCCGGCCCGCCGCCGCCAGGTCTTCCTTGTCGGCCACCGCGATTTCCTCGTGCAGGCCGTCGAGCAGCGAAGCGTCCCGCGCGGGCACCGGCCCGAAGACGCGGACGTCGTGGCCGTCGGCGGCCAGCGTCGCGGCCAGCCGGACGGTGACGTCCACCGGGCCGCCGCGGTCCTGGGTGAGCAGATAGGCGATGCGGGTCACGAGAGGCGCTCCGACGGGGTGAGTTTGTCGACCAGTGCGGTGACCTGGTCGGTCATCCGCCCCCGGTCGAAGGACAGTTCCACGCGGCGGCGGCCGCGTTCGCCTTCGCGCCGGGCCAGCCCCGGGTCGGCTAGGCGCGCGGCGACGGCGTCGGCGAGCCGGTCGACGTCGCCGGGTGGCAGCACCGCGCCCGCGTCCGCCACGCTTTGCCGCATCCCGCCGACGTCGAACGCGACGACCGGCCGCGCGCACGCCATCGCCTCCAGCGGCACCAGCGCCATGCCCTCGGCGCGCGAGGGGAGGACGACGACGTCCGCGGCGGTGTACCAGGCCGCCGGGTCGTCGGTGTGACCCGCCCAGCGCACGGACGGGTGTCCCGCCACCGCGTGCCGTTCGCGCCAGAGCGGCCCCATCGGCCCGTCGCCGGCGAAGACGAGCCGCGCGTCCGGCAGCCGCCGCAGCACCGCCGGCCAGGCCGACAGCAGCTGGTCCTGGCCCTTGAGCTCGGCGAGCCGGCCGAGGCAGACCGCGACGGGAGCCTCCGGAGGCAGCCCGAGCCGGCGGCGGGCCGCGTGCCGGTCGCCGGGGACGAACCGGGTGGTGTCGACGCCGTTGCAGACGACTTCCGCGTCGGCGCTCACCCCCGCGGCCCGTCCGGCGGCCAGTTCGTCGTCGCTCACGCAGACCACGAGGTCGGTCCACCGCGACGCGAACCGCTCCCACGCGGCGGACGCGCGGCGCAGCGGACCACTAGCCGTTTCGAACGACCACAGGTGCGGCTGGAAGACCGTCGGGCGCCCGCCGCGCACGGCCAGCCGTCCGGCCAGCCCGGCCTTCGAACTGTGGAGGTGGACGACGTCCGGGTCGAGCTCGGCCAGCAGCCGCCGCAGCCGCAGGGCTTCGACGGCCGAGCCGGGACCCGGCGAGCGGCCGGCGTGCCAGCTCCGGACGTCGATCCCGAGTCCCCGTGCCTGCTCGGCGAGCCAGCCGGACGGCGGGCAGACGATGGTGACCGACCAGCCGCGGTCCCGTTGGGCCACGGCGAGTTCGAGCACCACCACGGCGACGCCCGCGGTCACGGGCTGGGAGACGTGCACGAGCCTCACCGGAGACCTCCCCGCCGCAGTTCGGCGAGCGCGGTCCGCTGCAGCAGCAACGTCGCCCCGGCGTACCCGGCGACGAGGACCGCCGCCTCGGCCACCACTCCCGGCAGCGAGTTCCCGAACCACGGCCCGGCCACGACCGCGGGCACCGCGCCCGCCAGGCAGGCCAGCGCGACGCGGACGGCCATCCCGCCCAGTTCGGCGGGCGACGGCGCCACGCCGAGCCCGGCCAGCACCCGCCAGGCCAGGGGGACGACCAGCCACGCCGCCGCGCACTGCACCGAGGCGACCGCGCCGATCCCGGCGTGGGTCAGCACCACCAGCCCGGCCGCGAGCAGCACCAAGTGGGTCGTCTCGAGCGCCAGGTACCGGCGGACGTGCCCGGTCGCCTTCACCGCCTGGTACCAGATCTGCAGCAGGCAGATGCCCGCGCCGTAGCCGGACAGCAGCACCAGCGGACCGGCCGCGCCCGCCCACCGCGCGCCCAGCAGGACGACGTGGCCGGAGAGGACCGCGAGCGCCAGGTACAGCCCGCCGGTCACCACGAGGACCGCGCGGGTGAAGCGGGTGACCGCCCCGCCGAGCGGTGCCCCTTCGCGCCGCAGCCGGGTGAACACCGGGAAGGCGACCGCGCCGAGCACGACCGCCACCATGATGTAGGGCACCCAGGCCAGCCGGTACGCCACCGAGTAGACGCCGACCGCGTCCGGCCCGAGCACGTGCCCGACCGCGAAGTAGTCCAGGTTGACCAGCAGCGCGCCGACGACGGCGGCCGGGCCCACCACGGCCACCCAGCGCAGGACTTCGCGCGCCGCCGCGGTGTCCCAGCACGGCCGGACCCCGCCGCGCGCGAGGGCGCCCAGCAGCGGCTGCGCCACCGCCGTGGCCAGCAGGCCGAGCACCAGCGAAAGCGCTTCGGCGCCGCCCACGGCGAGTGCGACGGTCAGCGCCGCACCCAGCACCGCGCTGCCGCCGTCGGGCAGGAGCCGCCGCCGGAAGTCGAGCTCGCGGTGCATCAAGCCCATCTGCACGCCGCCCGCGGCCGAGAACGGCAGGCCGAGCGCGGCCAGCCGGACCAGCCCGGCGGCGTCCGGCGTGCCGAGCAGCGCCGTGAGCGGTCCGGCCGTGGCCACCAGCGCGACGGCCAGCAGGGTCCCGGCGCCGACGCTCAGCGTGAGCACGGTGCCCGCGGTGCGGCGCGGGTCGAGTTCGGTGCGGCCGATGACGTCGTAGACGCCGATCGACTGCACGACCTGGCCGAGGTTCACCAGCGCCACCGCGAGCGCCACGGCGCCGAGCTGGCCCTCGGTGAGCAGGGCGGCCAGCACCAGCGTGACCAGCATCTGGCTGCTCTTGCTGACCAGGTTGACCACGCCCAGCCACAGCGAGCCGCGGACCGCGCGGGTCCCGAGCGCGGTCACGTGACCTGCACCCGCCGCGCGGCGACCACGGCGAGGACCCACGCGACGACCACCGCGGCACCGTCCACGGTGACCGCCGTGCGCGACCCGAAGAGCGAGACCACCGCGGAGTCCACTGTGTACAAATGGACGAAGGGGACGGCGAGGGCGAGGACGGCCGACCCGGCCGCGGTCCACCCCGGCTCGCCCCGGTGCCGCCACCACAGCACGGCCACGACGGCCATCGCGGGCACGGCGATCAGCACGTCACCGGGCTGGTGCACGACGCAGACCACGACGGCGAGCACGGTCAGCAGATCGGCGATGGGCTCCTTCGCCCGCCGGACGAGCAGCGCGCTCGCGACGAGCGCACCGGCCAGCACCACCAGCTCGGAGGGCGTCCGGCCGGTGACGCGGAAGAACACCGCGGCGATGTCGATGCGTTGCGCGGTCACGGAATCCACCGCGCCGTAGCTGGTGCCGCGCGCGTGGGTCAGGTTCGCGACGATGACGTCGAGGAACGGCCCGACGCCACCACCGCGCACGACGAGGAGCACGACGACGGGCAGGCTGGCGGCCGCGGCGATGGCGGTACCGAGCAGCGCGACCCGCCGCGAGCCGCGGACGAACAGGAGGGCGGCCAGCGGGAAGCCGTACTGCGGCTTCAGCCAGGCGAGCGCGAGCGCGACGGCGGCCAGCCCGGGCCGGTCGCGCCGGGCGAGCAGCGCACCGGCCGCGCCGACGGCGATCAGCGGGTTGACCTGGCCGACGTAGAGCTGCGCCTTCCCGACCTGGCTGGTCACCAGCAGCGCGGCGACGACGGCGGTGGTGACGGCGAAGGGAACCGGGACGTACCGCCGGACGGCGTGCGCGGCCAACGCGGCGAGCGCGACGAGCAGCAGCAGCGAGAAGAGGGTGAACGCGACGGCGCCGACGCGGTAGCCGGGCAGCGCGAACGGGGCGTGCAGCAGCAGGTGGTAGGGCTGGTAGAGGTTGAAGTCCTGGCGCACGGGCCAGTGCGCGAACATCGCGGCGGGGTCGTAGGGGTTGCCGCCGTCGAGGAATTCGCGGACGGGGAAGTAGAGGGCGTCGCGGAAGTCCTGCAGCCGCTCTTCCCCGAGGACGGCGGGGCTGGGCAGCGGTACCTGCCACGACGGTTTGACGGCGTGCCAGGCACTCGCGGCGCCGGCGAGGGTCGCGAGGAGGAGGACGAGCCGCTGCTTCGGGGACAGCTGTGCGTCGCCGGACTGCGGGGCGGCGGTGGGTTGTCGCGTGGTCATGCCGGGCCCCCCGCCGGATCGACCGCCACGCGCCGGCTCGTGGTCGGACCTTCGACGCCGATGCGGGGAGGGGTGGCCGGGTGGTGGGCCGTGGGCGGTCTGGAGCTCATGCCTGCACCACCGCCACCAGCACCGCGTCGGCGGGCAGCACGCCCACCGTCGCCGTCAGGCCGGCCTGGTCCCGGCCGCCCTGCGTCACCGCCACCACCGAAGCGCCTTCGCCGTGCTCCTCCGGGAGGCCGGCCGCCAGCTTGGCCGCCGTCTCGGTCAGCTCCGGTGCCGCCGGGAGCACCCGGACCGGGCGTCCGGCCGCGCGGCACAGCACCGCCAGCCGGTCCGGGGTCGCCGGGTCCTCCTCCCGCAGCACCGCCACCGGGCGGCGAACCCCCGCCGCCGCCAGTGCGCGGCGGACCGGGCCGGGGCCGGCACCGAACGGGGTCAACCGGCGCAGGGCCGCCGTCGCCAGGCCGGCCGCGACCGCGCCGACCAGGGCCAGGCCGCCCACCAGCGGCACGTCCGGCGCGATCGTGATCACCTCCGGCCGCGAGTCCAGCGTCCGCAGCTTCGCGGCCGGGGCGAGCAGGTCGGCATCGATCATCGCCTTGCCCAGCGCCATCGCCGCCGCACCCGCCTGCTCCGCCGAGGGCGCGCGCACCGACAGCCGGGCGAGGCCGGAGGCCGGGACCAGCTCGACCGACACGTGCCCGGCCAGCTCGTCCGGGCGGTACCCGGACACCGGCGCCGCCGCCTGCAGCACCGACGGGCTGCGGGCCAGCTCGACCAACGCGGGCAACGCCAGCGAAACGACTTCGCCGTACGGAGCACCCTCCGGCCCGGCGGGCCCGGCGAGCAGGCTGACCCGGCCCTGGTACTCCGGGCCGCGCGTCAAGCCGGCCAGCAGCACCAGCAACCCCACCAGCAGCGCCACGACGACGCTCAGACCGACATCGCGGGACTTCATCGGGCACCTCGGAGCAGCTCGTCGTAGGACTTCATCAGCGTGTGCGGGTCGTAGTCGCGTTCGACGGCCCGGATTCCTTCGGCCGCCGCGGTTTCCCGCGCCGCCGGGTCGAACAGCAGGCGGTCGAGGGCCGCGGTCGTCGCGGCCGGGTCCCCGGGCGGCACCACGATCCCGCCGCCACCGGACAGCACCCCGCCGATCCCGCCGACGTCCGTCGCGACCACCGGCCGCCCGGCCGCCATCGACTCCAGGACCGCCAGCGGCAGGCCCTCCCAGTCGCTGGTCAGCACGGTGACGTCGGCCGCGGCGAGCAGGTCCGGCACGTCCGTGCGGGTCCCGAGGAACTCCACCCGGCGGCCCAGTGCCTGCGCCCGGCGCTCCAGCTCCGGCCGCAGGCTGCCGTCGCCGGCCAGCCACAGCACGGCGTCGCCGCCGACCGCCGCCCACGCGTCCAGCAGCACGTCGTGGCGCTTCTGCGGTTCGAGCCGGGCCAGGCACAGCGCGACCGGCGTCGTCTCCGGCACCCCGAGTGACGCGCGGATCTCCGCGCGGCCGAACACCGGCGGCCGCGGGAACACCGCGTTGCGGAGCACCACCGGCCGCGTCAGCCCCGACGCCGCCAGCCGGTCCGCGGCGGCCGTCGAAACCGCGACGACCCGGCCGGACGTCCGGCGCAGGATCCGGGCCGCGGCCGGGTATTCGTCGTCGGCGACGCCGTGGAAGACGGTGATCGGCCGCCGTCCGGCCAAGCGCGTCACCAGGCTCGCGCCGACGTTGTGGGCCAGCACGACATCGGGCCGGAACCGCGACACCGCCCGGCGGGTCGCCCACGCCGCCTTCAGCACCCCCGCCTTGCTGCGGCGGGCGAGCGGCACGGGGAACGTCGGCGTGCCGCCCGCGGCCAGTTCGTCGGCGCGGAAGCCGCCGCCGCTGGCGACGGCGGACACCCAGCCGTACTCCTCGCCGCGGGTCACCAGGCCGGCCACGAGCGTTTCCGCCCCGCCCGCCCCCATTTCACTGATCACGTGCAGCACCCGCATCGGCGCTTCCCTCTCCTTCTCGAACCCGGGCTTCGGCCGCGGCGGCGAGCGCGGCCAGCGACCACAACGGCAGGTAGTACTGCTCCGACAGGAACGTCGAGGTGACCAGCACGGCGAGCAGCGACGCCTGGATCGCGACCGCTTCCGTCCGCCGCGGTCCCGGCCCGGCCAGCCGGACGGTCCGCTCGCTCGCCACCGCGGCGACGCCGACCACCCCGGCGAACAGCGCGAACCCGGGCAGGCCGAGCTCGGCGGCGACCTCGAGGTACATGTTGTGCGCCACCGGTGTCTGCTCGTCGACCTCGGCGTTGTGCGACTCGGCGGCGTAGTGCTCGCGGAACCCGCCGGGGCCGACGCCGAGCACCGGGTGGCCGGTCAGCATCCGGGCCGCCGCCTGCCAGCGCAGCTCGCGGGTGTCCACATTGGTCGCCGCGATGAAGCTCTTCTCCTGCAGCGCCCGGTCCAGCTGCGGCCCGGCGAACAGCAGGGCACCCAGAGCCAGGCCGGCCACCGCCACGGCCACCGCGGCCAGCACCCGCCACGGCACCACCCGGCGCAGCAGCAGCCAGCCGACCGCGGCGGCCAGCCCGAGCCCGCCGCCGCGGGAGAACGTCGCGGTCGCCCCGGCCACCAGGACGATGCCCGCGACGGTCAGCGGGAACCCGCGGCCGCGGCGGTGCACCGCGGCGAGCAGCGGGACCGCCGCGACGAGGAAGTAGGCCAGGTCGTTCGGGTCCGGCTGCGGTCCGCTCGCGCGGGCTTCGCCCTCGGCGACGAGGCTGAAGAGAGCACCGGCCCCGGCGACGGTCGCGCCCGCCGCCGCGGCCAGCAGCAGCCACCGGATCGGCACCTCACGGCTCGCGACGTCCGCGAGCGCCGCGGTGACCACCAGGAAAGGCAGCCACCGCACGGTGTATTCGGCGGTGAACTCGCCGGCCGCGTGCACGGACGCCGTCACCGCCAGCACCACGGCGAGGAGCGCGAGGACGGCGGGCAACGGCGCCGGGCGCGGCGGCTGCCGCCGTCGGATCCGCACGGCGAGCCAGACCACGGTGAGCAGCGCGGGCGCGGCCTTGCCGAGCTGGCTCTGCACGGCCGTCAGGTAGCCCTCGACCGGCGCCAGAGCGACGGTCGCGCACGCGAGGACCCGCAGCGCCGTTGTCTCACGGGCTTCGCGTGCTGAGGGCCTGACGACCGTGATCGTCGTCATCTCCCGATGTCCAACCTGGTCACCGGCCGGGTCCGCCGCACGCTCGTGCGGCTGACGAACTCGCCGGTGCCGACGACGTCGAAGTGCTCCCGCAGCGCGGAAAGCACCCAGCCGAGCCAGGCCACCTTCCGCGCGCCCGGCGCGGCCATCCCGGGGAAGAACTCCATCCCGGGCGCGTCGGCGGCGCCGAGGACGTCGGTGGGGTGCAGCAGCAGCGACGGCGCCACCCCGCGGGCGCGGCAGAGCCGCAGTGCCGCCCGGAAGTACCCGCGGGCCAGCCGCGGCGAGACCGCCAGCAGCTGGAGCAGGTACGAGCCGTGGATCGGCGTGCGCAGCAACGGCATCGTCGTCACCGGGAGCTCCACCAGCGCGCTGCCGGTGCACGTCTGCCAGCGGTAGGCGTGCACCGGCGCCAGCACCCGCGAGACGCCGCCGAACAGCTCGCCCGCCCCTTCGTCGACGCTCTTCGCCGTGCGGTTGTGGTACGCACGGGCCAGCGGGCCGATCCACGTCGGCAGCGTGCTGGCGTCGTAGGCGTAACCGCGCTCGGCGAGCAGCTCGATCAGATCCCGCGTGACGCTGTAACCCGGGCCGCGGAAGCCGGTCGGCCGGGGCGCGCCCGCGGCGGCGATCGCGGCCTCGGTCCGGCTCAGCTCGTCCTCGAGCCGGTCGCGGGAATAGCGGTGCAGCCAGGGTTCGTGGCCGAAGGAGTGGTTGGCCACCTCGTGACCGGCGGCGGCGATCTCGGCGACCGCCTTGGCGCCGTCTTCGCGCACGACGTCGGCACCCACGACGAAGACCGTCGTCGTCAGCCCCTGCTCGCCGAGGATCTCCAGCAGCCGCGGCACCGCGGACGGCAGGAAGCTGGGCCGGTCCCGCCAGCCCGGGTCGCCGTGGGTTTTGAGGTAGGCCCACAGGTTGTCGAGGTCGACCGAGACGCTCGCGAGCGGCCGCGGCGTCACGCGGCCTCCCCGGCGAGAGCGGGCGCGCCCGCGCGCGACTGCACGCCGAGCAGCAGGACACCGCACACGACCACGGCGAGCCCGGTGGCCACCCACGGCCCGTGCCCGGCGACGACGTGGTCGCCGAGGGCGGCGATGCCGGTGACCGACGCCAGCACGATCGTGGTCGCGTCGGCGGTGGCCACCACTGCGGCGGCCGGCCCGCGCTGCAGGGCCGAAGCCATCGAAGCCTGGCCGAGCACGGCGGCCACGAGCATCAGCCAGGTCAGCGGCTGGAGGGGCAGGGACGCGAGCTCGAGGTGGGCGAGCGTCCGGCTGGCCACCGCCACGACGGCGAACGCCACCCCGGACAGGACCGCGGCCGGCAGGAACGTCGCCGCCCGGCCCGCCGGGATCATGGCCAGCCCGGTCGCGACCACCACGGCCACCAGCGCGAGCACCCCGGCAGGCGGCAGGTCCGTGGCGACCGAGGCCGACGACGAACCGGCGAGCACGATCAGCCCGGAAGCCAGCAGCACCAGCGTCATCGCTTCCGCGGTGCGGATCCGCCACCCGAGCACGAGCACGCCGAACGCCGTGGCCAGCCCGATGGCCGACGACGACGCGGTCTGGACCAGGTACAGCGGCAGGGAAGCGCGCGCGAAGAAGGCGAGCGCGAAACCACCGGCCTGACCGGCGAACCCCAGCAGGTACAGGCGGTCGGCCGCGAGCCGCGCCAGCAGCCCCAGCCCCGCGCCCGGCCGGTTTCCGGCCCGCCGCGCGGCGATGCTCTGCGCGACGATCCCGACCGCGTAGAGCACCGCGGAAGCCACGAGCACCGCGTAATCCACCACGAACCACTCCTCCACGTGCCGCACCGCGTACCCGGGTGACCCGGCAAAGCGTAGGAACGCGGAAGTGGCTTCACTTTCGAAGGATGGGGTTCCGGAATTCGTCACGCTCCGAGACGAATCTGCGCTCCGGGGGCAACCCCAAAGCGTGACGCATCGCAGTGTTCCGAGGGGCAGAACACGTTGCGTAGTAATAGTTCGGTGTGCGCCGGCGATAGGCAACCGGGGAACGGCGGCGATCTCCGGGTGAGCCACCCGTTCGAGCTATACGAACCCCGGTCAGGGGTTTGCGCACCCCACACGATCGGTGAATCGGCTGGAACGCGCGGCGGGCCGTCAGTACGTTTTTCCCACCAAGGCCGAACAATGCCTTGATTGCCACTCCAGCAATTGTCTTGTCGAGGAGAATTCATGCTGAAGAAAATCGGCTTCGTCGCCGCCGCGATGGCGGCCGGTGCGTTCGTGACCGGCGGGATCGCGGCCGCCGGGACGCCGGACGAGGAGCTGGGCCACCACGGCTACGACCACACCGGTCAGGTCGGCCTGGTGAACCTGAACAACACCGACGCGCTGCACAACGTGCAGGGCACGCTCGGGCTGTGCCACAACAACATCAACGTGCTCGGCGTTCAGGTGCCGGTCCAGGAGTCGCTCAACGGCATCGGCGTGCCGATCCTGTCGCCGGGCGCGAGCGAGGCCGAGGGTGAGACGCCGTACAACTGCGCCTCCAGCGGGCTCGCCGACGGCGGCACCAGCCAGGGCGACTGACACTTTCCGCGGCAGCGGGAAGAATCGATTTCCGAAAATGGCGCGGCACCGGTTTGCGCCGTGGTGCGCCGCCCCGGACGGGGCGGGCAGTTGAGGAGTTCTTTCTCGTGATCAAGCAGCTCGGATTCGTCGCGACCGCGCTGGCCGCCGGTCTGGCCGCCTTCGGCGGCTCGGCCTCCGCGACCACCGTGACGGTCGACGGCCACCCCGGCGACCAGAGCGAGCAGTACGGCCTGGCCAACGTGCAGAGCATCGACGCACTGCACAACGTGAACCTGGACGGCGGCGTCTGCGAAATCCCGGTCAACGTGCTCGGCGTGCAGGTCCCGGTGCAGGAAGTCGCGCAGGGCATCGACGTCCCGATCCTATCGCCTGGCGCGAGCGAAGCCGACGGCGACTCGCCGTCGAACTGCGCCAGCGGGGCCATTTCGGACGGCGGGACGGCCCAGGGCCACTGACCGACCGCCGGTGGGAAGCCGTCGCGTGGACACTGTCCGCGCGGCGGCTTTTCGCTGGGTGGAAAACGAGCCGAGGGAGTGCGACCGTGGCCGGTGCGGTGGACCCGGCGGTCGAGAACGCGCAGCTGCGCGAGGCACTGTCGTCGCGGCCGGTGATCGAGCAGGCCAAGGGGATGGTGATGCTCCTGCGCGGCTGCACCGCCGCCGAGGCGTTCGGCGTGCTGGTCACCGTGTCGCAGCTGAGCAACGTCAAGCTCCGCGACGTGGCCGCGGTCGTCGTGGCCGCCGGGAGCGAGGCCGGGCCGGGACTGTCCGATGCGGACGCCGAGCGCGCGGTCCGCGCGGTGCTGTGCAAGCACCTGCTCGACGCCGGCTGACCGCTGGGAACCGGCGAGGACGGGCGTCGCCCGGCTGCGGGCTCGGCTTGGGGTTCAAGGCCTCGCCGGTTCACCAGCCGGATACCCGCTCCCGGGGTCGAAGGGATCGGGTTTCCGTACCTGCAGACCCTACGGTGTCCGCCGCCTTTCCGTCGCGATTCTCCGGGTGGTTGTTGCCTGAACGAGTGTGCGAATCGGCCGCGCTTTCACGGAATCGGATTTCCGGTGCTGAACCTCACTGACCCGATCGGGCCAATCCGGCCCCGGTCAGCGGGTTGCCGGGCACACCCGATGGTGGCGCGAAGTGGAACAGTTCCCATTCTTTCAGTACGTTTTCCCCACGCGGGACGGAGAACACACCCTCGCCGCCGTCCTGTCCGATGCACCTGTCAAACGAGGAGAACAAATGCTGAAGAAGCTGGGATTCGTCACGGCCGCGATGGCGGCCGGCGCATTCATGGCCGGCGGCGTCGCGGCTGCCGACACGCCCTTCGACCACGACCACCACGGTGGCCACACCGGGCAGCTCGGCCTGCTCAACCTGAACAACACCGACGTGCTGCACAACGTCAACGCCGTGGTCGGCGTGTGCGACAACAACATCAACGTGCTCGGTGTCCAGGTGCCGATCCAGAACTCCCTCAACGGCATCGGCGTGCCGATCCTGTCGCCGGGCGAGCACGAGGCCAGCGGTGAGAACCCGGAGAACTGCGCCTCGGGCGGCCTCGCCGACGGCGGCACCAGCCAGGGTCACTGAGTCCCCGCGCCGCGGCTGCCCGTTGTGTGTGCGGAAGCCGGCCGGGGCGCGGAAACCGGCGCTGCGCCAGTCGTCGTGCGGCGTGTCCGGAACAGGGAGCGAGCTGCACACTCCGGTTCCCCGTTCCGGGCACGCACCGACCCGGCGCCGACGCCGGCACGGGTGGGATCCGGCCACCGGGGATGAGCCGGTGCGCCGGTCCCACCCGGCGCACAACCGAAAACCGTTCAAAAAGACAGCCGCGACCGGAATCCGGTCGCGGCTGTCTTCGTGCCTAGCGGCGGCCGAGCAGCCGGGCGACGACCCCGCGGCGGCGTCTCGGCTCCGGAACGGGTGTGGTCCCCACCCGCAGCACGATGTCGAGCACCGCTGCCCGCTGCTCGCCGGCGGCGCGGGCGTAGCCGGGCGACGCCGCCACGGCGCGGCGAAGGTCGTCGGGGTCGGCGGTGCCGGTGTCGAACCCGGTGACCCGGGTGACGTCGATGGGGCCTCGGCACGGTGTTTCCACGCGAAAGTTCTCCTGTGGTCGAGCGGTCCGTACCCGCGTTATCGCTCCGTTATCGCCCGGACGTTACGGCCGTCGTGTCCCTCGGTCAGGTGAGCGGGCAACGCACCCGGCCTGGCGCGCCGGGTCTCGTAGGATGCGATGGTGAGCTATTCGACCGACCCGCGCGCGGCCCGCAGCCGGGCGGCGATGGTCGCCGCGGCAAGGAGGTTGCTGGCGGGCGAAGGGCTCGACGCCGTCACGCACCGGCGGGTCGCCGAGGAAGCGGGGGTCGGCCGGGCCACGGTGTACCGGCACTGGCCGCGCGCGGATCAGCTGCTGCTCGACGCGATGGGCGGCGCGGACCTGCCGCTGTTCAAGGATCCGGAGCCACCGCTGCGGCCGTGGCTGTGCGACCAGCTGCGCCGGATGGCCGACGAGCTGGCGATCCCCGCGGTGGCCGCCGTCGCGCTCACCTTGGCGCAGTCGGCGCTGTCGGACCCGGAAGCCGCGCACCGGCAGGAGGCGTCGGTCCGGACGATCGAAGGACGCCTGCACGCGGCCATCCGCACGGCGATCGCGGCCGGCGAACTGGTCACGGAGATCGAGCAGGCGGACCTGACGGCCTTGCTGGTCGGCCCGATCGTCTACCGGGCGACGACGCAACGCCGCCCGGTTTCCGGCGCCTTCATCGGCCGGCTCGTCGACAGCGTGGGGACCTGGCGGGACTAGCCCGCGACGGCGATCGCGACAACTGCGAAAGCGAAGTGCGCCACCATCGCCAGCACCCGGATCCAGTCGGTGCGCACCAACCGCACGATGGCCGGGCGCTCGGCCGTTTCCCGGATGTGCAGCTGGATCGGCAGCTGGATCACGGCGAACGAAAGCCAGGACGCGCCCAGTGCCACCAATCCGCCCCAGAGCGGCCACGCCGGAATGGTGCCCGTCACCAGCGCGACCACCACCAAGGCCGTCAGCAGGGTCTTCGGGACCACGTAGACGATTCCGCTGCCGTGCCCCTGGCTCGTCTGGACCGCCCGGAACTCGCCCCTGCCGATGGCCGGCCAGCCGGCGAAGACGGCGAAGTGCTCCATCAGGCAGCCCGCCAGGCAGTAGGCGGACAGCATTCCGTAGACGAGCAACCACGGGGACAACGACCAGCTCCTCCACGCAGGCATCTATGAGACAGTTGTCTCGCAGAACGCCATGCTGGCACGCCGGCCACTGCGAGTCAACTGTCTCATAGATTGGCGAGGCTCAGACGCGGCTCCACTTCTGGTTCGCCTGGCCGTTGCAGGACCACAGGATCGCCCGGGTCCCGTTGGCCGTCGCCGCGCCCTCGGCGTCGAGGCACAGTCCTGATTGGACGTTCCGCACCGTGCCGTCCGCCCCGAACGTCCACTTCTGGTTGTTCTGTCCGGTGCACGAGCGGCTCAGCACCTGCGCACCGCTCGAACCGCCCTCGAGGCACTTGTCGCCGTAGACGCGGACTTCCCCGTTGTCCCAGGTGGTCCAGAGCTGGTTGGCGGCGGTCTGGCAGTCCCACAGCAGCGTGCCCGCGCCGGAGACGGTCGAGGCGTTGTCGACGTCGAGGCAGCGGTTCGAGCCGGTGCCGCGCAGCCGCGACGTCGTGGACGCGAGCGGGGTGCCGCCCGAGACGCGGTAGACCGCGATGTCGTGGGCCGCCACGTTCGCGCTGATCGTGCCGCTGGTGGCCGACGTGCCGCCGGTCCACAGGTCGGTCAGGGTGAACGACGACCCGGCGAGCCCGATCTGCGCCGCGGTGGTGCTGATCGTCGTCGTGCCGCTGCCGCGGTTGAGCAGCCCGACGGCGACGGACCCGTCCGACAGCGGCTTGGCGAAGACCTCGGTGTTGCCGTCGTCGCGGACCCGGCGGCCGCCGGCACCCCGGCTGTCCTGGTCGACCGCCAGCAGGCGCGGGTTGCGCAGGACCGCGCTGATGTCCGCGGACATCGAGCGGATGTCGTTGCCCGCCATCAGCGGCGCGGCCATCAGGGCCCAGAGGGCGAAGTGGGCGCGGGACTCGGTCAGCGACAGCCCGGGCCGTCCGACGACGAGCATGTCCGGGTCGTTCCAGTGCCCGGGCCCGGCCTGCGCGGCCAGCGGCGCGGTGACGTCGAGGACGTTGCCGACGCCCATCGGGTAGCTGTTGGTGTTGCCGTTCTGCCAGATGTCGAGCAGGTCTTCGGTGGTGCGCCACAGGTCGGCGACCTGGCCCCAGTCGTACTTGTCGCCGGTGATGGCGTGGTAGCTGTTGGGGTTGATGCTGTAGACGATCGGCCGCCCGGTCCCGCGCAGCGCGTCGCGCATCAGGCCGAACCGGCTGACCTGCTCGTCGCGGGTGCCGGCGGGGGAGCACCAGTCGTACTTGAGGTAGTCGACGCCCCAGGAGGCGAAGGTGCGGGCGTCCTGGGCTTCGTGGCCCTGGCTGCCGGTCGAACCGGGGTAGGTGCCGCCGCGCTGGGCGCAGGTGCGGTCGGTGGGGACCTGGTAGATGCCGAACTTCAGGCCGCGGGCGTGGATGTAGTCGCCGAGGGCCTTCATGCCGCTGGGGAACTTCGACGCGCTGCCGCGCAGGTTGCCCTGGGAGTCGCGCTGCGGGTCGAACCAGCAGTCGTCGACGACGACGTACTGGTAGCCCGCGTCGCGCATGCCGGAGGAGACCAGCGCGTCGGCGGCCTGGTGGATGGTGGACTCGGAGACGTTGCAGCCGAAGCTGTTCCAGCTGTTCCAGCCCAGTGGCGGGGTCACCGCCGGGCTCCCGGGGGCGGCGACGGCGGCCGGCGGCACGGCCGTGGACAACGACAGCGCGGCGGCCGTCGCGGCGAGCAGGTGCAGGACCCGTGAACGGGTTCGAGCGGGCATCGTTGCCCCTTTCCGGACGGGGGAACCGAGAGTTAGCGCTAACACTTTTGGTTTCGCCGACTGCGGTGAAACTTTCCGAAAGTTTTCGCTGTGGCCGACCCGTGGCCCACGTATGTATAGACGAAGGTTCCTGCCGCGTCCAGCCTCCTCCGCGGATCATTGCCAAAGCCGCACCCGCGTGATTACAGTCCCCTGTCTGGGAGCGCTCCCACTGCCGCCGAGCTCGACGACGAGGAGATGGCGAATGCGGGTAAGAAGATTCCGGGCTGGACTGGTGTTGCTGGCCGTGACGGCGCTCGGGCTGACAGCGGGTTCCGTGCCCGCGTCCGCCGCCGACTACGAGCGGCTCCTCAACGGCACCTTCGCCAGTGGCACGATCGACCCCTGGTGGGCCGGGTCCGGGACCACCGGCCGCGTCACCGGCGGCGAGTTCTGCACCGACGTCACCGGCGGCACGGCCAACGGCTACGACGCCCTGGTCGGCCAGAACGGCGTCCCGTTCGAGGCGGGGCAGCAGTACACGCTGAAGTTCGACGCCCACGCGACGACCACCCAGCAGATCTCCGCCGTCGCGGGCGAAGCGGTCTCGCCCTACCGGCAGATCTCCCGCACCGACCTGACGGTCACGCCGTCGACGCAGCACTTCACCGTCACCTTCACGTCCACATTGGACTTCCCGGGCGCCGGCAACGGCCAGCTGGCCTTCTGGTTCGGCGGCCAGGCCGCGAACAACACCGTCTGCCTGGACAACATCTCGCTGGTCGGCGGCGTAATCCCGCCCGGCGGCCTGCCGCCGACCAGTGGCATCCGGGTGAACCAGGAGAGCTACACCCCCGGCCTGCCCAAGCACGCCACGGTGATCAACAGCTCGACGAGCCCGGTGACCTGGACGCTGCGCAACGCGGCCGGCACCGCGGTGGCCACCGGCCAGACCCGCCCGCGCGGCGCCGACGCCGCCTCCGGCGAGAACGTCCACGACATCGACTTTTCGGCCTACGACACCGCGGGCACCGGCTACACCCTCGCCGTCGGCTCGGACACGAGCTTCCCGTTCGACATCGCCGCCGACGGGCTGAAGAAACTGCGCTACGACGCCCTGGCGTTCTTCTACCACCAGCGCAGCGGGATCGCGATCGACGCCCAGTACGTCGGGGCCACCTACGCGCGGCCCGCGGGCCACGTGAACGTCGCGCCGAACCAGGGCGACAACAACGTCCCCTGCCGGTCGGACCTGAACTGCGGTTACACCCTCGACGTCCGCGGCGGCTGGTACGACGCCGGTGACCACGGCAAGTACGTCGTCAACGGCGGCATCGCGACCTGGGAGCTGCTCGACGAGTACGAGCGCGCGCTGAAGCTCGGCGACGCGAGCGCGCTGGGCGACGGCAAGCTGGCCATCCCGGAGCGAGCCAACGGCGTCCCCGACATCCTCGACGAAGCCCGCTGGGAGGTCGACTTCCTGCTCTCCATGCAGGTGCCCGACGGCAAGCCGAACGCGGGCATGGTGCACCACAAGATCCACGACGCGGCCTGGACCGCCCTGCCCACCCGGCCCGACCAGGACAGCCAGCCGCGCCGGCTCTCCCCGCCGAGCACGGCGGCCACGCTGAACATGGCCGCGGTCGCCGCCCAGGCGTCCCGGCTGTGGCGGACGCTCGACCCCACGTACTCCGCGAAGCTGCTCGCGGCGTCGGAGAAGGCCTACGCCGCGGCGAAGGCCAACCCGGCCGTGCGCGCCGACCCGAACGACGGGACCGGCGGCGGCACCTACAGCGACAACACGGTGACCGACGAGTTCTACTGGGCGGCCGCGGAGCTGTTCGCGACCACGGGGAAGAGCGCCTACCGCACCGACGTCACCGGCTCGTCGCTCTACCGCGGCGTCAGCTTCAACACCCACGGCTTCGACTGGGGCTCGACGGGCGCGCTCGGCGACATCACGCTCGCCCTGGTGCCCACCGACCTGCCCGCGGCGGACGTCGCGGCGATCAAGTCGGCCATCACCACCACCGCCGACAGCCACCTCGCGCAGATGGCGGGCATGGGCTACCCGGCGCCGTACCGGACCGCCGACGGCACCTACGAGTGGGGCTCCAACGGCCTGGTGGCCAACAACGGCGTGGTGCTCGCACTGGCGTACGACTTCACCAAGCTGGACAAGTACCGCGACGGCGCGTTCCAGGCGATGGACTACCTGCTGGGCCGCAACCCGGCGAACTACTCCTACGTCTCCGGCCACGGTGACCAGGCGGTGCAGAACGTGCACCACCGGTTCTGGGCGCACGAGCTGGACCCCTCGCTGCCGATCGCGCCGCCCGGGGCGCTGTCCGGTGGGCCCAACAGCGGCCTGCAGGACCCGACGGCGGCCCGGCTGCTCGCCGGCTGCGCGCCCCAGCGCTGCTTCGTCGACGACATCCAGGCGTACTCGGTGAACGAGGTCGCGATCAACTGGAACTCGGCGCTGGCCTGGCTGGCGAACTGGACGGCCGAGAAGTCGCCGTCCGCCGTCGACACGACCGCCCCGGCCGCGGCAGGCAAGCCCGCCGTGTCCGCGGTGTCCGCCTCCGGCGCCACGGTGAGCTGGGCGGCGTCCTCGGACGCGGAGAGCGGGATCAAGAACTACGACGTCGTCAGCGTCACCGGCTCGGCCCGCAAGGTCCTCGCCACCGTCACCGGGACGTCCGCGACCCTGACCGGGCTGTCGCCCTCGACGGCCTACACCCTGGTCGTGGTGGCCCGCAACGGCGCCGGCCTGACCGGCCCGGACTCGGCGTCGACGCAGTTCACGACCCTGCCGGACGCCTCGGGCGGCGGCTGCGCGGTGGTCTACACGGCGAACTCGTGGACCGGCGGCTTCACCGCGTACCTCACGGTGACCAACACCGGGACGGCGACGTGGCCGACGTGGACGCTCAAGTTCGGCTTCCCCGGCAACCAGAAGGTGACCCAGGGCTGGTCGGCGACCTGGGCGCAGTCGGGTGCGGACGTCACCGCGACGGCGATGCCGTGGAACGCGTCGGTCGCGCCCGGCAAGTCGGTCTCGATCGGGTTCAACGGCAGCTTCACCGGCAGCAACCCGTCGCCGGCGGCCTTCGCGGTCAACGGGAAGACCTGCGGCTGAGGGGTTTCGATCGGCGGATCGCCGGACTCTCCGCTAGCGTTTGACCGGCAGGCAGGTGCGCCTCCTCCCCCCTCGGCGCACCTGCCTGCTCTTCTGTCCTCGTCCGGGCCTTGTCCCGGCCCGTCCCGGCGCTCACCATGAGTGGTCCGGGGCGGGAAGGAGGACGCCGTGGACGAGCCGGCGATCGCCGTGACCGACCTGCGGGTCCACCGCGGTGGCGAAGAGGTGCTGCGCGACATCGGGTTCACCGTGCGGCGCGGGACGGTGACCGGCCTGCTGGGCCCCAACGGCTGCGGCAAGAGCACGCTGATGCGCTCGATCGTGGGCGTCCAGCTGGTGGCGTCGGGCCGGGTGGACGTGCTCGGCCGTCCCGCGGGCAGCCCCGGGCTGCGGCGGCGGATCGGCTACGCGACCCAGGACCCGGCGATCTACGCGGACCTGACGGTGACCGAGGCCCTGCGGTACTTCGCCGCGGTGCTCGGCGCGCCACCGTCGGACGTGGACCGGGTGATCACCCGGACGGGACTCACCACCTCGGCCCGCGTCCTGGTCGGCCGCCTGTCCGGCGGCCAGCGCGGCCGGGCCAACCTGGCGGTGGCGCTGCTGGGCACCCCCGAGCTGCTGGTGCTGGACGAGCCGACGGTCGGCTCCGACCCCGAGCTGCGCGACGAGCTGTGGCGGCTGTTCCACGACCTGGCGGCCACCGGCGTCACCCTGCTGATCTCCAGCCACGTCATGGACGAGGCGGCCCGGTGCGACGACCTCCTGCTGCTGCACCGCGGCAGGCTCCTCGCCCGCGGCACGCCGGAGGCCCTGCGGGCGCGCACCGGCGCCCCCGACCTCGAGCAGGCGTTCCTGCGCCTGATCAGGGGACGCGCGGAGGCGGCGCGGTGAGCGCGCCGGCCACCACCCGCCGGATCCTGACCCAGCTGCGGCACGACCCGCGCACGGTGGTGCTGCTGGTCGCGGTGCCCAGCGTGCTGATGGTCCTGCTGCGGTTCGTGCTGAACTCGGAGCAGCGGTTCAGCGCGGTCGCCCCGGCGTTGCTCGGCATCTTCCCGTTCACGATCATGTTCCTGCTGACGTCGGTGACGACGTTGCGCGAGCGCACGACGGGCACGCTCGAGCGCCTGATGACGCTGCCGATCGGCAAGCTCGACCTGATCCTCGGCTACGCGCTGGCGTTCGGCCTGCTGGCGGTGCTGCAGGTGGTGGTGGCGGCCGGCATCTCGCTGATGTGGCTCGGCCTGGACATCGCCGGTTCGATCGGGGTGCTGCTGCTCATCGTGGTCCTGGACGCCCTGCTCGGCACGGCGCTGGGCCTGTTCGTCAGCGCGTTCGCCCGTACGGAGTTCCAGGCCATCCAGTTCCTGCCGGTGTTCGTGCTGCCGCAGTTCCTGCTGTGCGGCCTGTTCGTGCCGCGCGGCGAGATGGGCTGGGTGCTGAGCGCGGTGTCGGACGTCCTGCCGCTGTCCTACGCGGTGGACGCCCTCACCCAGGTGACCCGCTCGGGCGAGGTCGACGGCACGCTGGTCCGCGACATCGGCATCATCGCGGGCTGCGTGGTCCTGGCTTTGCTGCTGGGTGCGGCGACACTGCGCCGACGCACCCCCTGAGGCCGCTGCGGCTCCTCCGTCATCGCGCCTAAAGTGGGCGGGACCCGAGCAGAGGAGTTCGCATGCAAGGCGTAGATCCCTCCGTGCCGCCCAGTGGCACGGGTTGTGCGGACTGCGACGCCGCCGATCCGCAAGGCTGGTGGTTCCACCTCCGGCGCTGTGCGGAGTGCGGCCACATCGGCTGTTGCGATTCCTCGCCCGGCCGGCACGCCAGTGGCCACGCCGCCGCCAGCGGGCACCGGCTGGCGCGCAGCTTCGAGCCCGGCGAAGAGTGGTTCTGGGACTACGGCGAAGAAGTGCTCTACGAATCCGGGCCCGCACTCGCCGCGCCCGAACACCGGCCGGTCGACCAGCCCGCTCCCGGGCCGGCCGGGCGCGTGCCCGCCGACTGGGCCCGGCACCTGCACCAGTAACCGTTCTCGTCCCGTCGGCACCGTCCACTCCGGAGCGGGTGGTACCGCGGTACCACCCGCCCGCCGGAATTCCCCCGCCGGTACCACGGATCGCGCCGGTCCCGCTCCTAGCGTGAGGAGGAGACGACCCACGCGACCACAGGGGAACGACGATGATCGAGGCACTGCAGCTCACCAAGCGGTACGGGGAGAAAACCGCGGTCGACCACCTGGACTTCACCGTCCGGCCCGGCGCCGTCACCGGCTTCCTCGGCCCGAACGGCGCCGGCAAGTCCACCACCATGCGGCTGATCCTCGGGCTGGATGCCCCGACCGGCGGCTCGGTGCGCGTCAACGGCCGCCCCTACGCCCGGCACCGCGCCCCGCTGCAGGAGGTCGGGGCGCTGCTGGAAGCGAAGTCGATCCACCCCGGCCGGTCCGCCTTCGACCACCTGCTCGCGCAGGCCCACACGCACGGCATCCCGCGGCGGCGGGTCGACGAGGTGATCGAGCTGGCCGGGCTGCAGCCGGTGGCGAAGAAGCGCGCCGGCGGGTTCTCCCTCGGCATGGGCCAGCGCCTCGGCATCGCCGCCGCCCTGCTCGGCGACCCGGCGACGGTGCTGCTCGACGAGCCGGTCAACGGCCTCGACCCCGAGGGCGTCCTGTGGATCCGCACGCTGCTCGGCGAGCTCGCCGCCGAGGGGCGCACGGTCTTCGTGTCCTCGCACCTGATGTCCGAGATGGCGCTGGTCGCCGAGCACCTGGTGATCGTCGGCCGCGGCAGGCTGCTCGCCGACACCACGGTGGCCGACCTGGTCCGCGAAGCCGGCGGCGGCACCGTGCAGGTGGCCACTGCCGACCCCGCGCGGCTGCGGGAGGTCCTGGCCGGTCCCGGTGTCGAGATCACCGGCCAGGCGGGCTCCGAGCAGCTGCAGGTGACCGGCCTGTCCGCGCGGGCGATCGGGCTGAAGGCCGCCGAGCACGGCGTCGCGCTGTTCGAGCTCACCGCCCGGGCCGTCTCCCTCGAGCAGGCCTTCATGGACCTGACCAGGGACGCCGTCGAGTACCACGGCACCGGCGTCGAAACCCTCGGGAGGGCGGCATGAACGCGGTGACACTCGTCGAACGGCCCGCCTACCGGGTGACCGGACGCCGCGTGCTGCGTTCGGAGTGGTCGAAGCTGTGGTCGCTGCGCTCGACGTGGATCACCCTCGGCCTCGGGTGCGTGTTCCTGGTGGCCGTCGGCCTGATCGCCGCGGCGCAGTACTCGCCCCAGCCCACCGGCGGGAACCTCGACGACGACTTCGCCAACGCCACCGCGGTCAGCCTGTCCCTGTTCGGCCTGACGTTCGCGCAGCTGGCGCTGGGCGTCCTCGGCGTGCTGGTGACCGCGGGCGAGTACTCCACCGGCATGATCCGCTCGACGCTGGCCGCGGTCCCGCGCCGCCTGCCGGTGCTGTGGGCGAAGTCGGCGGTGTTCGGCGTGGTCGCCCTCGTCGTCGGCGTCGTAAGCGTGTTCGTCACCTTCGTGATCGTCTCCGGCGTGGTGGCCGGGACACCGGCGGCGCTCACGCTGTCGTCGCCGGGCGTGGTGCGCAGCCTGCTGGGCGCGGGCCTCTACCTCGGCCTGGTCGGGGTGCTCGGGGCCGCGCTCGGTGCCCTGCTGCGGTCGGTCGCCGGCGGCATCTCGGTGCTGGTGGCGGTGCTGATGCTGATCCCCGGCCTGCTGTCGCTGCTGCCCGCGAGCTGGCACGACGAGATCGGGCCGTACCTGCCCAGCAACGCGGGCCAGGCCATGTACGCCCTGACCCACGACAGCACGTCCTTGTCGCCGGCCGCGGGGTTGGCCGTGTTCCTGGGCTGGACGGCCCTCGCACTGGCCGGCGCGGCCTACCGGCTCGTCCGGACCGACGGCTGAGCCGCGTTTTCGTCCACCATGGACAGGTGACCGAGGTGAACGGCGACGCACTGGGGCACCCGCTGCTCACCCAGGCGATCCGGATCAGGCAGCGGCTGCGGCGGACGGACCGGGCCCACCCGTGGCTCCTCGACGCGGCCGTGGTGGCCGGGGTCGTCCTGCTGTTCTGCGTGCCGGAGTTCGTGCGGTTCGACGACGGCGACGACGGCCCGCTGCCGATCACGTTCACGCAGCTGCCGGTGCCCGCGACGCTGGCCCTGCAGGCCGGCCTGGTGCTGCCCCTGCTGGCGCGGCGGCGGGCACCGACGGCGGCGTTCGCCGTGATCGCGGCGGTGTTCGTGCTGCAGTGGTCGCTGGGCTCGTTCCTGCGGGCCGACGTGGCCCTGCTCGTCGCGCTCTACAGCGTGGCGCTGCACGGCCGCGTCCGGCACCTGGCCTGGGTGGGCGCGGCCGTGGCCGGGCTCATCGTCCCGGTCGCGGTGCGCGTCTCCGCGGTGGTGTCCGTGTGGGGCGCGCTGTTCTTCCTGATCAGCACGGCGGTCGCGGCCGCCGCGCTGGGGCTGGCGGTGCGGATCCGCCGGGCCCAGCTGGCCGCCCTGCGCGAGCGCGCGGCCCGGCTGGAGGTCGAGCGCGACCAGCGCAGCAGGCTGGCCACCGCCACCGAACGCACCCGGGTGGCCCGGGAGATGCACGACATCATCGGCCACAACCTGTCCGTCATCATCAGCCTGGCCGACGGCGGCGCGTACGCGGCCGAAGCGGCGCCCGAGCGGAGCCGGGAAGCGCTCCGGCTCGTCGGGGAGTCCGGACGCCAGGCACTGGGCGAGCTCCGGCGCATGCTGGGTGTCCTGCGCGAGCAGGCGGCTGCGCCGGAGCTGCACCCGCAGCCCCGCATCGCCGACATCGACGCGCTGTGCGGGCGGCTGCGCGCGGCCGGGCCGGAGGTCGTCCTCCGGTCCGGCGGCGAGCTGGAAGCCCTGGACCGCGGGGTGCAGCTGATGGCCTACCGGATCGTCCAGGAGGCGCTCACGAACACGTTGAAGCACGCCGGTCCCGGCACGCGCGTCGACGTCACGCTGTCCGCCGACGGCGCGCGGCTGCGCATCCGCGTCCAGGACACCGGCCCGCCGGACGGCCGCCGGCCGTCCCACGGCGAAGGGCACGGGCTCACCGGCATGAGGGAGCGCGCGGCCCTCTACGGCGGCACGCTCGTCGCCGGTCCGGTCCCGGGCGGCGGCTGGGCCGTGCAGGCGGTCCTCGACGTCACCCCGCTCCCGGGGAGCCCGGCGTGACCAGCGTGCTCATCGTGGACGACCAGGCCCTGCAGCGGTTCGGCTTCCGCATGCTGCTGGAGGCGGCACCCGGCACGGAGGTGGTGGGCGAAGCGGCCCACGGCGCGGAAGCGGTGCGCCGCACAGCCGAGCTGCGTCCCGACGTGGTCCTGATGGACATCCGCATGCCGGGCATGGACGGCATCGAAGCGACCCGCCGCATCGTCGCGGGCGGCGGCCGGTCGAGGGTGCTGGTGCTGACGACGTTCGACCTCGACGAGTACGCGCACGCGGCGCTGCGGGCGGGTGCGAGCGGATTCCTGCTCAAGGACGCCCACCCGGAGGAGCTCCTGGCCGGGATCCGCGCGGTGGCCAGGGGAGACGCGGTCGTCGCGCCGGCGCTGACCCGGCGTCTCCTCGACGCGTACGCCCACCACCTGCCGACGGTGTCCGGCGGCGCCCCGGACGACCCGCGCTGGGCGGCGCTGACCGAGCGCGAGCGCGAGATCCTGGTCGCCATCGGCCGGGGGTGGACGAACGGCGAGATCGCGTCGCGGCTGGTGCTCTCGGAGTCGACGGTGAAGACGCACGTGGGCCGGGTACTGGCGAAGATCGGCGCCCGCGACCGCATCCAGGCGGTGATCACCGCCTACGACCTCGGCCTGACGCGCTGAGCCGTCACAACCGCCGGAACCGGGCCTCCAGCAGCGCGAACACGCCGAACACCGCGATCCCGAGCGCCAGCGCAAGCAACAAGGCCGGCCCGTACGGCTGCACGGCCAGCGTCTTCAGCGCCGGGTCCAGCCCGCCGGCCTTGGCCGGGTCGTACCGGACGGCCGCGAGCACCAACATCGCTCCCACCGTGGCGTACAGGACGCCCACCGCGCACCAGCCGACCTGGCCGAGCCGGGTGGCCGACAACCGCACGGTGGGGGAGGCACCGCCGAAGTCGAGGTCGCGGAGGAACTTCTTCCGCGCGCCCCGGTAGGCGAGCCACCCGGCGACGCCGATGACGAGCACACCCGCGCCGATCACCGCGGCCGCACCCCACGGCCATCCCAGCACGGCCGCGACGACCGAGCCGGCCTTGCCGGAAGCGCCCGTCGCGGTCTTGGCGGCGCTGTAGGCGACCAGGCCGTAAAGAACGACTTCGATGCCGCTGACCGACCGCCGCACCCAGCGGCGCCGGGGTGAGGCCTGCCGGTGGCCGGTGAGTGCCTCGCTGAGCTGCCACAGCGCGAGCACGCCGGTGCCGCCCGCAACCAGCCACAGCAGCCACGCACCCCCCTCGGCGGCGACGAGCTGCAGCGCCCCGGCCTTGTCGGCCCGTTCGTGGTCGCCGAGCGCCACCTGCGCGGCCAGCCAAGCGACGATCAGGTGGACGGCCGCGTAGCAGGTCAGCCCTATCCGGGCGAGCAGGCGGAAAACTCTCAGTTCGGGCATGAAGGTGAGTTTTGCTCACGTCGGCCCGGTTTGGCCAGCATGCGGGGTCACGGATCGGGCGGGCACCAGGTGTCGGACGTGGGCCCGTCGGCGGCCCCGCAGAAGCCGTGCACCGACTTGTCGACTTCGCCGCCGGACACGCCCATCACCGCAACCGGCTTGTTCTGCGGCACGTTCCGGCTGATGTCGCCGCCGTAGTCGATGGTGCCGGTGACGCCTTCGAGGTACTTGTTGACCTGCTCGGCCCCCGGGCGCGAAGTGTGGATCGCGGTGATCTCGCGCCAGATCGCACCCGGCGTCACCGGGATCTCGGCGGCCGTCTCGCGCAGGTACGCCGCCGCGACGATCATCACCTGGGCCGCGTCGTAGGCCAGCGCCGCGTGACCGTCGTACGAGCGGCCCTCCGGCGTCCGTTCGAACGGGAACAGCGTCTCGTCCAGCGTCGTGTAGAAGTCCAGCGCGGTCCCGCTCGCCTGGAAGACCGGCGCGGTGGCGAACGAGAGGTAGTAGTACGGCAGTGCCCGGTTGCGCCGGCGTTCGCCCTGGTCGGCGACGAACCGGGTGACGTCGTCGTCGCCGATCACGGTGGCGCGGCTGCCGCACTGCGCGGCGCTGCTGAGGAACTGGCCGAAGTCGGGCACGCCCCGGCCGGCGAAGAACGCCAGGCCGTCGTAGGAGCAGGTGTCCCGGCCGGCCGCGCCGGCGTTGCCCAGCAGCGGCTCGCGGTACCGCACGTGTGAAGGCGGCCCGCCGAGGCCGCCGTCCGGGGTGAACGCGCGGGCGTCGACCTGGAAACCCCGGTCGTGGAAGGACTTCAGGACGTCGTCGCGGAGGTTGGTGCTGTACACGTCGGCGTCGTCGTCGGAGTAGTAGACGCGGACCACGCGCGGCCCCGGCAGCTGGGTGGCGAACCCGGCGGCCACCGCGGCCTCGCGCCGGTTCTGCGGTGTCACCTGGAAGTACATCGGGTTCAGGTCGGCCAGCGGGTCCGCGGACAGCGTCGAGGCGACCATCGGCAGCCCGGCGTTGGTCAGCGCGGCGATGGTCCGCTGGGTCGGCTCGCTGCTGAGGTCCAGCCCGACCACCCCGACGATGCTGCTGTCCTGCTGCGCCTGCAGCCGCAGCTGGTCGGCCACCCGCACGCCTTCGCGCATGTTGCGGCCCGCGTTCGCGATGAGCAGCCGGACGATCGGATCGGCCGAGCCCGGCGCGTTCAGCTGCCGCAGCTGGGCGACCGCGAACCCTTCCAGCGATTCGCGTTCGGTGGTCAGCCCTTCCGCGAGGTTGTTGGACGAGGTCAGCGCCTCCAGCACGACAAGCGTGATGTACGGCCGCTCGGGATGGGCTTCGTGCAGTTGCTCGGCGCGATGGTTCTGGTCCAGCACGACCGCTTCGACCTGCCGGATCGTCGCGTCCGAGGGCTGGAAGACGTCCTGCGAGCCGTCCGTGGCGCCGACGCATTCGGTGCCGGTCCAGGTCAGCCAGGGGTTGTCGGAACGACAGTGCTCGGTCCAGGTGTCGTGGCTGCGGTAGGCGACGAACCCGGCCACGAGCGCGACGACCACGACGGGCACGCCGATCCGCGTCCACCGGCTCGCCCACCACGGCGGCCGGACCTGCCTGCGGAACCGGTAGTCGCTGCCGAGGGTCTGCAGCATCTGCCGGACCTTCGGCTCGTCGTCATCGGACGGCGGCCGGACGCCGACGGGCAGGTACCAGGCGGTCGGCCGGCGCTCCCGCCGGTCGCGCTCCAGCTGGTTCTGCCAGGCCACGTAGGCGGCGCGCGCCTGCCCGGCCTGGAACTGCGGCCGTTGCGGCGTCGGTTCCGCGTCGGGCGGCGGCGCGGGGCTGGCGCTGACCACCAGCAGCGGGTCGAACCGCCCGACCTGGTTGCGGACGGAGTTGACGAGCTCGAGCAGCCGGTAACCGCCGTTCCCGACGCTCACGTCGTCCAGCAGCAGCACCGGGTAGGTCATCCGCCGTCGCCGCCAGACCCGCCACGGCCGCAGCCGGTAGGCTCGCCGCAGGTCTTCGAGGAAGGCGTTGAGCAGCAGGCGGCAGACGTATTCGGGGGCCTCTTCCTGCCACTGCCCCTCGGTGAGCCGCCGGGCGAACCGGACGAAGCTGCCGGACATCTCGGGGGCAAGGTGGGGCTGCCGCAGGAACCACCGGTACCGCCCGGACAGCAGCGGAACCCGGCCGGTGACGGCGATCCGGAAGGTGAGCAGGGTGAGCCCGCGCACGAGCAGCGAGAAGACCTTCCAGATGCCCTGGTTTTCGGGCAGCTGCTTGACGGCGTCCTCGGCGGAGGAGCTGAACCGCTCGGCGAGGCTGATCCGCCGGATGGCCCGCCGCAGCACCCCATCGGGATCGTCGCGGCCGTCGTAGTCCTGCAGCATCAGCCAGTAGACGAGGTCGAACAGCGGAAAGGGCAGCCGGCTGGTGTGCGCGGTGGCACTGTCCCCGAGTTGTTTCCGGGCATCCCGCAGCACATCCCGGACGACGGTGACGGAGTCGGCGGTCGCGGGCCCGGCTTCGTCCCGCCCTTCGTGCTGGGTCAGTTCGGGCCGCGCGTACCGGATGCTGCCCTGCGGTTTGGCGGTCTTGAGCCGTTCCGCAACGGCGGCGAGCACATCGGCGCTTTCGGACGGCCGGACGAGGCAGACCATGGGCAGGCCCCGCCGTTCGGACCGTTCGTCCTGGTAGTCACCCCAGTGGCATTGTTCGTCGAGTTTCCGCGGCCGATCCCCGAGCCGCGGCCGCAGGCAGAGTGCGCCGACGAGCTTGACAAGCACATCGGCCCCGACAAATCCGAGCGGCTCTGTTCTCCCCATCGGAACAGAATCGCACAGATTCGGTGAAACCGGTTCCGCAAATCCACCGACACGGCCGTAACAAGACGGGCGGAACCGACGATCTCAGGTGAGCCGTTCGGCCGGAAGTGACGGAATAACCGGGAGGACGGTCGCGGCTCTGTTCGGTGGCCGGTGGAATACGGGTCCGGCCGCGTTGCGGTGCACGCGCCGATCGCCGTCGGCACCTGTGTATCTCTCGCCCGCTTTCGCGCTCTTGAGTTCTGGCCGGATGCCGGAGATCGACGGAGGGCGCCATGCCGGAGCAACGCGAGTCCCGACCTGCCCTCGTGGCCGGCTCCCTCGTCGACCGGGAGCGGGGTGAACCCGTCGCCGGCGTGGGGCTCGCCGTCCAGGTCCGGCTCGGTGGCTGCTCCCACGATCTCGCCGCCGGGAGCACCGACGCCGACGGCCGGTTCTCCCTCACCCCGGGCGACAACGTCCCCGCCTGGCTCGTCCGGGTGGTCACCTGCGGCGAAGGGGAAGGCGAACCCGTCACGATCACCGGCACCCTCGGCGACCGGCCGCCGCAGGACCTCGTCACCACCCGGCCGGGTGACTTCCTCCGGCTGACCATCGACGTCCCGCCCGCCCAAGTCGACTGGGCCGTCTTCAACCGGCCCGGTGAAGGCCGGATCGACGAGCTGCTCGCCCTGGTCCGCGACCCCGCCGTCGTCCCGGACCAGGCCGTCCGCGTGCGGGCCGTCGCCGAACTCGAGGCCGCCTTCCTCGATCCCTCCGGCGTCCTGAGCGGCTTCGGCCCGCTCCCGCCGTGGGCCACCCTCGCCCACGACTTCGCCGCCTACGCAGCCGGCCTCGGCGACCACCCGGAAACCGGACCGGCGCTGCAGGAGCTGCGCACCCGGCTCGACAGCTTCGCCGACCTGTCCCAAGTGGACTGGCCGATCGACTTCGGCGCGCTCGGTCGGACCGGGCTTTCGGGCCTGCTCAACAAGTACGCCGACCGATTCACCGCAGGAAACATCCTCGACGGTCCGCTGATCGGCGCGCTCAACCCGGCCATCGGCTACCGCGACTACCTCCTCGGCGTCTGGGTCAAGCTCTGCGCCTACGACGACTACTGGCTCCAGCAAGGCGGCGAAAAGCCCCTCACCGCCACCGAAGCCCGCGCCCAGCTGACCGCCCGCTTCCACCAGGACTTCACCACCCGCGACACCAGCCCGCGGCCCGCGAACGAACTGGCCATCGGCACGGTCACGCGCATCCTCACCGACCCCGCCCCGACCGGCTACGGCCTGCCCACCGCCTCGCTTCCCGACCGCGGCGACATGGACGCGCGGTCCTATCTGGACAGTCTGATCGTCCTTTCCGGAGTGACAGCCCGAGAGCTCGGCCTGCGGTTCCGGATCGACCTGACCCGGTCCGGTCCGGCGACCAGCACTCTCGTCGCCGAAAACACCGCCACACTGCTGGGTTTCTTCCGCGACAGCTTCCAGTCGGCGCCGGATCCCTTCCACACCCCGCCGGACGTCCGCAACCGCACCATCATCCCGGACGTCCAGCGCGGCCGGGCGCCGTTCTTCCTGGAGTACGAGGAATGGCTGGCCGCGACCGCGCCCTTCTACCCCGAGAACGTCCTCTCCATCGCCCGCTCCCTGCGCGCCGGCGACCTCGCCGGCACCAAGCCCGGGCCGCCCTGGCAGGTGAAGGCGGTCGCGGTGTTCGCCGACGTCGCGAAGATCGACAAGCTGCTGCTGCAGGGCGAATACCCGCAGGCGCTGTCCCTGATCGACACGACGACGTCCGCCGCACTGGAACTGATCAAGGAGCAACAGAAGGCCGGTTACCCGCTGGAGCCGCCCATGCTGGCCCGCAGGCGGCTGCCGGTCACCACGAAAGCGCAGCTGGCCGCGTTCGAGCGGTTCCTCGGGTTCGGCTCGGCGTTCTTCAGCGAGCCGACGTACGACTTCCCGTTCCCGGGTGACTGGAACGGCAAGCGCCTGACCGCCGGGCTGGTGCTGTACGCGACGTACTTCGCCTGGGTGTGGCGGTCGGACGTGCTGCTCGCCACCGGCCGCTTCACCGAGGCCGCGAAGTGCCTCGAAGGCCTGCTCGGCGTGGCCATCGGCGCGGCGGCGCAGGACGATCCGGCCGGGTACAAGACGATCTGGAACGCCGGCTTGCCCGAGCTGTACACCGACGGCCCTCTGCCATCCACAATGGACCGCTCCGACAAGGCCCAGGTGGTGCAACCGGATCTCAGCGCGCCCGACGCCATCCCGTACGGCAGCACGTTCGACGACTACAGCCAGCTCCGGCCGCCGAAGGTGGCCGGCCTGCTGCACCGCGTCGACCGCCGGTTCCTGCAGCTGCGCCTGGGCGCGGTGCTGCTCGAATGGGCGGACACGCTCTTCCGCGCCGACGAACCGGCGGGCGCGGCGCGCGCACGGGAACTCTACAAAGCCGTGCTGTGGCTGCACGGCGACGACCCGCAGGTGGGGCCGTCCTGGCAGGGTGGCGTTCCCGGCGGTTACGTCGGCGCGTCGGCGAACCCGGCCGTGGTCGCGCAGGTCGCCCGCGCCCGGCTCGGCTTCACCCGGATCGAAGCCGGGCTGAACTACTTCGGCGGCACCGAAGCGACCGTCCCGGTGCAGCGCTACCGCACCCTCAAGGACGCCGCCGACCGGTTCGCGGCGCTGGCGAAGGCCGCCGAGCGCGACTTCCTGGCCGCCACCGCGCACCTCGAAGACCTGGCGATCGAGCGGCTGCGCACGTCGAACCTGCTCGCCAAGGCCACCGCGCAGAAGGCGATCGCCGGTGAGCAGGCGCAAATCGCCGCCTACCAGGTCGTCCTCGCGCAGAAGCAGGTCACCGACGTCGAGGCCCAGGTCGCGGCGAAGAAGGCCGAGATCGCCGACCACGACAGCCTCTTCGGGCAGCTGTCGGACTTCGCGTCGGGCCTGACCAAGACGTTCACCGGGCTGCCCGGCTTCGCCACCAAGGGCATCGGCGAAGGCTTCGCCGCCGAACTCGGGCTGGGCGACGCCTCGGCGTCCGGCCTGCTCGGCCTCGGCGCGGGCGCGTCCGTGCTCGCCGGCTTCGGCGCGTTCTACTACGCCGGCTACACGAGCATGTCCGGCATGGCCGCCGCCTACAGCGGCCGCGCGGGCGAGCTGAAGCGCCTGCAGGACGTCGCCCTGCCGCTGGCCAAGGGCAACGTCGACGCCAAGCAGCGCGAGGTGACCATCGCCAAGCTGCAGGCCACCATCGCCGACGCGGACATCCGGCTCGCGAACGACCTGCTCGCGTTCACCACCCTGCGCCTGCTCAACGCCGAGTTCTGGACCGCCGTCACCCAGGTGTTGCGTCGCGTCCTGCGCCGCTACCTCGACCTCGGCGCGTGGGCCGGCTGGCTCGCCGAACGCGCTCTCGCCTTCGAGCAGGACCGGCACCTGCGCATCGTCCGGATGGACTACCTGGCCCGCGACCTCTCCGGCGTGACCGGCGCCGACCAGCTCCAAGGCGACCTCGCCGAGCTCGAGGCCGCCCGGATCGCGGGGGAGCGCGCGCTGGTCCCGTACCGGTACGTGCTGTCGCTGGCCGAAGAGTTCCCGCTCGCCTTCGGGGCGCTGAAGGCGCGTGGACGGTGCTCGTTCGCCACCTCGGAAGGCGCCGCGCGCGCGTTCTTCCCCGGCACGTTCGGCCACCGCGTCCGCAGTCTCGCCGTCGAGGTCCGGATGCTCACTGCGGGCCGGCGCGTCCGCGGCACCCTGGTCAACCACGGCGTTTCGCAGGCCAGCACGGACGAAACCCTGGCGACGCGCCCGCTCCTGCGGTTCGCCGACGCCGTCGCGGTCTCCGAAAGCGGCACCCCGGTCCCCGACGGCCACGACGTCCTCGGCCCGTTCGAAGGCATCGGCCTGGACACCGGCTGGACCCTGCACCTGGACCGCGACGCGGAAGCGTGGGACACGATCACCGACGTCGTCATCCGGATCGACGGGCTCGCCCGGTTCTCGGAGGCGCTCCGCCAGGCCCCGGCGACCCCGGCGGCGGGCCGGCTCCTGCTGGTCTCGGCGGCCCGGTTCGCCCCGGAGGCACTGGGCGCCATCAAGGCCGGCGGCGGCGGCGCGCTGGAGCTCGACTTCGGCAAGGTGCCGTACCCGGTGGTGGAGCAGAACCGCCGTGTCACCAACGTGTTCGTCGCCCTGCCGGGCAGCGCGGACCTGGCGGTCTCGGCCACCCTCGACCTCGCGGGCGCGGCGACGGCGTTCACGTGCGAAGCGGGGATCGCGCTCTCCAACGGCGAACCGCTCCGCCTGCCGGGCAGCCCGTCGCCCGACCAGCCGCTCAACGCCGCGATCGGCGAGCCGGTCGAGCAGCCGTGGCGCTTCACCCTGGCCGGCGACCTTTCCGGCCTGCAGGACGTCGTGGTGGGCGTCGAGTACTCCGCCGATCCGGTCTAAACGGCGCTGACGTCGCCTGGCCGGGTGATTTGCATCGGGTCTGCAACGAAATACCGGTCGTTCGAGGTGCGACCCCGCGATCTTGCTCTTACGCTCTGCCCAGCAATGCATCGTCCGTGCATCGAGGGGTGGTCGTGGGCAGGAGCTCTCGCCGGGGCATCCGGACGGCGGACACCACCCCGGAGGCGTTCCGGCGTTCGATGTCCGCCTATCGGCACGGGCAGCTGGCCGCCGCCACGGTCGCGCACCGCCGGTACCGGCACGACCCGCTGACGGTCGCCGTGACCGGGGCGGGCGGGCTGGTCGGCACGGCGCTGACAGCGTTGCTGACCACCGGCGGGCACCAGGTCGTCCGCCTGGTGCGCCGGGCGGCGGAGGCGCCGGGCGAGCGGACGTGGCAGCCGGAGGAACCTGCCGCCGATCTGCTCGCCGGCGTCGACGCTGTGGTGCACCTGGCCGCCGCCCCGCTCACCGGCCGGAGCCGGGAAGCGGTGCGCGACAGCCGGATCGGGCCGACGCGGGCCCTGGCGGAGCTGGCCGCCCGCACGCCGGGCGGGCCGAAGGTGTTCGTCTCGGCGTCCGCGGTCGCCTACTACGGCCCCGGCCGGGGTGACGAGCTGTTCGACGAGGAAAGTGGGCGGGGACAAGGGTTCCTGGCCGACGTCGTCGCCGGCTGGGAAGCGGCCGCGGCTTCGGAGTTGCGTGTGGTGTTGGTGCGCACGGGCCTGGTGCTGAGCCCACGCGGCGGCCTGCTGCGGGCGCAGTACCCGCTGTTCGCCGCCGGGCTGGGCGGCCCGATGGGGTCGGGGCGGCAGTGGATGCCGTGGATCGGTGTCGACGACCTGGCCGACGTCTACCTGCGGGCCGTGACCGACACTGTCCTCAGTGGACCGGTAAACGCGGCGAGCCCGGAACCGGTGCGCAATGCCGAGTACGCGAGCACGCTCGCGAGCGTGCTCGGCCGGCCGGCGCGGCCCGAGGTCCCGCCGTTCGGCCCGCACCTGCTGCTGGGGGAGGACGGCCGGAGCGAACTGGCGATCGCCGACCAGCACGTGGCGCCGCGACGGCTGCTCGAACTGGGACACGAGTTCCGCCACCCCCGCCTGCCCGACGCGCTCGGCCACCTGCTCGGCGCCGTCACGGTCGGTGAGCCGGCGTGAAGCGCTGGACGGCGGGCAAGCGCCTGCGGCAGCTGCTGGTGTTCGTGCACGTGGTGGTGTCGGTCGGCTGGATGGGCGCCGGCGCGGCCAACGTCGTGCTGGCGATGACGGCCCACTACACGGACCGGCCGGACGTGCGGGGCGTGTGCTACCTGATGGTCGACCGCATCGACGTGTTCGTGGTGATCCCGGCGGCGTTCACCAGCCTCGTCGGCGGTGTGGTGCTGTGCGTGGTCACGAAGTGGGGGATCGCGCGGCACTGGTGGGTGCTGGTGAAACTGGTGCTGACGGTGGCGGTGATCCTGTACAGCACGTACGGCTTGGGTGTCTGGGTGGAGGAGAGCATGGCCGCGGGAGGCCGCCCAAGCCCGGTAAGCGGACGGCTGGCTTACGGTGCGGCGGTGAACCTGGTGGCGTTCTTGTTCATGACGTGGGTATCGATAGCCAAGCCGTGGGGCCGGACACCGTGGCACCGGCCGGTCCCTGCCCGCGCCCGCCTCCGCCGGGACCCGGTTGCCGCGTCGGTCAGTTCTTCTTAAGTTCCTGGGCCAGCATGACGATGATGCCGCTGGGGCCCCGGACGTAGGTGAGTTTGTAGATGTCTTCGTAGGTGGCAACGCCCCGAAGCGGGTGACACCCGTGTTTTGCGGCTGTTTCGAGGGCTGCATCGATGTCATCGACGGAGAAGGCGACTCGGTGCATGCCGATTTCGTTGGGACGAGTGGGGTTCGATTCGATCGCTTGGGGGTGGATGTACTCGAACAGCTCCAGGCGGCCTTGGCCGTCCGGGGTCTGGAGCATGGCGATCTTGGCGTGGTTGCCGTCGAGGTCGACGGCCGTGTCAGCCCAATCGCCGCTGATCGTGTCGCGGCCGAGCAGCGTCAGGCCGAGGTCAGTGAAGAAGGCTATTGCTGCTTCGATGTCTCGGACCGCGATGCCGACGTTCTCGAGTTTGATGGTCATGGTGCCTGTCTTGGGTCTTGATCTGCGGTACCTGGGTGGCCTCCACCGGCCCGAACGCCGGATTGTTCAACGGGTGGGAGGTTGTGTCAAGGCGGGAAAGCGTGCCTTGACACAACCTCCCACCCGCTGAAGCGGCTGCGTATCGGGTCGGCGGGGGGTGTGGTTGGTGGGGCGATGCTGTCGCTGCGCGGCAGTGCGCAGCCGGTCCGGCGCTGCGGCGTCGGGCATGATCAGTCACGCCTTGGCGAGCATCTCGCCACAGACCCGACCGGCAGCCCGGCGAGCAAGGACCGATGAGCTCCGATGCACTCGCCACCCCGAGACTGGCGTTGTCCAACGCGGAGCTCAGGCCCGCGGTCATGACAGGACATTGTGGACCGCGGGCGCGGCTCGGAAAGCTTGTCGGTAACAGAATCGGCCGGTCCTGCATGCCGATTGGCTGGGTGGCAACCCGGCTCCAGATAGCACAAAACCCCAGGCCGAAGAGATCTTCAGCCTGGGGAGTGAGTGTGCGCCATCAGGGACTCGAACCCCGAACCCGCTGGTTAAGAGCCAGCTGCTCTGCCAATTGAGCTAATGGCGCCGGTGTCTGCCGGAGGCTTCCCTCGGCGACATGGAAAAGATTAGCACCCCTCTCCGAGGCCGTTTCAGGGGGGTCCCCCAAGCCGGTTCCGGCATTGCTGCCCCGGCGTTGCGGCTGGTCGGGCACACTGTAGTCGGACATCGACGGCGAAACGGGCGGGTGCGCATGCGGGGTGTGACGGGGCGGCTGCTGGTGGTCGCCGGGGTGGTCGGGCTCTTCTTGGCCGGGTGCAGCAGTACCCCTTCGGGTGAACCTCCTCGGGAGACGGCGCCGCCGTCCAGTGAGAGCAAGCCTGCGCCGAAGCCCGCTGTGCTCGCGCTCACTCCCGCCAAGGATGCCAAGGACGTCGCGCCCGGGGAGCCCGTGAGCGTCACCGTCACGGACGGGAAGGTCGGGGACGTCAAGCTCGCCGGTGCCGATGGCAAGGTCGTCGGCGGGAAGGTGCGGGCCGATGGCTCCGGGTGGGACTCCGCCGAGCCGCTCGGCTACAACAAGACCTACCGGCTGACCGCGACCGCCACCGGGTCGGACGGCAAGCCGGTCACCGCGGAGTCGACGTTCAGCACCGTCAAGCCCGCGCGGCAGCTCGGCGTCTCGGTGAACCTCGTCGAAGGCGAGACCGTCGGGGTCGGGATGCCGCTGATCTTCACCTTCACCGGCAACGTCGCCGACAAGACCGCCGCCGAGAAGGCGCTGAAGGTCACCGCGGAGCCGGCCACCGAGGGCGCCTTCCGCTGGTCCGGCGACAAGCAGGTCACCTGGCGGCCGAAGGATTACTGGAAGAGCGGCACGAAGATCAAGGTCGACGCCGCCGTCTACGGGAAGCCGCTCGGCAACGGCAGCTACGGCCGGGAAGACAAGGGGGCCAGCGTCACCGTCGGTGACAAGCTTGTCGCCGTCGCCGACGGGCAGACCCACCAGATGACCGTCACGATCAACGACAAGGAGGTCAAGACCATGCCGACCTCCATGGGCAAGCCCGGCCACAACACGCCGCAGGGCACCTACACCGTGATGAGCGAGCACACCGGCTACACGATGAACTCCGCCACCTACGGCGTGCCCGAGGACGCCCCGGGCGGCTACAGCACCTTCGTCCAGTACGCGGTCCGCCTGTCCTGGAGCGGCATCTTCTTCCACTCCGCGCCGTGGTCGGTGCGGCAGCAGGGGCACAGCAACGTCAGTCACGGCTGCCTCAACCTGTCCACCGAGAACACGAAGTGGCTGATGGACACGGCCAAGAAGGGCGACCTCGTCACAGTGCAGAACAGCGGCGGCCCGAAGCTCGAGCCGACCGACGGCTGGAGCGTCTGGCAGCTGTCCTGGGACGAGTGGCGGACGGCGGCGAACTAGCCCGAGTCGCGCACCAGCTCCCGGGCTTCGGCCTCGGTCGACACCGCGGGCCCCGAGCCCCAGAGCGGCTTGTTCGCCGTTTCGCGGCTGAAGTACACCGCGACGGCGCCGATCGCGCCCGCCGCCATCATGTACCAGGCCGGCCAGAAGTCGTGGGCGGTGGCGGAGATCAGCGACTGCATCACCAGCGGGGTGGTGCCGCCGAAGAGCGACACCGAGATGTTGAACGCGATGGACAGCGCGCCGTACCGGATCGCCGTCGGGAACAGCGCGGGCAGCGCCGCGGGCATCGACACCTCGAAGCAGAGCAGGAGCAGGCCGAGCCCCATCAGCCCGAGGAAGGTCAGGACGAGCCCGCCGTCGTGCACCAGCAGCATCAGCGGCCACGACAGCACGAGGAACCCGAGGCAGCCGGCCATCATCACGGGCTTGCGGCCGACGTGGTCGGTGATCCGCCCGCCGACCAGGATGATCAGCATCATCACCACCATGACGACGATGATCAGCAGCAGGCCGTGCGTGGCGTCGAGGTGCAGCTGCTCGGACAGGTACGTCGGCATGTACGACAGCAGCATGTAGTCGGTGACGTTGAACACCAGCACCAGGCCGACGCAGATGAGCAGCGCGGGCCAGTACTCGGTGAACATCTTCCAGAACGGCTCCCCGGAGCGTCCCCGCTTCTCGGCTTCCTCCGCGTGCTTCTGGAAGGCGGGCGTCTCCTCCAGCTTGAGCCGCATGTAGAGCCCGATGATGCCGAGCGGCCCCGCGACCAGGAACGGGACCCGCCACCCCCAGTCGAGCAACGTCTCGTGCGGCACCCAGGCCTTCATCCCGGTTACGACGGACGCGCCCAGCACGTACCCGGAGAGCGTCCCGAACTCCAGCCAGGAGCCCATGAAGCCGCGCCGCTTGTCGGGCGAGTACTCGGCGATGAAGGTGGTGGCGCCCCCGTACTCGCCGCCGGTGGAGAAGCCCTGCACCATCCGGGCGAGCACGAGGAGGATCGGCGACCAGACACCGATCGAGCTGTACGACGGGATCAGCCCGATGCACAGCGTGCCGATGGCCATCATGATCATGGTGACGGCGAGCACCTTCTGCCGCCCGATCCGGTCCCCGAGCGGCCCGAAGACCAGGCCACCCAGCGGCCGCATCAGAAAGGCGGCGGTGAAGGCGCCGAACGTCCCGATCAGCCGAACCCCGGGGGACACGCTGGCCGGGAAGAACACCTCGGCAATGGTGTCGGCGATGTAGGCGTACACGCCGAAGTCGAACCACTCCATGGCATTGCCGAGCGCGGCGGCCCCCACCGCCCGCTTGAGCAACGACTGGTCGACGACGGTGATGTCCTCGTACCGCAGCTTCTTCTTACGACCCCGGACCTTCGGTGCTGAACGTGCCACCAGAACACCGTGCACCGGCATTCGGCGGCTCGCACGCTGAGCCATCCGGTCGTGAGGGTTGCCACCTACGGCCGAGGTGACCACGCGTGATGGGGGTCCGGGGGCTCGCCCCCGGCGGGGTGTGGGGGTTCGACCCCCACAAAAAGGCGAAACCCCAGCCTGCGGGAAGGGGCGCAAGCCCCGACCAGACTGGGGTGATGGGGTGAGCGACGGGTTTCGAACCCGCGACCTCCTGGACCACAACCAGGTGCTCTACCAGCTGAGCTACGCCCACCATCGCCGAGGGGATCCGCGTGCGATCACCTCGCTTGCAGTAATCGTAGCGGGTGCCCTCGACCGCTTTTCAGGGGGTCACCTCTGGTGGTGTTCCTGCACTTCAGCGGCAGCGGCCTTGGCTTCGTCGCTGGTCGGGCCGGGCTGGGGGACGAAGGCGACGCGCCGGTAGTAGTCGAGTTCGCCGATGGATTCGCGGATGTCGGCGAGCGCGCGGTGGGCGAGCCCCTTCTCGGGCTTGGCGTAGTAGATGCGCGGGTACCAGCGGCGGACGAGTTCCTTGACGGAGGAGACGTCGACCATGCGGTAGTGCAGGTGGGCGTCGAGGGCGGGCATGTCACGGGCGATGAAGCCGCGGTCGGTGGCGATGGAGTTGCCGGCGAGGGGCGCGGTGCCCGGTTCGGGGACGTGCTCGCGGATGTAGTCGAGGACGCGGCGTTCGGCTTCTTCGAGCGTCACCGTGGAGCGGCGGACTTCTTCGGTGAGTCCCGAGTGGGCGTGCATCTCGCGGACGACGTCCGGCATCCCGGCGAGTTTTTCCTCGTCGGCGTGGATGACGATGTCGACTCCTTCGCCGAGCACGTTCAGCTCCGCGTCGGTGACGAGGGCGGCGATTTCGATCAACGCTTCCTTGCCGAGGTCGAGCCCCGTCATCTCGCAGTCGATCCAGACTAGGCGGTCGGTCACCTGGTGACCCTAACCCGACACGGGGATGCGAAGGGCGTTACCTGCGCGTACGGCGCGTTACGCTCCCGGTGTGGTCCAGGACACACGATCGGGGAGCTGAGAGTGACCGAGCAGGGGTCGCCGGCGAGTGAGATCGCCGCTGGTTATGCGAGTGAAGGTGCCGCGCTGGAGCTGGGTGCGGTGGTGATCGACGGGCAGGCGGACGCGGCGGCGGCCGTGCGCCTGCCGTTGGCGACGCTGAACCGACACGGCCTGGTCGCCGGCGCGACCGGGACGGGCAAGACGAAGACGTTGCAGCTGATCTCCGAGCAGCTGTCGGCGGCCGGGGTGCCGGTGGTGCTCGCCGACGTCAAGGGCGACCTGTCCGGGCTGGCTGCGGCCGGCGAGGCGAACGACAAGGTCACCAAGCGTGCGCAGGAGCTCGGCGACGACTGGGCGGGCACGGCGTTCCCGGTGCAGTTCCTCTCGCTGGGCACCGGCGGGAAGGGGTCGCCGATCCGGGCGACGATCACCAGCTTCGGGCCGGTGCTGCTCTCGAAGGTGCTGGGGCTGAACGAGACGCAGGAGTCGACGCTCGGGCTGATCTTCCACTGGGCCGACCAGCGCGGCCTGGCTCTGCTGGACACGAAGGACCTCCGGTCGGTGATCACGCACCTGACCAGCGACGAGGGCAAGGAGGACCTCAAGGGCATCGGCGGTGTCTCGGCGGCGACGGCCGGGGTGATCCTGCGCGCGCTGTCCAATCTGGAGGCCCAGGGCGGCGAGGACTTCTTCGGCGAGCCCGAGCTGGACGTGCACGACCTCATGCGGCAAGCCGGCGAGCTGGGCGTCGTCACGCTCCTGGAACTGGACAACCTGCAGGCCAAGCCGGCGTTGTTCTCGACGTTCCTGATGTGGCTGCTGGCCGAGCTGTTCGAGGAGCTGCCCGAAGAGGGCGACCTCGACAAGCCCAAGCTCGTCTTCTTCTTCGACGAGGCCCACCTGCTCTTCTCGGACGCGTCGAAGGCGTTCCTCGAGCGCATCGAGCAGACCGTCAAGCTGATCCGGTCGAAGGGTGTCGGCGTGTTCTTCTGCACGCAGCTGCCCACGGACATCCCGAACGCCGTGCTTTCGCAGCTCGGCGCGCGGATCCAGCACGCGCTGCGGGCGTTCACCCCGGACGACCAGGCGGCGCTGGCCAAGACGGTGAAGACCTACCCGAAGACGAAGTTCTACGAGCTCGACACGGCGTTGACGTCGCTGGGCATCGGCGAGGCCGTGGTCACGGTGCTGTCGGAGCGGGGTGCGCCGACGCCGGTGGCGTGGACGCGGCTGCGGGCGCCGCGGTCGAAGATGGGCTCGATCGGGGACGAGGCCGTCGCCGCCGCGGTGTCCTCGTCGGACCTGCACGCGAAGTACGCCGAGACGATCGACCGGGAGTCGGCCTACGAGAAGCTGGCCGCGAAAGTCGCCGCTGCGCCTGCTCCGTCGCCGTCGGCCTCGCCGGAGGCCGCTCCCGAGCCGCCGCCCGCGAAGGAGGAGCCGGGGTTCATCGAGTCCGCCATGAAGAACCCGGCCGTGAAGTCGTTCATGCGGTCGGCGGCGAGCGCGCTGGGCCGGGAGATCACGCGTGGGCTGTTCGGCAACCGGCGGCGGTGACAAAACCTGACGCAAGCTGTCAGGTATGGCTGGCAGGCTGGCGCCACCTTCGAAAGGAAACCAGTCATGACCAGCACTGCCACCGCGTCGTTCGTCGTCGACACCTGGGAACCGCAGGCGACCGACGAGGCCGCGGGCACCGAATTCGCCCGGGTGGCGATCGCCAAGACGTTCACCGGCGCGGTCGAGGGGACCAGCACCGTCGAGCTGCTCTCGGCGTCCAATGCGACTTCGCGCGCGTACGTCGCCTTCGAGCGCCTCGCGGTCTCGGTCGACGGCCGCAAGGGCGGCTTCGTCCTGCACCACACGGCCGACGACTCCGGCCTGACGTTGAAGATCCTCGCCGGCTCGGGCTTCGGCGAACTCGCCGGGATCACCGGGACGGCGAACATCGGGATCGATGAGGCGAAGAACCACCACTTCACCCTCAGCTACACGCTCTGAGCAGCGTGAAGGCCGTTTCGAGAGCCCCCGATTGACTCTCGAAACGGCCTTCACGTGTTCTCCCGCTCCCCGAAGCGGGGGGACGGGCCGCCCCGACCACGGCCCGTCCGCGTCCTAGTTGTTCACGATCTGGTCGACGATCTTCTTGGCGTCGTTGATCGGGATGGCGAACCCGATCCCGACGCTGCCCGCTGCGCCGTTGGCCGAGGCCGAGGGGCTGTACAGCGCCGAGTTGATGCCGATCACATTGCCCTGGGAGTCGACCAGCGCGCCGCCGGAGTTGCCCTGGTTGATCGCCGCGTCGGTCTGGATCGCGGTGTAGCTGGGCGAGTCCTCGCTCTGGTTCGACGTGCGGCTGAACGGCGAACGCTGCTGCTGCTCGCCCTGCCCGATGTCGGACAGGTTCCGGTTCAGCGCGCTGACGATGCCGGTGGTGACGGTGTTCTGCAGGCCCCCCGGCGAGCCGATGGCGACCACCGACTGGCCGACGACGAGCTTGCTGGAGTCGCCGAGGCTCGCCGCGGTCAGGCCGCTGGCGTTCTTCGCCTGGACCACCGCGATGTCGGCCTTGGTGTCCGCGCCGACCACGCTGGCCTGGTACTTCTTGCCGTCGGAGGTCGTGATGACGACGTTCTGGGCGCCGTTGACGACGTGGGCGTTGGTCAGGATCCGGCCGTCCGAGGTGAGGATGACGCCGGAGCCGATGGCCTCGCCCTGGTCGGTCGTGACGTTGATCTGGACGACGCTTGGCGTCACTTTCGCCGCGACGGCGCTGACGTCGCCGGAGGTCGGGTTCGCGACCGTCTGCCCGTTGGCCGCCGGCGTGCTGACCGAGGTCGTCGCGCCGTCCGCCGAGGTCGTCGTGAGCCCGACGATCGCCGCGCCGCCGACGCCGCCGACCAGCGCGGCACCGAGCGCGGTCGCGCTGACGAGCATCGCGACGCGGCCGCCCTTGCGCGGCTTGGCCTTCAGCGCCGTCGGCGCCTGACCACCCGGAGGCTGCGGGGTGAAGAGCGGGTTCGGCGCCGCCTGCTGCTGGTAGGCGTACTGCGCGTACGGCCCGTACTGCTGGGTGCTCTGGTGCGGCTGGTGCCCACCGGGTGAGGCGGGGCCGGGCCGACTCTCGTTCTCGGTCATGGAACAAGGTTCGCGCCCGCGCTTGTGAACAACCTGTGGAAACACCTCAGGCTTTGCTGAGAAGAATCAGCTGAGAAAACTCAGGAAATCCTCAGCTGTCAAACGAAGAACGACGGGACGTCGAGGGCACCTCCCGCCGCTTCGAACTCCTCGTGGACCGCCTGCCGCAGCTCGGCGTCGCCCAGGTAGTCGGCGGCGGTGAGCGCCAGGCCGAGTGCGCCGTCGCGGACTCCCGCGTCGCCCGTCTCCGAACCGGCCGCGGCTGCGAATTCCTTGGTGTGCAACGCCACCGTGGGACCGGAGATGGCCAGCATGGGGTGCAGCGACGGGACGCGGTAGGAGATGTTGCCGAGGTCGGTCGAGCCGGTGAGCGACTCCGGCACGATCCCCGGCGGGAGCGGCTTGCGGCCGGTGATCACCTGGTTGGCCGACCAGCGCCCGGCGAGCGCGGTGTTGAACCGGATCGGCAGGTAGGCCGGCTGTGCGTCCCAGATCAGTTCGACGCCGCAGCCGGTCATCGCCGCGGCGCCTTCGGCGATCGACGTCATGCGGGCGGCGAGGTCGCGCAGCGTTTCCGGGGATTGCGACCGGAGGTAGAACAGCAGCGCGGCGCGGGCCGGGATCACGTTGGGCCGGGCGCCGCCGTCGGTGAACACGCCGTGGACGCGGTCGCTCTGCGGGAGCTGCTGGCGGAGCGCCGAGACGCCTTGGTACGCAGCCACGGCGGCGTCGAGCGCGTTGCGGCCCATGAACGGCTGGGCGCTCGCATGCGCGCCGACGCCGTGGAAGACCATCTCCAGCTGGCGCCGCCCGAGGAACGGGTGCAGCGCGATGTCGTGGCTGAACGGGTGCAGCATGATCACCGCGTCGACGTCGTCGAACACCCCGGCGCGCGCGAGGATTTCCTTGCCGCCGCCGCCTTCCTCGGCCGGGGTGCCGATCAGGCTGACCCGGCCGCCGAGCCGCTCGGCGACGGTGGCGGCGCCGAGGAAACCGCCCGCGGCGGTGGTGCAGATGACGTTGTGGCCGCAGGCGTGGCCGAGCCCGGGCAGTGCGTCGTACTCGGCGAGGACGGCGATGTGCGGGCCCTCCTGCGGTGGCGTGCTGACGCGCAGTGCGGTGTCGAGCCCGCCGAGGCCGATCGTGGCTTCGTGGCCGTGGCGCTGCAGGAGGTCGGCCAGTGCGCGGACCGAGCGGTGCTCGGCGAACCCTTCCTCGGGGTGGGCGTGCAGATCTTGGCTCAACGCGACCAGGTCGGGCGAGCTGCGCTCGACCGCGGCGGTCACTTCGGCGCGCGTCACCTCGTCCGCGCCGGTGTGCGGCGAGGACAGCGGTTCGGCGGCCGCGACGGCGTCGGCGGTGGCCTCGACCAGGGAGCGAAGGTAGCTGTCGTCGGGCGGGACGGGTTGGGCGTTGGTCATGGGGCGATGCTAACCGGGACCTCCGACAGTTTGCGGTGCTCGGCGGCTCCTGTTCGGCTTTTGTCTACTGTGGACTGTTTCGGGGTGCTCCGCCGCGGCCACTCGATCGAGTGAACAAATCCGTGCTCAGGCGTTCGACGCCCGGAATTGTCGGTGCCCCTCCCTAACGTCGCAGCCAAGGTTCCGATCCGAGGAGGACAGATGACGACGATGGCCCGCCCGAGCGGCGAGATCACGGTGCCCGGCGAGTTCGACCTGGCCGCGGCGGCCCGCTTCCTGACCGGCTTCGCCCCTGCGGGGCAGCCGGACTCCGAGCCGGGAGCGCTGCGGGTGGCGTTCGCGCTCGACGGCGAATGGACGCCGGTGGGAGCGGTGCTGCGGCAGAGATCGCCGGGCGAGATCACGGTCGAGGTCCACGGCCCGCCGGAGCACACCGAAGCCGTGGTGGCGCAGGTGCGGCGGATGTGCTCGCTGGACGTGGACGGCACGGCGTTCCCGGAAGCGGGCGGGCGTGATCCGGTGGTCTCACTGCTGCAGGGGATGCACCCCGGCCTGCGCCCGGTCCTGTTCGCCTCCCCGTACGAGGCGGCGTGCTGGGCGGTGCTGAGCCACCGGATCTGGATGACGCAGGCGGTCCGGCTGCGTCGTCGCTTGACCGAGCGCTACGGCACCGAGGTGCAGGTGGGCGGCAGCAGGCTGTGGACGTTCCCGGCACCGGCCGTGCTGGCGAAGGCGGAGTACCAACCGGGGCTGCCGGGCCCGAAGCTGCCCCGCTTGCGCGCGATCGCCGAGGCGGCGGCCGAGGGAGCGCTGGACGCGGCGGCGTTGCGCGCGATGCCGGCCGAGGAGGCGCTGGCGCAGCTGCAGTTGCTGCCGGGAGTCGGCCGGTTCAGCGCGGAGCTGATCCTGATCCGCGGAGCCGGCCACCCGGACGTCTTCCCCCGAGCGGAGACGCGTCTCCACGAGATCATGCGGGAGGCGTACCACCTCCCGGACGCGGGAGTCGCGGAGCTGGCGGAGATCGCGGAGGCGTGGAAGCCGTTCCGGAGCTGGGTGGCGTTCTTGTTCCGGGTGGAGGGCGAGGCGCGGATGCGGGAGTCGCGATGACCTGATCCCACGAGCGCCGGCGGCACTCGGCGCTGGTTCGCGGCGGTGGAAGTCCCGAGGCCGGTTGGTCTTTGCCGGAAAGGAGAACAGCCACCCTGGAGCTGAGTGACGCTCCTGTTCCCGGGCGAGGACGAGTCGCCACGACTTGCTTTCGCGAGCTCCGGTGGCGGTGCCTCCTCGCGGCCACAAGCCGTGGGCGGCACCCGGCGCCGGAAGGGGTCCCCGTCGGTCGAAGTCCCGAAGTCGGCCGGCTCGCGCCGGTCGTCCAGACGAAAGGAGAACAGTCACGACCCAATACCGGAAGCCGCGAAGCGGCGAGCATTGGGGACTCACAGTAGCCAGATGTCGCCTGTGGTGAGGTGTCCGGGTGAGCTCGCCCGTTCATCCCGCGCTCGGCGGCCCGGCCGGTGACGCGCTGTCAGCGTTCCGTGCGGCCGCCGCCACCGACAGTTCGACGGCCGGTTTGCTGCTCGAGCAGGCCCAGACACCCGCGGTGATCACCCTGGTCGCCGGCGGCGTGGCGCTGCTGGTGGTCCTGGTCGGCGGCACGCCGTGGCGGCGGGCGCGCAACGTCGTGACGATGGTGCACGAGGCCGGTCACGCGCTGGCGGCGGTGCTGGTCGGGCGGCGTCTGCAGGGCATCAAGCTGCACTCGGACACCTCGGGCGTCACCGTCTCGCGTGGCAAACCCGAGGGCCCGGGCATGGCGTTCACCGCGATGGCCGGGTACCTGGCGCCGTCGGTGCTCGGGCTGCTGTTCGCGAGCTTGCTGGGTGCGGACCTGGTGGGGACGGTGCTGGTCCTGATCGCGCTGCTGCTGCTCGGCGTGCTGGTGATGGTGCGCAACGCGTACGGCGTGTTCACGGTGGTCGCCAGCGCGGCGGTGCTCGCACTGATCGCGTTCGTCGCGCCGGTCGAGCTGCAGGCGCCGTTCAGCTACCTGGTGACGTGGTTCCTCCTGTTCGGAGGGGTCCGTCCGGTGGCGGAGCTCCAGACCAAGCGCCGCCGAGGCCAGGCCCGCGACTCCGACGCGGATCAGCTCGGCCGCTTGACGGCGGTCCCGCCGGTGCTGTGGGTCCTGGTCTTCGCGGTGGCCACGATCAGCTGCCTGATCGCCGGCGCGCTCTGGCTCCTGGAGCCGGTGGCCAAGTAGCCCATCGGCCCGCGCGCGGACGACCGCGCGGACGACCGCTCGGACCTCGTCGATCGGCCACGATCGAGCCATCCCGAGCTCGTCACGCGCGGCGATCGCGTTCGCCTCGGCGACGGCTTCCACCCGGCCCTGGCCTGGCTCCGGCCGACCCGCTCGGGCCCGCTCCAGCCAGGCTCGGCGCTGCCCGGGCTCTCCTCGCCTGGGCCGGGCCCTGCTCCGCCTTCGGGTCGCGCGTCGCTTTGGTCTGGCCGGGCCCCGCCTCGCCCCGGTCTGGCCTGACCTGGCCCGGTTCGGGTGGGCGGCCGGCACCTGCCGTGACCCGCGGTGGAGCCCGTGGCCGGTGACCGGCGTGCATGCGGCAAACTGGTGGTCCGCGTGGAGGGAGACGAAACGATGGACGAGGTCGCCAAGGCCGTTGAAGAGTGCGCACGGGCGGCGAAGCTGGCCGCGCCGTCGCTGGCTGCCGCGAGTGCCGAAGCCATCGATTCAGCCCTCACCGGGATGGCCGAACGGCTCCTCTCACACCGCGAGGAAATCCTCGAGGCCAACCAGGCCGACGTCGAGCGCGCCAAGGCCGACGGGATGAGCGCCGGTCTGCTGGACCGGCTCACCATCACTCCGGAGCGGCTCACCGGCATGGCCGAACAGCTGCGGCTGCTCGCCGGCGCGCCGCACCAGGAACGGTCCGTCGACGTCTCCACCCTGGATGGCGGGCTGCGGCTCGTCGAACGGCGGCGGCCGGTCGGTGTCATCGGGGCCAACTACGAGGCGCGGCCGAACGTCACCGTCGACGTGGCCTCGCAGCTGGTCAAGTCGCGCAACGCCGGCGTTCTGCGCACCGGCTCGGCCGCGCTCGGGTCGGCGCAGCGGCTGCGTGAGGTCGTCATCGCGCCCGCGCTGTCCGAGGCCGGCATCGATGCCGACTGCGTTCAGCTCGTTCCGCGGGTCGAGCGGGAGGCCGCGTCCGCGCTCGTGCGGCTGCCCGACCTCGTCCCCCTCGTCATCCTGCGGGGCAGCGGGGACAGCACCCGCGCCCTCGCCACCGAAGCCGCCGTGCACGGGGTGCGGACCCTCGCCCACGCCGATGGCGGGGGCGTCCTCTACGTCGACCGCGGGGCCGATGTCACCAAGGCCCGCGACCTCGTCTACGCCAGCCTCGACCGGCTGGGCGTCTGCAACCGGCTGAACCTGCTGCTCATTCACGAAGACATCCACGACGACGTCTGGCCCGCGCTCTCCGACGCCCTCGCCGAACGCGGAGTCACGCCGTCGCTGGCGCCGCACGAGCACCCCATCGGGTACGAGTGGGCGCTGGACTCCGACCGCGAGGCGACCGTCACCGTCGCCAAGGTCGGGTCGCTCTCCGATGCCGTCGAGATCGCGAACGAGCGCACCTCCGGCCTGGCCGCCGGCATCACCACCGAAGACCAGTCGGCCGCCGACGCCTTCTTCGACGGCTACACCGGCACCGGCGTCTTCTGGAACGCCCCGACCCGGCTCCTCGACGGCTTCAAGCTGCTCGCCGTCCCGGAAACCGGCATCAACCTCGACAAGGTCCCCGGCCCGCGCGGGCCGGTCACCTACACCGACCTCTACGTGCGCCAGTACGCCGTCCTGCCGGCCTGAACCGCTCAGCGGGCCGGCGGGACGCCGGCGAGCTTGCGGAGCTCCTTGACCGTCTCCGCGGCGTTGGTCACCAGCTCGGTCGGCTCGCCGGCGTCGCCGGAATACCGGTAGATCGCCGTCGGGCCGTCGCTGATCGCGATCGCCGCGACCAGGCGGCCTTCGGGGTCGCGGGTGAGCCCGGTCGTCACCGACACCTCCCGGCCGACGGTGTCGACCGTGGTGAGCGTCCGCTCCTTGTACCAGCCTCGCGTGGTCATGTTCCGCAGCTCCGGGGGATGGGCACGACAGGGGGATACGTCTAGGACGCGGGGACCGCCCCCGGCGTTACGGCATACTGGGCCGGGTGATCTCCCGGCCGCACGTCCTGCTCTCCGCCGCGCAGTCGCTCGACGGCTACCTCGACGACACCTCGCCCGAGCGGCTCGTGCTGTCCACAGAGGACGATTTCGCGGTCGTCGACAGGTTGCGGGCCGAGGCCGACGCGATCTTCGTCGGAGCCGGGACGGTCCGGGCCGACAACCCGCGGCTGCTCGTCCGGTCTCCCGAGCTGCGGCAACGGCGGCTGGAGCGGGGGAAGCCCGAACAGCCCGTCAAGGTCACCGTGACCACCCGCGGTCTCGACCCGGACGCGCAGTTCTTCACCGTCGGCGACACCGAAAAGATCGTCTACGCCCCGCCCGGCGCGGCGGACGCGCTCAAGTCCGTCGCCACCGTCGTGGACGCCGGGGACCCGCCGGACTTCGGGCGGATCCTCGACGACCTCGGCGCGCGCGGCATCGAGCGCCTGCTGGTCGAGGGCGGCGGCGGGATCCACACGCGCTTCCTCACCGAAGGTCTCGCCGACGAACTGCGGCTGGCGATCGCGCAGTTCTTCGTCGGGCAGCCGGACGCGCCGCGGTTCGTCGGGCCCGGCCTGTACCCGCGGCCGCTCGTGCTGACCGCCGCGAACGCGCTGCAGGGAATGGCGATCCTCGAATACCGCGCCGCCGCCGAACCGACCGGCCGGGATGTCCAGCGCCTCAAGCAGGCCATCGCACTCGCCGCCGAGTGCCCGCCCAGCCACACCTTCCGGGTCGGCGCGGTCATCACCGACGCCGACGGCGAGGTCGTCGCCACCGGGCACTCCGGCGAAGGCGAGCCGAACAACCACGCCGAAGAGGCCGCGCTGGCCAAATGCGCCGGTGACCCGCGCCTGGCCGGCGCGACCGTGTACAGCTCGCTGGAACCGTGCAGCCACCGCAGTTCCCACCCGCGCAGCTGCACCCAGCTCATCCTCGACGCCGGGATCCCGCGTGTGGTGTTCGCCTGGCGCGAGCCGCCGGTCTTCGTCGACGCCCGGGGTACCGAGCTGCTGCGGCAGGCCGGGCGGCACGTCGTCGAGGTGCCCGCGCTGACCCCGGAGGTCCAGCGCGAGAACACCCACCTCGACTTCTGAGACGGCGGGGAGCTAGCAGGCGCCGTTGTCCTGCCAGACGCCCCATTCGCCGGTCGTGCCCGGCTCTTCGCCCTGCGTCCACCACTTGGCCGTCCACTTGTGGCTGTTGTGGGAGACGACGTTGTCCTTGACGTAGACCTTCGTCCGGTCCCACTCCGCCGCGGTGCACGAGCCGCCGCCCGGCGTGGTCGGGGTCGTCACCGGCGGCGTCGTCTGCGGCGGTGTCGCACCGGCGAACCGGACGCTGAACTTCGTGAAGTCCCAGTCGTTCTGCGGGACGTTGCTGCAGACGCCGTTGTCCGTCGTGCCGACGCAGGCGCGGTCGCGGTTGACCGACCAGAACGTGAAGCGGCCGAGGCCGTGGCTGGTCGCGTAGTCGTACACCGTCTGGAAGTCCGAGGTGTAGAACATCTCCGCCGCGTCGGACTTGCCGTTCATGCCGGAGAAACCTTCGTGCGCGTACGCCGTCGCGCTGTCCCAGCCCAGGTGCGACATCAGCAGGCCGTGCAGCGCTTCCAGCGCCGACACCTGCGACGAGCCGCCGTTGAACCCGCCGTCGAACGGCATGATCGAGAAGTTGTTCGGCGAGAAGCCGATCGACTTCGCCTGGTCGAGCAGCTGTGTGCCGAACCAGCCGGTGCCGGCCGCGGTGCCCGGCATGGTCACCGACACGAACAGGCCGGGGTTGTTGGCCTGCAACGTCTTCGCGGCACCCAGCTCGTTCGCGATCGCGGCGGTGTTCTCGTACTCGGGTTCTTCGAGGTCGAAGTCGATCGCCTTGAGCGAGTACTTCGTGATGACCTGCTGGTAGGCGGCGGCCGTCGCGGCCACCGTTCCGCAGGTCTGGCCGAGTTTCGTGCCGCCGTAGCCGCCGACGGACACCGAGACGTCGCCGCCCGCGCCGCGGATCCGCGAAATCACGTTCGCGACCGCGGTGTCGGAGGAGACCGCCGACGTGCCGTCCCAGGTCGGGCTGCAGCCGCCGCCGTTCGGCGCGAGGATGAACGCCAGCTGGAACGCCTTGAGCCCGGTCGCGTTCATCACGGTGACCGGGTCGGGCGGGTTGTTGCTCTGGGGCATCAGGTACGGCGCCGCGGCGTACCAGTTGTTGCTCAACGCCGCGGTGGCCGACGGTGCGCCGAGCACGAGGCTGACGGCGGTGGCGGCGAAAGTGGCGGCGGCGAGCCCGACGGCGGCCAGTCTGCTCCTGCGCATGAGCTGTCCTCCCGGTGGGGATCGAGGTGGACAGATCATTGGACTAGACCAATGCCGAAGTCAAGGCGCGAAAGTCGGTTCAGGGGGTCCCGCGGGCGAAAAGCGCCGGAATATCCGAAATTCGTCCGCGAGACAGGTCAGCCGGCAGTGACACGACCACCACCAGGCCGCCTTCCGCGCGGGCGGTCGCGGTCACGTCGCCGTCGTGCGCGTGCGCCACCGACCGCACGATCGACAACCCGAGCCCGGTCCCCTCCGCCGCCACCCGGGCCCGGCGGTGGAACGGGTCGAACAGCGCCGGCACCTCCTCCGGCGGGATCACCGGCCCGCTGTTGGCCACCTCCAGCTCCACCCGACCCGGCACCGACCGGGTCGTCACGCGCACCCAGCCGCCGGGCACGTTGTGGCGGAGCGCGTTCTCCACCAGGTTGCCTGCCAGCCGTTCCAGCAGGACCGCGTCGCCGCTCGTCACTGCTTCGGCCAGGGACCGCTCGACCTCCGGCGGCGCCACCTGCGCGGCCACCGCCGCCAGGTCCACCGGGCTCCGCGACGTCAGCGCGCTCTCCGACTTCGCCAGCAGGAGCAACCCGCTGATCAGCTTCTCGTTCCTCGCGTTGATCTGCAGCAGCTTGCCGCCGAGCTCCCGGACGTCGGTGCCGCGGCGCATCGCCACCTCGACCAGCGACCGGTTGAGCGTCAGGGGCGTGCGCAGCTCGTGCGACGCGTTGGCGACGAACCGGCGCTGGGCGTCGAACGACCGGTCGAGCCGCTCGACCATCACGTCGAACGCGTCCGCGAGGTCCTTCACCTCGTCGTCGGGCCCGCGCAGGGCGATCCGCGCGTGCCCGCCCGGGTCGGCGGCCGCGGCGATGCGGCGGGCGGTCTCGGTGACCTGGCGCAACGGGGCGAGGGCCCGTCCCGCCACCAGCCACCCGAGACCGGCCGCCAGCACCGCGACCGCGCCGAGTGCGATCGCTCCCTGGGTCAGCAGCGACGTCGCCGCCGCCGCGCGCAGCTGCCGGGCTTGCTCGTCGAGCGCGTCCAGGGACGGCAGCGGCGGTGCCCCGGGCGGCGGATCGCCGGTGAGCACCGCTACCCGCTGCCCGACCTGCCGGGTGAACAGCAGGTAGGTCACGCCCAGCAGGGCCACGCCGGCCAGCAGGAACAGGCCGCCGTAGAGCACGGTCAGCCGCAGCCGGAGGTTCACCGGAGCCGGTAGCCCACGCCGGTGACCGTCTCCACCAGCGGTGGCTCGCCGAGCTTGCGGCGCAGCTTGAGCACGGTGAGCCGGATCGCGCCGGTGAACGGGTCCGCGTGCTCGTCCCACACCTTCTCCAGGAGGTGTTCGGCGGAGACGGCGGCGCCGTCCGCGCGCAGCAGCTCGGCGAGCACGGCGAACTCCTTCTTGGCCAGCGGGAGGAGGCGGCCGTCGCGGAACGCCTCGTGCCGCGCGGGGTCGAGCGTGACGCCGGAGCGGCGCAGCACCGGCGGCGCGGCCGGACGGCAGCGACGGCCCAGCGACTGGATGCGCGCGGCCAGCTCGGGGAACGCGAACGGCTTCGTCAGGTAGTCGTCCGCGCCGAGCGAGAGCCCGGCGACGCGGTCGGTGACCGCCACGGCCGCGGTGAGCATCAGCACCCGCGTCGCCGCGTCGGACGCGACGACCTGGCGGCAGACGTCGTCGCCGTGCACGACCGGCAGGTCCCGGTCGAGCACGACGACGTCGTAGTCGTGCACTGCGATCCGCTCGAGCGCCGCGCCGCCGTCGTGGGCGATGTCGACCGCGTGGGCGTCCTCGCGCAGCCACTCCGCGATCGCGTCCGCGAGCATCGGCTCGTCCTCCACCACCAGCACCCGCATGCCCCGATGATCGCCGCGCCGGTGTTTCCTCACCGTTAGCGGCACCGGTAGAGCGTGTCCGCGCCGCCACCGCCGTAGGCCGCGGGGTCGACGGTCGTGCAGTGTCCCTCGATCCAGCGCTGCCGTCCGGCCTGGGCCGGGCTGGGTGGCGGTCCCGGCCGGGATCCGGCGTTGCTCAGCACGAACCGCAGCTTGCCCTCGGCGAGCCAGCGGTCGAGCTGCGCCACCGACGGCGCATCGTCCCGCCCGCCGAAGCCGCCCATGCCGATCACGGTCGCGTCCGAGTCGATCAGGTACGGCGCCACCGCGCCGGCCTCGGCGTTCACGGCCAGGGTGATCTCGGTGCCGTTGCGGCGGGCGTAGTCGAGGATGCGGCGTTGCTCGGCGGACAGCGTGGTGGCGCCGTCCCCGCCGGCGAGAATCAGCTTCGGCCCTGGTCCCGCTCCCGGCCCCGGCCTCGGCCCGCTGGGCGCCGGCGGCGGCAGGGCGCCCGGTCCGGCGGCGGGCCCGGCGGCGGGCAGCGTCCCGGCCGACGTGCTCTGCGCGGCGGCGTACGACCACACGGCGGGCGTGAGCAGCAGCGGCACCAGCGCGGCGACGAGTGCCCGTCGCTCCGGCCCCACGACCAGCCACGCGATCGCGCCGACGGCGGTGCCGATGACGGCCCAGCGCGTCCAGCCGTGGAAGGACGTGTCGCGTGAGGTCAGGACGAACGCCCAGACCGCGGTCAGCGCGATGACCAGCGGGAGCAGGGTGCGCCGGTACCGCCGCCACAGCAGCGCGAGCCCGGCGGCGGCGACCGCGGCGACGGCGGGCGCCAGCGCCGTCGTGTAGTACGGGTGCCAGATGCCGCCGGCGAAGCTGAAGACCGCGGTGGTCACGAGCAGCCAGCCGCCCCAGAGCAGCCAGCCGGCGTCGCGCCACCGGCGGCCGAGCACGGCCAGCACGACCAGGCACAGGGGCAGCAGCCAGGAGATCTGGCCGCCGACGACGTCGTTGAACATCCGGCCCGGGCCGGGGTCGCCGCCGAAGGAGCTCATGGTCTGCTGCCCGTCGCGCATGATCATCACGCCGCCGCCCTCGCCGTTTCCGGAGAGGCGGCCGAAGCCGTTGTAGCCGAAGACGAGGTCCCACGCGGAGCCGTCGTCGCTGCCGCCCATGTACGGCTTGGCGCCGGGCCACCAGTCGTGCAGCGCGATCCACCAGAACGAGGAGACGACGAGCACGAGCCCGGCGCCGAGGACGTCGAGCAGCCGTCGCCCGAGCGGCCCGGTGGTGCCGGCGAGGTAGGCGGCGACCAGGGCCGGGACGATGATCCACGCCTGCAGCATCTTGGTCAGGAAGCCGCAGCCGACGAAGAAGGCACACCACCACAGCCATTTCCGGCCGTCCCGCAGCGCGCGGGTGAGCGCGTACGCGGCGGCGACGAGGAAGAGGACGAGCAGGGTGTCGGGGTTGTTGTCGCGGTTGATGATCACGGTGACGGGCGTCAGCGCGAGGATCACCGCGGCGAGGAGAGCGACGTTCTCGCCCGCCCAGAGCCGGACGGTGCGGTGCAGCAGGAACACCGCCGCGACGCCTTCGAGAACCTGCGGCAGCAGCAGCGCCCAGCCGTGGTAGCCGAAGACCAGCACGGAAAGCGCTTGCGGCCACAACGCGAACGGCGGTTTGTCGACGGTGACGACGCCGTAGGGGTCGAAGGAGCCGAAGAGGAAGTTGGTGAAGCTCTCCGTCATCGACCGGACGGCGGCGGCGTAGTAGGTGTTCCCGACCTGGCCGTCGCCGATCTTCCAGGCGTAGAGGACGGCGGAGCCGAGGCAGACGAGCGGAAGCGCCCAAGGGCGGGTTCGCGGGGGAGCGGCGGTGATCATGACCGCCACCCAACCCCGATCCGCGTTTCCCGGGCGTTTCCCCTCAGCTGTTGTCGTTCAGGAAGTCGTAGTCCTTGCACTCGCCGGAGTGGTACCGGTCGGCTTCCTTCCAGTACCGGCAGAACTTGAAGCCGACGCGGGTCTCGGGGAGGTTGTAGACGCCGCCGTCGGCCGCGCTCCTGGTCACGCAGTTGCCGTTGCCGCCGACGTGCATCCAGTACAGCTGGGTGCCCGTGTCCGGCGTGCCCTTGTAGACGTAGATGGCCACCCCGCGGCCATCGGCGTCGGTGTCGCAGATGTGGACGCGGTCGCCTTCCTCGGTGAAGACGCCTTCGCCGCTCCAGCCCGTCACGTCGCCGAACGCGTCGCCGGTGTGCATGTGCTTCGTGTGCTCGGCGGCGGAGGCGGGCGCCGCGAGGGTCAGCACGGAAAGCAGTGCCGCGGCGGCCACGCCGAGAACCTTCTTCAAGTCTTCGTCCTTCCTCGGTGGGGAAGGCGAAGCGTAGCCACCGCGGCCTGCAATCCGCTTGCAGTCACTCCGACTCGAGGTCGCCTTCCAGCGACAGGTACACCTCGCGCATCTTCTCCAGCAGCTCCGGATCCGGCTCGGCCCACAGCCCGCGGTCCGCCGCCTCGTTCAGCCGCTCGACGATCCCGCGCAACGCCCACGGGTTCGCCTGGCGCAGGAACTCCTGGTTCACCTCGTCCAGCACGTACGACTCGGTCAGCTTCTCGTACATCCAGTCGCCGACCACTCCGGCCGTGGCGTCGAAGCCGAACAGGTAGTCCACTGTGGCCGCCAGCTCGAACGCGCCCTTGTAGCCGTGCCGGCGCATCGCCGCCAGCCAGCGCGGGTTGACGACCCGCGCCCGGAACACGCGGGCCGTCTCCTCGCCCAGCGTGCGCGTGCGGACCGCGTCCGGGGACGTGCTGTCACCCACGTAGGACGCCGGGGCCGAGCCGGTCAGGGCGCGCACCGTCGCGATCATCCCGCCGTGGTACTGGAAGTAGTCGTCGGAGTCCGCGATGTCGTGCTCGCGCGTGTCCGTGTTCTTCGCCGCCACCACGATGCGCTTGTACGAGTTTTCCATGTCCTCGCGCGCCGGGCGGCCGTCGAGGTCGCGGCCGTACGCGAAGCCGCCCCACACCGCGTACACCTCGGCGAGGTCCTTGTCGTCGCGCCAGTTGCCGCTGTCCATCAGGGGCAGCAGGCCCGCGCCGTACGCGCCCGGCTTCGACCCGAAGATCCGCGTCGTCGCGCGGCGGTCGTCTCCGTGGGTGGCCAGATCGGCGGCCACGTGCGCGCGCACGTAGTTCTCGTCGAGGGGTTCGGCCAACCCGGCCACCAGCCGCACCGCGTCGTCCATGAGCGTGATCACGTGCGGGAAGGCGTCGCGGAAGAACCCGCTGATCCGGATCGTGACGTCGATCCGGGGGCGGCCGAGCTCCGCGAGCGGGATGGCCTCGATGCCGGTGACGCGCCGGGAAGCTTCGTCCCACACCGGCTGGACACCCAGCAGCGCCAGGACTTCCGCCGCGTCGTCGCCCGAGGTCCGCATCGCCGACGTGCCCCACACCGACAGCCCGACCGAGCGCGGCCAGTCGCCGGTGTCCTCGCGGTAGCGCTTCAGCAGCGAGTCGGCGAGGGCCTGCCCGGTCTCCCAGGCGAGCCGGCTCGGGATCGCCTTCGGGTCGACCGTGTAGAAGTTCCGCCCGGTCGGCAGCACGTTGATGAGCCCGCGCAGCGGTGACCCGCTCGGCCCGGCCGGGATGTACCCGCCGTCCAGCGCGTGCAGCACCGAGTCCAGCTCGGCGGTCGTCCCCGCGAGCCGGGGCACGATTTCCTCGGCCGCGAAGGAAAGCACCTTCGCGACCTGCGCGTCCGGCGCCACCGAAGCGACGGCGGTCGGGTCCCAGCCGCGCATCTCCATCGTCCGGACGAGCTCGCGGGCTGTCTTCTCCACCGCGTCCACTTCGGACATCGGCGCGTCTTCCTTGAGTCCCAGCGCCGAGCGCAGGCCCGGCACCGCGCCCTGCTTGCCGCCCCACATCTGGGACGCGCGCAGCATCGCCAGCACCAGGTTGACGCGGGCCTCGCCGGTCGGCGCGGCCCCGAGGACGTGCAGCCCGTCGCGGATCTGCGCGTCCTTGACCTCGCACAGCCAGCCGTCGATGTGCAGCAGGAAGTCGTCGAACTCCGCGTCGTGCGGGCGTTCCTCCACACCGAGGTCGTGGTCCAGCTTCGCGGCCTGGATCAGCGTCCAGATCTGCTGGCGCACGGCGGGCAGCTTCGCCGGGTCCATCGCCGCGATGTTCGCGTGCTCGTCGAGCAGCTGCTCCAGCCGCGCCATGTCGCCGTAGGACTCCGCGCGCGCCATCGGCGGGATCAAGTGGTCGACGATCGTCGCGTGCGCCCGCCGCTTGGCCTGCGCGCCCTCGCCGGGGTCGTTGATCAGGAACGGGTAGACCAGCGGCAGGTTCCCGAGCACGGCGTCCGGCGCGCAGGACGCCGAGAGCCCCGCGGTCTTGCCCGGCAGCCATTCGAGCGACCCGTGCTTGCCCAGGTGGACGACGGCGTGCGCGCCGAACTCCTCCTCCAGCCACCGGTACGCGGCCAGGTAGTGGTGGCTCGGCGGCAGGTCCGGGTTGTGGTAGATCGCGACGGGGTTCTCGCCGAACCCGCGCGGCGGCTGGATCATGATGATCACGTTGCCGCTCTGCAGCGACGCCAGCACGATGTCGCCGTTGTCGACGTACAGCTCGCCCGGCGCCGGCCCCCAGTGCTCCTCGACGCCTTCACGCAGTTCGGCGGGCAATCCGGAGAACCACTCGCGGTACCGCGCGGCCGGGACGCGGATCGGGTTCCCGGCCAGCTGCTCCTCGGTCAGCCACTCCGGGTCCTGGCCGCCGGCGGCGATCAGGGCGTGGATCAGCGCGTCGCCGTCGGGCTGGTCGGTGCCGGTCGGGTCGACGCCGGGGAAGGCGTCCGGCCCCAGGTCGTAGCCCACCGCGCGCATCCGCCGCAGCAGCTCGATGGCCGACGCGGGCGTGTCCAGCCCGACCGCATTGCCGACGCGAGAGTGCTTCGTCGGGTACGCGGACAGCATCAGCGCGATACGGCGTTCCGCGGGCGGGGTGTGCCGCAGCCGGGCGTGCGCCAGCGCGATCTTCGCCACCCGGGACGCGCGTTCGGCGTCCGGTACGTACCGGGGGAGACCGTCCTCGTCGAGCTCCTTGAACGAGAACGGCACCGTGATCAGCCGCCCGTCGAACTCCGGCACGGCCATCTGGTTCCCGGCGTCGAGCGGTGAGAGGCCGTCGTCGTTGGCCGCCCACGTCTCGCGGTCGCTGGTCAGGCAGAGCGCCTGCAGGATCGGGACGTCGAGCGCGGCCATCTCGGCGACGTCCCACGCCTCGTCGTCCCCGCCCGCACCCACCTCGGACGGCCGCGTGCCGCCGGCGGCGAGGACGGTGACCAGCAAGGCGTCGACCTGGCCCAGCTCGGCCATCATCTCCGGCTCGCGCGTACGCAGCGAAGCACAGTAGATCGGCAGCGCGCGGCCGCCGGCGGCTTCGATCTCGTCGGCGAGGGCGTGCACGAACGCGGTGTTCCCGGACAGGTGGTGCGCGCGGTAGTAGAGGATGCCGATGACCGGGCCGTCGCTCTTCGCGGGGCGCTCGAGGACGCCCCAGGCGGGCTGCTCGGCGGGCGGCTCGAAGCCGTCACCGGTCAGCAGCAGCGTGTCGGAGAGGAACCGGTGCAGCTGGGTGAGGTTGGCCGGGCCGCCCTGCGCGAGGTAGGCGTGGGCCTCGGCGGCGATCCCGGCCGGCACGGTGGAGAGCTTCATCAGCTCGGCGTCCGGCGTCTGCTCCCCGCCCAGGACGACGACGTGCGCCCCCGACGCCCGCAGCGTGTCCAGGCCGTCCTGCCAGCTGCGCGGCGTGCCGAGGATCCGGACGACCACGATCCGCACGTCTTCGAGCAGGCCCGGCAGCTCGGTGACATCGATGCGCGACGGGTTCGCCAGGCGGAATTCCGCGTCGGCCGAACGGGCGCTGAGCAGATCGGTGTCCGAAGTGGACAGAAGCAGGATCACGAGGTTCCTCCTCGGGGTCCGCGCCCCGGGTAGACGGGCGCGCCGGCCGGAGTTCCTGGCTCCCGGATCTCTCCGGTCACAGTGGCGGGACCGCCCCGGACTCTCACCGGGTTCCTCCACCTGCCGACGCGTGGGTATCGGCTCCACTCTCCGGTGCCGGTCGAGGTGCGTCAAGGTGACGTGCGCGGCTCAGAGCCGCTTCGCCGCGCGGAACGCCTTCGCGTACGTCCCCGACCCGTCGATCAGCGACACCCCGCCGGCGTCGCCGAACGTCGGGCCGTTCGCGACCTTTCGGCTGGACAGCACCCGGTGGTGGCCGTCGCTGTCGATGCCCAGGTAGATGCCCGTGTGCGACACCTGCGTGCCCAGCTTGGGCTCGAGGTTGAAGAACAACAGGTCACCCGGTTGGAGAGCGCTGAAGTCCGTCGCCTGCTCCTTCTCGTCGTGGACGATCACCGTGCCCGGCCCGAGCTCCGAGAGCGCCCACGCGCGGCGCGGCAGGCCCGGGCCCTTCGTGTTCGTCCCCAGCAGCGGGTAGCCCGACCGGTAGCCGTACACCATCCGGACGAAGCCGGAACAGTCCAGCGAGCGCGCCCGCGCCGGCTCCGCCGCCTCGCGGACGCCGCCAGGGAAGTCCCAGCCGATGCCCAGGTAGTCGTAGAAATCCGACTTCTCCAGCCTGCCCTCGGCGCTGTCCGGGCCGAAGCTGGCGTCCCCGGCGATCCGCAGCTTCCTGGCGGTCTGGTCGGCCGCGCCGTCGGTGTACTGCAGGGCGATCGCGAGGATGTCCGGGTCCGGGTCGCCGACCGCCTTGGGCAGCCAGTCGGCGAACCACTCCTCCTTCTCCGCGCCCGCGTGCCACGCCTGCGGCGCGAGCCGGATCCAGGCCGTCGAGGTGATGCTGACCTTGGTGAACCTCGGCTCGGTGAACGTCCGCGAGCGGCCCGTCAGCATCGCCGTGCGGGAGCCGTCGGTGAAGGACGCGAGCTGCGCGCCCGCGCCGTCGCGGACCACCGTGCGGGCCGGGTTCTCCAGCCGCTCGTAGGTGTAGCCGCCGGTGACCGCGGCGCCCGAGGGCGCGGCCGACGCCGAGATGGCCGTGATGTCCTGCCGGTCCTGGGTGGCCACGTAGACCGCCGCCGTGCCCGACACGCCGATGACCGCGGCCAGCACGCCGATCCGGAGCGACTTGCGCATCGTCACCTCACACCGTCGGGACCAGCCCGACCAGCACCCCGCTGATCAGGACCGCGTAGCTGGCCAGGCTCACCCCGCCGGTGGCGAGCATCGTGGCCACCGGCTTCTGCCGCACCAGCTGGTAGGCGACCAGGCCGGGCACGACGAACCCGAGCGTCTGGTGCACGAACAACAGCGGGAAGTCGGCCTGCAGGAAGATCAGCAACGTCGTCTGCAGCACCACGCCGAGCAGCACGACCGCCGCGAACAGCCGCTTGCCGTACAGGATCACCATGCGCTGCAGCAGCTTCGTGCCGCCGAACGTCAGCGCCGTCATCAGCACGATGATCGCCGCGCGGCGGTAGTCCTCGACCATGGTCAGCGCGATCCAGCCGGGGGTGATCATGCCGCCCGGCGACAGGTTCGTCGTCAGGTAGCAGATCAGCGACAGCAGCAGGCCGATGGCCAGGCCGACGGTGGCGACCTCGGGGGCGAGGGACGTGGTGAGCATCAGGCGACCGGTTCCAGTTTGGCGAGTTCCTCGATGAGCAGTTCCCCCTGGCCGTGGATGTTGCCGATGGCGATCAGCGACGCCTGCCGCCCGACGCCGCCGACGATCCCGCGCAGCAGGTCACGCGGCGACCGCGAACCGCCCAGGTCGACGACGCGGTCGTGCCACTCGCTGGGGATGGCGGCGCGGGCACTGCGCGTCGGCTCGCCGATCAGCACTACCCGTTCCGGGGCGATCTTCGGGATGAGCGCGCCCATCTGGCCGTTGCGCTCGACCCGGTCGGGGCGGCAGTTGATGATCACGTGCAGCGGGTCGGTGATCGCGCCCTGGCGGCGGAGCTGGTCGATGTTCATCAACGTCGATTCGGGGTCGTTCGCGGCGAAGACGTTGGCGAAGCGCAGGAGACGGCGGCCGGCGCGGTACTGGTGGACCTGCAGCACGCCCGGGTCGGGCGGCGCGGCCCACATGCCTTCGAGCGCGAGCTGCCGGTTGACGTTGAGCAGCTCCGCCACGGCGAGGGCGATGGCGACGTTCTCCTTGAACGTGATCCAGCTGAAGCGGCGCATCTCCGCGTCGGTGACGGACTCGGGGTCGACGGCGATGAGCTCGCAGTCCCGCTTGTCGGCCTCCTCCTGCAGGATGTGCAGCCGGTCCTGCTCGGCGGTGAGGCAGATCCCGCCGACCGGCATCGACCGGCTCAGCGACCGGGCGACGTCGTCGAGCGTCGGGCCCATCTCGGCGAGGTGGTCTTCGCGGACGTTGCACAGCACGCCGATGGTCGAGCGGATGAGCTTGCTCTGGTTGATCTCCTGCAGGTCCGGCATGACGGCCATGCACTCGATGACCAGCGCGTCCGGCCGGTACGCCGCGGCGCGGCGGACGATCCCGATCTGCTCGACGACGTTGGCGATGCCGAACTTGCGGTAGACCGGCTCCTCGCTGCCGTCGGGGTGGATGAACCGGGCCGCGGTGCCGGTCGTCTTCGCCGTCGTGACGAGTCCGCCGCCGCGCAGGGCGCCCGCGCAGAGCCGGGTGATGGACGACTTGCCGCGGATGCCGTTGACCAGCACGCGCGTCGGGATGCTGTTCAGGTGCCGGTAGTGCCGTCGCTGTTCGGCGATCCCGGCGGCCAGCATCGCCGCCGACGCTGTGAGCAGCACGACGTAGAGGAACGTCACGTCAGACCCCGGCCCCGTCCAGCCAGCTGAGGTAGTCGTTCTTCGCCTTCTCCTCGGGCGTCCGGGCGGGCCGCCGCGGCGGCTCCGGCTCGTCCACGATCTTCTGGATCAGCTCGGTCTCGTCGGTCGCCGCGCCCGTCGGCCGCCGGACCTCGCCGAGCCGGTCGCGCCCGTCGGTCAGGGCTTGGCGGCAGATCTCGACGCAGGAGGCGATGGTGCCGATCTCGTCCTGGCGCTGCGGGTAGACGACGGCGCCGGTGTCGCCGGCCGCGATCCGCCGTGCCTCGTCGCCGACCCGCCGCAGCGGGCGCACGACCACCAGCAGGTGCCAGGCGAACAGCAGCAGCGCGACGACGGCGGTGAGCAGCGCGGCGACCCGCGCGCCCGAGCGCACCGTGTTGTCCGCGACCCCGAGCGAGCCGACCGGCTGCTCGGCGACGACGACCCACTTCAGCGCCGCGGCGGGACCCCGCTCGGCCAGGCGCTGCGCCGCGACCAGCGCGGACTCCGTCGTCTCGCGGGCGTCCTTGCCGGACTGCGCGGCATCGACGTTCTTGATCAGCGTCGCGTCGGTCAGCGGGGAGAACGCGAGGTAGCCCTCGGTGTCGGCGATCGTGTGCTTGCCTTCGTCGACGACCCGGACCCGGCCGCCCGCGGAGCCGAGCAGCTCGGCCATCCGCGGCACGTCGTACTCGCCGACCAGGACGTTCTTCGAGTCCGGCAGCGGCGTGAACGCGTAGACGATCGGGACGCGCCCGCTCGTGTTGTGCTGGCGCAGGCCTTCGCCGTCGGGCAGCTTCCCGGGCTCGCGCAGCGAATCGCGACCGGCCTGCAGCCGGACCGCGCCTTCGGCGTCGGCGACGTAGACGCTGCGGAACCGGCTCTCGCTGCCGGCGAGCCGGTCGAGCATGCCGCGCAGCTGCTCCGGCTCCTTGCCCTTGCCCAGCCGGGCGACGGACTGCAGGTCGGAGAGGCCTTCGGCGAGGCTGCGGCGCAGGGTGTCGGCCGAGCGCGTGATGCGGACGCCGTGTTCGCTCAGCATGGTCGGCGACACCTCGGCGTGCTGACGGCCGAGCGTCGCGGCGACCGTCCCCGACCAGCCGAGCAGGGCCAGCGCGACGGCCCCGATGACGAGCTGGGCGGAGAGGAACGGGCGCAGCCTCGGCGCGGGCTTGCGGCGCCGCAGCTTGGACCGGGAGCGTTCGAGGGCGGCCGTGACGCGGTTGACCTCCCGGATCCGCGACTGCCGGACCGGCTTGCCGAGCACCCCGGCCGCGACGGCGAGGGCGTCGGTGCGCAGCCGCCGGATCGGCGCGACCACGGTCCGCCGCAGCAGGAGGAAGCCCGCCACGGCCAGCGCGAGCAGCGTGGCGGCGGGGATCAGGCCGGGCCAGCGCACCGGCACGGCCTCGACGGGGAATCGGCCGAACGCCACGACGGACAGGCCGAGACTGCCGCCGATGCCGGCGGGGGAGACCGGTGCGTAGGCGACGACCGGGGCCCGTTCCTTCCCCTTCTCGGCGACGGCGGCCCCGGTGAGGACGCCGGTCTGCCCGGCAGCGGCCGCCGTGGCCGCGCGGGCGAGCAGTTCCTGGGCCGGGGTGTCGGTCGCGGCGACGTCGGAGCCGTGCGTGTGCAGGACCGCGCCGTCCGCGGTGACCAGGCGGATCTGCTGCTGGGTGTCCTTGTCGAGCTCGCGGGCGGTGGTGCGCAGGGCGGTCGAGACGACGAGGACCTGGCCGGCGCGGGGACCGGTGAGCGGGAGCGCGGTCAGCACGAGCGGCGTGTCGCCGGGACGGGCGACCGGGCGGACGGTGAGGTTCGCGACGGCGACCCCGCGCAGCGTCTCGACCGGCACCGGTTCGCCGCGGGTGGCCACCACCTTCTGCGCGGCCGGGTCGTAGACGGCGAGGCCGCGCCAGTCCTCGTAGGTTTCACCCAGGCGGGTGAGAAGAGCGTTGTCGTCCGTGGTGTCGAACACGCCGGATCCGGCGGCGACCTGGAGGTCAGCCGCGGCGGCCGTCGCCGAGGTCGCGACGCTCTGCGCGAGACCGGAGGCGATGCGCTCCCGGCCCGCGGTCACCTCGTCGGGCACCCGGCCGGCGTTGTCGTTCGCGCGGATCAGGGAAAGCGGGCCCGCGGTGGACAGGTACAGCGCGGTGAAGGCGGCGATGAGCAGCAGCAGGACGAACGCGGTCGCCGAGGCGACCCCGGCGCCGCGGGGGAACCCCGCTTCCGGGATCTGCGCGCGCAACCGCGCCGTTCTGATCTCGTCCTGTGTCAAGAGGGTCTCCCCAGGCCCGTTCGCCTCACGCGGTCCCGAAGGACTGCCGGCCACTGCGGCCGCCGCGAAGGACCCACCCGTTCGTGTTACGTGAAGGTATCAATGAGGTCAGCGGTGACGTTACAACTGTCCCCATTGGGGGACAAACGGCGCCTAGCGTTCACCAATGGGTGACATCAGTACACTCCGGATGGTGATGAGCCGACCGCGGATGTTGCTCAGCGTGGCCGGCTTGGTCCTCGCGCTGGCCCTGGTCCTGACCTTGGTGCTGACCCTCGGTGACGACGCACCGCCGAAACCCGCCACGGAGGCCGGTGTGGATTCCCTGGTAACGGCCTTCGTTTCGAAGCTGTCCGCGGACCAGGAGTACCGCTCACCGAAATCCGACGAACGTCGCACGGCGGCGGCCGGATTCGCGGCGGTCCTGGACCGCCGGGGCGCGGCGGACCTCGAAAAGCTCGGGTTCTCGGTCCGGGACGGCGTCGACCCGGCGACCGGGCGGCCGTACACCGTCGCCGTCAACGAACCCGGCACCGAACGCGCGTGGGGGATGTACGTGATCGACCGGTCGGCCCCGCCGTCGCTGGCCGTCGAGGTGCCGCACCCGGCGTTCGACCTGCGGACGGAGCTGTTCGGCGTCGACCTGTTCCGGCGCACGCCGGGCGCGGTGCTGCTGGTGGCAGGCGCGCACCGCAAGGCCGACGACAGCAAAGCCGATGTCGCGCACGAAGAGGATTCCGTGTTCCACGTCGTGGCCTCGGCGCTGGCCGGGCGCGGGCTGCCGCAGGTCCAGCTGCACGGCTTCCACGACGAAAACCTGCCGTCGACGGACATCGTGCTGTCGTCGGGAGCATCGGTGGCCGGCGACGCGGCCCGCCGCACGGCGACGCGCTTGACGGCGGACGGCTTCGCGGTGTGCCGCGCGTGGGAGGAACGCTGCGGCGCGCTGGAGGGGACGAAGAACGTCCAGGGCAAACTCGCGGCGGCGGACGACACGGTGTTCCTGCACGTGGAAATGAGCCGGACGGTGCGGGAGTCGCCCGAACGACGCGACGGCGTCGTCCGGGCGCTCACCGAGGCCGAGCTGGCCAAGCCCTAGGTGTAGTGCCCCGTGAGGTTGTTGACGCGGGTGATAGGTGGCTTTCCGCCGAGTGAGGTGTGAGCTCGGTGATGGTTGTAGCGGTGGAGAAACTCTGGCAGGGCTTCGGCGCGGTGGTGTGAGCTGGTGAAGGGCTGGGCGTAGGCCCATTCTTCGGCGAGGGTGCGGTTGAAGCGTTCGGCTTTGCCATTGGTTTGCGGCCGGTAGCGGCGGGTGAAGCGGGCTTCGGCGCCGATGCTGGCCAGGGCGTCACGCCAGGCGTGGGAGCGGCGGTAGGCCAGGGCGTTGTCGGTCATGACTCGTTCGATCCGGTCGACGCCCAGCTCAGCCAAGGCAGTGGCGGCGCGGCGGAGGAACCCAGCACATGTGGCGGCGGTTTCGTCGGGGTGGATTTCGGCGTAGGCGATGCGGGTGTGGTCGTCGATGGCGCAGTGGACGTACTCGTAACCCACGCGGGCTCCGTAGCGGGCGCGGCGGCGTTCGAGGCTGTCGCGGCCGTGTGCTCGCCAGCCGCCGCCCTCGCGCAGCCGGCCGAGTTTCTTCACATCGACATGCAGCAGCTCGCCGGGCCGGGCGCGTTCGTAGCGGCGGATCGGTTGTCCGGTCGGGCGGTCCAGCCAGGCCAGTTTCGGCAGGTGGTGGCGGGTCAGGACGCGGTGCACGGTCGAGGCGTGCATGCCGAGGATGCCGGCGATGCGGGCCGGGCCGAGACGTCGGTTCCGACGCAGGTCAAGGATCTGCTGCTCGGTCCGCTCCGGGAGACGGGTGGGCGTGTGGTGGGGCCTGCTGGAACGGTCGTGCAGGCCGGCTTCGCCGTGCTGGCGGTAGCGGCGGACCCATTTGTGCCCGGTCGCACGGGAGATCCCGAGTTCGGCGGCCACATGGGCGACCGGGCGTCCCGCGGTGACCCGGTCGATCAGCAACCGGCGGCCGTGCAGGGTCAACCGGGCATTACGGTGGGACACGAAGACCTCCGTCGTGTTCGGTGATGGCGTCAGACACCAGCACCACACACGGAGGTCTTCGCCTTGATCAACCCGACGCGCCGCTCAACGGTCAACAACGTCCATGGTCACTACACCTAGGCGGACCGCTCACCCAGCCGCGGGAAGGGCTTCGTGGAGAACAGCACTTCCACGGACACCTCGAAGAACTCCGCGATCCGCAGGGCCAGGTACAGCGACGGGCTGTACTCGCCGCGTTCCAGGTAGCCGATCGTCTGGTAGTGCACGCCGAGCGCCTCGGCCAGCTCCCGCCGTGAGATCGACCGCTCCGCGCGCAGCATCGCGATCCGGTTGTAGACGACCTCACTCATTTGCTACCCCACACGCTGCATGGCCTTCTCCCGACGCTGGGCCACCGACGAACCCGCTTCCCGCCGCGCCATGCGGCGGAGCAGCACCGGGGCCAGCGCCAATCCGATCACGGACCACGCGACGAGCACCGCCAGGGTCGGCAGCGGGCGCCACGACTGGCCGATCTCGACGACGACCGCGCTGTCCGGCAGCAGTGCCGAGCGCATTCCGAGGCCCAGCCAGTACATCGGGAACATCTGGGCGATGCCCTGGACCCAGTCGGGCAGCGCGGTGATCGGGTAGAAGATCCCCGAAATCGCGCCCAGGCCCATCACCGGCAGGGTGATCAGGCCGACCGAGCGCGCACTGTTGGTCAGCGACCCCAGTGCCGCGCCGATCGGCATCGTCGCGAAGAAGCCGACCAACAGCACCGCGAGCAGGTGCAGGTACGACCAGACGCCACCGGGCGCCAGCGTCGGGAACAGGAACAGGCACGGGATCAGGACCGCGAGCAGGCCGGTGAGCTGGGCGAGCGACAGCGTCGTCGTCTTCCCGATCAGGTACGCGAGCATCCCGTTCGGGGTCGCCTTCGCCCGCAGCAGCGTGCCGTCCTCGCGGTCGATCGCGAGGTGGCCCGCCGCGCCGGTCAGGCCCTGGAACACGATGCCCGCGCCCAGCACGCTGGGCACGGTCGCCGCGCCGAGCGAAAACGACGTCCCGGGCAGGGTCGCGTTCCGCATGAAGAACAGGGTGCCGAGGAAGAGCACCACGAAGACGCACTGGCCGACGACGTCGTCGGCGTTGGTCCACGTCTGCTTGAACTCGATCCAGCCGCGGGCCAGCCCGGAGCGCAGGGCGGCGGTCCTGGCGTTCATCGCGCACCCGCTTCCTGGAGGCCGAGCTCCGTCTCGCCGCCGGTCTCGGCGCGGTGGACCAGCGTCATGTAGGTGTCCTCGAGCGAAGCGCGCCGGACCTCGAGGTCCGCGACGGCCTCGCCGTGCTGCTTGAACAGCTCGTACACGTACTTCGTCGCTTCGGTCGTCAGGTGCACGAAGCGCTGGCCGTCGATGCTCCAGCGGACCTCGGCCTCGCCGGAGATCTGCCTGCTCAGCGCATCGGCCGAGCCGTCGGCGACGATCCGGCCGCCGTTGAGGATGAGGATCCGGTCGGCCAGCTTCTCGGCTTCGTCGAGGTCGTGCGTGGTCAGCAGGATCGTCGTGTCGAGCTCGTCGGACAGCCGGTGCACCAGGTCGTGGAACTCGCGCCGTGCCTCCGGGTCGAAGCCCGCCGTCGGCTCGTCGAGGAACAGCAGCTCGGGCCGCCCGACGATGCCGATGGCGACGTCGAGCCGCCGCCGCTGGCCGCCGGAGAGCTGCTTGAGCTTCTTGCCCGCGTGCTCGGTGAGCCCGACCGTTTCGATCAGCTCGTCGGCGTTCCACGGCCGCGGGTGGGACGCCGACGAGTACGGCGCGTAGTACCGGCCGAGGTGCGCGAGCAGCTCGCGGACCCGCCACTTCCCGTGGTCACGCCAGGACTGGAGCACGACCCCCAGCCGTGCCCGCCAGTCCTCGCCGCCGTGGGCCGGGTCCGTGCCCAGCACGCTGACCTCGCCTGCCGACCGCATGCGGAAGCCCTCGAGGATCTCGATCGTCGTCGTCTTGCCCGCGCCGTTCGGCCCGAGCAGGCAGACGACCTCTCCTCGGTACGCCTCGAAGTCGACGCCGTGGAGCACGTCGTTGGTGCCGTACCGCATCCGCAGCCCGCGCACGCGGACGACGGGATCGTCCGGATCTCTCATCGTGGTTACCCCCATCTGACTGGTGCGATGAAATGTAGCACACCTACTACATCTCGCGAGAGTTCTGCTGCCCCGGGAACTTGACCCGCGGTCACCCGGTTCGCCGGGCATGGGAACTTGGCTGGGGCTCGCCCTCCCGGGCGGCGTGGTGGTCCTGCTGATCATGGCGGCGATCGAGCTGCGCCCGCGCAAGGACGGCTCGCGCTTCAAGGCGCGGCTGTCCGCCACCTACATCGAGGAGACCACCGCCTTCCTCTACGGGACCAAACGGCGTGAGCTGGAACACCGGGAAACCATGTCGATGCTCGTCGAGCAGGACGCCGAAGGCGCGCCACCCTGGCGTGACGTGGACCTGGACGCCGGAACGGCCCGGATCCGGCCCCGTTCGGAGCCGCCGGAGCCGCCGAACCGCCAGCTACAGTGACCCCATGCCGACCCCAGCACGTGTGCGAGCCGACGCGTGCCCCGGTGTTTTCGCAACGCACGACGCCGCCGACGGGCCGTTGGCCCGGGTCCGGCTGCCCGGCGGCACGATTTCCGCAGTGCAGCTGCGCGCGCTGGCCGACGCCGCCGAGGCGTGCGGCGACGGCGACCTCCACCTCACTTCGCGCGGCAACGTCCAGCTCCGCGGCGTCACCCGGCCCGGTCTCGCGGCCCGGCTGACCGACGCCGGCCTGCTGCCGTCGCCGTCGCACGAGCGGGTCCGCAACGTTCTCGCGTCGCCGCTGAGCGGGGTGCGCGGCGGCCTCGCCGACGTCCGCGGTCTCGCGGCTTCGCTGGATGCCGCGCTGTGTTCGACGCCGGAGCTGGCGGCGCTGCCCGGGCGGTTCCTCTTCGCCTTCGACGACGGCCGCGGTGACGTAGCCGGCGAAGGCGCCGACGTCTGCTGGCTGGCCACCGGTCCGGCCGAGGGAACACTGCTGCTCGCTGGCGGTGACACCGGACGGCGGGTGGCGCGTGCCGACGCCGTCGCGGCGCTCGTCGAGGTCGCGCTGGAGTTCGGCCGGGTGCGAGGGTCCGCGTGGCGCGTCGCCGAACTCGACGACCCGGCCTGGCGCGGGACACCGGTGCCGCTTGCCGACGCCCGGGTCCCGGCCGGGCTGATCGAGCGGGACGGCGGCTTCGCGGCCGGTGTCGTGCCGCGCTTCGGGCAGCTGTCCGCCGCGCAGGCGCGAGCGCTGGCGGAGTTCGGGACCGCGGTGGTCACGCCGTGGAAGTCCGTGGTGCTGCCGGACGTGCCCGCCGACGTCTTCGCGCGGCTGGGCTTCGGCGGCGAGGCGTTGGGGACCACCGCGTGCACCGGCCGTCCCGGCTGCGCGAAGTCGCGCGCCGACGTCCGGGCCGACGCGGTGTTCCGGCCGGGTCTGCGTGCGCACTTCTCGGGCTGCGAACGGCGGTGCGGGAAGCCGTCGCAGTCCCATGTGGACGTTGTCGCCGAAGCGGGGGGCTACCGCATCGACGGCCGCTGGGTGCCGCTCGACGAGATGGAAGGGAAGCTGTGATCGACTACCTGCGGGACGGTGCCGAGATCTACCGGCACTCGTTCGCCACGATCCGCGAGGAGGCGGACCTGGCGATCCTGCCCGACGACGTGGCCGGCCTGGCGGTCCGGATGATCCACGCCTGCGGCATGGTCGATCTGGTCGACGACCTGCGCTACACGCTCGACGTCGTCGAGTCCGGCCGCGCGGCACTGGAGGCCGGCGCGCCGATCCTGTGCGACGCGCAGATGATCGCCAGCGGCGTCACCCGCCGTCGCCTGCCTGCGGACAACGAAGTGCTCTGCACGCTGTCGGACCCGGCGGTGCCCGGGCTGGCCGAGCGGATGGGCACCACGCGTTCGGCCGCGGCACTGGAACTGTGGCGCGACAAGCTGCCCGGTTCGGTGGTGGCGATCGGCAACGCGCCGACGGCGTTGTTCCGCCTGCTGGAGATCCTCGACGAAGGCGTCGGCGCGCCCGCGGCGATCATCGGCGTCCCGGTCGGTTTCGTCGGCGCGGTGGAGTCCAAAGTGGAGCTCGCCAAGCGGGCGCCCGCGCCCTACCTGGTGGTGCACGGCCGCCGTGGCGGCAGCGCGATGGCCGTCGCGGCGATCAACGCCCTTGCGAGCGCAGAGGAATGACCGGCACGCTCTACGGCGTCGGGCTCGGCCCCGGCGACCCGGAACTGATGACGGTCAAGGCGGCACGCTTGATTTCCGAGGCGTCGGTGATCGCGTACCACTGCGCGCGGCACGGCCGGAGCATCGCGCGTTCGGTCGCCGAGCCGTACCTGCGCGAGGGGCAGATCGAGGAGAAGCTCGTCTACCCGGTGACGACGGAGACGACCGACCACCCGGGCGGCTACGAAGGCGCGATCGCGGACTTCTACGAGCTGAGCGCGAAGCGACTGGCCGAGCACCTCGACGCGGGCCGCGACGTGGTCCTGCTGTGCGAAGGCGACCCGTTCTTCTACGGCTCGTACATGTACATGCACGAGCGGCTCGCGGGCCGTTTCGACGCGGTGGTGGTCCCGGGCGTGACATCGGTGAGCGCGGCGGCATCGGTCATCGGCCGTCCCTTGGTCCAGCGCGACGAGGTGCTGACGGTCCTCCCGGGCACGCTCCCGGCCCCGGAACTGGCCCGCCGCCTGGCGGACACCGAGGCGGCGGCGGTGCTGAAGCTGGGGCGGACGTTCTCGTCGGTGCGGGAGGCGTTCGCGGAGGCGGGAAAGCTGGACGACGCCGTCTTCGTCGAGCGGGCCACGTGGGGGCAGCAGCGGATCGAGCCACTGGCCTCGGTGGACCCTGCGTCCGTGCCGTACTTCTCGCTGGCGTTGCTGCCTTCGCCGGCTTACGCGTCCCGGGTTGCTCCGCCTTCGCCTGCTCCGGTCCCTGCGTCCGGTGGCGAGGTCGTCGTCGTGGGCCTGGGTCCGGCCGGCCCGGAGTGGCTGACCCCCGAGGCGGCCGCGGAGCTATCGGCGGCCGAGCACATCGTCGGCTACGGGCCGTATGTGGCGCGGGTCCCGCAGAAGGCGGGCCAGCAGCGGCACGCATCGGGCAACCGGGTGGAAGCGGACCGGGCGCGCGAGGCGTTGTCGTTGGCAGCTGCCGGGTCCCGGGTCGCGGTGGTGTCCTCGGGTGACCCGGGGGTGTTCGCGATGGCGTCGGCGGTCCTGGAGCAGGTCGCCGCGGGCCACGGCACGGGAGTGCGTGTCCGGATCGTCCCGGGCGTGACGGCGGCCCAGGCGGCGGCGTCCCGGGTGGGCGCGCCGCTGGGCCACGACTATTGCGTGCTGTCGCTGTCGGATCGGCTGAAGCCGTGGGAAGTCATCGAGAAGCGCTTGGAGGCGGCGGGCGCGGCGGACCTGGTGCTGGCGTTGTACAACCCCGCTTCGCGTACCCGGACGACGCAGCTGGCGGACGCGCGTGAGGTTCTGTTGCGCCACCGAGCTGCTTCTACGCCGGTTGTCGTGGCCCGGGACGTGGGCGGCCCGGAGGAGGACATCCGCATCACGACGCTGGGTGAGCTCGATCCGTCCACGGTGGACATGCGTTGCTTGCTGATCGTGGGCTCGTCGCGCACCCGAGCGGAGAACGGCATCGTCTGGACGCCCCGCAGTTACTGACGTGAGGCCGGGCCCCGGCCCGGCCTCACCTCGTCAGCGCGTCGGGTCCTTGCCGTTCGGCTGCCGCGGCCCCGGACCCGGCGACCACCAGCCCGGCACCGTCTTCTCCCCGTGCACCACCGTCGGCGCAATACCCTCGGTGAACGGCTCGATCTGCAGCAGCTGCCCCCACGACTGGCTCGGCTGGCCGATCAGGTAGCTCGGCACCTCCGGCTCCTCCGCCAGCTCCTCCAGCCACCCGATCGGGCCGCCGTTCGTCGAGGACGCCCACTGGGCCTCGTCCGCCAAGCCTCCCGCCGTGATGCGGTAGTCCGGGACCTGGGAGATCCCGTCGTGGGACGTCACCGGCTGGACGCACGGGTACACGAACGACGCCGGCCAGTCCACGTACACCGGCTTCGAGCCGATGCGGTCGGTCAGGGTCGTGAACGTCGGGACGCGCGGGGCCGACGCCGCGATCCAGCCGTCCTCCGTCAGGTCGTTGTCGACGATGTTGATGCGGACCGCGTTCGTCTCCGGCGGGAGGTCGCGCAGGTTGATGCGGGTGTCGTTCCAGCCGTTGGTGCCCGCGCCCGGCGGGAGCATGAACTGGCTGCGCAGGACCTTCACCCCGTCCGGGGTGTCGACGCCGTAGTCGAGGCTGACCGACGTCGGGCGGCGGGCCGCCCCCGCCGTCGCGACCACGATCTGGCCGTCCGCCGGCTTCTCCGTCAGCGCGTACCAGTCGCTGCGCAGCCGGCCGGCGCGCGTCTCCGGGTCGAGGTAGCTCGACCACATCGGCACCTTCTCCGGCGTGAACCCGTGCGGCGGCTCGGCCAGCGGGTCCTTGTCGTCGACCGGGCGGGTGTGGAAGCCGGTCTGGACGCGGCCGTTGTCGGAGTCCGGGTTCGGCAGCGGCGAGTCGGTCTCCTTCGGCTTCTCCGCCACGGTCCGCTGCTCGGCCTGCGGGTGCAGGATGCTCGTCGCCGCGTCGCGCTCGACCATCACGTGGTCGGAGAGGTTGCAGCTCTTGCCGAACAGGTGCCCGACGTTCGCCGCGCCCAGGCTGTAGCTGCCGGACTGGTTGTGGATCGCCCACGCCATCGTGACGAACTCGCCCGCCGCGACCAAGCCGCAGACCACCACCAGCGACAGCGACCCGAGCCGCAGCGCACGCAGCCGGCCTTCCTGGGGCTGGGCCGGCAGGCCCGGCCGGTGCGCGCGGACGTTCTCGACGAACGCGTATATCCCGGCGATCGCGGCCGCGGCCAGCAGGATCGTCGACAGCGGGATGCCGCCGATCGACGGCGCCACGTTCGTCCACTGGACGCCGAGGCGGGAGACGAACCAGTAGGTGTTCGGCCCGGTCGCGGCCAGCGCGGCCACCACCAGCAGCGCGGCGAGGAAGGCCGCGCGGTTGCGCTGGGACCGCAGCACCGTCGAGCTGGTCGCGAGCGCGGCCAGTGCCGCCATCGACGCGCCGACCGCGGCGAACGCGCCGAAGTGGTGCGTCCACTTCGTCGGCGTCAGGGCCAGGAGCAGGAAGAACAGCGCCGTCGTGCCGATCAGCCGTCGCGCCGGCCCCAGCGCCGCGCCGGGGATCCGGCTGCGGCGCAGCAGCACCACCAGGCAGGTGGCGGTGCACAGCACGACCAGCAGCACCGGGAACCGGCGTGGCGCCGAGCCGTCCGGCAGGTCGGCGAACAGCAGCTGGTAGCGCGCGAGTTCCTGGAACCACGACAGGTTCGGGCCCACCTGGGTGCGGATCCGGGTGGCTTCCTGGACGGTCGCGAACGTCTGGTCGGCGAACACGACGACCAGCACGAGCAGGCCCGCGGCGGCGACCGGCGCGAGTACCGGCAGCCAGCCGCTTTCGTTCGCGCGCTGGCGGACCAGCTTGAACAGCGGGCGCGCGGCGACCAGGAACGGCGCCACCGCGATCAGCCCGGTCGGCGTCGCGGCCAGGGTGAACCCGGCCGCGGTCAGGCCGAGGCACAGCGGCAGCAGCCGCCGCGTCACCAGCGTGCGCTCGACCGCGCAGATCGCCAGCAGCGAGCCGAGCGCGGCCACCGGTTCCGGCCGGACGCCGTTGTTGTAGGGCATCCACCAGATCAGGAACACCGTCGCGGCGGCCCAGCTGGCCGGGCGGCTGGTGCGGATCTGGCTGCCCAGCCGCGGCATCACCTCGCGGCTGATCAGCAGCCAGCTGAGCACGCCGAGCAGGAACGACGGCAGCCGGATCCACGGCGGCACCGTGCTGACGTGCGTCATCAGCTCGTAGACGTGGTAGAACCAGCCGAACGGCGCCTCCGCGACGCCGAACCAGCGGTGGTAGTTCGTCAGGTAGCCGGTCGCCTCGGTGACCCGGGCCATGGTGAGGATGTAGCCGTCGTCCGAGGTCACCGGTCCGATGAAGACCCACGCGCCCAGCGCGACGATCACCGTGGCGTCCCGCGCGGTCAGCCGCCACCAGCCGACCGGCGCCCAGCGCGGCGCGCGCCGGGCGAAGCCGGAGTCGCGGCGCCAGACCGCGATCAGGCAGCCGATCAGCGACAGCACGGCGAGCACGCCGACGACGATCTTCAGCGCGGTCGGCGACGTCTGGTACCGCGTGTCCGGCACGACCGAGACGTGCAGGCCGGTGATCGGGTCCTTGCTCGAGTTGATCGACGAGTAGATGCCGACCAGGCGCGGGCGGACGTCGCCTCCGGTGTGGAAGATCGGCGTCCCGGCCACGGCCAGTGTCATCTGCGTCGCGTCGACGTCCAGCTCGACGTCGCACTTTTCGGCGGGCAGCGGCTGCTGGGCGATCTGCTGGCCCTGGCTGGAGGCGAACAGCACGCCGTTGTCGATGCGCAGCTGCAGGCCGACGCCCTTGCCGGCGTTCGGGTCGGTGCGGCCGTCCGGCACGGTGGCGAACAGCAGGCCCGGACCGTTCGTCCGGGCGTCGACCGAACGGATGGTCGCGCACGGCAGCTCGGCACGCAGGTCCTGCGCCCAGTACCCGGTCAAGGGCGCGTTGACGGAGCGGGTGTCGCTGCCGGTCGGCCAGACGACCTCCGCCGTGTCCTGCACCACCGGCAGGAAGGGGAAAGCCAGCGCGCACAAGGCCGAGAGCAACCCCAGCGCTACGGCAATCAGACGCATCGGCGCAACGCTAACGGGTCAGACGTCGGCGGCTGACGCAGCCCCCGGGTCACGCGGGGTGAACCGCCCGTGGTGTATCGCCGCGGACAGGGGACGGCGGCTCCGCCAACCGTGGCGCTCCAGGTCGGGCACGGTCTCCAGCTTGCTCACCGGCCCGGCGCAGAGCCACGCGACCGGGCGGACGCCGTCCGGGATGCCGAGCAGCTCGCCGAGGAACGGCTCGCGGTAGAAGCTGACCCAGCCGACGCCAAGGCCTTCCGCGGTCGCGGCCAGCCAGAGGTTCTGGATCGCCAGGCACACCGAGTAGAGCCCGGCGTCGGCGATGGCGTGCCGTCCGAGCACGTCGGGCGCGCCGCGCGCCGGGTCGTAGGTGACGACGATGCCGAGGCTCGATTCGAGGATGCCCTCGATCTTGATGTTCGCGAAGGTGCTCGCCCGGTCTTCGGCGAGCTGCCCGGCGAAGACCTCGCGCTCGTCGTGGACGTGCTTGGCGAACTTCTCCCGCGTCGCGACGTCGTCGACCAGCACGAAGTCCCACGGCTGGGTGAGCCCGACGCTCGGCGCGGCGTGCGCGGCCTCGAGGATCCGCGTCAGCGTGGCTTCGGGGATCGGCTCGCCGGTGAACTCGCCGCGGACGTCCCGCCGCTTGCGCAGGACTTCGTAGAACTCTTCGATCATCGGTGCAGGACCCATTCGACGGCGGCGGGGACGGTTTCGGCGGTCTCCGTCCGCGGCCGCGGCGGCCGCCGGACCACCAGGACGGGCTTCCCGAGTTCGCGGGCGGCGGTCAGTTTCGCGCTGGTCTGCGCGCCGCCGGAGTCCTTGGTGACCAGGACGTCGACCCGGCCGAGCAGCTCCCGCTCGGCGGCCACCTCGTACGGTCCGCGGGCGAGGATCAGCTCGTGGTGCCGCGGTAGCGGCGGCTCGGGCGGGTCGACGCAGCGGATCAGGAACCACAGGTCGTCGAGGTGCGCGAAGGCGGGCAGACCCTGGCGGCCGCTGGTCAGGAACACGCGGTTGCCCAGGCGGGGGAGCTGACGGGCGGCGTCGGCGAGGTCGTCGGCCCAGTGCCAGACGTCCTGCGGACCCGGTTGCCAGCCCGGCCGCGCGAGCCGGAGCAGCGGCGTCTTCGTCAGCTCGGCCGCTTTCGCCGCGTTCGCGCCGATGCGCTCGGCGAAGGGGTGGGTCGCGTCCACGACGGCGTCGATCCGGTTCTCGCGCAGGTACGCGGCGAGACCTTCCGGGCCGCCGAAGCCGCCGACACGCACTTCGCCGACGGGCAGCTTCGGCCGCGCGACACGCCCCGCCAGCGAAGACACAACGCGCACTTCGCGCGTGGTGAGCGCTTCGGCGAGCTGCCGGGCTTCGCCGGTCCCGCCGAGGATGAGGATCACGAGGAACGCCCGTAGCCGACCGCCTCGCGCCAGCGGTCCAGCGTACGCAGGTTGGCGAGGGTCTCCGCCCAGGTCAGCTCCGGGGCCTGCCGGTCTTCGACGTGCGCGGCGACGTGGTCGGCTTCGCGCGCGAAGACGCCCTGGGTGGCTTCGACCTCGATGACCTCCGGCTCGCCGCCGGCCGGGGTCAGGATGATCTCCGAGACGCCGGGCTTGCGCAGCGGGTGGATCCACGCGGGCTGCGGGATGTGGATCTGCCCGGCCGAGCCGAAGACGCGGATGCCGTCCTCGCGGGTCAGCCGGATGCCGCAGGAGATGGTCGCGAGGATGTCCCCGGGCAGCCGCAGCAGGCCGGTCGCCCACTCGTCGACGCCGGTGGCGGACAGGTGCGCCATCCCGCTGACCTCGGACGGCTCGACGACGTCCTGCCCGGTCGCGGCCTGCGCGACCAGCCGCGCCAGCGACGTGCAGTAGCAGCCGACGTCCAGGATCCCGCCGCCGCCGAGCGCCGGATCGCTCAGCCGGGCGGTCTCCTCCGGGTTGCTGTCGAAGGAGAAGGTGGTGTCCACCGCGCGGACCTCGCCGATGGCGCCGGAGGAGATCAGCTCGGCCAGCCGCCGCGTCTGCGGGTGCAGCCGGTACATGAACGCCTCCATCAGGAAGACGTCGTTCGCGCGGGCCGCGGCGATCACCTCCTCGGCATCGGCGGCGGTGATCGTCAGTGGCTTCTCGCACAGCACGTGCTTCCCGGCTTCGGCGGCGGCGATGGCCCACTGCTTGTGCAGCGCGTGCGGCGTCGAGACGTACACGGCGTCGACGTCGGGGTCGGCGAGGAGCTCTTCGTAGCTGCCGTAGGCCTTCGGGATGTCGAAGCGCGTGGCGAACTCCCGCGCTCGCCCGGCGTCCCGCGCCGCGACGGCGCCGAGGACACCGTGCTTGCTTTCGTCGACGCCCGCGGCGAAGTGGGCGGCGATCGTCCCGGCGGCCAGCAGGCCCCAGCGCAGTTCCGTCACAACGACTCCGGTTGGTTCGCCCGGTCACGGGCACTCGAGTAGAGGAAGCTGTCGGGGAAGTCCGTGGCGGCGAGCACCCGCCCCACGAAGATGGTGGCGGCGCGCGTCATCCCGGCTTCGCGGACCAGCGAGGGCAGCTCGCCGAGCACCCCGCGCAAGACGGTTTCCCCGGCTTGGCTCGCCAGCGCGACGACGGCGACAGGGCAGTCATCGCCGTAGTGCGGCTTGAGTTCCTCGGCCACCCGCTCGACGTGGTTGATGGCGAGGTGCAGCGCGAGCGTGGCCCCGGTCGCGGCGAAGGCGGCGAGGGTTTCGCCGGACGGCATCTTCGTGGAGCGCGCCTGAACCCGGGTGATGACCAGGCTCTGCCCGATTTCGGGCACGGTGAGCTCCCGCTTCAGCACGGCGGCCGAAGCGGCGAAGGCAGGCACGCCGGGGACGACGTCGTAGGGAACCCCGGCCGCGTCGAGCCGCCGCACCTGCTCGGCCACGGCGCTGTAGAGCGACGGATCGCCCGAGCACAGCCGCGCGACCTCGTGCCCGGCCCGGTGCGCCTCGACCAGCTTCGCGACGATCTGCTCGAGGCTGAGGTTCGCCGTGTCGACGAGCTCGGCCCCGGGCGGGCAGTACGCGAGCAGGTCCGGAGGCGTCATGCTGCCCGGGTAGAGGCAGACACCGCACCGGGCGAGCAGGTCCCGGCCGCGCACGGTGATGAGGTCGGCGGCGCCGGGCCCGGCGCCGATGAAGTGCACGGTCACCGGCTGCTCCACTGCGTCACGACCCGGGCCGGCGTCCAGCCCGTGAAGCCGCCCAGCGGCGCCGCCTTCTCCACACCGATCCGCAGCAGCTCCCCGCCGTACTCCTCGTACGCGCGGGCCAGGACCTGCTCGGCCTCCAGCGTCACCCCGTGCGCCACCACTCGTGCGCCGGTGGCCACGCAGGCGTCCAGTACGCCCGGCGCCGTGACGCCGCCTCCGATGAAGACCGCATCCGGCGCGGGCAGCGCGCTCAGCGCTTCCGGTGCTTCCCCCGCCACCACCTCCAGTTCCGGTACTCCCAGGTCCAATGCGTTCCGGCCGATCCGCTCGGCCCGCTCCGGAGAGCGTTCGATCGCGACCGCACGGTTCAGCCCGTGCATCCGCGACCACTCGATGCCGACGCTGCCCGCGCCCGCGCCGACGTCCCACAACAGCTCGCCGGGACTCGGCGCGAGGCGGGCCAGCGCCGACACGCGGAGGTCGCGCTTGGTCAGCTGCCCGTCGTGGGCGTACACGTCGTCCGGGATGCCGATCAGCGGCAACGCCGGACCCGCGCACGCCAGCGCGAACACCGTCAGCGGTCCGGGATCGCCGGCCCAGCCGTCGGAGATGCGCTCGTCGGGCCCGCCCAGGTTCTCCAACGCGATCAGTTCGCTCTCGCCGTAACCCCGCACGGTGAGCAGGGAGCGCAAAGCGGGCGCGTCGGCACCCAGGACGAGCACTCGCCGGCGCGGCGCCAGTACCCGGGCGACGCGGGCCGACGACCGGCCGACGATGGTGACCACCTCGGTCTCCTCGGCGGACCAGCCCAGCCGTGCCCGGGCCAGTGTCACCGACGAGAGCGCGGGCAGCGCCTCGACCTCGTATCCATGGGCCACCAGTGTGGCACCCACCCCCGACAAAAACGGATCTCCGCTGGCCAGGACGCAGATCCGGGCGCCTTCGTGCTCGGCGATGACCGCGTCCAGGCCCGGCAGCAACGGCGTCGGCCACGCCCGCGCCGGGACGTCCTCGGGCAGGTAGCCCAGCTGCCGGGGCGCACCCAGCACGACGTCGGCGGCGAGCACCGCGGCCCGCGCCTGTTCCGACAGCCCGGACCAGCCGTCGGCCCCGATCCCGACCACGGTCAGGCGGTCCGCTCCGGCAGCCGGTGGACGTGATGTTTCGCGCACGATTTCCCACCCTAAGCGAGGCAGGCGCTGTGCGATGATCGGCCGGTCGCCGAGCTGGAGGAGCGCTGTTGAAGCCGTACCCGTTCACCGCCGTCGTCGGGTTGCCGGACCTGCGCCTGGCGCTGGTCCTGTCCTCGATCTCGCCCGCCGTCGGTGGGGTGCTGGTGCGCGGCGAAAAGGGCACCGCGAAGTCGACCATGGTCCGCGCGCTCGCGGGCCTGCTGCCGCGTGTCGACGTCGTCGACGGCTGCCGGTTCTCCTGCGATCCCTCGGCTCCCGACCCGCTCTGCCCGGACGGCCCGCACGACGGCGCGAAGAGCCGCCGGCGGCCCGCGAAGCTGGTCGAGCTGCCCGTCGGCGCGGCCGAAGACCGCGTCATCGGCTCCCTGCACCTGGAACGCGCGCTCGCCGAAGGCGTCACGGACTTCCAGCCCGGCCTCCTGGCCGCAGCGCACCGCGGGCTTCTCTACGTCGACGAGGTCAACCTGCTGCACGACCACCTCGTCGACACGCTGCTGGACGCCGCCGCGATGGGCCGCGCGACCGTCGAGCGCGAGGGCGTTTCGGTGTCACACGCCGCACGCTTCGTGCTGATCGGCACCATGAACCCCGAAGAGGGCGAGCTGCGGCCGCAGCTGCTGGACCGGTTCGGGCTGACCGTCGAGGTCGCCTCCAGCCGTGACCCGGAGCAGCGCGTCGAGGTCGTCCGCCGTCGTCTCGCCTACGAAGCCGATCCGGACGCCTTCGCCGCCCAGTACGCCGAGGAAGATGGCCGGCTCGCCGCGGACATCGAAGCGGCGCAACGGCTTCTGCCCGCCGTCAAGCTCCCCGACGAGGCCCTGCGGCAGATCGCCGAGGTCTGCGCGTCCTTCGAGGTCGACGGCATGCGCGCGGACATCGTCACCGCGCGCACGGCGGTCGCGCACGCGGCCTGGTCCGGTCGCGACGAGGTGACCACCGACGACGTCCGCGTCGCCGCGCGGCTCGCGCTGCCGCACCGGCGCCGCCGCAACCCGTTCGACGCGCCCGGCATCTCGGAAGAGCAGCTCGAGCAGGCCCTCCAGGACGCCCAGCCGGACCCCGGTCCCGAAGACGACGGCCCCGGCTCGGGGTCGACGCCGCCGGAAGCGCCCGAGCCGCCGCAGGGCAGCGAGAACGCACCCCAGGGCGAGCCGAAACCCAGTGGTGGCCAGCAGAAGACCGTCGGGGCCGGCGACACGTTCAAGGCCCGCGTCTTCCGCGTCAAGGGCATGGGCGAAGGCGAGCGTGGCCGCCGTTCCCGCGCGATCACCGACAGCGGTCGGACCATCGGCGTCCAGCCCGCCAGCGTCCGCGAAGGCCGTCCCCACCTGGTCGCGACCGTGAAAGCCGCCGCACCGCACCAGAAAGCCCGCGGACGCGCCGGCGCCGGCCTGAAGCTGCGGCCGGAGGACGTCCGCTACGCGCTGCGCGAAGGCCGTGAAGGCAACCTCGTCCTGTTCTGCGTCGACGCGTCCGGATCGATGGGTGCGAAGGCGCGGATGCGCGAGGTCAAGTCCGCGGTCCTGTCGCTGCTGCTCGACGCCTACCAGCGGCGGGACAAAGTCGGGCTCGTCACCTTCCGCGGCAACGCTGCAGAACTCGCGTTGCCGCCGACGATCAGCGTCGACGCGGCCGCGTCCCGCCTCGAAGGCCTCCTGACCGGCGGCCGGACGCCGCTGGCCGAAGGACTCCTGGAAGCCGCCCGCGTGCTGCGAGTCGAAGAGATCCGTGACCCGCGGCGCCGTCCGCTGCTGGTCGTCGTCACCGACGGCCGCGCCACCAGCGGCCCCGACGCCGTCGCGCGCGCTCAGGCCGCGGCCGGGCTGCTCAACGGCGTCACGACGATCGTCATGGACTGCGAGAGCGGCAAGATGCGGCTCGGCCTCGCCGCCGACCTCGCCGCCCACCTCGGCGCGGAACACGTCCCGCTCGCCGACGTCGCCGCCGAATCGCTGGCGGGCGCCGTCCGCGCCCGGACCGGAAGGGCCGCCTGATGCCGCAGGGGAAACCGTCGGTGGTGCCGGAAGACGGCCTGACCACGCGCCAGCGCCGCAACCGGCCGCTGCTCGCCGTGCACACCGGTGAGATGAAGGGCAAGTCGACGGCCGCGTTCGGGATGGCGCTGCGGGCCTGGAACCAGGGCTGGTCGATCGGCGTGTTCCAGTTCGTCAAGTCGGCGAAGTGGCGCGTCGGCGAGGAGGCCGCGTTCAAGGCGCTGGGGAAGCTGCACGACGACACCGGCCAGGGTGGCCCGGTCGAGTGGCACAAGATGGGCGAGGGCTGGAGCTGGGCGCGCAAGTCCGGCACCGACGAGGACCACGCCGCGAACGCCCGTGAGGGCTGGGCGGAGATCAAGCGGCGGCTCGCGGCCGAGGCGCACGACTTCTACGTCCTCGACGAGTTCTCCTACCTGCTGAAATGGGGCTGGCTCGAGGTCGACGACGTCGTGTCCGCGTTGGTCTCGCGGCCGGGCCACCAGCACGTCGTCATCACCGGCCGGTACGCGCCGCCGGAGCTCGTCGAGGCCGCCGACCTGGTCGCCGAGATGACCAAGGTCAAGCACCCGATGGACGCCGGGCAGAAGGGCCAGCGGGGGATCGAGTGGTAGCGCGCGTGGTCGTCGCCGCGCCCGGCTCCGGGCACGGCAAGACGACCGTCGCCGCCGGGCTGATGGCCGCGCTGCGCGCGGCCGGGCACCGGGTGTCCGGGCACAAGGTCGGGCCGGATTTCATCGATCCGAGCTACCACGCCCTGGCCACCGGGCGTCCCGCGCGCAACCTCGACCCGTTCCTGCAGGGCGAGGAGCGGCTGGTTCCCTTGCTCCGGCACGGTTCCCACGGCGCCGACATCGCCGTGATCGAAGGCGTGATGGGCCTGTTCGACGGGGCACTGGGCACCGAGGGCTACGCTTCGACGGCCCACGTGGCGCGGGTGCTGGACGCGCCGGTGGTGCTGGTCGTCGACGCCTCGGCCGCGTCCCGCAGTGTCGCCGCGACCGTGCTCGGCTTCGCCCACTACGACAACCGCGTCCGGCTCGCCGGCGTCATCCTGAACAAGCTGGGCTCGCAGCGGCACCGCGACGAGATCGCGTCCGCGCTGGAAGCCACCGGCGTCCCGCTGCTGGGTGCGTTGTACCGCAACGAAGAGATCCACGCGCCGAGCCGGCACCTCGGGCTCGTCCCGGCGGCGGAACGGGCCGCGGAGGCGCAGCACGTGCTGCCCGCGCTGGCCGCGTGGGTGCGGGACGGCGTCGACCTCGAAGCGATCGTCCGGATCGCTTCCGGTGCGTCGCGGCTTTCGGTGCCGCCGTGGGAACCGTCCGGGGTGGACGGTCCACAAGTGACCGTCGCCGCCGCCGGTGGTCCGGCGTTCACGTTCCGGTACACCGAGAACGTCGAGCTGCTGGCGGCCTGCGGGGTTTCCGTCGTGGACGTCGATCCCTTACGGGACCAGGCGCTGCCCGACGGGTGCGCCGGCCTGTACTTCGGTGGCGGGTTCCCCGAGGTGCACGCGGCCGAGCTGTCGGCGAACACGGCGTTGCGGTCCGCGGTCGCTTCGGCCATCGAGGGCGGCATGCCGGTGAGCGCGGAGTGCGCGGGGCTGCTGTACCTGTGCCAGTCCCTGGACGACGTGCCGATGGTCGGCGCGGTGCCCGCGGACGCCAAGATGACCGCCCGCGGCAAGCTCGGCTACCGGCGCGCGGTCGCCGTGGAGGACAACCTGCTCGCGACGGCGGGGCAGCGCGTCACCGGGCACGAGTTCCACCGCACGGAGGTGACGCCGTCGCACGGCGCTTCGGCGGCTTGGGGCTGGGACCGGCAGCTGGACGGCTTCGCGTCGCCGACGCTGCACGCGTCCTACCTGCACGTCCACTGGGCCGGGTATCCCGAGCTGGCCCACCGGTTCGCCGCGCAGGTGCGGGCGTATGCCTGATTACGACCTTCATCACCACGGCGATCGCGAAGTCGGTCCGGGGCTGATCGACTTGGCGGTGAACGTCCGCTTGCCTCGGCCGCCTTTATGGCTGCGAGAGGAACTGGCTTCCGCTTTGGATTCCCTGGCGGCTTATCCATCCACTGTGGATGCGGTTTCCGCGGTGGCCGAGCGTCACGGTCGTGCTTCTTCGGAGGTACTGGTCACCGCGGGCGCGGCAGAGGCTTTCACGCTGCTGGCCTCGGCTTTCCGGCCGGATCATGCGGTCGTCGTGCACCCGCAGTTCACCGAGCCGGAGGCCGCGTTGCGGGCGGCGGGACACCCGGTTTCGAGGGTGATCCTGTCCGAAGCGGACGGGTTCGTGCTGGACCCCGGTGCGGTGCCGTCCGACGCCGACCTGGTGTTCGTCGGCAACCCGACGAATCCCACCTCGGTGCTGCACCCGGCTTCGGCCCTACGTTCCTTGGCCCGGCCCGGGCGGCTGCTCGTGGTGGACGAGGCGTTCCTCGACGCGGTCCCCGGCGAAGTCGAGAGCCTGGCCGCCGGCCACCCGGGCGTGGTCGTGCTGCGCAGCCTGACCAAGACGTGGGGCCTGGCCGGGCTGCGGGCGGGGTACGTGCTCGCCTCGGCGGACGTCATCGAGCGGCTGCGGGCGGTGCAGGTGCCGTGGTCGGTGTCCACCTTGGCCGGCGTGGCGACGGTCGCTTGCTGCCGTCCGTCCGCTCTGGAGGAGGCGGAGAAGCTGGCGGTGGCCGCGGAAGCGGACCGCGAGTACCTGGTGTCGGGCTTGGCTGCTTCGGGTGTCGACGTGCTGGGTGATCCGCGCGGCCCGTTCGTGCTGGTGCGCGTGCCCGAAGGAGCTTCCGTGCGGGCGCGGCTGCGCGAGGCGGGCTACGCGGTGCGACGGGGGGACACGTTCCCCGGCCTCGGCCCGGACCACCTGCGGCTGGCCGTGCGCGACCGGGCGACCACCGATGCGTTCCTCACCGCGCTCCGGAAAATCTTGTAAACACCGACAGGGGGTTGTCGCCACCGCCGCCGAAACTGGGCGAAGCCGGGAAACGCCCGGTGTGGCAGCGAGAGGAACGACAATGCCCGGGTTCAACGACGTCGCCTGGTTCGAGATCGGCACCGACCAGCCGGCGGCCGCCGAACGGTTCTACGGCGAGGTCTTCGGCTGGAAGGTCGCGCAGGACGATTCGGCGAGCACCGATGCCGCTTACCGCGTCATCGACACCGGCGGTTCACGCGGCGGCCTCTTCACGGGCCAGGAGAACTACGCGGTCTTCACTGTCCTGGTCGAGGACGTGGAGGCCACCTGCCGTCAGGTCGAGAAAGCCGGCGGCCAGGTGCTGCGGCCACCGAGCGTCAACCCCGTCGGCGTGACGTTCGCGCACGTGCTCGACCCGGCGGGCAACCACTTCTCGGTGTTCACCCCGCCAAAGTGAGCTGCTGGACATCGCCGTAGGGGATTTCGAGGTCCTCGGGGCGCAGCCGGCGAAGGGGCGGCACCTCGGCGGTCACGGTGAAGGAGACGATCCGATCGGTGCGGAACGCCCGGATCTCCCCGCGCAGCCGGCACCAGGCCACGAGGTACCAGTGCTCGGGCTTGCCGACGTAGCCGAGCGGCTCGACCTCCCGCCGGGTGACGGCGCCCTCGCGGTCGGTGTACCGGATCCGCAGCACGCGGCGGATGTTGAGCACGGGCGGCATGGGCGGGATCGGACCGCTGCCGAGCAGGTGGACAGAGGCGGCGAGGTTCTTCGCCGCGTCGGCGTCCTCCCGCCGCATCGCGGCGACCAGCTTGCGCAGCGCCGAGCGGCCTTCCGCCCGGAACGGGGTGCCATCGAGATGCCTCAGCGCCAAGGCCATGGCGACGGCCTCGGCGGGCGTCAGGTTGACCGGCGGCATCGTGTGCGCCTTGTCGAGGCAGTACCCACCGGTCCGCCCGGCCTCGGCGTAGATGGGCGTGCCGGACTGCTGCAGGGCGCTGATGTCCCGCTCGACAGTGCGAACGCTGACCTCGAACCGGTCGGCGAGCCACCGGGCACTACGAGGCCGCGGCGCAACGGCACGCAGCTCTTCGACGAGGGCGTAGAGACGATCGGTTCGGTTCACGGGGATCACGGTAGGGAGGGGGTACGACAATTTCGGTTACTCGTGGAGGTGCCCGAACGCCGTCGCGCCGGTCCGCAGGCGGAACCGGCCCACTTGGCCGGGGCGATCGCGGGACGTTGCGTCGGCTGGTGGGGTGAGCGTCATCGCACCTTCCTGGTGCGCGGTTGTCCCACCCGGGCTGCGAGCTCCGGCTCGGGCGGCGCGGCCACGAGCTCTGTTCGCGGCGGTCGCCATCAGCAGGGCGACCGGCCATCGCCGGGCTCGGGGCGCGGTGCAGGTCTCGACGGTGCCGCGGGAGCCGCTGAGTGTCTCTGCCGCCGCGGCAGGGCACGCGGATCGGGCGCCGGGCAGCGGCCCTAGGTCGACAGCGCCACCAGCGCGGTCGCCACGGCGGTTTCGACAGTGGCCCCGAGGACATCCCCGGTGATGCCGCCGAGCCGCTTGGTGCACCGCCACAGCAGCGCGCCGGCGACGGCGTAGGAAAGGAGGACAGCGAGCGGCCCCCGCCACCACGGCAGCCCGGGCAGCAGCACGGCCAGCCCGGCCGCGGCCAGACCGACGGCGATCGCGGCCACGCGCGGCACCGAGCCGGCGACGGTCGCGCCGAGACCGTCCGGCCGAGCCGTCGGCACGCCCCGCGCGCAGGCCATGGAGAGCGTGCACCGGCCGACGAGCACGCCCGCGGCCGCCGTCACGGGATTGGCGGCGGTCAGGGCTCCGACCTGGACGAGGAGGACGAGCACGAGGGTGGCGACCCCGGTGGGCCCGGAGTCCCCGCGGCGCATGACGTCGAGGGCCTTGGCGCGGTCGTAGGACGCGCCGAGACCATCGGCGGTGTCGGCGAGCCCGTCGAGGTGCAGCCCCCGGCTGCCGAGCGCGACGGCCCCGAGCGCGAGTGCGGCGGTGGCCAGCGCCGGGAGGTGAGCTGCTTGCCCGGCGGCGACGACGAGCCCGGCGACCACGGCCAGGGGAAGGGCGGCCAGGGGAGCGAGCAGCATGGCGCCGCCGGCCACCCGCCGGTCGATGACGCGGGGCGCCGGGACGGGCACGGTGGTCAACGTCCCGACGGCCATCCGCGCGGAGTCCGGCCAGCGGCTCACGTCAAGTCGGCCAGCAGGCCCATGTCGGCCAGGATGGCCCGGGCCGCCCGCAGCGTGGGGACGGCCTGGACGGCTCCGCTGCCCTCGCCGAGCCGCAGGCCGAAGTCCAGGATCGGGTCCAGGCCGAGCGCCTTCAGCGCGAACGCCTGGGAAGGTTCCGTCGACCGGTGCCCGGCCAGCCACCACTGCTCGGCCCCGGGCGCGATGTCCCGCGCCACCAGCGCGGCGGCGCCGGAGAACACGCCGTCGAGCAGCACCGGGATGCCGAGGACCGCCGCCTGGACCAGGAAACCCGCCGTCGCCGCGGCGCAGGCGCTGCCCAGCGCCGTCAGCCGCTCGAAGGGGTCCTCCGTCCGGCCCGCGGTCCGGGCCAGTGCGGCCGTGACCGCCGCCGTCTTGCGCTCGAGGCCCGCGGCGTCCACGCCCGTCCCGGTGCCGACGACTTCCGTCGCCGGCAGGCCCAGGGAGGCCGCCACCAGCGCCGCGCACATCGCCGTGTTGCCGATGCCCATGTCGCCGGGGATCAGCACGTCCGCGTCGCGCTCCTCCAGGGCGATCGCCCGGCCCGCTTCGAACGCCGCCTGGGCTTCGCCCGGCAGCAGCGCGTCTTCGACGTCGATCGAGCCCGAACCGCGGCGGATCTTGTGCGCCGTCACCGACGGCGGCACGTCCGCGCCGTCCCAGTCGACGGCGATGTCCGCCACCCGCACCTTCGCCCCGACCTGGGCGGCCAGCACGTTGACGCCGCTCTTGCCGGCCAGGAACACCCGGACCATCGCCGCCGTCACCTCGCGCGGGTACGGCGAAAGCGCCGACACGCCGTGGTCGCCCGCGAAGACGACCACGCGGACGTCGTCCAGCGGCCGCGGTGGGACGCTGCCGTGCGCCGCGGACAGCCAGGCGGCGATCTCCTCGAGCCTGCCGAGCGCGCCGAGCGGCTTGACCAGGCCGTCGAGCCGCTCCAGCGCGGCGGCGCGGGCGGCGGGGTCGGGCACGGGTACGTCGAACACGGGCGCCTCCTGGCTACAGGTCGAGCGCCCGGCCCGCGACGACCAGCACGACCCGGTCGGCGTCGGCGGACACCCGGTTGTTGAGTGCGCCCAGCACATCACGGAACAGCCGTCCGGACGACGTTGCGGGCACCACACCGCTGCCGACCTCGTTGCTGACTGCGACCACCGGCACCCGCGCCGCGGCCCACGCGGCGAGGAAGTCCTCGAGCCGGTCGTCCAGGCGGTGCTCCCAGCCCGGCTTCTGCCGCCACGCGCCGACATCGTCCAGCACGCGGGACAGCCAGGTGCCGAGGCAGTCGATCAGCAGCGGTTCGGTCGCCGTGCGCAGGGTGCCGGCCAGGTCGGTGGTCTCGACGGTCTTCCAGTTCGCCGGCCGCCGCGCCTGGTGGGCGGCCACCCGCGCGGCCCATTCGGGATCGTCTTCGCCCGCCGGGAGCCCGGGCGCGACGTAGACGAGGTGCGAGTGGTGGGCGACGAGCCGCTCGGCGTGCCGTGACTTCCCCGAGCGGACCCCGCCGAGGACGAGCACCTTGCCTTCGTCACGCCCGTACCGGCGCAGGGCGCGAGCCAGGGTTTCGAGATACCCGGCGAGCCGGTGCGTCAGCCCCGCCGACGTACGTTTCTTCGCGGAGGCGACATTGGGCACAGTCATACCGGCATTCTGGTGCACGCGCTACCGTGCGCCACGTGCCACTCCGTCTAGGGACAACCGCGGCCGGACTCGTGACCGGATACGTAACCGACGCTCTGTTCGGTGACCCCCGAACGGGCCATCCGGTCGCCCTGTTCGGCACCGCCGCGGCCCGCCTGGAACACCGCCTGTGGGCCGATTCGAAGCCACGCGGAGCGGCGTACGCAGCGCTGTGCACCTTCAGCGCCGTAGGCCTCGGCGTCGCCCTTCAGACGGCGACGCGACGACGCCCCTTCGCTCGTTTCCTCCTCACTGCCGCATCCACGTGGGTCGTGCTGGGCGGCCGAGGCCTGGCGGCCGAAGGCGCCGAAATGGCCCGCCTGCTCGAAGCGGGCGACGTACCCGAAGCGCGTCAGAGGCTCTCGCACCTGTGCGCGCGCGACGCGACGACGCTCGACTCCGCGGAACTGACCCGAGCGGCGACGGAGTCGATCGCGGAGAACACGTCGGACGCCGTGGTCGCACCGCTGTTCTGGGGCGCCGTCGCCGGCATGCCGGGCCTCCTGGGCTACCGAGCGCTGAACACGCTCGACGCAATGGTCGGCTACCGCTCACCCCGCTACCGCCACTTCGGCTGGGCCGCAGCACGCGCCGACGACATGGCCAACCTGGTGCCCTCCCGAATCGGGGCGGCCCTCACCGCGCTGTGCGCCGGAGCCCGAGCCCGCGAATCCTGGAAGGTATGGCGCCGCGACGGCGGCCGTCACCCCAGCCCCAACGCGGGCCAGGTGGAAGCGGCATTCGCGGGAGCACTGAACATCCGCTTAGGCGGAACGAACACCTACGACGGCGAGAGCGAAACCCGCTCCCACCTCGGCAACGGCCGCAACCCCCAACCGTCGGACCTCCGCCGGGCCGTCCGCCTCTCCCGCCTGGTCGGCCTGGCCACAGTGGCCATCGCCGCCATCGCAGCCCCTGCCGTTCCTTGGCAACGCCCCGGCGCGAGAAGAACCGGCCAGCCTTCAGCCCAGCTGCCGACGGCCACCAGCCGCCGCGGAGTGACGTCATGAACCCACTAATGACATCCGACGGCCGGAAAGGGGCTGCCATGACGTCGGCCAACTGGGCAAGGTCGATCCCCCTTCGCCCCGGCATCCCCACTGGCCGAAAAAGGCGGAGCATCCGCAGGTCGCGACCGGTCGGCGCATACCCGAATGCTGCGGCCCGGGCCGCGACAAACCGCCCCGGACAAGCCCCCGCCACTCCCTGGGGGGCGGCCCCTGTCCAGTCTATCGGGACCCGGCGGGGCAAAACCGCCGTTCGGCGATCTGTGGACAAGTCCGCCGTTGCCGGCAGCCCTGTGGACAACCGGCGATGAGGAGCTTGCTCGTCGCCGGGACGACGTCTGATGCCGGGAAGAGCCTCGTCACCGCCGGGATTTGCCGGTGGCTTGCGCGGCAAGGGGTGCGGGTTGCGCCGTTCAAGGGGCAGAACATGTCCAACAACTCCATGGTCTGCGGCGACGGGGCCGAGATCGGCCGCGCGCAGTGGGTGCAGGCGCGGGCCGCGCGGGTCGAACCCGAGGCGGCGATGAATCCGGTGCTGCTCAAGCCCGGTAGCGACCGGCGGAGTCACGTCGTCGCGCTCGGGAAGCCGTTCGGGACGCTCGAAGCGGGCGAGTACGCCACCGGGCGGGCCGGGCTGGCCGAGATCGCCTTCGGGGCGTTCGAAGATCTTCGCTCGCGCTATGACGTCGTCGTCTGCGAAGGGGCGGGGAGCCCGGCGGAGATCAACCTGCGCGGGGGCGACTACGTCAACATGGGGCTCGCGCGGCGGTTCGGGCTGCCGGTGCTGGTCGTCGGCGACATCGACCGGGGCGGGGTGCTCGCGGCGATGTTCGGCACCCTTGCGCTGCTCTCGGCCGAGGACCAGGCGTTGGTCGTGGGCTGGGTGGTCAACAAGTTCCGCGGCGACGTCGGCCTGCTGCGGCCGGGCCTCGACAGCCTCGAGAAGGTCACCGGACGGCCGGTGCTGGGCGTCCTGCCGTGGCTGGACCGGGTGTGGATCGACTCCGAGGACGCCCTCGCCGTGGCGGGCTGGCGGCGGGAAACGCCTGGTGGGGGGCTCGGTGTCGCCGTTGTCCGGTTCCCGCGCGCGTCCAACGCCACCGATGTCGACGCGCTGGCCGCCGAACCCGGGGTCACCGTGACGCTCACCGCGGACCCGGACGTCGTCGCGGCGGCGGACGTCGTGGTGCTGCCCGGGTCGCGTGCCACCGTCACCGACCTTGCCTGGCTGCGGGAGCGCGGCCTGGACACGGCGGTCGCGGCACGGGCTGCCGCGGGGCGGCCCGTCCTCGGCATCTGCGGGGGCTACCAGATGCTCACCGGTTCCATTGTGGACGACGTGGAATCGGGTGCGGGCGAGGTGACGGGCCTCGGGCTGCTGCCCGGGCGGGTGACGTTCGCCGCGGAAAAGGTGCTCGCCCGGCCGGCCGGGGCATGGCGGGGCCACCCGGTGGACGCTTACGAAATCCACCACGGCTCGGTGTCCGCGACGGACCCGGCGGAGTCCTTTCTGGACGGTCAGCGCGCCGGGGCGGTCTGGGGCACGATGTGGCACGGCGCGTTCGAGAACGACGCCTTCCGCCGCGCCTGGCTCACCGAAGCGGCGGCGCAGGCCGGCGTGGGGTGGGCGCCGGCTCCGGGTGCGCCCGGGTTCGGCGACCTGCGCGAGGAGATGCTGGACAAGCTCGCCGACGCAATCGACGAGCACCTCGACACGGCGACGCTCCGGACGCTGATGGAGCACGGGGCGCCGGCGGGCCTGCCGTTCGTGCCGCCGGGGGCGCCGTAGCCGGGGAGACGGCCCTCGCTGTCCGCTCGGCCGAATCGCTCACGCCGGATGGCCGCGCGGCGGCACTCGCCGGCCCGGGACCGGGCCGGGCAACCGAACTGGTCTGGGAAGCCCTGACCGGCGCGGCGGTGCCGGACCGGGCCGGTTGCGGGAGAGACTCGGCCCCGGGCGTGGTGGTGCTGAACCGGGCCGGTCGCGGGACTGGGCTCGGTCCGGGTCGTGGTGGTGCCGAACCGGGCCGGTCGCGGGACACACCCGGCCCGGGGCGCGGCGGTGCCGAAGCCCACCCCAGCACCGCCGCGCGCACCGGAGCACCTGCAGCACTCCGGCCGGCCAAAAGGAACCCTCAGGCAGGAACCGGCGTCCGGCGGTTCAGCACCTTCTCCGCGAACGCTCCGAACGCCAAGCCCAGCGCCAGCCACAGCGTCACCTGCGTGCCCACCGAGGCCAGCCGGAAGCTCCACAGCGTCGAAGCCGGGAACGTTGCCGGGACCTCGTCGACCGACGGCATCAGCCAAGCCACCACGCCGATCACCACCACGTAGCCCGCCGCCGCCAGAAGAAAACCGTTCCAAGCTCCGAAACGGTCCGCCAGCTTCCTGCCGAACACAGTCGCGAAGATGCCCACCAGCAGCGAGACCGCCACGAAGCCGAAGTACAGCTCCGTGCGGGAACCGATCGTGCCCGGCTGGCCCACCGCCGGTGGGTTGGCCGGGTACTTCAGGAACGGCACCAGGAACACCACCGTGAACGCACCCACCGTGAGCAGCAGCGCCGTCACGCGGGGGCGTAGCGAACCGAGCCTTCCCTGGGCGAACGCGAAGGCCAGGGACAGCAGGCCGCCGATGGCGACGCCGTAGAGCAGCACGCCGGTCAGGAGGCCGAGCGTGCTCTGGATGTCGCGGGGGACCAGCTCTTCCTCTTCCGGCGTTGGAGTGGAAGGCGCGGAAGCGTCGTGGGAGTGCGAGTGGCCGCCGGAAGAATCTTCCAGGCCGATGGCCGTGTTCACCGATGGCTCGCCGAACGCGTAGGCGAACCCGAACGCGAGCACACCGGCGATCAGGCCCGCGAGCATGCCGCGGACCAGCAAGGTCTTCATCATGGGAGCGCGTGCCGCCGATCAGTGGCAGGGGAAGGCCAGCAGGTGCCGGCCGTCGTGCACGAACTCGTGGACGTAGTTGTTCGCGAACACCGCGAACGCGCCCTGCTCGGCGCTCACGAAGTACAACGCGATCATGGCGAGGAGCACCACGAACACCGCCCACGGCACGATCTCACGGATCGGGATGCGGATCGGGAGCGGAACGGCGGGAGCTGCCGTCTGGGTCATGGCGTGGCCTCCTCGGGCTTTCGCGGCCTCATCGGGGTCGGACACGAGGGTCCGGGTCTGGCTTCCCCCTGGTGGGGGTCACAGTGGCGCGACCGCGCGGACTTTCACCGCGTTCCGGAATCTCCTCGTCTGGCCGGTTGAGCGTAGGTCCCCCTTTCGGGGCCCGTCAATGTGACAATGCCGCGGTGACTCGAATGGTGGCCGCCCTCGATGTGGGCGGGACGACGATCAAGGCGGCGCTGCTCGACGAGCAGCTCCAGCCCAAGGCGGCACTGCGCGCGGAGACGGCCCGCAGTGCGGACGGGACGGCGCTGGCCGCGCAGACCGTGGACATCGTGGCCGCGCTGGCCGAGCAGGCGGGGACCGGGCAGCCCGCCGCCGTCGGGGTGGTCGTCCCGGGGATCGTCGACGAAGAAACGCGCGTCTGCCACTTCTCGGCCAACCTCGACTGGCGCGAGGTCCACTTCGGCGAGTTGCTCGAAGAGCGGCTCGGGCTGCCGGTCGCCTTCGGGCACGACGTCACCGCCGGTGGCATCGCCGAGTTCCGGGTCGGGGCCGGGCGGGGGGCGACGAACGCCGCCTTCATCCCCGTCGGGACCGGGATCGCCGCCGCGCTGCTGCTCGACGGGCGGATCCACCGGGCGCACGGGCAGGCCGGTGAGGTCGGGCACATCGACGTCGGCCACTCCGGCAAGTGCGGCTGCGGGGCCACCGGCTGCCTGGAGGCCATCTCCTCGGCGGCCGCGATCGCCCGGCGCTACACCGAGCGCACCGGACGGCCGGCCGACGGGGCGCGCGAGGTCGTCGAACTCGCCCGCCGCGGTGACGAGGTCGCGGTCGCCGTCGTCCAGGACGCCCTCGACGGGCTCGGCCACGGCATCCGGACGCTGCTGACGCTGCTCGGCCCCGAGGTGATCGTGCTGGGTGGCGGGCTGTTCACGGCGGCCGACTACGTGCTGGAGCCGGTGCGGGAGTGGCTGGCCGCGCATCTGACCTTCCAGCGGATGCCGGAGCTGCGGATCGCCGAGCTGGGTGATGAGGCCGGGCGGCTGGGTGCCGGGTTGCTGGCCTTCGACCTGCTTCGGGCCTGACACGCCGGAGGCCACGCCGCCGATAGTGGCCTTCGGAATAGGCCAGCGCGCGTAGGACGGCCAGTGATGGCATGACGAAGTACTCGCTGCCCCGGAGGATCACCGATTGCGGGACCGGGCCGGCTGCTCGGCCCCGAGGTGATCGTGCTGGGTGGCGGGCTGTTCACGGCGGCTGACTACGTGCTGGAGCCGGTGCGGGAGTGGCTGGCCGCGCATCTGACCTTCCAGCGGATGCCGGAGCTGCGGATCGCCGAGCTGGGTGATGAGGCCGGGCGGCTGGGTGCCGGGTTGCTGGCCTTCGACCTGCTTCGGGCCTGACACGCCGGAGGCCACGCCGCCGATAGTGGCCTTCGGAATAGGCCAGCGCGCGTAGGACGGCCAGTGATGGCATGACGAAGTACTCGCTGCCCCGGAGGATCACCGATTGCGGGACCGGGCCGGCTGCTCGGCCCCGAGGTGATCGTGCTGGGTGGCGGGCTGTTCACGGCGGCTGACTACGTGCTGGAGCCGGTGCGGGAGTGGCTGGCCGCGCACCTGACCTTCCAGCGGATGCCGGAGCTGCGGATCGCCGAGCTGGGGGACGAGGCCGGGCGGCTGGGTGCCGGGTTGCTGGCCTTCGACCTCCTCGACGCCTGAGACCGTCGGGGGCCACCGGACGGTGGCCCCCGCCCAGGTCAGAGCGCGCGCAGGAAAGCCAGTGACGGCATGAAGAAGTACCCTCCGCCGCGCAGGGTGACCGATTGCGGGACCGGGCCGGCCGTCTTCTGCGTCGAGCCGCCCCACTCCACCGTGTACTCCGACGAGCCGCGCTCGCCCTGGCCGATCACCGGGTCCAGGCCCGGGGTGACGCCGTCGACGATCGGGAAGCCCGGGTTGTCCGCCCAGACCGCCTGGGTGAACTCGAACTGGTTGCCCAGCACCGAGTTGAACGCCATGAACAGCAGCCCGACGCCGCCGCTCGGGCGCGCCGACGGCGGGAGGTCGGCGTTCGGGTCGTCCGGGCGCTCGCCGTAGGTGACGCCCCGGCGGGCCATCAGGTGCCGCCGCTCGTCGGCCGGGTCTTCGGCGCCGCCCGAGCCGCGCGGGTTCGTTTTGCGGATGTGGGCCTGGAACGGGCACTTCAGCGCGGCGCGGTCACTGTCGTAGGTGAAGTTGTTCGACACCGGGCTTTCCGCGCCGTCTTCCCGCTGGGTGGTCAGCGGCGTGCCGTCCTCGAAGCGGCCGATGATCATCGCGCCGGCCCGCTCGCGGTCTTCGCCGCTGAGGCCGAGCGTGTCGGCCAGGTCCGCTTCGGCCTGCTTGAACCGCCGGACGTTCTGCTCCAGTTTGCGGAAAACGAAATAGCTGCCGAAATGCACGCCGGGATCCGGGGCCGCGGTGTCGGGAACCAGCACCTGCGCCAGCGGTGACGCCGGATTCCAGACGTTGATCCCGTCGGTGTTGTTCTTCTCCGAGTCGACGTCTTCGGTGAGGAACAGCGGCTGGCTGCGGCCGTCGACGTACCCGAAGTGCTCGATTCCTTCGCCGCGCGCGTTGACCCGGCCGAGGCCGGTTTCCTCCGCGAGCACGGTGGCCGAATCCGGCAGCAGGCCCAGGATTTCGTTGCGCCGCGCGGCCATCGCCTTGTCGGTGGCGTCCCCCACCAGCACGACGGCGTGGATTTCGCTGCGGTAGCCCGGATCGAACGTCGAGCGCGGCGGGTCGTTCAGCCGCCGCCGGGTCTGCGGTGCCGCCATCCCGCGCAGGAACGCCTCGTCCTGCGGCATGTTCTCGTCGACGCCGAGCGCGCGGTAGCCGGCCGCGGTGAGCCCGACGCCGACGTACGGCGTGCCGCCGCCCGAGTCGGCCTTGAACGCGCTCACCTCGTCGAGATGTGCCTTGGCGGACTTCATCTTTCCGGTGACCGAGACGAGGAAGGCGCGCGCCTCCGCCGCGTCGCCGAAGGCGAGGAACAGGGCGGACAGGTGATCGCGGACGTGCGGCTTGAGGATGTTCGGCTGCAGCTCGCCGAGCATCGTCGCGGCGTCGCCGGTCGCCGTGGTCCAGGACAGCGTGGTGGACAGATCGACAGTCATTCGGGTCCCCTCCCGTGAAAAAAGCCCGCCTCTCGGCGGGCACCCGGCCGACCGGAATCCCCCCTCGGCCGACCGGGTCCCCTGAATACAGAGTGCAACAGCGGGGGCGGGTCGTGCCACCCGATTGTTCGTTTCACACGAAAGATTAAGTTGAGCGCGAAATAGTTTCTCGCCGGAAAGAAACGGCGGATCAGCCGAGGGTGGCGGTCGCCGCCATCAGTTCGTCCAGTGCCTCGCGCACCAGTTCGGCGAACGGCCGGTCGGCCTCCGGCGCGACCCAGCGGGCGAAGCCCGCGGAGAAGGCGAGCCCGCCGATCTCGGCGGCCAGCGTCGCCGTCGGGGCCGGGACGCCGCGGGCACGCAGCGCGTCCGCCATCGCCGCCCGCAGCGTCGCCAGCTTCAGCAGTTCGCGCTCGCGCAGGTCGGTGTGGCCGGCGACCACCGCGCGGACCTGACGCGCCCGCTCCCGGCGTTGCGGGCCCATGGCGGTCGTCGCGGCCAGGAGGGCGGCCGCGACCGCCTCGATCGGGGTGGCCGACGCGGGGGCGTTCGCGATCCCTTCGGCGAAGAGCCGGCTCAGGATCTCCTGGCCCGCGAAGAGCACTTCGCGCTTGTCGCTGAAGTGCCGGAAGAAGGTGCGCTTCGTCAGTCCGGCCCGCTCCGCGATCTCGGCGACCGTCACGCTGTCGTACCCGCGCTCGCCGAACAGGTCGAGCGCGGCGTCGAGCAGGCGCTCACGCGTGTTCGGCTCCCAGCGGCTCATGCCCCCAGCCTAGGCGATGACACCCGGTGCCATCACGGTGCTATGGTGATGACACCAGGTGTCATCACGAACGGAGAAGCTCATGCGTGTGTTCGTCACCGGCGCGTCCGGCTGGATCGGGCGGGCCCTCGTGCCCGAACTGCTCGACGCCGGTCACCAGGTCGTCGGGCTGGCGAGGTCGGACGGGTCGGCCGGAACGGTCGCCGCGATGGGCGCCGACGTCCTCCGCGGCGACCTCACCGACCTCGAGATCCTCGAAAAAGGCGCGGAGAGCGCCGACGGTGTCGTCCACCTCGCCTTCGGGCACGACTTCGGCCAGTTCGACGCCGCGATCGAAACCGACGCGGCGGCCGTCGAGGCCATGACCGCCGTCTCGGCAGGCAAGCCGTTCGTCGCCGCCTCGGGGACGCCGATGGTGCCCGGGCGCCCGGCGACCGAACGGGACGACTCCGTCTTCGCGGGCCCGGTCGCCGGCCGGGGCGACAACGCCAGGGCCGTGCTGAAGACCGCCGAGCGGGGCGTGCGCCCGTCGCTCGTCCGGCTGCCGCGCTCGGTCCACGGCGAAGGCGACGTCCACGGGCTCATCGCGAGGCTGGTCGCCCTCGGGCGCGAGAAGGGCATTGCCGCCTACGTCGGCGACGGGACGCAGCGCTGGCCCGCGGTGCACGTCTCCGACGCCGCCCACCTGTTCCGGCTGGCGCTGGAGCAGGCCCCGGCGGGAGCCGTGCTGCACGCGGTCGGCGACGAGGGCGTGCGGATCCGCGACGTCGCCGAGGTGGCCGGCCGCCGCCTCGGGCTGCCGGTCAAGTCCGTGACGGCCGAAGAACTCGGCTTCCTCGGCGGCCTGCTGGCCCTCGACCAGCCGGCCTCCAGCACGCTGACGCAGGAGTCACTCGGCTGGCGGCCCACCGGGCCCGGGCTGCTGGAGGACCTCGAAAAGGGTTACTACGGCTGAGAAGTGGGACAGCGCCGGCGGAGGTGGCGACGTTGGCACCGCCGCCGGCGCCGGGTCTTACGCGATCGGCCGGTCCGTCGGCGCGATCGGGCGGGGCAGCACGTCGCGGCCGGTGAGGTAGGCGTCGACGCCGGCCGCGGCGCTGCGGCCCTCCGCGATCGCCCAGACGATCAGGGACTGGCCGCGGCCCATGTCACCGGCCACGAACACGTTGTCGAGGCTCGTCTTGAACGCCTTGTCGCGGGCGACGTTGCCGCGCGCGTCCAGCTCGACGCCCAGCTCCTCGAGCAGCCCCTGCTTCTGCGGCCCGAGGAAGCCCATGGCCAGCAAGACGAGCTGGGCGGGCAGCTCGCGCTCCGAACCGGGGACGGGGACGAACTTGCCGCTCTCGTTCCGGACCTCGACCAGCTTCAGCGCCCGGACCCGGCCGTCGGCGTCACCCAGGAACTCCTGCGTGTTCACCGCGTAGAGCCGCTCGCCGCCCTCTTCGTGCGCCGAGGACACCCGGTAGATCATCGGGTACGTCGGCCACGGGTGGGCGTCCGAGCGCGCCTCGGGCGGCTTGGGCATGATCTCCAGCTGCGTCACCGACCGCGCGCCCTGGCGGTGCGACGTCCCGACGCAGTCCGCGCCCGTGTCGCCGCCGCCGATGACCACGACGTCGAGGCCCTTGGCGTCGAAGGGGGAGACGTCGAGCTCACCGGAAGCGACCCGGTTGGCCGGTGGCAGAAACTCCATCGCCTGGTGGATGCCGGCCAGGTCCCGGCCGGGGATCGGCAGGTCGCGCCAGTCGGTCGCGCCACCGGCCAGCACCACGGCGTCGTAGGCCGACAGCTCCGAAACGGGCAGGTCGACGCCGACGTTCACCGACGTCCGGAACTCCGTGCCCTCGGCCCGCATCTGGTCGAGCCGCCGGTCGAGGCGGGACTTCTCCATCTTGAACTCGGGGATGCCGTAGCGCAGCAGTCCGCCGATCTTGTCGGCCCGCTCGAGGACCACGACGCTGTGGCCCGCGCGCGTGAGCTGCTGCGCCGCGGCGAGACCCGATGGGCCGGACCCGACGACCGCGACCTTCTTGCCCGTGAGAGCGACCGGCGGCTGCGGCGTCACCCAGCCTTCGTCGAAGGCCCGGTCGATGATCGAGATCTCGACCCGCTTGATCGTCACGGGATCGTCGTTGATCCCGAGCACGCACGCCGTCTCGCAGGGCGCGGGACACAGCGTCCCGGTGAACTCCGGGAAGTTGTTGGTCGCGTGCAGCCGTTCGATCGCCTGCTGCCAGTCCTCGCGCCAGGTCAGCGTGTTCCACTCGGGGATGAGGTTCCCGAGCGGGCAGCCCTGGTGGCAGAACGGGATGCCGCAGTCCATGCACCGGCCGGCCTGCTTCTGCAGCTTCGTGGTGGCGAAGTCTTCGTAGACCTCGCGCCAGTCCATCAGCCGCAGGTCGACCGGACGCCGCTTCGGCTCTTCGCGGGTGGTGGTCAGAAAGCCCTTGGGGTCAGCCATGTGCGGCCTCCATGATCGCCTCGTTCACGTCGCGCCCGTCGCGCTCGGCCTGCACCTGGGCGGCGAGCACGCGCTTGTAGTCCTTCGGCATGACCTTCCCGAAGCGGTCGACGCCCGCGTCCCAGTCGGCCAGCAGTTCCCGCGCGACCGCGGATTCCGTTTCGTCGTAGTGCTTTTCGAGCGTCTCGCGCAGGAAGTCCGCGTCTTCGGAGTCGAGCGGGTCGATGTCGACCATCTCCGGGTTGACGCGGTGCGCGGGCAGGTCCAGCACGTAGGCGATGCCGCCGGACATGCCGGCCGCGAAGTTGCGCCCGATCGGGCCGAGCACGACCATCCGGCCGCCGGTCATGTACTCGCCGCCGTGGTCGCCGACGCCTTCGACGACGGCCAGCGCGCCCGAGTTGCGCACGCAGAACCGCTCGCCGACCTTGCCGCGGATGAAGATCTCACCGCTGGTGGCGCCGTAGGCGATGACGTTGCCGGCGATGATGTGGTCCTCGGCGGCGATCCGCGCCTCCTTCGGCGGGCGCACGATCAGCCGGCCGCCGGAGAGGCCCTTGCCGACGTAGTCGTTGCCGTCGCCGTAGAGCCGCAGCGTGATGCCCTTGGGCACGAAGGCGCCGAACGACTGGCCCGCGGTCCCGGTGAAGGTGACGTCGATGGTGTCGTCGGGCAGGCCTTCGCCACCCCACCGCCTGGTCAGCTCGGAGCCGAGCATGGTGCCGACGGTCCGGTTGACGTTGCGGACCGGCAGCTCCAGCCGCACCTTGTCACCGGAGTTCAACGCGCCTTCGGCCAGCTGGATCAGCGTGTTGTCCAGTGCCTTCTCCAGGCCGTGGTCCTGCTGCGTCTGCTGCAGCCGCAGGCCGGCCGGGGCCATGTCCGGCACGTGGAAGATCGGCGACAGGTCGAGCCCGGACGCCTTCCAGTGCTCGATCGCCTTGCGCTTGTCGAGGAACTCGGCGTGCCCGACGGCCTCGGCGATCGACCGGAAGCCCAGCTCCGCCAGGTACTCGCGCACCTCCTGGGCGATGAACTCGAAGAAGTTGACGACGTACTCGGCCTTGCCGCTGAACTTCTCGCGCAGCTTCGGGTTCTGCGTCGCGACGCCCACCGGGCACGTGTCGAGGTGGCAGACGCGCATCATGATGCAGCCCGAGACCACCAGCGGCGCGGTCGCGAAACCGAACTCCTCGGCGCCGAGCAGGGCGGCGACGATGACGTCCCGGCCGGTCTTGAGCTGGCCGTCGGTCTGCACGACGATCCGGTCGCGCAGCCGGTTGGCCAGCAGCGTCTGCTGCGTCTCGGCCAGGCCCAGCTCCCACGGACCACCCGCGTGCTTGATCGACGACAGCGGCGACGCGCCGGTGCCGCCGTCGTGGCCCGAGATGAGCACCACGTCGGCGTGCGCCTTCGAGACGCCGGCCGCGACCGTGCCGACGCCGACCTCGGACACGAGCTTCACGTGGATGCGCGCGTTCGGGTTGGCGTTCTTGAGGTCGTGGATCAGCTGCGCCAGGTCCTCGATCGAGTAGATGTCGTGGTGCGGCGGCGGCGAAATCAGGCCGACACCCGGCGTCGAGAACCGCGTCTTCGCGATCCACGGGTACACCTTCGCGCCGGGCAGCTGCCCGCCTTCGCCGGGCTTCGCGCCCTGCGCCATCTTGATCTGGATGTCGTCGGCGTTGACGAGGTACTCGCTCGTGACGCCGAAGCGCCCCGAAGCGACCTGCTTGACCGCAGAGCGCCGCTCCGGGTCGTAGAGCCGCTCGGGGTCTTCGCCGCCCTCACCGGTGTTCGACTTCCCGCCGAGGCGGTTCATCGCGATGGCCAGGGTCTGGTGCATCTCCATGGAGATCGAGCCGTAGGAGATCGCGCCGGTGGCGAACCGCTTGACGATCGACGAGACCGGTTCGACCTCTTCGATCGGCACCGGCGGCCGCTGGCCGTACTTGAAGTCGAACAGCCCGCGCAGCGTCAGCAGCTTCTCGGCCTGGTCGTCGACGGCCTTCGTGTACTCCTTGAAGATCTCGTACTTGCCCGACCGCGTGGAGTGCTGGAGCTTGAACACCGTCTGCGGGTTGAACAGGTGCGGCTCGCCTTCGCGCCGCCACTGGTAGTCCGCGCCGGTCTCCAGCTCGCGGTGGGCGGCCCGGACGCCGTCGGCCGGGAACGCGTACTTGTGCCGCTTCGCGACCTCGTCGGCCAGCGTCTCGAAGCCGACGCCGCCGAGGCGGGACGTCGTGCCGGTGAAGCAGTTCTCGATGACCTCTTCGCCGAGCCCGATCGCTTCGAAGATCTGCGCGCCGGTGTAGGACGCGACGGTCGAAACGCCCATCTTGGACATCGTCTTGCGGACGCCCTTGCCGAGCGCCTTGATCAGGTTCTGCGTCGCCTGCTTCGGCGTCACGCCGGGGATCAGGCCGCGGTGGGCCATCTCCTCGACCGTCGCCATCGCCAGGTACGGGTTCACCGCCGCGACGCCGTAGCCGATCAGCAACGCGATGTGGTGCACCTCGCGCGCGTCGCCCGCCTCGACGATGAGGCCGACCTGCGTGCGCGTCTTCTCGCGGACGAGGTGGTGGTGCACCGCGCCGGTCAGCAGCAGCGAGGGGATCGGTGCGTGGTTTTCGTCGACACCGCGGTCGGACAGCACGATCAGCCGGGCGCCGTCCTCGATCGCCTCCGAAACTTCGGCGCGGATCTCGTCCAGCCGCTTGATCAGCGCGTCGCCGCCGCCGTGCACGTTGTACCGGCCGAGCACGGTGACCGCCTGGAACTCCGGCAGGTCGCCGTCGTCGTTGACGTGCACCAGCTTGGCGAGCTGGTCGTTGTCGAGCACCGGGAACGGCAGCACGATCCGGCGGCAGCTGGCCGCGTTGCCGTCCAGGAGGTTCGGCTCGGCGCCGATCCGGGCGCCGAGCGCGGTGACGAGCTCCTCGCGGATGGCGTCCAGCGGCGGGTTCGTGACCTGGGCGAACAGCTGGATGAAGTAGTCGAACAGCAGCCGCGGCCGGCTCGACAGCGTCGCGATCGGCGAGTCGTTGCCCATCGAGCCGATCGGCTCCGCGCCGGTGCGGGCCATCGGCTCGAGGATGGCCTCGAGCTCCTCCTCGGTGTAGCCGAACGCCTGCTGGCGGCGCACGAGCGCGGCGTGCAGCGGGACCTCGCGGTCACGCTCCGGCAGGTCGTCCAGGTGCACCAGCCCGGCGTCGACCCACTCGTCGTACGGGTGGGCGGTGGCCAGTTCGGTCTTGACCTCTTCGTCCTCGATGATCCGGCCTCGGGCGGTGTCGACGAGGAACATCCGGCCGGGTTCGAGCCGTCCCTTCCGGACGATCGTCGCCGGGTCGATGTCGAGCACGCCGACCTCGGAGGCCAGCACGACGAGGCCGTCGTCGGTCACCCAGTAGCGGCCGGGACGCAGGCCGTTGCGGTCGAGCACCGCGCCGATCTGGCTGCCGTCGGTGAAGGCGACCAGCGCCGGGCCGTCCCACGGCTCCATCAGCGTCGAGTGGAACTCGTAGAACGCGCGCCGCGCGGGGTCCATCTCCTGGTGGTTCTCCCAGGCCTCCGGGATCATCATCAGGACGGCGTGGGGCAGCGAGCGGCCGCCGAGGTGGAGCAGCTCCAGTACCTCGTCGAAGCTCGCCGAGTCGCTGGCGCCGCGGGTGATCACCGGGTAGACGCGCTTGAGGTCGCCCGGGATCAGGTCGGTCTCCAGCAGCGCCTCGCGGGCGTCCATCCAGTTCCGGTTGCCGCGCAGCGTGTTGATCTCGCCGTTGTGCGCCACGTACCGGTACGGGTGGGCCAGCGGCCACGACGGGAACGTGTTGGTGGAGAAGCGGGAGTGCACCAGGCCGATGGCGCTGGTGACGCGCTCGTCGGTCAGGTCGGCGAAGAAGCGCTCGACCTGCGGCTCGGTGAGCATTCCTTTGTAGACGATCGTGCGCGAGGACAGCGACGGGAAGTAGACGTCGTCCTCGACGAGCTCGTGCTCCGCGCGCTTGCGGACGCAGAAGGCGCTGCGCTCGATGTGCAGCGGGTCCGAATGCTCCGGCTTCGGGCGGCGCGCGGTGAGGAACAGCTGCGTGAAGTGCGGCATGGTCTCGGCCGCGGTCGGCCCGCAGTGTTCGGTGTGCACCGGCAGCTCGCGCCAGCCGAGGACGCGCATGTCCTCCTCGGCGGCGATCCGCTCGATGGTCGTCATGGCCCGGCCGCGGCGCTTTTCGTCCCGCGGCAGGAAAGCCGTGCCGACGGCGTAGGTGCCCGGCTCGGGGAGCTCGAAGTCCACGACCTCGCGGTAGAACTCGTCCGGGACCTGGATCAGCAGGCCCGCGCCGTCGCCGGTGTCCGGTTCGGCGCCACGAGCCCCGCGGTGTTCCAGGTTGCGCAACGCGACCAGGGCCTTGGCGACGATCGCATGATCGCGTCGCCCGGTCAGGTCGGCGACGAAGGCGACACCGCAGGCGTCGTGTTCGTAGTCGCTCCGGTAGAGGCCCGCGGCCTCGGCGTTGCTGAGCTGCTCCCCGGACGGGGGCAGGGAACTGGCACGGTGGGTCACGGCTGGCCGCCTCCCAAGGCGTTGGCGCGACCGGTACTCACTCCATCGAGTGGTTCAGGCTGAACCGGTTAACGAAGTGGTCCGGGACCGCGATGGTCAGTCGAGAACGTTTGTCATCGAGTGCAAGATGGCCGCGTGGGACCGGCCGGGCGGCGGCGCCCGGAAACCGGAAGCGGATCATCTGGGAGGCCGCACGACACTGGGCAGCCGAACATGTCGGGTGCTGCGAGCGCGCGCCGAACGGCCACTGTGGTGGGGGCCCTCCGGAGCGCGCGGTGTTACTCCCGGGTTCGCCGGGTCTTATGACGATAGTGTGAATTCGCTGTTATCGACATACGTCGTTGCGTCCGGGTGGGAAATGCCACGCTTGCGTTGACGGCGCCGGGGGTAGTCCCATATGTCGGGCCGGCTCTCCCGCAGCGCGGGCAGGGGCCGCGCTGACCTGCGGAAATGTCCGTCCGAAGTGGTCTGGGGCGGCTGTCGTGGTGCCCGGCGGGGGTGGCAGGCTGGGTGCATGGCGGACTCCTCCGATGACTGATCGTTATCTCTCCGTGGCTCGCGAAGGGGTCCACGAGCTCGAGATCAAGCGTTCGCGGTTCCTCTGCGCGCTGGCTCCGGTGACCTCGGAAGAGGCCGCACGCGACTTCATCGCCGCCCGCCGTCGTGCGGATCCGGGGGCGCGGCACCACTGCCACGCCTTCGTTCTCGGCCCGGACGGGCGCACGCAGCGGTCCAGTGACGACGGTGAGCCGGCCGGTACCGCGGGCACGCCGATGCTGGAAGTGCTGCGCCGCCGGGAACTGACGGACACGGTCGCCGTGGTGACGCGGTACTTCGGCGGAGTCCTGCTGGGCGCGGGCGGGTTGATCCGGGCGTACGGTCAGTCCGTTTCGGACGCTCTGGAAGTTGTTGGTGTACTAGAACACCGGCGTCTCAGCCTGGTCGAGGTGTCGGTGGCCTACGACCGCGCGGGCCGGCTGGAGAACGACTTGCGCGCGTCGCCGTACGTGCTCCACGCAACTCGCTTCGACGAGCTGGCCCGCTTCGAGGTCGGCCTGGCGCCGGGCGAGGAAGAGGTGTTCGCCGGCTGGCTCGCCGACCTGACGAACGGCGAAGCGGCGACGACTGCGCTCGGCGACCACTGGGTGGTCCACCGGGCCTGAGTGGTCCGGTCCCGAAACCGCTTGGCGCGCAAGGAACTTTCGGCGCTTCCGGGAGCAGACCCTTCCGTGGCACCATGTCGTGCCACCGAGTTCCGGTACCACTTCGATCCCCTGGACGTTGCCGGCGCGGCGCGAGCCGAGCTGACAACGTTGTCACCACCCGTTCTGCTTGCCCGACAACGTTGTCGCCCGGCGGAAATGCGTGCGACAAGGAGAGGAAGGGTCATGTCCAGACCATTGGCCGGCCGGGTGCGGGCGGCCGTGCTCGCCGCGGCGCTGCTGGGGGCGGGGCTCGCCGCCCCGGCCGCCGGTGCCGCGACGCTCGCCCTCACCCAGTACGTGAATCCCTTCATCGGCACCGACAACAGCAACTCGCCCAACCCGGTGCCCGGCGGCGCCGGCGGCAGCACGTACCCCGGCGCGGTCGTGCCGTTCGGCATGGTGCAGTTCAGCCCGGACACCCCGACCGCGTCGCCGTCCGGGTACCGCTACAGCGACACGAGCATCGAGGAGTTCAGCCTCACCCACTTCAACGGCGCCGGCTGCGCCAACAACGAGGACCTCGGCCTGCTGCCGATCACCGGCGCGATCGGCACCTCGCCGGGCACCGGCTGGACCGGGTACGCCGGCCGCTACACCAAGGCGAACGAGTCGGCCGCGCCCGGCTACTACAAGAACACGCTCGACAACTACAACACCACCGTCGAGCTGTCGGCCACCCAGCGGTCCGGCTTCATGAAGCTGACGTACCCGAACACGACGTCCGCGCGGCTGCTGGTCAACACCGGCCGCAGCGCCACCGGCAGCCGCAACGGAAGCATCAGCATCAGCGGCAGCCAGCTCACCGGTTCGGTGACCGGCGGCGGGTTCTGCGGCTCGTCGAAGACCTACCAGATCTTCTACGTCATCCAGTTCGACCGCGCGCCCAGCGGGTTCGGCACCTGGCTCGGCGGCACGGTCAGCGCCGGAAGCGCGAGCACCAGCGGCACGAACTCCGGCGGGTACGTCACGTTCGACACCTCCGGCAACACCACGGTGCAGGCGAAGGTCGGCATTTCCTTCGTCAGCCTGGCCAACGCGCAGGCGAACCTGGCCGCCGAGAGCCCCGGATTCGACTTCACCGGGATTCGCAGCGCGGCCGACACGAGCTGGAACAACATCCTGAACCGCGTCCAGGTCACCGGCGGGGCCGCCGCCGACCTGCAGAAGTTCTACACGGCGCTGTACCACGTCTTCCAGAACCCGAACATCGCCAGCGACACGAACGGCCAGTACCGCGGGTTCGACCAGGCGGTGCACACCGCGTCCCACACCGTCTACCAGAACTACTCCGGCTGGGACATCTACCGCTCGTGGGCCGCGCTGATCGGGCTCGTCGCGCCCGGCGAAGCCAGCGACATCGCGAAGTCGATGGTGCTCGACGGCCAGCAGGGCGGCCTGTTGCCCAAGTGGTCGCACAACAGCAACGAGCACTTCGTGATGACCGGTGACCCCGGGCCGATCATCGTCGGCAGCATGTACGCCTTCGGGGTCCGCGGCTTCGACACGGCCGCGGCGCTCACGCTGATGGACAAGAGCGCGAGCGGCGGCACCACGCAGGGCCAGGCCATCCGCGGCCGGGAAAGCGGCTACCTCAGCCGGCACTACGTCTACGAGGACCCGTCCGACTCGCTCGAGTACTCGGCGTCCGACTTCGCCGTGGCCCAGTTCGCCAAGGCGCTCGGCGACACGACGAAGTACAGCACGTACATGCAGCGCGCCCAGTGGTGGCAGAACGTGTTCGGCACCGACTCCGGCTACGTCCAGCCGCGGGGGAGCGACGGGACCTGGGCCTGGCCGGTGGTGCCGCCGAGCAACAGCGGCTACACCGAGGGCAACCCGTCGCAGTACACCTGGATGGTGCCCTACAACTACCAGGGCGTGATCAATCTGATGGGGGGCCGCCAGACCGCCGTCCAGCGGCTGGACCACCACTTCACCCAGCTCAACGGCGGCCTCACCCAGCCGTACTTCTACATCGGCAACGAGCCCGAGCACGGCGTGCCGTGGGCGTACAACTACGCGGCGCACCCGGAGGGCACCAGCTCGGCGGTACGGCGGGTGATGAACGAGTCGTTCACCACCGGCCCCGGCGGCCTGCCCGGCAACGACGACCTCGGCGCCACCTCGGCGTGGTACGTCTTCGCCGCGCTGGGGATGTACCCGGCGACGCCGGGTGCGGACGTCCTCGCCCTGCACGGCCCGCTGTTCCCGGCGGCGTCGATCACCCGGCCGTCCGGGACGATCCGGATCACCGGCAGCGGGGCGGGCCAGGGCGCCCAGTACGTGCAGAGCGTGAGCGTCAACGGCACCTCGACCACCAAGTCGTGGATCCGCTACGGCGACATCGCGGGCGCGTCGACGCTGAGTTACACGATGGGCTCGTCGCCGAGCGCGTGGGGCACGAACCCCTCCGACGTGCCGCCGTCGTACAACGACGGCTTCACGCCGCCGGCCGCGGCGCCGGAGCTCGGCACGAACCTGGCGCTGGGCAAGACGGCCACCGGCTCGGCCACCTGCAACTCGGCGGAAACTCCCGCCAAGGCCGTCGACGGCAGCCTCGCCAACAACAGCAAGTTCTGCAGCACGGCGGCGACGAAGTTCCTCCAGGTCGACCTCGGGTCGGCGCAGAACGTGTCCTCGTTCGTGGTCAAGCACGCCGGCCTCGGCGGCGAGACGACGGGCTGGAACACCGGCGCCTTCACGATCCAGACGTCGACCGACGGCTCGACCTGGACGACGGTCGCCTCCGTGACCGGTTCGCGGGCCAGCCGCACGTACCACCCGATCACCACCCGATCGGCGCGGTACGTGAAGCTCAACCTCACCACCCCGGCCAACGACGGCAACGGCGCGGCCCGGATCTACGAGTTCGAGGTCTACCGCTGATCCGACGGCTCGCGGGCGCCGGGAGCGGTGCCCGCGAGCCACTCCTCGCGGGTGATGCCGTACTCGACTTCGCCGTGTTCGCTGCCCGGCGCGCGCTCGTGCTCCGGGAACTCCTCGAAGTAGGTCCGGATGAACCGCATCCCCAGTTTCTCCATGACGCGGCGCGACGCCTTGTTCACGGTCATGGTGAAGGCACTCACCCGGCGGACCCCCAGTTCGGTGAAGCCCTTCGCGAGCAGTGCCGCCGAGCCTTCGGTGCCGTAGCCCTTGCCCCACGCCTTCCGGTGCAGCCGGTAGCCGAGCTCGGGCTCGTCCGGCGGGTCGTGCGGGCGCGGGCGGAAATGGAACCACCCCAGGAAGTCGCCGGTGCTCTTTTCGATCGCCGCCCAGAACCCGTAACCGGGGAAACGCTCGTAGTAACCGAGGAACGCGGGGAGGTCGAGGGTGATGATCTCGGTGCGGTCCGCCGGCTGTCCCCCATTGAGGTACTTCATCACGGCCGGGTCGTCGTAGAGCGCGAAGAGCGCGTCGGCGTCGTTCTCGGTGAACCGGCGGAGGATCAGCCGCTCGGTTTCGAGGAATACGTGCATCGGGTGATGCTGGCAGTGACCCCAGTGTGTGGCAACGTCTTTACGCGGCGGTGGCGAAGACCTCGCCCAGCGCCCGCGAACCGGCCTCGGTGAGCAGCGCCGGCACGCGCTCGCCGCACTTGCCGGGGTGCGCGGGTGCGATCAGGCCGAGCCGCGCGAGCCGGTGCACGGTGGACTGGTCGCAGCAGCTCAGGCCGTCGATGAACAGGTCGGGCTCGCAACTGCAGCTGATCTCGGCGTGGCCACCGGCCACTGCTCTCAGTGTGGCCCGCTCACGATGGTTCAATGCGGTGATCATGGCGGCGCCTCCTTCCCGTCGTGCTCATTAGACGCCCCGCCACCGACAGTTTCCGCCTTTCAGCGTGCGAACCCGGGTATTTCAGGGGTTCACGTAGGGGTGGCGTGTCGCACTGCAACCGGGATACCCCTACGGGAGGGGTTCAAGCGTCGTCTTGCGCAGGTGCCGGAAAACGATCGACGTCCGGAACCCGACGATCTCCCGGCGCAACGCCAGCCGGTCGGTCAGGAATGCGTGCAGCGCGTCGATGTCCGACGTGGTCACTTCGATCAGGAAATCGTCGTTTCCGGCCGTGACGTACACCGACAGCACTTCCGGCAGTTCGGCGATCGACCGCTGGAAAGAATCGATCACGGCCCGGCTCAGCGGCCGCACCTGCGCCGTCACGAGCGCCCGGACGCCGCGGTTGAGGCTCGCCAGGTCGACGTCGGCGTGGTAGCCGCGGATGACGCCGCGCTCGCGCAGCAGCCGGATGCGTTCGAGGCACGTCGAGGGCGCGATGCCCACCTTCCGGGCGATGTCGCGGTTGGTCTGCCGGGCGTCTTCCTGCAGAAGCCGCACGATCGCCGAATCAAGTTCGTCCAGCACCGGGCCCTCCTGGGCGTCACCGAATTTCGTTCGGCCACCGGTTCTGACGGCCGACCTTCACTCTAAATTCGGCGCTCATGACCGCACATGAGCAGCTCGTAGCCCGCCGAGGCCGTCGCTCCGGCATCACCACGATGGTCGCGATCCACTCGACCGCGCTCGGCCCCGCCGTCGGCGGCTGCCGCTTCAAGCCCTACGCCACGCTCGAAGACGCCATCGGGGACGTCCTCCGCCTGTCGGCCGCGATGACGGCCAAGTGCGCCGTCGCCGGGCTGGCGTTCGGCGGCGGCAAGAGCGTCATCGCGCCCGAACCGGGCCGCGTCCTCTCGCCCGAAGAGCGCCGGGCCGTCCTGCTCGACCACGCCGACCTGATCGCCGAGTTCGGCGGCCGCTACCAGGCGGGCCCGGACGTGGGCACCGGCCCGGCCGACATGCTGGTGCTCCGCGAAGCCTCGCCGTACGCCTTCTGCACGCCCGAATCCGCCGGCGGAACCGGTTCCTCCAGCGGCCCGACCGCGGTCGGGGTGCTCGCCGCCCTCCGCGCCGCGGCCGGCCCCGACCTGGCCGGCCGCCGGGTGGTGATCAGCGGCTACGGCTCGGTCGGCGCCCACCTCGCGGCGAGCCTGCAGGCCGCGGGCGCGGACGTCGTCGTCTCCGACATCGACCCGGCCAAGCGGGCCGGTGCCGAGCAGCAGGGCCTGACCTGGGCCGAGCCGGCGAAGGCGCTCACCCTCACCGCCGACGTCGTCGTCCCGGCGGCGGTCGGCGGGGTGCTCGACCCCGAGACGGTGGCCCGGCTCGACACGCCGCTCGTCGTCGGCCCGGCCAACAACCAGCTCAGCGACGACGCCGTGGCCGACCAGCTCGCCGCGCGCGGCATCCGCTGGATCCCCGACTACGTGGCGAGCGCGGGCGGGATCCTCTACACCCTTTCGAGGGAAGCCGAGGGACTCGGCCACGAGGCCGCGCTCGCCCGCGTCGAGACGATCGAAGACACCGTGCGCACGATCCTGGCCGCGGCCGAGGCCAACGCGACCACCCCGCTGGCGGAGGCGGCCGCGCTGGCCGGGCGACGGCTCACTTCTGGTGCGGCGCCACGTACTCCTTCGCTTCCGGAGCTTCGAACAACGGCTTGACGTACTTGACGCCGCCCTCGGCGGAGGCGTCCGGGGTGGCCGCGTACACCTGGCGCGTCGCCGGCGTCCCCGGCTTGGAGAAGTCGAGCGCCGCGACCAGGTTGTCCGTGCTCGCCGACGTCGTCTGCTTCAGGGCCGCGGCGATGCCGTCGCGGGTGAGGTCCTTGTTGTCGCACGCCTTCTTCAGTACCGCGCCCCACACCTCGCCGACCGCGTAGCCGTACGGCACGCCGCCGTTGGGCGTTTCCTTGTACGCGGCCTTGAACTTCGCCGCCACGTCCTTCGCCTTCGGGATGTCGGCGGAGAACGGCACGCTGCTCGCGACGACCGTCAGCTTGTCGAGCGCGCCGGCGGCGGGGCTCTTCAGCAGGGCCGGGTCGAACGTCGGGTTGTTGCCCAGCACCGGCACGTTCAGCCCGAGCGCCTTGTTGGCCCCGACCGTCGAGCCGGTCTGGGTGGGCGTGGTCGTCAGCACGATCGCCTTGACCCCGGCGCCCTTGAGGCCGGTGACGACGTTGGTCAGGTCGCTGTCGGTCGAGGTGATCTTGACTTCCTTGAGCGTCAGGTTGTGCTTCTTGGCGTAGAACTGCGAGCCGCGCAGGCCGTTCTTGCCGTACTCGCCGTCGATGTAGATGTGCCCGATCGGGTCGCCGTCCTTGAGCTGCCCCTGCTCCTGCAGGTACGACAGGCCGTCGATGATCTCCAGGTCGTAGGTCGTCCCGACGATCATCACGTACGGGTTGTCCAGCAGCTCGGACGACCACGACGCCGGCGAGGCGACGGTCTTGTCCGAGGCCAGGTTCTGCTTCAGCGCGGCCACCACCGGCGAGCCGAGCAGCTGCACGAACCCCAGGACCTTCGGCTCGATCTGCGGGTACAGCGTCTTCGCCGTGTCGGCCTTGTAGCCGTGGTCGACCTCCTCGAGCTTCACCTGCCGCCCGCACACCCCGCCGGCGGCGTTGAAGTCCTTGGCCCACAGCTCGTTGCCCTGCGTGACGCCGAGGCCGAGGTTCTTGAAGACGCCGGACTTGTCGGTCATCACGCCGAGCGTCACCTCGGTCGCCGTCACCCCCTTGCCGGTCTTGACGCCGGAGCTGTCCGAGCCGGACGAGCCCGAGTCGGTCGCTTTCGTGCTGCACGCCGAGAGCGCCAGGACGGCCACCAGCGCCGCCGCCAGGTGTGTGCGTTTCATGGTTCCTCCGGGGGTTGACGGCGAAGACGGGTGAGCCGGCGGCCGAGCGTGGCGAGCCCGCCCGGCTCGAACAGCACGACGAGGATGATCGCGGCGCCGTAGACGAACGAGCTGACCAGGATCGGGGTCAGCGTGCCGTCGCCGGTGCCGGCGAACCAGCCCAGGTCGGCCGAGTACAGGGCGAGCACCTGCGGCAGGCCGTTGACGATCAGCGCGCCGACCAGCGCGCCGGGGACCGAACCGAGGCCGCCGATGATGACCATCGCCAGGTAGGCGATGGACACGTTGATGCCGTAGGTGCCGTACTCGCTCTCGTCCGGCTTGAGGATGTCGAACCACAGCACGGTCATCGCGCCGGCGAGGCCGCCGTAGGCCGAGGAGACGGCGAACGCGCCCGCCTTGGCGCGCAGCACGCTCACCCCCATCACCGCGGCCGCGGCCTCGTTGTCGCGCACCGCCCGCCACGACCGCCCGACCCGCCCGCGGACCGCGCCGCGGGCGATCACGAACGCCAGCACGGTGAGCAGCAGGAACAGGTACCACATGCGCTCGGCCTGCCGGATCGGCACGCCGAGGAGGCTGATTGCGGGGCCCTCGTCGGTGAAGGGGAAGCCGAAGAGGGAGAACGGCGCCGGTGCGCGCCCGGTCGACGTCCCGCCGGTGAGCTCTTCCGCGGACTGTCCGAAGTAGAGCCCCAGGAACACCAGGGCCAGTGACGCGACGCCGAGGTAGATGCCGCGCAGCCGGCCGGCCACCGGCGCGAAGGCCAGCCCGAGCAGGGCCGCGACGGCCACCGCGCCCAGCAGCGAAAGGCCGGGGTCGAGGCCGAAGCCGACGACCCGGTCGTCCCCGGTGGGGCCGGACAGGACGGTGTAGGCGGTGCCGCCTGCCAGCAGGAAGAACGCGTGGGCCAGGGAAAGCTGCCCGGCCTGGCCGACCACCAGGGTCAGCCCGATCGCGCCGACCGCGCCGATCATCATGTACTGCCCGGCCTTGAGCCACGCGGCGTCGAGGTACAGCGGCAGGGCGAGCAGGACGACCAGCAGCGCCAGCCAGGCCGCGGTGCGCACCAGCCTGGCCGGGCTGCGCCGCGGGCGCCGGGGTGTCCCGGCTTTCGGTGGGGCGTCCACTTCGGACACGGCTTGGTCAGACACGCGTTCGCTCCCTCGTGCCGAACAGCCCCGAGGGCCGCACCACCAGGACCACCAGCATCACCAGGAACACCGCGCTCTTGGAGAAGTCGAACGAGACGTACTGTGCGGACAGCGCTTCCACGATCCCGACGACCAGGCCGCCGACCACCGCGCCCGCCGTCGAGTCGAGGCCGCCGAGGATCGCCGCGGGGAAGGCGGCCAGCGCGATCGAGTGCGTCCCGCGGGACAGCCCGGCCCCGGAGAAGTCCTGCGTCGCGATGAACAGCACGGCGACCCCGGCCAGCAGCCCGGCGACCAGCCACGCGGTCGCGGTGACGCGGGAGCTGCGGATGCCCATCAGCGCGGCGGCCTCGCGGTTCTCCGCCTGCGCCCGCATGGCCACACCCCAGTTCGAGTACTTGAAGGCCAGCCAGAACGCCGTGATCAGCACCGCGGCCACCACGAGGGCGACCAGGTGCGTGCGGAACAGCGTGATCCCGCCGAGCCGGAACGGCTTCGCGTCCCACGCGTCGCCGAGGAAGGGCAGCGTGACGCCGAGGCGGCGGACGATCTCTTCGGTGACGATCACGTCGACGCCGATGGTGAGCAGAGCCAGGCTGTTCGCGTCGGCGTGCCAGGAGCGCGACAGCAGGAGCCGCTCCAGCAGCAGGCCGAGCAGCCCGGCCGAGACGATACCCACCAGCGACGCGCCCACCCAGCCCAGCGCGTCCCGCGTCACCACGACGAGGTAGCCGCCGAAGAGCACGAGCGAGCCGTGCGCGAAGTTGACCACCTCGGTGGCCTTGAAGATGATGACGAACCCCAGCGCCAGCAACGCGAACACCGCGCCCTTGCCGAGGCCGTTCACCACCAGCTGCAGGAAAGTGTTCACACTGCCTCCGTGCCCAGGTAGGCCTTGACGACGTCCGGGTCGGACTGGACCTGCGCCGGGGTGCCGTCGGCGATCCGCCTGCCGAAGTCGAGCACCGTGACCCGGTCGGCGATGCCCATCACCAGGCCCATGTCGTGTTCGACGAGCAGGATCGAGATGCCGAGCTCGGCCCGGATCCCGCTGATGGTGCCGGCCAGCTCGGCGGTCTCGGCCGCGTTCATCCCGGCCGCGGGCTCGTCGAGCAGGAGCAGCACCGGTTCGACGGCGAGCGCGCGGGCGAGATCCACGCGCTTGACGACGCCGTAGGGCAGCGCGCCAACGGGTGCGCCGACGACCGCGCCGAGCCCGAGGAACGCGCAGATCTCCCGGGCGCGCTCGGCGTGCCGCCGTTCGGCGCGGACCGTCCACGGCAGCCGCAGCCCGGTTTCCAGGAAGCCGCCGCGGGTCAGCGCGTGCCGGCCGAGCAGCACGTTGTCGAGCACGGTCGAGCCGGGGGAGAGGGCGGCGTTCTGGAAGGACCGCCCGACGCCGAGGCGCGCGAGCCGGTGCGGCGCGAGTCCGGTGAGGTCGGTGTCCCCGAGCCGGACGCGGCCGGTGTTCGCCCGGTAGAGGCCGCTGATCACGTTGAAACAGCTGGACTTCCCGGCACCGTTCGGCCCGATCAGCGCGTGCAGCGAACCCGGGGCGACGGCGAAGGTGACGTCGTCGAGCGCCCGGATCCCGCCGAAGCGCAGGGAGACGTTCTCGACCCGCAGCTCCGGCGGCGTCATCCGGCCCACCTCGACAGCGTCCGGCCCGCCAGGCGGGCGCGTGCGGTCTCGGCTTCGGCGGCGGCGGTTTCCTGCGACTCGGCGTGCCCGCCGAGGTAGAGCCGCTGGACGTCCTGGCTGGCGGCGAGCTCGGCCGCCGTCCCGGCCAGCGCCACCCGGCCCACTTCGAGGACCACGGCGTGGTCGGCGACGTTCAGCGCCATCACGGCGTTCTGTTCGACCAGCACCACGGCGGTGCCCTGGTCGTGGATCTCGCGGACGGTCTTCCCGATCTGCTCGACGACCTTGGGCGCGAGGCCCAGCGAGGGCTCGTCGAGGAGCAGCAGCTTCGGGGCGGACATCAGCGCCCGGCCGATGGCCAGCATCTGCTGCTCGCCGCCGGAGAGCAGGCCCGCGCGCTGCTTGGCGCGTTCGGTGAGCACCGGGAACAGCTCCTCGACCCGCTCGCGGGCGGCGGTCCGTTCCGCGGCGGTGCGGGCCCCGATGCCACCGGCCCGCAGGTTCTCCTCGACGGTCATCCGCGCGAAGATCTGCCGCCCCTCGGGCACGCCGACGACGCCGAGCCGCACGATCCGGGCCGGGTCGAGCCGGCCGAGCGACTGGCCGTCGTAGCGGATCTCACCGGCGTCGATCGCGCCCCGGTGCATCCGCAGGGTGCCGGAAACGGCCCTGAGCAGGGTGGACTTCCCGGCCCCGTTGCTGCCGAGGACGGCGAGCACCCCGTCGGCGGAGACGTCGAGATCGATCCCGTGCAGGGCGGCCGTCGACCGGCCGTACCGCACCCGCAGGCCGCGGACGGTCAGCACGAACTCACTCCGGAACGCACGGGGCCTCCTCCGTTGGTGTGACGTGAGTCACGATCGGTGGCGGCCATCCTGCGATCAGCCGCGGCCCTCCGTCACCCCCACCTGGAGACCCCCTGTGCTACGAAACGGACACGGCGGCCTCCCGCAGGGCCGCGAACACGTCGGGTGAAGTGGTGCATTCGCCGAGGCGGACCGGCTTGCGATCGCCGTGGAAGTCGCTCGACCCGGTGGCGAGCAGGCCCAGATCCGCGGCCGCGTTCCGCAGCCGGTCACGGACCTCGGGCGGCTGCTCCGGGTGGTCCGCTTCGATCCCGGCGAGCCCCGCGGCGGCGAGCGTGCCCAGCTGCTCGTCCGACACCGACGCCCGGCGTTTCACCGAGCGCGGGTGGGCCAGCACGGCCACGCCGCCTGCCGCGCGGACCAGCCCGATCGCCTCCACAATGGACAGGACGTGCTTGGGGACGTCGGCCCGGCCGCCGTCGGCGATCCAGTCGGAGGTGAACGCGTCGGTGATGCCCACGGCGGCCAGTGCCGCGGCGATGTGCGGACGGCCCAGCGGCGCGCCCGCGGCGATCGACGCCACCTGCTCGAGCGTGATCGGCGCGCCGAGTTCGCGGCAGCGTTCGACCATCCGCACCCCGCGGCGGACGCGGTCGGTGCGGATCAGCTCCAGCTCGGCCGCCAGGGGTTCGTGCCCCGGATCGACGAACAGGCCGAGCAGGTGCACCTCGGCGTCGTCGAGCCGGCAGGAGATCTCGACGCCGGGCACGAGCTCGACGCCGGCGGCGGCCGCGGAAGCGGCGGCCAGACCGGCGAAGGTGTCGTGGTCGGTGAGGGCGAGGACCGTCAGCCCGGCTTCGGCGGCCAGCCGGGGCAGCTCCGCGGGCGGGGTCGTGCCGTCGGAGGCCGTGCTGTGCGCGTGCAGGTCGATCGTCACCCGGCCGAGGATCTCACAGCAGCCCGGCTTCGCTGGCCTTCCCGATCGCCTCGACGCGGTTGCGCGCGCCCAGCTTGTGCAGGGCCGACTGCAGGTACGTCTTGACCGTGTTGCGGGCCAGCCCGGTCGACTCCGCGATCTCCGGGTTCGTCTGCCCTTGCGCGGCCAGCCGCAGCACCTCGTACTCGCGGCGGGTCAGCCCGCTGCGGGCCAGCGCGTCCGACCGCTGCCCGGCGTCCGGGAGGATCCGCGGGTCGACGACGCGTTCGCCGCGCAGCACCCGCCGCAGCTCGGTGACCAGCTGCGCGCCCGCCGCGTCCTTGAGCAGGCAGCCGTGCGCGCCCGACTCCAGCGCGGCCAGCACGCCCTGGTGGTCACCGTGCGCGGTGAAGACGACGATCTTGCCATCGGGGTGCACCCGGCGCAGCTCGGTGACGACCTCCGGCGCGAGCATGTCCGGCAGCCGCAGGTCGAGCAGGATCAGGTCGGGGGCCAGCGACGCCACCCGTTCGATCGCCAGCCGCCCGGACTCGGCCGAGCCGATCACGGTCAGGCACGGGTCCGAGCGCAGCAGCAGCGTCACGCCGTCGCGGACCACCGGGTGGTCGTCGACGACGAAGACGCTCGCGGGCGTCACGGCCGCACCAGCGGCACCCACGCGCGCAGGGTGCAGCCGTCGTCGTCGTCCCGGACCAGGCTGACGCGCCCGCCGAGCCGCAGCGCCCGCCCGGTGAGCGTGCGCAGGCCCATCCCGGTGCCCGGGACGGCTTCGGTGCCCGTGCCGTCGTCGGCGACGACCACCTGGACGCCGTCGTCGCTGGGCAGCAGGCTGACGATCACCGAGGACGCCCGCGCGTGCTTCTCGACGTTGAGCAGCCCCTCGCGGACCGCGGCCACCAGCAGCGCGGTGCGCTCGGCGTCCAGCGGCGGCACCGCCGCGAGCTGCACGAACCGCGCCGGGACGCCGCAGCGCGCCTGGAACGAGCGGCAGTGCTCGGCCAGCTCGACCGGCAGCGCCCGCTCCGGGCTGCTTTCCGACAGCGCCAGCAGCGACTCCCGCAGCGCGCCCGCGGCCGCCGAGACGTCCCCCTCCAGCCGTTTCAGCCGTGCCTCCAGGCCCGGGTTCCCGTGGAAGTCCTCGTGCAGGTCCCGCACCTGGACGCCGATGGAGAACAGCAGCGCCCCGACCGAGTCGTGCAGCGCGCTCTGCATCCGGAGGCGCTCGCCCGCCACCGCGGCCGTGCGGTCGGTCTCGGCCACCTTCGCCAGGTGCAGGGCCGCACCGGCCTGGCGGGCGACCTCCTCCATCCGCCGGACGGCGTCGTCACCGAAGTCGGCGGGCTCCCGCATGGCCGCGTAGGCGATGGCGACGGTCTCGCCGTGCGCGACGATCGGGACGGCGAGCAGCGCGGCCAGGCCCTCCCCGCGGACCTGGACGTCGAAGTGGTGGGTGATCGTCGGCGCGCTGACGTAGTCGGTGACCTTCACGGGCCGGCCCAGCGCCAGCACGCGCCCGCCGACGCCTTGACCGGTCGACACCTCGAGGTCCTGCAGCGCGTCGGTCCGGTTGCCGGACATCCAGCGGATCACGGCCAGACCCGGCTCGGTGAGCTCGCCGACGAACCCGGCCTTCGCCCCGACCGTCTCCCGGACCAGCCGCGCGGTGCCGTGCAGCGCGGCGACCCGGTCGAGCGTGCCGAGCAGCTTTTCGCGCTCGCGCAGCAGCTCGCCCAGCACCGCGCTGTACTCCGCAACGTGCTCCTTGGCCGTCACCTGATCACGATGGCACACCGGGTGTGGTTCCGGACATACCCGGCTGGAGAGGTACGGCGGCCTCCGGTCGACTTGAATGGGGGTGTGGAGATCCTCACCGACGCCGCCACGCTCGCGCTGTACACCACCGACGCCTCCAACTACCGCCACGTGCCCCGGGGCGTGGTGCTGCCGCGGACGGTCGACGACGTTGTCGCGGCGGTCGCGGCCGCCCGCGATCGTGACCTGCCGGTGATCGCCCGCGGCGGCGGCACGAGCGTCGCCGGGAACGCGTGCGGGCCGGGACTGGTGATCGACACCTCGCGCCACCTCGGCGGGGTGCTGTCGCTGGACCCGGCCGCCCGGCTCGCCCGCGTGCTGCCGGGCACGGTGCTGGACGACCTGCAGGCGGTCGCGGCCCCGCACGGCCTGCGGTTCGGCCCGGACCCCTCGACGCACAGCCGCTGCACGCTCGGCGGGATGATCGGCAACAACGCCTGCGGCTCGCACTCGGTGGCCTGGGGCCGCACGGTCGACGTCGTCCGCTCGCTCGAAGTCCTGCTCTACGACGGCACGCGGCTGCGGGTGGGCCCGGACGAGCCTGCCGAAGGCCGGATCTTCGACGAGCTGCGCGCGCTGGTCCGCGAAAACCTGGCGTTGCTGCGCAGGGAACTCTCGACGTGGCCGCGTCGCGTGTCGGGCTACGGGCTCGAACACCTGTTGCCGGAGAACGGCTTCGACGTCGCCAAGGCCCTCGTCGGTTCCGAAGGCACCTGCATGACCATCCTCGAGGCGACCGTTTCGCTCGCCGAGCTGCCCGAGCGCAAGGTGCTCGCCGTGCTGGGCTTCCCCTCCGACATCGCGGCGGCCGACGCGGTGCCGTCGATCCTGCCGTGGTCGCCGCTGACCGTCGAAGGCGTGGACGCCGAGCTCGTCGCGATGCTGCCCGGGCGGGCAGGCGACCTGCCGCCGGGCGGGGCGTGGCTGTTCGTCGAGCTGGCCGGCGACGACCCGGCCGGGCGGGCCCGTTCGCTGGCCGCGTCACTCGATCTCACCGGGTTCGCGATCGTCGACGACCCGGCCGCGCAGCGCGGGCTCTGGCGCATCCGCGAGGAAGGCGCCGGGCTGGCGACGCGGCTCGCGGACGGCTCGGAGGCGTGGCCGGGCTGGGAGGACGCCGCTGTCCCGCCCGAACGGCTCGGCGCGTACCTGCGCGAGTTCAAGGAACTCATGCGCGCGCACGGCCGCCGCAGCGTCGTCTACGGCCACTACGGCGAAGGCTGCCTGCACCTGCGGCTGGACTTCGACCTGCTGTCGTCGTCGGGGGTGGCGGACTTCCGGCGGTTCCTCGAGGAGGCCGCGGACCTCGTCGCCGCGCACGGCGGCTCGCTGTCCGGCGAGCACGGCGACGGCCAGGCGCGTTCGGAGCTGCTGTCCCGGATGTACAGCCCGGAGATGCTCGACGTCTTCGCGCGGTTCAAGGCGATCTTCGACCCGGCCGGCCGGATGAACCCGGGCATCCTGGTGGCGCCGCGGCCGATCGACGCGGACCTGCGCGTGCGACCGACCTCCAAGTCCTTCGAGGACAGTGTGTTCCTCGGCTATCCGGAGGACCGCGGGAGTTTCGGCCAGGCGATGCGGCGGTGCGTCGGCGTCGGCAAGTGCCGCAACACCAGCGGCGGCGGCGTGATGTGCCCGAGCTACCGGGCCACCCGCGAGGAACAGCACTCCACGCGCGGACGGGCCCACCTGCTCGCGGAGATGATCAACGGCGAGGTGATCACCGACGGCTGGCGCTCCACCGAAGTCCGCGACGCGCTCGACCTGTGCCTGTCCTGCAAGGGGTGCCTGTCGGACTGCCCGGTCGACGTCGACATGGCGACGTACAAAGCCGAGTTCCTGCACCAGCACTACCGGCGGCGGCTGCGTCCGGCGTCCCACTACTCGATGGGCTGGCTGCCGCTGTGGCTGCGGCTCAGCGCTCGTGCGCCGCGGCTGGCCAATCTCGTGGGTCGGTCCCGGTTGGCGGGGCTGGTGAAGCGGCTCGGCGGGATCGCGCCGGAGCGTGCGCTGCCCACGTTTGCCGCGTCTCCGTTCACGTCGTCGCGCGCGGATCTCCGGCGGCGGGCTTCGGGGGAGCGGCGGGTGGTGCTGTGGCCGGACTCGTTCAACAACCACCTGACGCCTTCGGTGCTGGACGCGGCCCACGAAGTCCTCACCGCGGCGGGTTACGACGTCGTGCTGCCGGACCGCGGTGTCTGCTGTGGACTGACGTGGGTGTCGACGGGCCAGCTCGGCGTCGCGCGGCGGGTGCTGGACCGGACGCTGTCGGTGCTGGCGCCGTACCTGGAGGACGGCTACGAGGTCGCGGGCCTGGAACCGAGCTGCACGGCGCTGTTCCGCGGCGACCTGCCCGCCCTGATGCCGGGCGACGAGCGTGCCGCGCTGCTGGCCTCCCGGACGTTCACCTTCGCCGAGCTGCTCGAGCGGGCGCCGATCCCGTTCGCGGCGCTCGACGTCGACGCGATCACCCAGGTGCACTGCCACCAGCACGCGGTGCTGGGCTTCGGCGCGGACGAGTCGGCGTTGGCGGCCGCGGGCGTGCGCAATACGACGTTGGACTCGGGCTGTTGCGGCCTGGCGGGCAACTTCGGGTTCGAGCGCGGCCACTACGCCGTCTCCAAGGCGGTGGCGGAGGACCGGATGCTGCCCGCCATCCGCGCGGCCGCCCCGGACACCGTCGTGGTCTCGGACGGCTTCAGCTGCCGGACGCAGATCGCCCAGGAGTCGGGACGGACACCGGTGCACCTGGCCGAGCTGCTGCGGCGGGCCCTGCCGTGATCACTCGGCGCGCTCCAGCAGCGTCCGGACGGCGGTGAGAACGAGGCGGACGATGTCGTCGGGGTCGGCGCCGACGAGCGGCTGCCTGCCGGTGAGCTCGCGGACCACCCCGATCCCCATCAGCCAGGCCAGCGCGAGGTCGGCGCGCAGTTCGGCGTCCGGGGCGTCGGTCAGCGTGGCCAGGATCCGGGCGTACTCGTCGCCGATCTCCTGGCGCAGCACCGCCCCGACGTCGCCGCTGCCGGACGAGCGCAGGTACGTCTCCAGGGTCCGGTTCCGGTCGCCGCCCGGCTCGAGCATGCTGCGCAGCGACGCGCTGAACAGCCGCTCCGGCGGGTGGGCCTCCAGGTGCTCGCGCCCGCTGCGGGCGATGACCTCCTCGAACAGCGCTTCCTTGCTGCCGAAGTAGCGGAAGAGCAGCGCCTGGTTGACCCCGGCGAGGTCGGCGATGTCCCGCACGGTCGTCCGGTCGAACCCCCGCTCGGCGAACAGCTTCGCCCCGGCGTCGAGCAGCGCCTGCCGCGTCGCGGCCGCGTCCCGCCGCCGGCCAGGCTGCTCGCTCATCGAAGCAGGTTAACCGGCAAACCGGACGCGGCGCGACAGACCCTAGGCGCCGGAGAGGCGGATCGCGGCCGCCGGGCACGTCAGTTCCGCCTGCCGCACCGCCTCCTCCTCGCCGGACGGCGGTTCCTCGGCGAGGAGGATGACCGTGCCGTCGTCCTCGTCCTGGTCGAACGTCTCGGGCGCCAGCAGCACGCACTGGCCGGACGAGACGCAGCTGCCCGTGTCGACGGTGATCTTCATCGGCTCACCACTCCACCGGGACGCGCTCGACGCCGCCGGCCACGCGGTTGGTGCGGACCGGGATCTCGTCGATCCCGGCGGCGAGCCGCAGGCCGGGGAAGCGGCGGAACAGCTTGGGGAACACCGTCCGCAGCTCGGTGCGGGCGAGGTTGGCGCCGATGCAGACGTGGGCGCCGGTGCCGAAGGCGAGGTGCACGTTCGGCGTCCGGTCCGGGTCGAACCCGTCCGGGTCGGCGAACACCGCCGCGTCCCGGTTGGCCGCGTCGCTGGAGATCAGCACGGCGTCGCCGCGCAGGATCCGGGTTCCGGCGATCTCGACGTCTGCGTGCGCGTACCGCAGCAGGCCGGTGCCGCTGGTGGCGGTCAGCCGCAGGAGCTCCTCGACGGTCTTGTCGACCTGGCCTTCGGGGTCGGCGGCGAAGCGGTCGCGCCGGGCGGTGTCGCTGAGCAGGAACAGCGTGCCCACCGCGATCCGCGTGGACGTCGTCTCGTGGCCGGCGAACAGCAGCCCGGCGCCCATCCGCGCGAGGTCTTCGTCGGTGAAGGCCGGGTCCTCGGCCTGGTAGGCGACCATGTCGGAGATGACGTCGGGCTGCGGGTCGGCGCGCTTGGCGTCGGCCAGCTTCGCCATGTAGGCCATGAACTCCGCCATGGCGGCCTGGGCGTCCTCACCGCCGTCCATCCGGGCGATCCGCTCGGACAGCCCGCGGAAGTGCTCGCGGTCGGCGTAGGGCACGCCGAGCAGCTCGCAGATCACCAGCACCGGCAGCGGGAACGCGAGCACGGCGGCCAGGTCGACGGGCCCGTCTTCGCGTGCGGCTTCCATGTCGTCGAGGCAGCGGTCGGTCAGTTCGGCGATCCGGTCGCCGAGCGCGCGCATGCGGGGTGCGGAGAACGCGGGCGCCAGCATCCGGCGCATCCGCTTGTGGTCGCGCTCTTCGGTGTCGAAGTCGCCGCTCGGGCCGTCCTGCAGTGCCGCGTGGGAAATCCGTGACGCCTCTTCGGGTTTCGGGTGGGACCGGCCGAAGCGGCGGTCGCGGAAGACCTCCTTGGCTTCCTCGTAGGAGGTGATGAGCCACGCCGGGTCGCCGGCGGGGGTGAGCACCCGGCTCACCGGCGCCTGCCGCCGCAGCAGCGCGAACTCCGGGGCGATCGTGAGCGCGTCCGCCTGGGTGAAGGGGAGGCGAGGCGTTTCTTCGGTGGTGGTCATGCGCCTTCTCTCGGATCGGTGTTCAGGTCGGCGAGCCAGCGGAGTTCGGCGTCGAGCTTCCCGAGGACGTGCTGCAGCGCGGCCCGGCTCCACGGGTCGGCCTGCCGGACGGCGTGCCCGGTGAGGCGGGTGTGCTCGGCGGTGAGCGCCCGCTTCCGGACGTCGAGCACGCGTGCTCGTTCCTCCTCGCGCAACCAGGCGAAGTTGCCGACGCGCGCGAGGAACTCGGGCTCGTTGAGCGCCAGCTCGGGCGGGAAGTCGGCGAGCATGTCGTGCAGCAGCTCCCGCCCGACGTCGGTGATCGTGTAGACGTGCCGAGGCGGCTTGGCCTCCTGCTCCTCCGCGCTGCGGCTCACCGCGCCCGCGTCGACGAAGCGCCGCAGCGTCGGGTAGAGCGAGTTGTTCGACAAGGTGTGGCCGGTCGAGGCCTCCACGGCCTTGCGGAGTTCGTAACCGTGCATCGGTTCGCGGGCGAGCTTCGCCAGCAGCAGGATTTCGATCCACACCTAGGTCACCGTAACCTAGTTTCCGGTGACCGGGCAATGGCGGATCGTGACAGGCGGGAAGAAACTGTGTAGCGTTGTAAGCAGCTGCTTACAACCGGAGCACGGGGGTTCCCGCATGACTGCCACCCACACCGAACCGCTTGCGTACCCGTTCAACGAGGAGGCCGGGCTCGACCTGAACGAGGCCTACGCCGCCGCGCGGGACGCCGACGGCATGGTCCGGGTGAAGATGACCTACGGCGAGCCGGCCTGGCTGGCCACCCGTTACGCCGACGCCCGCCTGGTCCTGGGCGACCGCCGGTTTTCGCGGGCGATGGAGAAGGAAAAGGACGCGCCGCGCCGCTCGCCGGTGGTGCGGGACGGCGGCATCCTGCAGATGGACCCGCCCGATCACACGCGGCTGCGGACGCTGGTCGCGAAGGCGTTCACCATGCGCCGCGTCGAGCTGCTGCGGCCGCGCGTCGCTTCGCTTGCCGCCGAGCTGATCGCGGACATGAAGGCGAGCGGTGCGCCCGCCGACCTGGTCGACGCCTACGCGCTGCCGATCCCGGTCGCGGTGATCTGCGAGCTGCTCGGCGTCCCGGTCGCCGACCGGCCGAAGTTCCGCGTCTGGAGCGACGCGGCGCTGTCCACGAGCGGGCTGACGCCGGAGGAGTTCGAGCGCAACCGCGAAGAGCTGCGCGACTACATGCGCGGCCTGATCGCCGAGCACCGCGAGCGGCCCAGGACGACCTGATGACGGCGCTGATCGAGGCCCGCGACGTGCGTGACCGGCTGACCGAGCTGGAGCTGGTCGACCTGTGCGTCGGCATCCTCGTCGCCGGCCACGAGACGACCGCGAGCCAGATCCCGAACTTCGCCTACGCGCTGCTGGACCAGCACGAGCAGTGGGAGCGCCTGTGCGCCGACCCGGACCTGATCCCGGCGGCGGTCGAGGAGCTGCTGCGGTTCGTGCCGCTGGGTGCCGGCGCGGGGTTCGCGCGTTATGCCACCGAGGACGTCTCGGTTGGTGGCGTGCTGGTGCGGGCGGGTGAACCGGTGCTCGTCGCGATCGGCGCGGCCAACCGCGACGCGCTCCAGTTCGGCGACGCGGACAAGCTGAGCTTCGACCGCGAGGAGAACCACCACCTGGGCTTCGGCCACGGCGTCCACCACTGCCTGGGTGCGCCGCTGGCCCGGCTGGAGCTGCAGGAGGCGCTGCGCGCGTTGGTCACCGAGATGCCGGGGTTGCACCTCGCCGGCGATATCGTGTGGAAGACGCAGATGCTCGTCCGCGGACCGCGGTCGATGCCGATCGGATGGTGATGATGAGCTGGGACGTGAAGGTCGACGAACACACCTGCATCGGGTCGGGGATGTGCGCGGCCCTGATGCCGGAGGTGTTCACCCTCGACGGTGCGGTGGCCCACCCGGTGACACCGTCGGTGGAGGCCGACGAGACGGTCCTGGACGTGGCGGACTCGTGCCCGGCCATGGCGATCACGGTCACCGACGGTGGCCGGGAGATCGGGCCGCGCCCCTGAAGGTGCCGTGCTCGGTGACCACCGCCGTGATCAGGTCGAACGGGGTGACGTCGAAGGCGGGGTTGAAGACCCGAGCGTCCTTCGGAGTGGCTTCGGTGAGCTCGCGGGCGTCGCGTTCCTCGATGACGACGCCCGTGCCGTCCGCGAGCTTGCTGTCCACTGTGGACGAGGGGGCGACCACCACGAACGGGATCCCGTGGTGTTTCGCGGCGATGGCGAGGCCGTAGGTGCCGATCTTGTTGGCGACGTCCCCGTTCGCGGCGATCCGGTCGGCCCCGACGAGCACGCAGTCGACCATCCCACGAGCCATCGCGGCCGCGGCGGCCGAGTCGGGCTGGACGCGGTAGGGGACGTTCGCCTGGGCGAGTTCCCACGCGGTCAGCCGGGCGCCTTGGAGCAGCGGGCGCGTCTCGTCGACGAGGACTTCTTCGACGAGCCCGCGCGCGTGCAGGTGCCAGACGACGCCGAGGGCGCTGCCCCAGCCGACGGTGGCCAGGTGCCCGGCGTTGCAGTGGGTGAGCAGCCGCAGGGGGCGCCGTGGACACTCCGCGAGCACGATCTCGGCGGCGTGGCGTGAAGCGGTCTCGTTGAGCTGTTCGTCCTCGTCGAGCAGGGCTCGCGCTTCGGCGAGGACGGCTTCCTTGCCCTGGTCGAGTTTCTCGAGCGCGCGTTCCACGCCCCAGGCGAGGTTGACGGCGGTGGGGCGGGCGTGCGCGATCCGGTCGGCGTCCCGGTGCACGTCACCGTTCCGGTGGAGGGACAGGGCAACACCGAGCGCCCCGGCGGCCCCGAGGGCGGGCGCACCCCGCACGGCGAGCCGCTGGACGGCGTCGACCAGTTCGGTGACGGTGGTGAGCTCGAGCAGCCGGTACTCGCCGGGGAGAGCGGTCTGGTCGATGATGACGACGGCGCCGTCGGCCCAGTCGATGGTCCTGCGCACGAGGCCTCCTTTTTCGCTTGCCCGCCCGGTGAAGATGGGATCGTGACCATTGAACGGCAGAACCCGCCCGGCTTGCACACACCACCCGGCTACCACCACGTGACGGTGACGTCGGCATCCCGGACGGTGTACCTGGCGGGCCAGTGTCCGGTGACCCCGGACGGCACGGTGGTCCCCGGAGACGTCCTGGCCCAGACGGACCAGGTGGCCACCAACACGGCGGCGGCGCTGGAGTTCGCGGGAGTCACGCCGTCCGATGTGGTGCGAACGGTGATCTACGTGGTGACGGAGGACCGTTCGGTACTGTCCGCGGTGTGGGCGCGGCTGACGTCATCGCCGATAGCTTCGGCCTTCGCCTCGGCGAGCACGTTGCTGGGCGTGGCCCAGCTCGGCTTCCCGGGCCAGCTCGTCGAACTCGACGTGACCGCCGCCCTAGCCTGACCCGAGATGCCTCTCCAATCACGCGAGATCGCTCTCTGATCACGCGAGTTCCGCGTTCAATCACGCGAGTCACGTTCCTGATCACGCGGGTCCGGCGTACCGGAACGGACGACTCGCGTACCTGGATGGACGACTCGCGTACCTGGCGGGTCGGTTGGCGTGATCAGGGCCGGGATTCGCGTGATCAGGCGGCGATCTCGCGTGATTGGGGAGCGATCACGCGTGATTGGAGGGGCGACACGGGCTAGCACACTTGCCCCGGCCTGGCCTAACCTCTTCCCGGCTCCCGGCTCCCGGCTCCCGGCTCCCGGCTCCCGGCTCCCGGCTCCCGGCTCCCGGCTCCCGGCTCCCGGCTCCCGGCTCCCGGCTCCCGGCTCCCGGCTCCCGGCTCCCGGCTCCCGGCTCCCGGCTCCCGGCTCCCGGCCCCGGCCCCCGGCCCCCGGGTGGGTTAGAGGCCGGCCATCAGGTCTGTTTCGGTTATTCCGGGGCCTTGGCCCTGCCGGATGAACCACTCCGTGCCGAAAGCGAACGTGAACGCTTCATCCGGCATCGCCAGCATGAACATGTCCTCGCTGATCTGGCTCGGGTGCGCGCGCATCGCCGCCCTCTTGACCGGTGCGTACTTCGACACGTCCACCGCCGCCGTGATCTCCGCCTCCGGCTTGCCGAACTCCACGTTCTCCGGCGGCTTCGGCGCCGCCTCCGGGGGCATCAACCCCTGCTCGATCGCCGCTTCGAAGCCGCGTTGCATGAACTCGCGGTTGAACGTGGCCTGGAACACCCGGGACGTTCCCGCCAGCTCGGCCGCGCGGACACCCACCCGGTGGACCTGGATGTGGTCCGGGTGGCCGTAGTCGCCGTTGTCGTCGTACACCGTCAGGACGTCCGCCGACTCCTCGCGCAGGATCGCCGCCAGCTGCTCCGCCGCCTTCTCGACGTCGGCGCGCCAGAAGCACGCCGGGTCGTCGTTCGTCGGCTCGCCCATCATCCCCGAGTCGCGGTAGCCGAGGAACTCGACGCGCTCCACCCCGAGGATCTCCGCCGCCGCGTACGACTCCTGGACGCGCCTGTCCGCCAGTTTCTCGCCCTCGGCGAGGAAGCCCTCCGGCACTTCGCCGACCTCGCCCTTGGTCGCGACGACGAGCACGACCCGGTGCCCGTCTTCGACGGCTTTGCGCATCACACCCGCGGTGCGGAGGCACTCGTCGTCCGGGTGGGCGTGGAAGGTGACCAGTGTTGCCATGCCCGCGACGGTACCGGCTACCCCCGACAAAAACCGCCCGCGAGGATGCGCTCCCGCCCGTTAGGGTCCGCCCCGTGGCCGAGAACACGGCCGAGAAGACGACGCTGCCGGCCTTCCTGCGGGCCCAGCGCGAGAGCGTCCTGGCCATCCTCGACGGCCGCACCGGCCTCGGCCCCCGCTAGGGCCTGTCCTCAAAGCGGTGGTGGTTGATCTGCTTCGATCTTGAGTTGTGGTGCGCAGGCATGAGCTGACCGATGAGCAGTGGCAGGTGATCCAGCCGTTGCTGCCGGTGTCGGGTGCGAAGGGACGCCCGCGGGTGGATGACCGTCGGGTGATCAACGGGATGTTGTTCAAGGCCAAGACTGGAGTTGCATGGCGTGACCTGCCGGAGCGGTATGGGCCGTGGAAGACGGTCTACAACCGGTTCTGGCGCTGGTCACGCACCGGTACCCTGTCCGCGCTGGTGGCACAGGTCCGCGTGATCGCCGAGGCGATCGACGAACTTGACCGCGAGGTGTCGGTCGACTCCAGCATCGTGCGCGCGCATCAGCACGCCGCCGGCGCCCGCCGTGCCACCGCGTCGCACACAGGGGGCGAGCGGATCCTGCGGCGGGCATAACGAGCCAGGTGATCATGCCATCGGCCGGTCCCGGGGTGGACCCACGACCAAGATTCATCTCGCCTGCGACGGCCACGGCCGACCGCTGTCGATCGTGCTGACCGGCGGCAACGTCAACGACTGCACCCAGTTCATCCAGGTCATGGCGGGCATCGAGTTCCGCCGGCCAGGTCCTGGCCGGCCGGCGACCCGGCCGAGCCGGGTCCTGGCCGACAAGGGCTACTCCAGCCGAGCCATCCGCTCATATCTGCGTCGGCGGCGCATCCCGGCGACCATTCCCGAACGCCGTGACCAGCAGGCCAACCGGCGGCGACGGGGTCGGGCGGGTGGTCGTCCACCGGCCTTCGACCGCACTGCCTACCGGCGCCGCAACATCGTCGAACGCTGCTTCAACCGACTCAAGCAATTCCGCGCCATCGCCACCCGCTTCGACAAGACCGCCACCTCCTACCGGAGCATGATCGACCTGGCCACACTGCTCCTCTGGCTTTGAGGACAGGCCCTAGGCCTGCTCCGCCGAGCACCACCAGGTCGACCGGCCACCCACCGTCCCGTGGCTCATCGCCGCGCCGCAGCGCGGGCAGTGGTCGCCCGCCCGCCGGTGGGCGATGATCTCGCCCGTGTGCACGCCGCCGTGGCGGATGGCCGCGCGCAACGCCTTCCGCAGTGCCTTGTGCAGGTTCGCGAGGTCGTCGGCGGCGAGTTCGTTCACCGGCCGGGCCGGGGACAATGCCGCCTGCCACAGGGTTTCGTCGGCCAGCAGGTTGCCGATCCCGGCCACCACCGACTGGTCCAGCAGCCGCGCCTTCAGCGGCGCCCGCCCGCGGCCGACGCGCTCGGCGAAGTCACGGCGGGAGATCTCGCCGGCGTCCGGGCCGAGCGCGTCCAGATCCGGGTCGAGCCGCACCCGGCTGAGCCGCCGGGTGTCGAACAGGTGCAGCTGTTCGCCGTCGGCGAACGTGATCCCGAACCGGAACCACTCGGGTTTCTCGTCGCGCTCGCGGGCCCGGCCGGGCGGTCCGCTCTTCCCGCCGAACCGCAGCTGCCCGGCCATCCCGAGGTGCAGGCCGAGGTTCGGCCCCGGCCTGCCGTCCCGGCTTTCCGTTTCGCACCACAGCGTCTTGCCCCGCCGGTGCGCGTCCACCAGCCGGCCGCCGTCCAGCGCCGTCGCGATGTCCCCGGGTGCGTGCGGGCGGCAGACCCAGTCGTCGTGGTCGTCGATCGAGCGGATCTTCCGGTCGAGCGCGTCGGCGAGGACCTGGCGGGCGAGTTCGACTTCGGGGAGTTCGGGCACCCGGCCAGTTTCCGTCATGGCCGTCGATCACGCCGCGCAAGCAGCACCGCGGGCAGGACCAGCACGGCGGTGAGGGCGAAGGTCGCCGGGTAGCCCGCCGGGCCGATCACCAGGCCCGCGCCCAGCGCGCCGGCCGCCATGCCGAGGTCGTAGGCCGCGTTCCAGATCGCGCTCACCGCGCTCTCGCCGCCGGCCGCCACCCGGGTGTACATCAGCGACAGCGTCGCGTTCTGCAGCGCGCCGAACCCGGCGCCGAAACCGAGCGCCCCGCCGATCACCGCGGCCGGGGTGCCGGTGCAGGCGACGCCCGCCATGCCTGCCGCGCACAGCAGCAGTCCCGGTACCAGCAGCCACGCCGGTCCGTGACGGTCGCCGATCCGGCCGGCCACCCAGCGCGCCGCGGTGGCGGCCGCGGGCTGGGCGAGCAGCGCGGTCGCGGCGACCCAGGCCGGCTGGTCCGCGGCGGCGAGCGGGAGGAACGTCACCAGGACGCCGACCGCGGCCGCCGACACCGCGAAGAGCATCGCCGGCCGGGTCAGCACCGGGTTGCGCAGACTCGCCAGCACACCGTCTTCTGCCACGGAGAACGAGCGGCGCGGCAGGCCCGGCACCGACAGCAGGGCGAGCAGCGTCGCCACGGCCGTCGCCACGAACACCGGCGCGTAGCCCCAATGCGCCGCCGCCCACACCCCGGCGGGCAACGCGAGCAGGCTCGGGATCCCGCCGACGATCCCGACCAGCGCCAAGCCCTCGCCGCGCCGCTCCGCCGGGATCAGCAGGGCGGTGACGGCCCCGCCCGCCACCACCGCGATGGCGTACCCGATCCCGCGCACCACGCTGACCGCGACGATCACGCGCAGGTCGTCGCTGACCGTCAGCACGAGCGTCGGCAGCCCGAGCAGGACCAGCCCGGCGGCCAGCGCCCACCGGTAGCCGACGCGGGCGACCAGCCGCGGCGTCCCCAGCTCGGCGGCCACGGTGGCCAGCAGCAACGCCACCGTCGCGAGCCCCGCGCCGTCCTGCCCGGCGTACAACGGCACCACCGACAGCGGCAGGAAGAAGCCGACCGCCGAGCCGGCGATCGAGACGAAGCGCACCAGCAGGGCACGGGACACCAGCCGGGGGCGGAGCTGCAGTTCAACGGTCATGCCGAGAACGCTAGAAGCCAACCGGATCACCGGTAAGGTCCAGTTCCATGGCTGTGGAGTGGTCCGGTTGGGGGCCGGAACTGCTGTTCACGATCGACCGCGAGAGCGGCGAAGGGCTCCGCGCGCAGCTCGAGCGGCAGCTGCGTGACGCGATCTGCAGCGGCCGTCTCGCGGGCGGGGAGCGGCTGCCGTCCTCCCGCGAACTCGCGCGCGCGGCCGGCCTGTCCCGCGGCCTGGTCCAGGACTGCTACGCCCAGCTGCAGGCCGAGGGCTACCTGACCAGCCGTCCCGGCTCGGCCACGCGCGTGGCCGCGGTCGCCCGCCGGGCCACGACGGCGCCGCCGAGCCCGCGGCCGCCGTCCCGCCCGGCGCTCGCCGACTTCCGCCACGGCGTCCCCGACCTGCGCCTGGCGCCCCGCGAGGACTGGGCGTGGGCGGTCCGCGAGGTCTGCCGCACCGCGCCGAACAGCGCGTTCGACTACGGCGACCCGATCGGTGAACGGCAGCTGCGGGAGGTGCTCGCGGCCTACCTGCGGCGGGTGCGGGCGGTCGCGGCGACGGCCGGACAGGTCGTCGTCTGCACGGGGATGGCCCAGGCCCTCGGACTGGTCCTGCGTGCACTCGGCGGCGCCACCCTGGCCGTCGAAGACCCCGGCGCGGTCCGGTCGACGGCGCGCCAGGCGGCCGCCGCCGGGGTGGCCACCGTGCCCGTTCCGGTCGACGAAGACGGCCTCGACGTCGAGGCACTGGACCGCAGCGGGGCACGAGCCGTGCTGGTGACCCCGGCGCACCAGTGGCCGACGGGCGTGGTGCTCGCCGGGCACCGCCGCCGGGAACTGCTCGCGTGGGCGCGCCGGCGCGACGGCCTGGTCATCGAAGACGACTACGACGCCGAATTCCGCTACGACCGCGATCCGGTCGGTTCGCTGCAGGGCCTCGACCCCGGCCACGTCGTCTCGCTCGGCACGGTCAGCAAGTCGCTCGCGCCCGCCCTGCGCCTGGGCTGGCTCGTCGCGCCCGAACGGCTGATTCCCGTGCTGGCAGAGGACAAAGCCGCCACCGACCGGGGGAGCCCCGGCCTCGACCAGCTGGCGCTGGCGCTGCTCATCGAGTCCGGCCGCTACGACCGGCACCTGCGCCGCGCTCGCGCCGTGTACGCGGCCCGGCGGCGGACGCTCGTCGACGCGCTGGCCGTCCACGCGCCCGGCCTGCGCGTCACCGGGCTGGCCGCCGGGTTCCACGCCGTCCTGCACCTGCCGGCCGGCGCGGACGAGGAGCGGGTGATCGACCAGGCCCGGCGGCGGGGCGTCGGGCTCTACGGCCTGGCCGGGCTGCACGCGACGCCGGGGCCGTGGCCGCCGCGGCTGATCCTGGGGTTCGGCGACACCCCGGACCACGCGATCGGCCCGGGCATCGCCGCCGTCGCCGACCTGTTGCGGGGCTGATCAGGACAGGCTCGCGGAAGCCGTGGTCTCCCAGGCGAAGCCGTCCGGGTCGGTGAACGCCGAAGCCGCGCCGCCGACCGCGATCCGGTGCGAGCCGCTGCCCTCGGGAGCGACGCCGGCGTCCTTCGCGAGCGCCTTGCGGCGGTACAGCGCCAGCTTGACCGGGCTCTCGCCGGCCTCGAACTCGACGTACATCTTGCCGAAGCTCTTGCCGACGGTCAGGCCCTGGCCGACGTAGAACTTCTTGCTGGCGGCCACATCGGCGGCGCCCAGCAGGAGCACGACGGCGTCGATCTCGCGGGTGGCCGGCCCGGTGTTCTTCTTCGCGGAGGTCGCGAGCTTCCAGATCGTCCCGTCCGGCGCGCGGAGGGTGCCGCCGTAGCCCCACATGGACTTGGTGGCCGGCTTGATGGTCGTCGCCCCGGCCTTCAGGGCCGTCTCGATCAGGGAGTCGACGTCCGCGGGCTGCGGCACGGTGAGGGAGAGGGTGAACCCGCGGAAGCCGTCGCTCGGCGCGTCCGAGACGCGGAAGCGCAGCTGGGTGGTGAGCCCGAAGGCCTCGGCGTAGAAGCGCTCGGCGGCGGCGGTGTCGGCGACTTCGAGGGTGATGGTTTCGATGTTCGTCATGCCGGTAACGCTAGGTCCGGGCCGCTGACCGGCGCTTCTCGATTCCTGATCGGTCTGCGGGGCCCTCGCGGAAAAAGGAGTGGGCGGGGACCGCGGAGGCTGATAGCTTGCTTCCGACCGTGACCCGGCCCGAGGAGGTGAGACCCGTGAACGTTGTACGCAATGGGTGCTCCCTCTCGTCGTCACGGGCGGGCGGCTGACGCAGGTGTCGCCGGGAGCCCTCCTCCCGAAAGGCGACACCATGGAACACACGCATCAACGGCCGGGCGTGGCCGGCCGCGGGGAAGTCTCCCGGCGGCCGGACGGCCGCCTCTTCCTCAGCATCGACACGTGGACCGACGAGGAGTTCGCGCTGCTCGCGGCGGACATGCTGCCGGCACTGCCGAGGCCGCTGTACACAGTGGTCGACGAAGCCGACGCGGAGCTCCGGCGCCGCTGGGAATCGGCCGGTTTCACCACCCGGCGCCGTGAGTGGGAGTACGTCCTTCCCGCTGCCCCGGGCGTGGTCCCCGCTCCCGCGGGCGTGACGATCGGGCCGCCGTCCGACACGCGGTCGCTGAGCTCGGCCGAAGACGTGATCCGCGCCGAAGTCGAGGCGGCGGTGGGCTGGCAGGAGATGCCGGCGGAGATCCTGCCCCGCCCGGCCGTCCCGGACGTCGGCAAGTACGTGGTCGCGGAATCCGCGGGCGACTACGTGGGCCTGGTCCGGCTGGCGGCGGTGACGCGGCAGCCGCGGATCGGGCTGATCGCGGTCCGCGCGGATCGGCGGCGCCGCGGGATCGGCCGCGCGTTGCTGGGTCATGTCCTGAACACGTTGCACCACAAAGGAATCCCGGCGGCTACGGCCGAGGTGAACGAAGCGAACCCGGCGGCGGTGGCGCTCTTCGAAGGCGCCGGAGCCCGCCGGGCCGGCAGCAACCTCGAGCTGGTGTTGCGCTGATGGCCGGGATCGAAATCGAAGGCACGGTCGTCGAGTGCCTGCGCAACGCGACGTTCCGGGTCGAGCTGGAGAACGGGCACAAGGTGCTCGCGCACATCAGCGGCAAGATCCGGAAGAACTTCATCAAGATCCTGCCCTTCGACCGGGTCCTGGTGGAGCTGAGCCCCTACGACCTCAACCGCGGGCGGATCCTGTTCCGCTACCGGACCTAGTCCGTGGCCGTCGCCGGGTCTCCGGACCCGGCGACGGCTGCCTCCCAGGAGCTTCTTTGGAGACGAACCCGGCGATCGACGCCGCACTGGCGCGGCGGCTGGTCGACACGCAGTTCCCGCAGTGGGCCGGGCTGCCGCTGACCCGGTTCACCCCGGCCGGCTCGGACCACGTGATCTTCCGGCTGGGCGCGGAGCTGTCGGTGCGGCTGCCGCGGCACGCCGGCGCGATCCGGCAGGCCGCGAAGGAAGCCGAGTGGCTGCCGCGGCTGGCACCGCACCTGCCCTTGGCCGTCCCCGAGCCGGTCGCGGTGGGCGAACCGGGCTTCGGCTACCCGTGGCCGTGGGCGGTGTCGCGCTGGCTGGACGGCGAAGTGGCCACCGTCCCGGCGCTGTCGGGGTCGCACGAGGCCGCCGTCGAGCTGGCCGGGTTCCTGACCGCGCTGCACCGGTTCGACGGCGAAACCGCGGACGTCGCCGGGCGTCCACTGGCCATGCGGGACAGTGCGACGCGAGCCGCGATCGAGCAGGTCGGCGCGGTGTTCGACACCGCGGCGCTGACCGGGCTGTGGGACACCGCGCTCGCGGCTCCGGCGTGGGCAGGCCCGCCGGTCTGGTGCCACGGCGACTTCCACACGGGCAACCTGCTGACGACCGGCGGCCGCCTCACCGCGGTCATCGACTTCGGCGAACTCGGCGCCGGCGACCCGGCCTGCGACCTGATGATCGCGTTCACGCTCCTGTCGGCCGAGACGCGGGCCACGTTCCGCGCGGCACTCGGCGTGGACGAGGCCACCTGGACCCGCGGCCGCGGCTGGGCGCTGGCGACGGGGTTGAACGCCTACGTGCACTATGCCGCCGTCAACCCGCGGGTCGCGGCGCAGACCACCCGCCAGATCACCGAGGCACTGGCCGGGTGAAGGCTCTGTACTCCTTCTTGATGACGAAGTACGAGCCGCGGATGGTCCCGGCCAGCTTCGACTTCTGGCGGGCGAACTTGAAGGAGGACAGTTCCTCCGGCACGTCCATCCCGTCGGAGAGCTTGAAGCCGACCGCGCGCTTGCCGCCGTCGTCCAGGGTGTACAGGACGTTGATCGACAGGCCGTTCTCGTAGAAGACGTACGCCCACCGGATGTTCTCGACCTGGAACTCGGTCGCCTCGAGCGGGCGGGAGGCGATGACGATGCCGCGTTCCTCGTCGAGGATGCGGTGCACCCAGCCGACGGTCGCCTGCGCCTCGGCCGCGGGCTCGACGGTGAAGACGTGGTCGTACTTGTTCTTGAAGTAGCGGGCCTCGTTCGCCCGCAGCCCGGCCAGCGCGCCGGCCACCGGCGACGACTCCAGGCCTGCCGTCGATACGGTGTCGAAGTCCACGGTCTGGGGCATGGCGATCCTCCGCTGGTCCGGGTCGGGCCCAGCGTAGATCCTTTCCGGAAAAAAGTCCGGGATGAGTGTCGGATCGCGGGGGCGGCGTTCGTGGCACAGGTGGAACAGGCACGAGGAAAGGATCCGGCATGCAGTATCTCGTCTCCGTGATCGACGACAAGGTCGATCCCGGCCGCACGGACCGGCAGCCCGTCATCGAGGAGTTCAACGACCGGCTGATCGCCGAGGGCTACTGGGTGTTCGCGGGCGGGCTCGCCGACACCGACGCGGCCACGGTCGTCGACAACCGCGGTGAGCAGGCCGTGCTGAGCGACGGGCCGTTCATCGAGTCGAAGGAGTACCTCGCCGGCTTCTGGGTGTGGGACGTCCCCGACCTGGACGTCGCGCTCAAGCTGGCCGCCGAGGCGTCGAAGGCCTGCGACCGGAAGATCGAAGTGCGGCCCTTCCGGTGACCGACGCCCAGGAAGCGGTGATCCGGGCCCACCGCGAGGAGTGGGCCCGGGTGGTGGCCGCGCTGACCCGGCGCTTCGGTGACCTCGACGTCGCCGAAGAGGCGGCCGCCGAGGCCTTCGCGACCGCCGTCGAACGGTGGCCGGGCGACGGGGTGCCGCCCAACCCCGGTGCCTGGCTGACCACCACCGCCGTCCGCAAGGCCATCGACCGGATCCGGCGGGAGAACAAGCGCGACGACAAGCACCAGGAGGCTCGGATGGTCCACGACGACACCCCGCCCGAGCCGCTCGGCGTCATCGACGACGACCGGCTGCGGCTGGTCTTCACCTGCTGCCACCCGGCGCTGGCGACGCAGTCACGGGTGGCGCTGACCCTGCGCCTGGTCGGCGGCCTGACCGTGCCCGAGATCGCCCGCGCCTACCTGGTCAAGGAGACCGCGCTGGAGCAGCGGATCACCCGCGCTAAGGCCAAGATCAAGGCGGCGGGCATCCCGTACCGCGTGCCGTCCGCCGAGGACCTCCCGGCCCGCGTGGCCGGCGTGCTCACCGTCCTCTACCTGGTCTTCAACGAGGGCTACCTGGCGACCGGCCCCGGCACCGACCCGATCCGGCGGGACCTCACCGCCGAGGCGATCCGGCTCACCCGCCTGGTCCACGCCCTCCTCCCGGGCGACGGCGAGGTGACCGGGCTGCTGGCGCTGATGCTGCTCATCGAGGCCCGCCGCCCGGCCCGGGTGGCGGCGGGCGAGCTGGTCCCGCTCGCCGAGCAGGACCGCGGCGCCTGGGACACCGCGCTGATCGCCGAGGGCCACCGGCTGGTGCGCGAGCGTCTGGCCGCCGGGGTGGCGCCGGGCCGCTACCAGATCCTCGCGGCGATCAACGCCGTGCACACCTCGGCCCGCGACATCCGCGACACCGACTGGTCGCAGGTCGTCGCCCTCTACGACCAGCTGGTCCGGGTCGACGCCTCGCCGGTCGTCGCGCTCAACCGGGCGATCGCGGTCGCCGAGCTCGACGGCCCGGAGGTCGCCTTGGCGGCCGTCGACCGGCTCGGCGACCGGCTGTCCGGCTACCACGCGTACCACGTGACCCGCGCCGACCTGCTGCGCCGGCTTTCCCGCGGCGAGGAGGCACGGGCGGCGTACGGCAAGGCCATCGAGCTGGCGGGCAACACGGCCGAGATCGCCTACCTGACCCGCCGCCGCGACCAGCTGGCCTGAAGTCCACATCGGACAGCCCACCGGTGCGGCCGGTGTGGCGGGGCGGGTTGGTCCGGGGCCGAGCTGTGTCGCGGTGGTGATCGGCCCGTGCCGGGCCGGTCGCCCGCCGTTGCCGAGTTCACTCGGCGACGGCGGCCGCCCCCGGCAACAACAGTCCGGGCGGCGGGGTTTCCCACTCGTCGAACACCGGGGGTGCGGTGTAGTCGTCGACGCTGACCCCGGAAAGGTCGACCTCTCCGCCCGTGAACCGGGCGCCGCGGAAACTCACTTCGCCGCCCGTGAAGGCGGCTCCCTCGAACTGGACCCGGCCGCCGCTGAATTCGGCCTTCTCGAACGTCACCCTGGCGCCCTCGAACGAAGCGCCGCCGAACCATACTTCGCCGCCGCTGACGTGCATTCCGTCGAACGAGAGCCAGCCTCCGGGGAACCGGGCCAGGCTCAACAAGAGCCGGCCGCCGGTCAGTTCGATGCCCGCGAAATCCGCCGAGCGGAGCACCGCGCGGAGGAGGTTGAACTCGTGGCCCTGCCAGCTCACCGGGGCGCCCGGGCGGAGGTGGTCGCTGAGCACGCTCGTGATCGAGAGGCGCACTTCGGACTCTTCGTCGTGGTACCACGGCGAATCCGTCGCGGGCTCGTACGGGATGCGCAGATACGCGCACAGCACGTCGATGCACACTTGGCGCTGCTCGGGCCATTGGTCGGCCAGGCTGGCGATAGCGTAGACGCCCGCGAGCCGCACGGTCGGCTTCTCGTGGCCGATCTGGGCGCACGCGCCCGCGAAGCGCTCGTTCAGGACCTTGCCGCGCTCGCGGGCTTCGGCCGCCTCGCCGATCCGCTGCTTCCGGTAGGCGACGACCAGCGCGACGACCCCGCCGACCCCGGCCACCACCGACAACGCGATCTTGACGACGTTCAGCCGGGTGTCCGCGCTCGGTGCGGCCGGCAGCCCCAGCGCCAGCCACAGGAGCACGACGGCGACGGCGAACACGCCGAGCCCGGTCAGCACCACCGCGACGATGTGCCGCCGGATCGGCCAGAGTTCCTTGGTCTGGGACGCGGCCACGGCGGGATCTTAGAGCGCGACCTCGGGTCACGTCTCCGGAACGGGTTCGAGGACGACCACCGGGATCTCGCGCTCGGTGTAGGTCGCATAGGTCGCGTACGGCCGGTAGATCGCCACCGCACGCTCCCACAGGCGCGCCCGCTCCGCCCCTTCGGCCACGCGCGGGCGCACTCGGCGGCGTTCGCCACCGGGCAGTTCCACCTCGGTGGCCGCCATCGCGGTCAGGTTGTGGAACCACGCCGGATGCGCGTCCACGCCGCCCTTCGACGCCACCACGACAAGGCGCGGCGAGTCGTCGAGGTAGATCAGGGGGCTGATCCGGGCGGTGCCGGACCGGCGGCCGACGTGGTGCAGCAGCAGCACCGGCGCGCCACCGAAGTACGACCCGCCCACCCGGCCGCCGGTCCGGCGGAACAGGAAGGTGTTGAACCGGGTCAGCTGCCGCTGCAGCTTCCAGTAGCGGGACGTCGGTGCGGGCGGCTTCGGCATGACCGCAATACTGTCAGAGTGTGACAAGTGTCGTCAACTGACAAGAGTCTGTTCATGACGCGATGGCCGTATGCTGGCCGGCATGGAGGAGCTCGGCCTGCGGGAACGGAAGAAGCAGCGGACGCGGGAAGCGCTGATCAACGCGGCCCAGGAGCTGTTCTGCGCCAACGGCTTCGAGGCCACGACCGTCGACCAGATCGCCGAAGCGGTCGAAGTCTCCTCGCGGACGTTCTTCCGGTACTTCGCCTCGAAGGAAGACGTCGCACTGGCCCTCGCCGACGAGCAGATCACCGCCGTGCTCGCGGCGTTCGCCGCGCAACCGGCCGGCCTGCCGGTGCTGACCGCGCTGCGGACGGCCGCCGTCGGCGTCATCCGGGCGGCCGAGACCGACCCGCGCTTCCCCGGCCTGCAGGACCTGATCTCGGTCAGCCCGGCGCTCACCGCCGCCCGCATCGAACGGGCGACCGCCCGGTTCGACGAGGTGGCCGGGCTGATCGGCGCGCGCATGGGGGTCGACCCGGCGGCGGACCCCCGGCCGCACCTGGTGGCTTCGGTGGCGCTGTGCGCGGTGCAGACCGCGGTCGTCGCCTGGCGGGCGGCCGGCAGCCGGGTGCCGGAGTCCGAGCTGACCGGGCAGGCGTTCGACCTGCTCTCCCACGGCCTCGACTACCCCGCCGGGCCCTAGCCGGCCCGGTGCCCGCGGCCGGCCCGGAAAAATCTTGGGGATCGCCGGGGAGAACCGCCGCCGCCGGGCCACGGAATGGCTGTACCGAGAAGGGAGCAGCCGATGCTGAGTGTGGTGCCGAGGGGGCCGGTGCACCGGTCGATCGTGGTGGTGGACATCGCGGGATCGTCCCGCTGGGACAACCCCGCCCAGCTGCGGGCGCGGGCGGCGTTGACGCGGATGATGCGGACCGCCTTCCGGGCGGCCGGAGTCGGGTGGTGGCGGCTGTCCATTCAGGACCGTGGGGACGGCCTGCTCGTCATCGTGCCGCCCGGGGTGTCCAAAGCGGACCTGCTGGACCCGTTCGTGCCGCGGCTGGTCGCCGAGCTGCGCGCGTACAACGCCGTCGTCCCGCCGCCGTGGCGGATCCGGCTGCGGCTGGCGGTGCACGCGGGGGAGCTGCTGCGCGCCTGGCCGCGGTGGGTGAGCGAAGACGTGAAGCTCGCCTGCCGGCTGGTCGACGGCGAACCGCTCTACGAACTGCTCGCGCGGTCGGGCACCGACCTGGCCGTCGTGGTGTCGGAACGGATCCACGACGGCGTCGTCCGGCACGGCTACAAGGGCATCGACCCGGACGGCTACGCGCCGGTGCGGATCCGGGTCAAGGAGGTCGACGCGCCGGCGTGGCTGCGGGTGGACGCGGACCCGGCCTCGGCCGACCGGGTCCGCGTGCCGGTCAGCCGGGCGGGCGAAGCGTGAGCGTCGTGCCGTCACGCCCGGCGAACACGCTGTCCAGCGCCGCGTCGTAGGTGACGCGGCCGGCGCTGGTCACGCTGAATGCGAACCGCCGTCCGCCGGGCGCCAGCGCGTAGTGGGTGCCCGGCAGGAGCCGCAGGACGCGTGGCTGCCGGGCGTCCCACCAGCCGGCGCCCTCGAGACCGAACTGCGGGTACCCGGACCCGGTGGCGTCGATCGTGACCGGGAACCCGTGGACGGCGAGCGTGCCGCCGCCCGCCCCGGTGAGCAGGCCCTGCAGGGACGGGTCGTAGCCGACGAGACCGCTGCTGCCGACGGTGAAGGCGACGGTCGTCCCGCTGTGGGTGACCACGCGGTGGGTGCCGGGTAGCAGCCGGAATTCGCGGACGGCCTGCGGCGTGCGCCAGCCCGTGCCGCTCACGGTCGTGTTGTCGTAGCCGAGGTCCGTGACGTCCAGCGTGACGTGGAAACCGTGCACCTGCAGGGTTTTGCCGCCGTCGGCGCGGGTGAGCGGCCCTTCGAGGCCGGCGGCGTAGCCGACGGTCCCGTCCGTGGTGATGGTGAACGGCAGGGAGTTCCCGTTGGCCGTCACGACCGAATGCGTTCCGGGCAGGAGCCGGAACGTGCGGACCGCCTGCGGGGCAGGCCAGCCCGCGCCGCTGATCGTCATGTTGGCGTAGTCCGTGCCGGTGGCGTCGAGGGTGATCGGGATGCCGTGCACGGCGAGGGCCTGGCCGTCCCAGGTGAGGAGGCCGTGCGGGTCCGTGGGGAAGGTGATCCCGCCGGTGCCGGTGACGGTGAACGGCAGCGAGTTGCCGTTGGCGGTCACCACGTTGTGCCTCCCCGGCAGCAGCTTCAGGTGCCGGACCGGTTGCGGCGCCGGGAACCCGGTGCCGCCGACGGCCATGTTGTAGTAGTCCACACCGGACACGTCGAAGGTGACGTCGTGCCCGTGCACCGACAGTTCCGCACTGCCGCCGCCCTGCAGCGTGCCTTCCAGCGACGGGTCGTACCGGACCACGTAGTCGTCGGTGACGGTGAAGGGCAGCCGCTGTCCGGCCGGGGTGGCGAGCGTGTACGCGCCGGGGGCGAGGTTCAGGGCCTGTGCCTGCCGGGTGTCACGCACGCCGACGCCGGAGATGGTCACCGTCGTGTACGAGACGGCGGTGGCGTCGATCGTGATCGCCTGCGGGTGCGGGGTCGTCGTGGTCGGTGGCGGGGTGGTCGATGGCGGGGTGGTCGTCGGCGGCGGGGTGCTGGGTGGTGCGGTGGTCGGCGGTGGGGTGCTGGGTGGTGCGGTGGTCGGCGGCACGGTGCCGGCCGGCGGGCTGCTCGGCGGCACCGTGCCGGGCGGCGGTGGCGGTGCTGTGCTCGGCGGTGCCGTGGTGGGCGGCGGTGTTGTCGACGTCCGCGAAGCGGGCGGCTGGGCCGCCGCGGACGAGCCGGGTGCCGGATCCGCCGGCGGCACGCGGTTCCCCGGGGTGGTCGTCGTGGGCGGGGGCGTGCTCTCCGGGGCCGTCACGGCCACCGGCACCGCGGCCGGCGCGCTCACCGTCGGCGCCCCGCCGCCGGGCGTGGTCGTCGCGGGCGCGCGCGGGGCGTCCGCCACCGGCGGCACGCCACCGCCGTCCGACCCGCCCAGCACCGCGGCCACGATGGCCGCCGCGGCCGCGATCCCGCCCGTCGCCGCCGCGACGATCCGGTGGGTCACGTCCGGGTTGTCCCGCACGAACCGGGTGACCCCGTCGGCCTTGCGCACCAGCGCGGGCCGGGACGACAGCAGCCGGCCCGCGAGGTTCGCCGGTCCCGCCAGCGGCACCGGCACCGCCAACGCGGCCGCCGCCTGCGCCTGCGCCGACGAGACCCCGCCCTCGCCCGCCCGGTCGAGCAGCGCGACGAGCGCCCGGCGGCGTTCCTCATCGTCTTCGGCCAGGTGCAGCAGCCCGGGACCGAGGGCCCAGCGGCTGTAGTCGCGGGCTTCGTCGACGCGCGTCGAGCACGTCGCACAGCCGGCGGCGTGCTTGAGCACCGCGCGCGTCCGCTCCGGGTCGAGCAGCAGCCGGCGGCCCGCGCGCAGCTGGTCGGCGTCGAGCACCCCGCACAGCCCGGCGCAGTCCGCGCGGCCGATGCGGGCGAGGACCAGCGCCGCGATCGCGTCGAGCATCCCGAGGCGGGAGCGCTGCAGCTGCCGGTTCACGATGTCGACCGGCCGGCCCAGCTCCTTCGCCAGTTCCGCGCCGACGACGCGCCGCCCCCGCTCGACGGTGAGCCGGACGTGGGCGCGCATGATCGTGGCCAGCCCGTCGCCGAGCCCGTGGGTCGCCGCGTCCAGCGTGGCCCACAGCTGCCGCTTGCCGAGCAGCACCTCGTACTCCGACGGCAGGTCCGGCAGGTCGGTCCGGGCCAGCTCCAGCTGCTGCTCGCCCGGCTCCTGCGCGACCTCGGCGGGCAGCTCGTGATCGCGGTCCTTGGCCCGGTAGCGCTCCTTGAGCACGTTCTTGGCGATCCCGATCAGCCAGGCTTCGAGCACCTCGGGCCGCGCGCCCTGCCGCAGGCCCACGAGGGCGCGGAGGACGACGTCGCTCACGCAGTCGTCGACGTCCGACGCGTTGGGCACCCGGCGGCTCACGAAGGCCCGGACGCTGGTGCGGCAGTGTTCGAAGATCTCCGCCTCGGTCATCGTGCGGCCCTCCGGGTGGCGAGGCGGGTGCCGGTCTCCAGCAGCCATTCACGGGCCGGCTGCCCGCACGGGCAGGGCAGGTGCCCGACGAACTGCGCGAAGGTGTCGTGGGTGGTTTCCCACGACAGCGTCCGTTCGCGCAGGATCCGCCAGCAGCGCTGGAAAACCGGACGGGCGTACCGGCCGTAGAGCACGTCGAGCGCGCTCCAGTCACCGTCGTGCAGCCGCGCCACCAGTGCGCGGTCTTCTTCCTGCTCGGTGCGCAGGACGTCCATGGCATCTCCCGAGGTCGGCAACTCCGTCGCCTGGCTCGTGGGGCCCCGGGCCGGTTTCTCCCCGTGTGAGGCGAAAATTCCGCAGCTATTTTCACGGCCGGAACCGGTACCGGGAAGGCGTCCGGCCCGATTGTCAAGCTTTTGTCCCGCTTCGGGGCTCCGGCCGCCGGGGCGTTGTCGCGGGCGATGGACAGGCCCAGCCCGCTGCCCTCGGTCTCGCGCGGGCGTGGTCGCCGCGGGCGAACCGGTCGAACACGATCGGGAGCAGGTCTTCGCGGATGCCCGGGCCGGTGAAACCGCTCGGCAACGCCTGGCTGCTCGCCGCCGCGCGGAGCGCGCTCGACTGCGGCGACCTCGCGGAGATCCGGCGTTCGACGCGGAACCCGTTGACGCTCGAACGGTTCTGGGCCAACCTGACCGGCGCCTGGCACCGCACCCTGGTCACCGTTCCGGCGGATCCGTTCGCAGCCGAGCGGAAGTTCTGCGGAGGGCCGTGACGCGCTCCGACAGCGTCGCGGCCGCAACGGCGACGGCCAGCAGCGCGACACTGCCGGCGACGTCCAGGACGTAGTGGTTCCCCGTGGCGAGCACGTCCGCCGCCATCAGCAGCGGGAACGCCCACGCCAGCAGGGCCAGGCGCGGGTGCGTGGCGCGCAGCGCCGTCCACACGGCATACGCGCACCACAGCGACCAGCCGACGTGCATGCTCGGCATCGCCGTGTGGTGGGTGGGTTTCGTCCAGCTCGCCACGCCCAGGAAGTCGTACCGGGCCACGATGTCGGCCGCACCCGGCAGGGCGAACCGCGGCGGTGACATCGGCACCGCCCAGTAGACCGGCAGGACCAGGGCCGTCATCGCGACCATCGTCCGGCGGACGTGCCGGTAGACCTCGGCGTGCCGCACGAACACCCACAGCAGCACGCCGGCGACCACCACGTAGTACAGGCGGTACAGGTACACCGCCAGGTGACCGAGGACGGGCTGCCCGGCCAGCCAGGCGTTCACGCCGTGCTCGACGTCGAGGTGCGCCAGGTGCTCGATGGCCTGCAGGGCCTGCGCGTTGGCTTCGGCGGCCGCGAAGTCCGTGCCCACGAGGGCGTCGAGCCGGGCGAAGACGAAGAACCACAGCAGCAGGAAGGCGGCCTCGACGAGCGCGCCGGTACCCCGCACGAGCACCGCCTTCACGCCGGCAGGGTCCGCCGCAGGAACTCGGTGGTCAGCTCCCAGGACCGGGCCGCCGCCGCGGGGTGGTGGAACATCGGGGCCACGTTGTTGTGGAACGCGTGCCCGGCCTCCTCCTGCACGTGGATCTCCGCACCCGGGTGCGCGGCCACGGCGGTCTCCACCACGGCGACGTCGGACCGCGGGATGTACGGGTCCTGGCCGCCGAAGTGGAACTGGATCGGGCACTCCACGCGGGACAGGCCGTCGATCTGTTCCGGGACCCTCGAGCCGTAGAAGGACACGGCCACGTCCGGGTCGCCCTCGGCCGCCGCCGCGAAGGCCAGCGAGCCGCCGAGGCAGAAGCCAAGAACGCCGACGCCGCCGGTCACCGACGGCAGCGAACGCAGGTGGGCGACCGTGGCCAGCACGTCCGCCAGCCCCAGCTCCGGGTCGAAGCGGCTCGCGACCTCCACCGAAGCCGCGACCCCCGCTTCGTCGTGCGTCGACGACCAGCCCGGCGCCGTCCGCCGGAACAGCTCCGGGATCGCCACCACGTACCCGAGCGCGGCCAGGTCCGCGGCGACCGAGCGCAGGTAGTCGTCCAGGCCGAAGATCTCCTGGAGCAGCACCAGCCCGGGGCCGCGGCCGGCTTCCGGGTACCGGATCGGGAGGTCGTCGAGCATCGGGTTCGTCACCCGATCACCGTACTGGTTCCGCGGCCGGGAGCGTCCTAAGTTGAGGTGCCGACCAAGGAGGCGTGATGGCTGACCAGACCAAATACGTCCTGGACGAAAGCGATCTCCCCACCCAGTGGTACAACGTCATCCCCGACCTGCCCGAGCCGCCGCCACCGCCGCTGCACCCCGGCACGCGCGAGCCCGTCGGCCCGGACGACCTCGCGCCGCTGTTCCCGCAGGCGCTCATCGCCCAGGAAGTGACGACTGATCGCTATGTCGACATCCCGGAGGAGGTCCGGGAGGTCTACCGGCTTTGGCGCCCGTCGCCGCTGTTCCGCGCGCGACGGCTGGAGAAGGCGCTGGGCACGCCTGCGCGGATCTACTACAAGTACGAAGGGGTCAGCCCGGTCGGGTCGCACAAGCCGAACACCGCGGTGCCGCAGGCGTTCTACAACGCGGCCGAAGGCGTCACGCGGCTGACCACCGAGACCGGCGCCGGCCAGTGGGGCAGTGCCCTCGCCTTCGCCTGCGCCCAGTACGGCATCCAGTGCGAGGTCTGGCAGGTGCGGGCTTCCTACGACCAGAAGCCCTACCGCAAGCTGATGATGGAGACGTTCGGCGCGACGGTCCACCCGAGCCCGTCCGAGCTGACCGAGTCCGGGCGCGCGATCCTCAAGGACCACCCGGACTCGACCGGCAGCCTCGGCATCGCGATCAGCGAAGCGGTGGAGCAGGCGGCGCAGGACCCGAACGCGCGGTACGCGCTGGGCAGCGTGCTCAACCACGTCCTGCTGCACCAGACGGTCATCGGCGAAGAAGCGCTCAAGCAGTTCGAGATGGCCGGCGACACCCCGGACGTGCTGGTCGGCTGCACCGGCGGCGGCTCGAACTTCGGCGGCCTGGCGTTCCCGTTCCTGCGCGAGAAGCTGGCCGGCCGGATGAACCCGGTCATCCGCGCGGTCGAGCCGGCCGCGTGCCCGTCGCTGACGCGCGGCAAGTACGCCTACGACTTCGGCGACACGGCCGGGCTGACGCCGTTGCTCAAGATGCACACGCTCGGCCACGAGTTCATCCCGGACCCCATCCACGCGGGCGGCCTGCGCTACCACGGGATGTCCCCGCTGATCTCGCACATCCACGAGCTCGGCCTGATCGAGGCCCTGGCCATCGGCCAGCAGGAGTGCTTCGCGGCCGGGGTGCAGTTCGCGCGGTCGGAGGGGATCATCCCGGCACCCGAGCCGACGCACGCGCTGGCGGCGTGCATCCGGGAAGCGTTGCGCTGCAAGGAAACCGGTGAGGAGAAGGTGATTCTCACGGCGCTGTGCGGCCACGCCCACCTGGATCTGCCGGCGTACGGGGCCTACCTGGCCGGGGAGATGGTGGACGACGAACTGTCCGAAGCGACCCTCGAGGAATCGTTGGCCACGTTGCCCTAGCGGACGTCCGGGATCTCCGGACGGGTCAGCTCGGTGCGGGCGGTCGCCAGGACCACGCGGTCGCGGCCGCCCGCCTTCGCCTCGAACACGGCGTCGTCGGCCGCCTGCAGCAGGATCGTGTACTCGGTCGCCGTCTCCGGGTACACCGCCGCGCCGATCGAGGCGGTCAGGCCGCCGATCACCTCGGGCTTGCCCGGGCGGATCACCGGGACCGGTACCTCGATCCGGGCGATCGCGGTGCGGATGCGGTCGGCGACGGACGTGATCTCCGCGCTGGTCATGCCCGGCAGCAGCACCACGAACTCGTCGCCACCGAAGCGGCCAACGTAGTCGCCGCCGCGGACCGAGCTCTGGATCGCCGCCGCGACCGCGCGCAGGACCTCGTCGCCCGCGAGGTGGCCGTTGCCGTCGTCGATGGCCTTGAAGTGGTCGATGTCGATCATCAGCACGCCTGCTGTGGAGGACAGTTCCGCGGCGCGGGCCAGCTCGTTGCGGGCCAGCTGGACCCAGAACTCCGGGGCGAGCAGCGCGGTCTTGGAGTCGGTGCGCGCGGCGGCCTGGAACTGGGGGAGCAGCAGGCCGATGTGGAGCGCCACCGGCGTCACCATGAGCACCGGCAGCAGCCACGGCCGGACCGTCATGACCAGTGCGATCCCGCAGCCGACGCCGACCGCGGCCAGCACGATCAGCACGTCGGACGGGTTGCCGAACGCCTGCCGCGGCGGCTTGCCCGGGTTGCTGATCAGGATCGCCACGATCACGAGCACGTAGTTCAGGCCGAAGTAGACGATCCCGGAGGTCAGCAGCGCGAGCATCCCGCCGAAGCCGTCCAGGTACGGCACGTACGGCGCCACGTGCCCGGTGCCGGCCCACAGCACGGCCCCGGCGGCGGTGCAGGCGAGGATGACCGTCGCGCCGGAGAACACTTTCCGGTGAATCACGCCCCGTCGTTTGTAGACGCGCACCCAGGAATGGGCATAGCTGACGACGATGACCAGTGTCGCCAGCGGTGGCGGGAGCAGGAGTAACCCGGCGAAGATCCAGATCGACTGCAGGTGCATGTGCGGCCGGCCGTCGGCAGCCAGCTCCCGGATGCGCTCGATGCGTTGCGCCGCTTCGAGGTGCACGACCTCACCGGCGAGGATCAGTCCACACCAGAACAGCGATCGGGTGGTGATCGGAACCAGTGCGGCCGTCGAAGCGACCGCGACCAACGCCAAGGCGTCGACGACGAGGACGTAGCCGAACACCGGAGTGGCCAGCTTCCACATCGCCCACGTTCGGAGACCTGTTCGTGGACGTTCTGAGCTGGGCTTTCGCCCTTGGGACGCGGACAATCCCACGAAACGCCCTTCTGCTCAGGACGGAAACCCTTCGCGGAAATCGTCACTGTAATCGAATGAACGCGGTGTGTCACTAGGCTGGTCGGGCTACCGTCCGGTCACGCACCGTGCAAGATCCCTCACGAAACGGGAGAAACCATGTCGCACTTCCTGCCCAACGCCAACATCGTCCCGTCCCGCCGTCGCCCGCAGCGGCCCACCGACTGGACCCGGCAGCTGCCGACGGACTGGACCCGCGCGATCCCCACCGACTGGACCCCGCGGCAGCTGCCGACGGACTGGACCGCCCGCGAACTGCCCACCGACTGGACGGTCCGCGAGCTCCCGACCGATTGGACCCGTCCCGGCGTCTCGCCAGCCGAGTGCCCGACGGACTGGACCCCGCGCCGCATCCCGACGGACTGGACCCAGTCCTGACCGGCGCCCGGTGACCGGCGAGCCTCGCCGGTCACCGGGGCTCCGGCTGGGCCCGCCGCCACAGCCGGGCCGCCCCGAACGCCGCCACCACACCGATCGCCCCCGCTCCCGCCACCACCCCGTGCGGGGCCACGTGTTCCGCCGCCACCTCTGTACTTCGGTCGGCGGCGCAGGCGGTGGGGCAACGCGGACCTCGCGGAGCTTTGCTCTGGTGTCGCCGCGCGAGCCCTCTGCTGTGCGCGGTTGCCGGCTCCGGCTGCGCTCGCCGCCACAGCCGGGCTGCGTCGGCGGCCGCGATAACGCCGTGGAGCCACGTGTTCTGCCGCCGGCACCGCGCTTGCGTCTTCGACGCGGTCAACGCGGACCTTGGGGCGCTGGGCCGGTGGTCGGCTGCGCGACCGTCCTCCCGTCCAGGCGCACGCCGGTCACCGGGGCTCCGGCTGGGCCCGCCGCCACAGCCGGGCCGCCCGAACGCGGCCACCACGCCGATCGCCCCCGCTCCCGCCACCACCCCGTGCGGGGCCACGTGTTCCGCCGCCACCCCAGCCAGCACCACCCCCAGCCCCTGCGAAACCCGCAACGCCGTCAACGCGAACCCGAACGCCTGCGCCCGCTGGGTCTCCGGTGTCAGCTGGACGAACGTCGTGTTCGCGATCAAGTTGTACGAACCGGCCACCCCCGACAGCGTGAACAGCGCCAACGTGGCCACCAAGTCCGGCTTCAAAACACAACCCAGCAAAGCCGCGCAGGCCAGCACCGCCAGCGGCCCCAGCAACGGCCCCCGCTGCGGCGGCGGGATCCGTGACAGCACCGCCATCCCGGCCACGTTGCCCAGCGCGAACGCCCCCAGCAGCAGCCCGACCACCACCGGGCCCCCGCCCAGCTCGGCGGCGTACGGCGCGGCGATCGCCTCGCCCGCGATGTACACCCCCGACACGCACCCCAGCGCCACCAGGGCGAGCCGCCGCCGGTCGCCCGCCACCACCGTCCAGCCCGCCCGGACGTGGCTCCACCAGCGGACGCCCGACGTCTCGCGCGGCGGCCGGGTCCGCACGCCGGCCAGCAGGAACACCGCCGACAGCGCGAAGCTCGCCGCGTCCGCCAGGAGGGCTCCGCCCGTTCCGATGGCCGCCACCAGCAGGCCGCCCAGGGCGAAGCCCGCCACCTGGCCCGCCTGGACCAGCATCATCAGCAGGCCCATCCCGGGCACGAACGTCTCGCCCGGCAGCACCTGCGGCAGCAGCGCCGCCCGCGCCGAATTCCACACCGGGTTGAACAGCTGGACGGCGACCAGCAGCGCCGCCACCGCCGGCAGCGGCAGGCCCGGCACCGCCATCACGGCCACCGCCAGCGCTCGCAGCCCGTCCGACAGCACCATCACCGCGCGCGGTGGATGCCGGTCGGCGAGCCCGGACAGCAGCGGGCCGCCGACGAGGTCCGGCAGGAACGTCAGCGCGTACGTCAGCGCCGCCCAGCCCGGCGAGTTCGTCCGGTCGTACACCAGGATCGACAGCGCGACCCTGGCCAGCTGGTCACCGGTGACCGAGACCAGCTGGGCCGAGAACAACGCCCGGAATTCGGTCACCGCGAGGACGTCCCGGAACCCCACCGCGCGTGCCGTCATGGGCACTCAGGGTACCGCCGCGGACGCCCAGCGTGAACGGCCGTTAGGAGGTCACTGCCCGCCGCCGCAGACGATTTTCGGCTGCGGGTTGTAGTGGACCGTCCGGGTCGCGCGGCTGACCTCGCGGCCGGTCGCGGCGTCCTTGAGCACGCGGGTGTTGCTGGTGGTGAACCCCGGCGCGCCGTTCGAGGCGTGGCAGTTCTCCGCCGGCCCCGGCTTGGTCTGCGGGTCGCTCTGGTTGGTCCGCGCGCCCTCGATCGACTCGACGGTGTAGCGCTTGGTGCCCCACAGCTTCACGGTGATCGACGACGGCGTCCAGATCGTCTGGATCGCGATGCCGGTCGGCGTGTCGTTGGTGAACTTGAGGTCGATGACGCTGGACCCGTTCGGGTTCTGGAACACCGTCGCTTCGCGCGCGGCGGGGTAGCGGCTGATGTAGTAGCTGTGCTCCTTGTGTCCCGCGTCCTTCAGCCCCGCGAAGTAGGAGGCGTTGTACAGCGTGGTCGCGAGCTGCGAGAGGCCGCCGCCGACCTCGCGGCCGGGGGCGCCGTCCTTGATCACGCCCGCCTCGACGTAGCCCTGTGCCGTGCCGCGCGGCCCGGTGAAACCGTTGAGGCTGAAGGTTTCGCCCGGCTTGACGATGGCGCCGTTGATCTTCTGCGCGCCGACGCGGATGTTGACCCCGGACTCGGGGGCGAAGCCGCCGGTGGTGAACTCGCCGACGACCTCCTTGATGCCGAGCTGGTTCGCCTGCTCGGTGGTCACCTTCGCCGGGCTGTCCTTGTAGACGGCCGGGACCTCGCGGCCGTCGGTCTTCTTGAGTACGTCGGGCAGCGGCTTGAGACTGGGGTCCCAGTCGACGGTCCGGCCGTCGGTGGAGGGGTCGACCGTCGGCTTGCCGCCCTCGAAGACGACGGTCGCGTCCTTGCCCTCCTTCTCGGTGGACTTCAGCTGCGGCCCGGCGGCTTCGGCGATCTTCGCGTTGTCGATCTTCGGCGTCAGCCCGCCGCCCTCGGCGGGCTCGAAGGTGATCGCCGCGGCGAGCACCTCGGGCTTCACGGTCGCGTTCTTGCCCTCGCCTTTGACCACCAACGGGCCGGACACGGCGGGCCGCGCGAAGCCGTCTAGGGCCGCCTGGACGCCTTCGGGCGTGGTGCGGACCGGCGTGCTGGTCACCGGGAGCGCCAGGGTTTCCCCGCTCGCCCACTTCTCGACGACGGCGGCGGTCGCGGCCGGCACGTCGAGCTTCTGCCCGGTCTTCGGCGGCACGGCGACCGGTTCGGCACCCTGGAACTTCACGGTGCCCTCGACCGGGTCGCGGTCGACCTGGCCGCGCAGCGTCTCGAGGGCCGCGGTGAGCTTGGCGTCGTCGGCGTGGCTGACGACGCCGACCTCGCGGCTGGAGAACAGCGACGACAGCCGCGTGAACGGGTTCAGCGGCTGCTCGCCGGCCTGGTCGAGGGTCTGCGGCCAGTCGAGCTTGAGCCCGGCGAGCGTCGGCGACAGCGTGCCCTGGTACTCGCCCGCGGTGACGGCGAGCGGGCGCGTCAGCCGCGGCTCGATCTTGCCGCGCAGTTCCTGCTCGGCCGCCTCGCGGCCCATGCCGCCGACGTCGACACCGGCCACGGTCACCCCGCGCGGGACGCTGCCCTGGCTGATCAGCAGGTCGATCCCGTAGATCGCGACCAGCACGCCGAACACGCCGCCCGCGATCAGGCCGGCCTTGCGAAACGAGCGCTTCGCGGTGGCGGGACCCGGTTCCGGCTCGGGCCGGACGACGGGCAGGACGTCGGTCTGCTCGCCGTGCGAGTCGGGCCAGTGCGGTTCGTGCGGCAACTCTCCACCCCTTCAACGCGGCACCGGGCCTGCGACGGTGACGGGATCAGCGTACGGGGCACCCGGACAAGCCGTACGACTCGCCCTAACGGGGGATGAATCGGTCACGGATCGATGAACTCACCGGGCGTCGGGTTCGGGATTGCGGCCCGCCCGTGCGAGGAAGTCGAAGTCGCAGCCCTCGTCGGCCTGCGTGATGTGTTCGCTGTAGAGCGCCCCGTAACCGCGCTCGAACCGGGGCGACGGCGCCGTCCAGCCGGCACGCCGCCGCGCCAGTTCCTCATCGGACACCTCGAGCCGCAGGGTCCGCGAAGGAACGTCCAAGGTGATCAGGTCGCCGTCGCGGACCAGGGCGAGCGGGCCGCCGACGTGCGACTCCGGGGCCACGTGCAGGACGCAGGCGCCGTAGCTCGTCCCGCTCATCCGCGCGTCGGAGATCCGGACCATGTCACGGACACCCCGTTCGAGCAGGTGGGCGGGGATCGGCAGCATCCCGTACTCCGGCATGCCCGGGCCGCCGAGCGGGCCGGAGCCGCGCAGCACCAGCACCGAGTCCGCGGTGATCGACGGGTCGTCGATCCGCTTCTTGAGGTCGGGGTAGTTCTCGAACACCACGGCCGGGCCGGTGTGCGTGAGCAGGTGCTTCTCGGCCGCGATGTGCTTGATGACCGCGCCGGAGGGCGCCAGGTTCCCGTGCAGCACCGCGACCCCGCCCTCCCGCGCGACCGGGTTGTCGCGGGTCCGGATGACGTCGTCGTTGTGCACGCGCGCGCTCGCGAGGTTCTCGCCGAGGGTGCGGCCGGTGACGGTGAGCCGGTCCGGGTGCAGCAGGTCGGTCAGCCGCGAGAGCAGCCCGGGCAGGCCGCCGGCGTAGTAGAAGTCCTCCATCAGCCAGTCGCCGCCGGGCCGGATGTTCGCCAGCACCGGCACCTGCCGGGCGATCGCGTCGAAGTCGGCGAGCGAAACTCCGATGCCGCTGCGGCCGGCCATCGCGATCAGGTGGATCACGGCGTTGGTCGAGCCGCCGAGCGCGAGCACGGTGGTGATGGCGTCGGCGTAGGCCCGCTTGTCCAGGACCTGGGTGATGGTCAGGTCCTCCCGGACCATGTCGACGATCCGGGCGCCGCTGGCGGCGGCCATCCGGTGGTGCGCCGAGTCGACGGCGGGGATCGACGCGGCACCCGGCAGCGTCACGCCGAGCACCTCGGCGGCCGAGGTCATGGTCGACGCCGTCCCCATCGTCATGCAGTGCCCCGGTGACCGGGCCAGCCCGCGTTCCAGTTCGGACATTTCGGCGTCGCCGATCAGCCCGGCGCGCTTGTCGTCCCAGTACTTCCACATGTCGGTGCCGCTGCCGAGCACCTCGTCGCGCCAGTGCCCGCGCAGCATCGGCCCGGCCGGGACGAAGATCGACGGCAGCCCCGCGCTGGCCGCGCCCATCAGCAGCGCCGGCGTGGTCTTGTCGCAGCCGCCCATCAGGACGGCGCCGTCGATCGGGTAGGAGCGGAGGATCTCCTCGGTCTCCATGGCCAGCAGGTTCCGGTAGAGCATCGGGGTCGGCTTCTGGTAGGTCTCCGACAGCGTGGCGACCGGGAACTCCAGCGGGAAGCCGCCGGCCTGCCAGACACCGCGTTTGACCTGCTCGGCGCGTTCGCGCAGGTGCATGTGACAGGGGTTGATGTCCGACCAGGTGTTGAGGATGCCGATGACCGGCTTCCCGAGGTGTTCTTCCGGGTTGTAGCCGAGCTGGCGGCTGCGGGCGCGGTGGCTGAAGTTGCGCAGTTCGTCGCCGCCGAACCACCGGTGGCTGCGGAGTTCCTCGGGTCGTTTCATGCGATCCAGTATGGCATCTGATATATGATCTGGTGGGCCTGGTTGAATGGGTTCCGACACGAACATAGGGAGCGCGCCATGACCGGGACGTTCAGCCTGCCCGCCTCCCGGACCGAAGTGGTCCTGGAGGAGATCCGCCGCGGCATCCTGACCCGGGAGCTGGAGCCCGGCCAGCCGCTCGTCGAAGCGGAGCTGGCCGCGCGGCTCGGCGTGTCGAAGACCCCGGTGCGCGAGGCGCTCAAGGTGCTGTCCAACTCGGGGCTGGTGACGTTCAGCCCGTACAAGGGCGCGTCGGTGATCACGGTCGACGCCGAGCTCGCCAAGTCCGTCTACGACGTGCGGATGGTGCTCGAACCGGAGGCCGTCCGGCGGACCGTCGAGAGGAACGACCCGGAGCTGCTCGAAGACGCGGCCGAGGCGCTGAAGGAGGCGTCGACGGCCATCGCGGACAAGGACCAGGCGGCGCTGAGCCTGCTGAACCGCCGCTTCCACCGCGCCCTCTACTCCGGCTGCGGCAACCCGCTGCTGGTCAGCATCCTCGACGACCTCAAGGACCGCGCGGCGCTGATCAGCGTCGTCGGCTGGGAGGCCAACCCCAGCTGGAAGAAGGAGTGGACCGAGCACCGGGCGGTGCTGGCGGCGGCGAAGAAGGGTGACGCCGAGGGCGCGGCCACGCTGCTGCGCGACCACATCGGCGGCTTCCTCGACCGGGTGCTGAAGGCCATCGGATGAGGCTGCTGCTCATCTCGGACACCCACCTGCCCGCCCGGGCGCGCGAGCTGCCGGCGCAGGTGTGGGCCGAGGTGGCGGCCGCCGACGTCGTCGTGCACGCGGGCGACTGGGTCGACGTCGCCCTGCTGGACGAGCTGGAGGAGCGCAGCAAGCGGCTGATCGGCGTGTACGGCAACAACGACGGCCCGGCGTTGCGGGCCCGGCTGCCGGAGGTCGCGCGGGTGGAGCTCGGCGGCGTGCGCCTGGCCGTGATCCACGAGACGGGTGCCAAACAGGGCCGTGAGCAGCGGTGCGCCGCGCAGTTCCCGGACACCGACGTGCTGGTGTTCGGGCACAGCCACATCCCGTGGGACACGGTGGCGCCGTCCGGGCTTCGCCTGCTGAACCCGGGGTCGCCGACCGACCGCCGTCGCCAGCCGTACTGCACGTACCAGACAGCTTCGGTGCGCGACGGCGCCTTGGCGGACGTCGAGCTGCACCGACTGCCCCCGAGGGGGTAGACAGGTCCCATGGATCCGGCATGGGCGTTGCGGGAGATCGCGTTCCAGCTCGAACGCGCGGGGGAACCGACCTACCGCGTCCGCGCGTTCCGCAACGCGGCGGCGACGGTCGACAAGACCGGCGCCGAGAAGCTGGCGCAGCTGGCGGAGAACGGCACGCTGACGTCGCTGCCCGGGATCGGCAAGGCCACCGCGGGGGTGATCGAGGACGCGCTGGCCGGCCGTGACCCGGCGTACCGCGGCAAGATCGTCTCGAAGGAGCTGCCGGACGGCGAGCCGCTGCGCTCGGCGTTGCGCGGCGACTGCCACACCCATTCCGACTGGTCGGACGGCGGCAGTTCGATCGGCGAGATGGCGGTGGCGGGCCGCGACCTCGGCCACGAGTGGATGGTGCTGACCGACCACTCGCCGCGCCTGACGGTCGCGAACGGGCTCTCGCCGGACCGGCTGCGGACGCAGATGCAGATCGTGGCGAAGGCGAACGAGCTGATGGCACCGTTCCGGCTGCTGCAGGGCATCGAGGTCGACATCCTCGACGACGGGTCACTCGACCAGGAGGAGGACCTGCTGGGCGAGCTGGACTTCGTGGTGGCGAGCGTGCACTCGAAACTCCGGATGCCGTCCCGCGACATGACCCGCCGGATGGTGGCGGCGGTCCGGAATCCGCACGTGCGCGTGCTGGGGCACTGCACCGGGCGGCTGGTGGTGGGACGCGGCCGTCCGGAGTCGGAGTTCGACGCGGAGAAGGTGTTCACGGCGTGCCGGGAGAACGGCGTGGCGGTGGAGATCAACGCCCGCCCGGAGCGCCTGGACCCCCCGATGCGGCTGTTGCGCCTGGCGGCGGAGATCGGCTGCGAGTTCACGATCGACAGCGACGCGCACGCGCCGGGGCAGCTGGATTGGCTGGGTTACGGGTGTGAGCGGGCGATCAAGGCGGGCATCGGCCCGGACCGCATCCTCAACACCCGCACGGCGGATGAGCTGCTGAGGCGGTGAAGCCACCTTTTTCGAGCCTGGTCGTCGCGGCCCTCGCCACCACCGCGATCGTCGCCCTCTTCACCAAGGTGCTCTGACCCCGGGACGGCCGAAGCCGCCCCGGGGCCCGCGCCTTCAGTTGATCGTGTACGAGTCGCCGTACACCTTCCACTTCAACGGCGTGTGCAGGTCGAAGTTGCCGTCGTTGAGGAACTTCAGCTGCTCGGTGTCCACCCGGGACGTGTCCGCGTGCGCCTCTTCCTGCTTCATGATCACCTTGCGGGCGTCGAAGAACGCCTTCAGGTACGTCGTCTCGTTGCCGCCCTGTGCCGGGGTCTTCGCCTTCTTCATCGCGGCCTTGCGGATGCCGCCGAAGCTGTCCGAGCTGTCGCCGGGACCGTGCATCACGATCGCGTCGTAGTAGGCGAACTGGCCGAGGTTGCTCAGGCCGTCCGACTTGCCCTGGCTCACCGCCGGGTTGAAGTACACGCGGTCGCGCTCGTTGTTCTGGGCCGTCTGGAACGCCGTCGTCGCCGCGGCCTGCTTCCAGGCGCTTTCGAACGCCGAACCCAGGCCCGCGTGTGAATCCGTGCCGTTCACCTTGCGCAGCGCCGGGAGGAACTTCGCCAGCGGGTTGTCCGGCACCGAGTTCGTGTACGCCTCGACGAGTTCGAGCATGTCGCCGGTGCCGGAACAGAAGCCGATGATGCCCGCGGTGTACCCGCGGCCGTCGCCGATGTCCTCGATGTACTTGTACTGCGCCTTCCAGTCCAGCGACGAGTTCTCCGCGCTGGAAACCAGCTTCATCGCGATTTCCTTCTTCGCCGGGGCCGAGAGGTCGCCGGCGGCGAGCACCGACGCGCCGGCCACCGGTGCCGGCGCGGCCGAGGAGAACGCGGGCGTGGTGATCACGAGGGCCGCGACGGAGGCGGCGCCGAGCGTGCCGAGGAGGACCGGCCGCAACTTCTTGCTCATGGGGAGGGGACCCTTTCCGCGGGATGCGCCGTGAAAAAACGGCGGTACGACTGGTGCGGGTGGAGCTGCGGCGTAGCGACACGGTAGCGAAGAGTCAGCACGCTCCACAAGAGGTGGAAACCGTTCATGTTCGTGAACGGTCCAGACCACCCCGCGGGTCCGGAAAGGACGGTCAGCGCACCCCGGAGAAGAGCCGGATGACGTCCGGCAGCACGCTCACCGGGATCGTCGGGTCGATCGCGCGCTGCACGCCGAGCCCGATGCCGAGGCTGAGCAACGCCGTCGCGGCGTCGTCGGCCGACATCGGGAGGGTGATCCCGAACCGCTCGGCGTACCCGGTGAGCAGGCCGGCAATGGTGTCGCGGATGGCTTTGTCGCGCGCCGCCAGTTCGGCGCGCACGTGCGGGTCGCGCCGCGCGTTCGTCGCGAACTCCACCTCGAGCGCGGTCCAGGCCTCGTCGCCGATGCTGCGCTCGGCCCACGTCTGGAACGCCGTCAGCAGCCCCTCCACGCCTTCGGCGCCCGCCAGTGCTTCGGCGACCAAGGCGACCTGCTCGTCGTGGATCCGGTCGAGCACGGTGAGGCAGAGCTCGTCCTTGCTGCGGAAGTTCGAGTACACCGCGCCCTTGGAGTAGCCCGCCTCGTCGGCGACCTTTTCCAGCGACGTCACCGAGTAGCCGTCGCGCAGGAAGAGCAGCTTGGCGGTCTCGATCAGCTGCTCGCGGGTGCGCGCCTGGCTTTCCGCGCGGGTGAGTCGGGCCATGGGGCCAACTCTAGCGAGCCCCGGAATCGGGGTACCGCCGGTTTTCGGATACTGTTAGTCTCCGAAAATGGAACAACGCGACTTCGCGGTCCTCGTCATCGGCGCCGGGGCATCGGGGCTGGGTGCCGCGATCCGCCTCACCCAGGCCGGCGTCGGCGACCTCGCCGTGCTCGAGAAGGCCGGCACGCTCGGCGGCACCTGGCGCGACAACACCTACCCCGGCTGCGCCTGCGACGTCCCGTCCGCGCTGTACTCGTACTCGTTCGCGCCCAATCCCGGGTGGACCCGCGCGTTCGCGGGCCAGGACGAGATCCGCACCTACCTGCGGGACACGGCCGCCCGGTTCGGCGTCACCTCCAAAATCCGTTACGGCGTGGAGGTGACGCGCGCACAGTGGAACGACCGCGCCGCGCGGTGGGAGCTGGAGACGTCACGAGGTCCCTACACCGCGCGGATCCTGGTCGCGGGCACCGGTCCCTGGCACGAACCGCTGGTCCCGGACCTGCCCGGGCTCGCCGGCTTCCCGGGCGAGGTCTTCCACTCGGCGCGCTGGAACCACGGCTACGACCTGGCGGGCCAGAGGGTCGCGGTGATCGGCACCGGCGCCTCCGCGGTCCAGTTCGTCCCCGAGATCGTGCCCCGGGTGGGCCGGCTGCACCTGTTCCAGCGCACGGCGCAGTGGGTCCTGCCCAAGCCGGATCACCACGTTCCCGGCGTCGAGCGGTTCCTGTTGCGGCGGTTCCCGGCTCTGCAGAGGGCGTTGCGCGGCGCGGAGTACGGCGCGATGGAGGCACTCGGGTTCGGGTTCCGGCACCCGTGGCTGCTGCGGCAGGTGCAGAGGATCGGGCTCGCCCACCTGCGCCTCGCGGTCCGGGACCCGGAGCTGCGGCGGGCGCTGACCCCGGACTACACGCTGGGCTGCAAGCGCCTGCTGATGTCCAACACGTACTACCGCTCGCTGACCCAGTCCCATGTGGACGTCCACCCGACGGCGGTGCGCTCGGTCCAGGGCACGCGCGTGCTGGGCGCGGACGGTTCGAGCGCGGAAGTCGACGCGATCATCTTCGGCACGGGCTTCCACATCCTCGACATGCCGGTGTCGGCCCGGGTGTTCGACGCCGAGGGCCGCAGTCTGGACGACCACTGGAAGGGCAGCCCGCAGGCGTACCGGGGGACGTCGGTGGCCGGGTTCCCGAACCTGTACCTGTTGCTGGGCCCGAGCCTGGGCACCGGGCATTCGTCGGCGTTCACGATCGTCGAGGCCCAGGTGGAGCACCTGGTGGCGGCGGTGACCCGGACCCTGCGGGTCGAGGGAGGCTCGCTGTCGGTCCGGGCGTCGGCGCAGGAGACGTTCAACGCGGAGGTCCAGGCGGCTTTGCCGGGAACGGTGTACCAGTCGGGCGGGTGTTCCAGCTATTACACGGATGTCAACGGGCGCAACAGTTTCAGCTGGCCGTTCTCGACGGGCCGGCTGCGGCGGCAGGTGGGGGAGTTCCGGGAAGCGGACTACGAGCTCGGTCAGTCCCACTCCCAGCAGATCCCGTAGACCCCCGGCCGCGCGTCCAGCACCGCGATGTGGCTCGTCCCGCTCGGACCCACCGGCAGCTCCGGCCGCGAATCCCCTTCGCCCGAATACCGGTAACACCGCACCGGCACCGCCGCCGGGTCGAAGCACGCCTGCAGCACTATCTGGCGGGCCGGCGCGCGCACCCCGAACTGCAGGTAGTTCGTCTCCGGTGGCTCTCCGTCGTACGCGAACTCGAAGTCGAACACGTACGTCTCGCCCGTGCGCAGCGGGTAGTCGAACCGCAGTTCGCACGCCACCAGCTCGGATGCCGCGTCCCGGCGGACGCGGCCCGGGCGGCAGCAGTGCGTCGACCTCAGCACCGGCTGGTGGCCGCCGCCGGTCTGGGGGCGGAAGAACGACACCCAGCGGTCCACTCCGTCCGCCCGGCTGGTCACCACCAGTTCCGTGCGGACCGATCGCTCGGTGCGGTCCGCGCCCAGCGTCGCCCGCTGGTGGACCGACACCAGTGCGAGCCGGGCGTTGCCGTCGAGGTCGATGCCGTCGCAGGCCGCCAGTTCCGTCGGCTCGGAACCGAGCGCGCTGGCCAGGCTCACCCCGGACGGCCACGGCTGCGCCCGGCGCTCCCGCGGCCGCGTCACCAGGCTGGTCAGCGCGTCCGCCGGGAGCCCGAGGCAGCTCTCGGCGACGGCCACCGCGTGCAGTGAGCGGTGGCCTTCCGGGTGGCGGCGGCCCCGGCGCCAGTAGCTGAGCGTGGCCAGGCTGACCTGGGCGCCCCGCATCGCCATCCGCCGCTGCAGGGCCTCCAGGCTCAGGCCGTGCCGCCGGATCGCCAGGTCGAAGGCCTCGGCGAACGGGGCCGACGCTGATAACGCCTCCATCCGGGTAAGCATGAATACCGGGCGCATCGGGCGCAACGAGGGCCTGCCACCAAAGTAGGTGGCAGGCCCCGCCGGGTCAGCTCACGGTGACCCCGGTGTCGTCCACGGCGAACGACGTCTGCAGCGACTGGTCCTCCGTCCCGGCGAACTTCAGCGTGACCGTCTGGCCCGCGTACGCGGACAGGTCGAGCGTCTTCTGGACGTACGCCGAGTTGCGGTCGAGGTTCGAGTACGTCGCCAGCGTCGCCGAACCCGCGGACACCACGAGCTTGTCGTAGGCCACGTTCTCGGTCTCCGCCGTCCACACGCGCAGCCAGAACGTCAGGCTCGCCTTGCAGCCGGCCGGGATGGTGACCGACTGCGTCAGCGTGTCCGTGTGCGCCGAACCCCAGCCGCCGAGCCAGGAGTCGTAGCTGCCCGTGCGCGCCGGCGCCTGGCTGCCCCACTGGCCGATGGTGGTGTTCGGGTCGGTCCAGGACGCCTGGCCGGACTCGAAGCCCGGGTTCTGCACCAGCTGGCCACTGCACCCGCCCGGGGAGTCGTGGTGGTCGGCGGCGTGGTGGTCGGGGGCGTGGTCGTGGTCGGCGGGGTGCCGGTGCACGTCGGGTCACCGGACTGCGCCGGGACGCTCACCGCGTTCCACGCCGCCTTCACCGCGTCGAACTCGGCGCAGCTGTTCGGGTACAGGTTCTTCGCGGCCTGCAGCGTCCACGTCCGGTAGCGCAGGTACGAACTGCCGGACGTCTTCAGCTGCACCGCGCCGTGCATGATGTTGATCGCCTTGCGGATGCCGATGCCGGAGAGCGTGCTGCCGTTGCACGTCGAGCTGGCCGGCTGCCCGTTCGTCGGGTTGCTGCCCTCGGCGAGCAGGTAGAACCAGTGGTCGCCGGGCCCGGCCGCCTTGTGCACCTCGGCGTTCGGCGTCGAGCTGGAGTAGCAGTTCGGGTCGCCGACCTTCGACGGGTCGTACATGTACCGGATCGCGCCGGTGCCGACCAGGTTGACCTCCTCGCCGATCGCGTAGTCCGGCGGGTCGTACTGCGACGGCTCGTTCGCGTAGAACTCCGTCGCCGTGCCGAAGGTGTCCGCGATGAACTCCTGCGTGCCACCGCCGGAGAAGCCGCCGGAGCCGGAGTAGTCGTCGATGCCGTGGCCCATCTCGTGGCCGAGGATGTCCAGCGAGCCGACCCACTCGCCGCTCGGGTTGTGCCCGAGGTTCACATACGCCGGACGCGAGTTGTAGTAGTACGCGTTTTCGTCGTCGAGCCCGACGCGGATCTTCCACGCGCCGCCGTTGCCGGTGAAGCCGTTGCGGCCCAACCACTCCGAAAGCATCTTCTTCTCGGTCTGCGCGACGAACAGTGCGTCGGCACAGCCGGTCTCGATGTTCGTGCCGGTGCCGTTGCCCCAGCTGTCGTCCGGTCCGGTGAGGACGGAGTCGCTGCTGTAGTTGCGGCAGTCGAGGTTCGGCGTGTTCGGGTCGGCCATCGAGTACGTGCTGCCGGACTTCGTCGTGTTCAGCGGCAGCGACGGGCCGTTCCACTTGCCGGTGCCGGTCCCCGCGGCCAAGTGCTGGACCGTCCGCAGGACGCGCCCGTCCACCGCGTCGACGTAGACGCTCAGGCTGCTCGGCTCGCCGTGTTCGTCGGTGCCTTCGACGTTGCTCTCGTAGGCGAGCCGCCCGGCGCCGTCGGCGACCACGACGAGCTGCCCGCCCGGCAGGCTCTTCGGCTCGCGGAGCTGCTTGCGGGCCACGGCCTCGGCCTGCGCGGCGGTGAGTTTCGCGCCGTGGACGTCGAGGTCACCGAGCGCCTGCTGCTGCGCGACGGACGTGGTCTTCACCGTGCCGGCGGCGTCGGTGGCGATGACCAGGTCGCCGCCGATCACCGGCAGCCCGTCGTAGGTGCGGTCGTAGACCACGTACGACAGCCCGGCCGCCGACCGGACGTCCCGCTGGACGAACTTGTCGTGCTTGCCGGCGTGCAGGGCGGCGGGGCGGGCGGCGACCAGGCCGGCGGCGGCGCCGGTGGCGTTGGCCTGTGCCTGCGCGGCGGACGGCGGGGGCACGGGGGCGGGCTGCGCGGGCGCGGCGACGGCGATGCCGACCACCACCATGCCCGCCGCCGTCGCACCGCCGAGCGCGGCGAACCGTTGGGGCAATCTCATGACGCTCCTTGGGAAAACGCGAAGGGGAAAGGGAGAACCCGATCGACGCTAACCGCGGAAGGAGACCGTCAGAAGATTCATCACAGCGCCGGAATTTCACGCTCCCGCACTGTGAAAGCGTGAAACGTCAGAGCGTCGTGAACCGGATGCCCGCTTTGGTGAGCCGGTCGACGAGCGCGCCGCCCATCGCGGTCGCCGTGGTCACCTGGCCCGCCGTTTCCGGCAGTTCGTCGGTCGCCAGGCACAGCGCCGACTCCGCGAGCATCTTCGCCGTTTCGTCGTAGCCCGGGTCGCCGCCGGACACCTCCGTCACCACCCGCGAGCCGCCGCCTTCGCCGACGAACCGCACCGAGAACCACGACCTCGCGCGCCGCTCGGGGCTCGGCCCGCTGCCGGGCGCGAGCAGCCGCGAGAGCGCCCGGCGGGCCGGCGGGACCTGGGCCGCGGCGAACAGCGCACCCGCACCGGCGACGCCCCCGGCCAGCACCGGCAGGTGCTTGACCGCGGCGAAGTGCCGGTAGGTGAAGTCCGGCCCGTAGCGCTCGGACGCGGCGGCCGACCGGCGGACGACGTCGGCGTCGATCGTCGGCAGCGGCACCGCCCACCAGCCCGGGCCGGCGACCCGGTGCGGGCGCCCGAGCGGGGCGCGGGCGAACCGCCCGGACGGCCGCGGCTCGGCCGCCGCCCGCTCACGCGCCACCCGGGCCCCGGCCGGCAGCCGGGACATGATGGTCAGCGCGCTGAGGAACGTGCCGCCCGAGGGCATCCCGCCGGCCCGGACGTAGCCGTCGACCCGCAGCGGCACGCCTTCGGGCAGCTGCTGCACGGTGAACCAGGCACCGAGGTCGTGCGGGATCGAGTCGAACCCGCACGCGTGCACCAGCCGCGCGCCGGTCTCGCGGGCCCGCCGGTCGTGGGCCAGGTACATCCGGTCGACGAACTCGGGCTCGCCGGTCAGGTCGACGTAATCGGTCCCCGCATCCGCGCAGGCGGCCACCAGCGGTTCGCCGTGCGTCAGGTACGGGCCCACGGTCGAGATCACCACCTTCGTGGCCTGGGCGACGGCCCGCAGCGACGCCGGATCGCCGGAGTCGGCGACGAGCACGTCGAGCGCGGCGAACCGGTCGTCGAGCTCGGTGAGCAGCGCCCGGACGGCCTCGAGCCTGCCGCGGTTGCGCCCGGCCAGCGCCCATTGAAGGCCCGCCGGTGCGTGCCGGGCCAGGTACTCGGCGGTCAGGCCGCCGGTGAAGCCGGTGGCGCCGAACAGGACCACGTCGTAGGCACGCATGTCTTCTCCTCCGTGGACGGCGGCGGCCTTGAGGTTACCCGTCGGTCAGTTCCCGGCGCCGGGTGAACTACCGGCGGGTACAGTGCCCCCTCGAACGCGAGGAGGCAACCGTGACCGAACGCTTCGGCAGCTACCAGAACGAGATCTACCTGCAGGGACTCGGGGGTCAGCTGCCGCCGTGCTCGACCGACGCGACGAAGCTCGAAGCGTCGGCGCGCGAGGTCATGGCCCCCGGGCCGTTCTCCTACGTCGCGGGCGCGGCCGGCTCCGGCGCGACCGCCCGCGCCAACCGCGAGGCGTTCGACCGCTGGCGCGTCGTGCCCCGGATGCTGACCGGCGCCACCGACCGCGACCTGGCCACGACGGTGCTCGGCACCCGCCTGCCCGCCCCGGTGGCCGTCGCGCCGGTCGGCGTCCAGTCGATCGTCCACCCGGACGCCGAATCCGCGACCGCCCGCGCCGCCGCCTCGGTCGGGCTGCCGTTCATCCTGTCCACGGCGTCTTCGACCGGCATCGAGGACGCCGCCGCGGCCAACGGCGACGGCCCGCGCTGGTTCCAGCTGTACTGGCCGGGCGACAACGACGTCTGCGCGAGCCTGCTGACCCGGGCGAAGGCCGCGGGCTACACGGCGCTGGTCGTCACCCTCGACACGTGGACGCTGGCCTGGCGACCGTCCGATCTGGACCAGGCGTACCTGCCGTTCCTCAAGGGCGAGGGCTGCGCGGTCCCGTTCACCGACCCGGTGTTCCGCGGCCTGCTGGAGAAGACGCCGGAAGAGGACCTGAACATGGCGATCCTGCGCTGGATCGGCATGCTCACCGGCACCGACCGGACGTGGGACCAGCTGCCGTTCCTGCGCGAGCACTGGGACGGCCCGATCGTCCTCAAGGGCATCCAGCACGTCGCCGACGCGCGCCGCGCGGCCGAGGCAGGCATGGACGGCATCGTCGTGTCCAACCACGGCGGCCGCCAGGTCGACGGCGCGATCGCGGCCCTGGACGCGCTGCCGGGCATCGTCGCGGCGGTCGGCGACCGGCTGGAGGTGCTGTTCGACTCGGGCATCCGCACCGGCTCGGACGTGCTCAAGGCCCTCGCGCTGGGCGCCCGGGCCGTCCTGGTGGGGCGCCCGTGGGTGTACGGCCTGGCCCACGCGGGCGAGGCCGGCGTCCGGCACGTCCTGCGCAGCCTGCTGGCGGACTTCGACCTGACCATGGGCTTGTCCGGCCACCGCACCCTTGCCGACCTGGGGCCGGACTCGCTGCAGCGGACGTGAGGTAACGAATCGGGAATTCCGGAGACAGCCGGGCCGGGGGCCGCTACATTTCTGCCTCACCACGGCCGCTCGGGGACGGACCGGTGGTTCCATCAGTCCTTTCACGAGGGGGTTTACCCATGTCTTCGATCTTGATGCGGATCGGCGTGCTGTGCGCCGTGCTCGGCTTCGGCACCATCGTGCTCGAGCAGTTCGACTACGAGTTCCGGATCCTGTCCTGGGCCAGCGACATGCAGCCGTTCTTCGGCATCGTCCTCGGCCTGGTCGGCCTCGCGCTGATCGGCGGCTCGGTGGCGCTGAACCGCGCCAAGAACGCGCCGCAGCCGCAGCCGCAGGCGCCGGTCCAGCCGCCGCAGCAGCCCGGCCGGCCCGGCTGACGCATCGCCCGTGAGGCCCCCTCGCCGCCGGTGAGGGGGCCTTTCACGTGCGCCCGGTCACGCGCCGGGGATATTCGGAGGCCCGGTCCGTCACGCACGGCTATCCTTGGACCAAGAATGTCCGAGCCATCCCCCTTCACCGCGCTGCGAGCGCGCCTGCCCGAGCTGATGCCGCGTGACGAGCTGCGGCTGCGTCGCCGGCTCGAAGGCGCCCGCAAAGCCCGCAACCGCGACTCCGTGCTCGCGCAGATCGCCGCCGACATCGACAAGGCCGAGCTGCGCGTCCAGTCGCGGCGCGCGAGCGTGCCCAAGATCGAGTACCCGCAAGAGCTGCCGGTCAGCAAGCTCAAGGACGAGATCGCCGCGGCCATCGACAAGCACCAGGTCGTGATCGTCGCGGGGGAGACCGGCTCGGGCAAGACCACCCAGCTGCCGAAGATCTGCCTGGAGCTGGGCCGCGGCATCCGCGGCCAGATCGGACACACCCAGCCGCGGCGGCTGGCCGCGCGCACGGTCGCCGACCGGATCGCCGGCGAACTCCACACCGAGCTGGGCGACGCGGTCGGCTACAAGGTCCGGTTCACCGACCAGTCCGGGCAGGACACCCTGGTCAAGCTGATGACCGACGGCATCCTGCTGGCCGAGATCCAGACCGACCGGTCGCTGCGCCAGTACGACACGCTGATCATCGACGAGGCCCACGAGCGCAGCCTCAACATCGACTTCATCCTCGGCTACCTCAAGCAGCTGCTGCCCCGCCGTCCCGATCTCAAGGTCATCATCACCTCGGCGACCATCGACCCGGAACGCTTCTCGAAGCACTTCGACGACGCGCCGATCGTCGAGGTCTCCGGGCGGACGTACCCGGTGGAGGTCCGCTACCGGCCGCTGGTCGACCCCGACGACCCTTCCGAAGACGCCGACGAGCGCGACCAGACCCAAGGCATCCTCGACGCCGTCGAGGAGCTGTGCGCCGAAGGCCCCGGCGACATCCTGGTGTTCCTCTCCGGCGAGCGCGAGATCCGCGACACCGCGGACGTGCTCAACCGGGCCAACCTGCGCAACACCGAGGTGCTGCCGCTGTACGCGCGGCTGTCGTCAGCCGAGCAGCAGCGCATCTTCCAGTCCCACACCGGGCGCCGGGTGGTGCTGGCGACGAACGTCGCCGAGACGTCGCTGACCGTGCCGGGCATCAAGTACGTCGTCGACCCGGGCACCGCGCGGATCTCCCGCTACAGCCACCGCACCAAGGTGCAGCGGCTGCCGATCGAGCCGGTGTCGCAGGCGTCGGCGAACCAGCGCAAGGGCCGCTGCGGCCGGACGTCCGACGGCATCTGCATCCGGCTCTATTCCGAAGAGGACTTCGAAAGCCGGCCCGAGTTCACCGATCCCGAGATCCTGCGGACCAACCTGGCCTCGGTCATCCTGCAGATGACGTCGCTGGGCCTCGGCGACATCGCCGCGTTCCCGTTCGTCGAGCCGCCGGACCGCCGCCAGGTCAGCGACGGCATCGGCCTGCTGCAGGAGCTGGGCGCGTTCTCCTCGACGAGTTCCGACCGCAGCCTGACCGACATCGGCCGCAAGCTGGCGCAGCTGCCGGTCGACCCGCGGATGGGCCGGATGGTCCTGGAGGCCGCCCGTAACGGCTGTGTCCGCGAAGTGATGATCATCGCGGCCGCACTGTCCATTCAGGACCCGCGCGAGCGGCCGGCCGAGAAGCAGCAGGCGGCCGACGCCCAGCACGCGCGGTTCGCCGACCCGACGTCGGACTTCCTGGCCTACCTGAACCTCTGGGAGTACGTCGCCGACCAGCAGAAGGCGTTGTCCGGCAACCAGTTCCGCCGCATGTGCCGCACGGAGTACCTGAACTACCTGCGTCTGCGCGAGTGGCAGGACATCTTCAGCCAGCTGCGCCAGCTGGCCAAGCCGCTCGGGATCTCCCTGAACACGAACACCGCCCCGGTGGACCCGCAGCGCGTGCACACGTCGCTGATCGCCGGGCTGCTCTCCCACATCGGGCTCAAGGACCCGGCCAAGGGCGACTACCTGGGCGCGCGCGGCGCCCGCTTCGGCATCTTCCCGGGGTCGGCGCTGTTCAAGAAGCAGCCGCGCTGGGTGATGTCGGCGGAGCTGGTCGAGACGTCCCGGCTGTGGGCGCGGGTCAACGCGCGCATCGAGCCCGAATGGGTCGAGCCGCTGGCCCAGCACGTCGTCAAGCGGTCGTACTCCGAGCCGCACTGGGAACGCAAGCAGGGCGCGGTGATCGCGACCGAGAAGGTGACGCTGTACGGCGTCCCGCTGATCGCCGACCGCCGCGTCAACTACGGCCGGATCGACCCGGAGATGTCGCGGGCGCTGTTCATCCGGCACGCGCTGGTGGAGGGCGACTGGCAGACGCGGCACCACTTCTTCGCCGAGAACCGCGCGCTGCTGGAGGAGGTCGAGGACCTCGAGAACCGCGCCCGGCGGCGCGACATCCTGGTCGACGACCAGACGCTGTACGAGTTCTACGACGCGCGCGTCCCGGCGGACGTCGTCTCGGTGCGCCACTTCGACAGCTGGTGGAAGAAGGCCCGGCACACCGATCCCGACCTGCTGTCGTTCGAGAAGTCCATGCTCATCAACGAGTCCGCGGGCAGCGTCCGCGAGGGCGACTACCCGGACTCGTGGACGCAGGGCACGCAGGTGTTCAAGCTGACCTACCAGTTCGAGCCGGGGGCGGACGCCGACGGCGTCACCGTGCACATCCCGCTGCCGGTGCTGAACCAGGTGACCCCGGACGGGTTCGACTGGCAGGTGCCGGGCCTGCGCGCGGAGCTGGTGACGCAGCTGATCAAGTCACTGCCGAAGGCGTTGCGCCGCAACTTCGTCCCGGCGCCGGACACCGCGCGGGACGTTCTTTCGCGAGTGTCCCCTTCGGACGGTCCGCTGCTGGAGGTGCTCGGCCGCGAGCTGCGGGCGCTGCGCGGGATCACCGTGCCGTACGCGGACTGGGATCCGGCTTCGGTGCCGGATCACCTGAAGATGACGTTCCGCGTGGTCGACGAGCGGGGTCGCCGGGTGGCCGAGGGCAAGGACGTCGCGGAACTCCAGCGGCGGCTGGCGCCGAAGGTCCGTGAGACGATCTCGAAGGCGGCCAACACGCTGGAGAAGGCCGGGCTGACGAAACCGTCGTTCGGCTCGCTGCCGAAGGTGTTCGAGTCGACGCAGCGCGGCCACGACGTGAAGGCGTACCCGGCGCTGGTGGACGAAGGTGCGTCGGTGGCGGTCCGGCTGCTGGACACGCCGGAGCAGCAGCGGCACGCGATGTGGGCGGGCACCCGGCGGATGCTGCGGCTGAACCTGAACTCGCCGATGAAGTTCATCACGAGGTCGCTGTCCAACTCGTCGAAGCTGGTGCTGAACCGCAACCCGCACGGAAGTGTCGCGGCCCTGCTGGAGGACTGCGTCGACTGCGCGGTGGACGCCCTGATGACGGCCGCCGGCGGCCCGGCGTTCGACGAGGCGGGCTTCCAGGTGCTGCTGTCGAAGGTGCGCGAGGGTCTGCACACCGAGGTGCTGGCGGTGTTGACGGACGTGGAGAAGATCCTCCGCGCGGCGAACGACGTCGAGGTCCAGCTGTCGTCGGCCCGCGGCCCGGCGGAGTCGCTGGCGGACATCCGGGCTCAGCTGTCGGCGCTGGTGTACCCGGGTTTCGTGACGGAGACGGGCGCTTCGCGGCTGCGGCACGTGGTGCGGTACCTGCAGGGGATTTCCCGCAGGTTGGAGAAGCTGGTTTCGGAGCCGACGCGCGACCTGCAGCGGACGGCGGACATCGCGTGGATCACGCGGGAGTATGCCGACGCCTTGGCATCGTTGCCGCCGGGCACCTCGTCCCCGGCGTTGCGCGAGGTGCGGTGGATGATCGAGGAATTGCGGGTTTCGTTCTTCGCGCAGACGCTGGGGACGGCGCATCCGGTGTCGTTGAAGCGGATCACGAAGGCCTTGGACGACGCCCTGGGTTAGAGGAAGACCCGCGCGATCTCCAACCACGTCCGCGCGTCTTGGCCGACCGCGGTCAGGCCCGTTTCGGCCAGCCGGCGGCGCTGGGTGACGCGGAGGCAGAAGTCGAGCGCGCTGCCCTCGATCCGCTGCGCGGCGTCGGCCGGGCCCCACGTCCAGGTCTCGCCGCCCGGACCGGTCAGCTCGAGGCGGAACGGCTCCGCCGGAATCGGCAGCTGGGCCGCGTAGAAGGACAGCGTCCGGCCTTCGACACCCAGCGCGGCCACGTGCCGGAGCCTGCCGGTCGGCCGGTGCTCGGCGCCGAGGGTGTCGTAGACGTCCTGGCCGTGCGCCCACGTCTCCAGCAGCCGCAGCGGCACCATCAGTGCCGGTGTCACCGCCGAGCCGATCCACGGGAACGCCCGCTCGCGCGGTACCTCGCGCAGCGCCGCCGCCACCTCGGCGCGGCCGGTACGCCAGCGTTCCAGCAGCGCTTCCCGCGGTTCGGCCGCGCCCGCGGCGGCTACCGCGTCAGCGTCTTCCGGCTTTTCGTCGAAGGCTTCCGGGGTCCGCAGGGCGACGAGCAGGTTCGCGTCGGCGGCGGCGAGGTGGGCGATCTGGTGGGCGATCGTCCAGCCCGCGGCCGGGGTCGGGCGGGTCCAGTCGGGCGCCGCCGAGACGAGGGCGTCGAGTTCGTCTCCCTCGGCCACCAGATCGGGCAACGCGCGGTTGTGGTCCACCGCGGAAAGGTCGAGGCCGTAGTCGATCATTGTTCCAAACTACCGAAATACCGGAATGTCCGGCTTCGAACTTCCGTCGGTTGACCGGGTTCGCCCGCCGGACAAGCCTGGGTCGGCTGGAGACCTTCCTGGAAAGGACTTTCCGATGTCCTTGGGTGTTTCGTCCGTCAGGCGAAGAATCGCCGTCGCCTGTGCCGCTCTTCTCTTGCCGCTCGTGCTCGCGCCCGCCGCGCACGCGGCCACCGGGGGTTCGCCGCTGCCGGTCAATCCGCACACCGGCAAGCAGCGGCTCGCCGAAGAAGCCCGGCACGACGTGCCGAACCCGCTGCTCAAGGAGCAGTTCGCCGAGGAGGAAGAGGAGGACGGCGACAACCCCGCGCTGTCCGCGCTCTGCCAGACCTACATCGGCAAGCCGAACCCGTACCGGCCGCTCGTGCCGAACACCGACGTCATCGACGGCGACACGATCGTGCCGACCGGCAGCCAGACCGGTTGCAGCACGGCCCAGAACGAGACCACCATCGCCGTCAACCCGGAGAACCCGCGCAACATCGTCGCCGGGTCCAACGACTACCGGCTGTACAACACGCGCGAGTCCCGCAACGACTCCGGCGGCTTCGCCTACACCTCGTTCGACGGCGGCCGGACCTGGGCGAACGTCCAGCTGCCGCACCTGGACTACCCGACCGGGGCAGCCGCCCCACTGTCCTACATGGACGCTGCCGGCGACCCGGCGATCGCCTTCGGCCCGCACAACACCGTGTACTACGCGACGCTGGTGTTCAGCCGCGCCGCGGTTCCCGACGACCAGCAGCTCGCCAGCGGCATCGCGGTGTCGGTGTCCCACGACGGCGGCCGCAGCTTCGGCGACCCGGCGATCCTGCACCTCGACGGCGTCACCCCGGCGGGCACGCCGACGCCGGCGAACATCTTCAACGACAAGGAGTGGATCGCCGCCGACCCGGTGACCGGCGACGTCTACGTGACCTGGACGCAGTTCACCTACGACGCGACCGGCGCGTTCGTCGAGTCGCCGATCGTGCTGTCCAAGTCCCGCGACTTCGGCCGGACGTGGTCGCCGCTGCGGCGGATTTCGCCGTCGCTGACCGGGTTCCACGGCGGGATCACGCCGTTCGGCAGCGGCTCGAACCCGGTCGTCACCCGCGACGGGACGCTCCAGGTGGCGTACGAGACGTCGGTGTGCGCGACGGCCGCGTGCGACCAGCCCGCCGACCACGACGCGGTCGTCGTGGCGACCTCGCGCGACGGCGGCCGGACGTTCCGGCACACCGAGGTGGCGCTCGACTTCGACTTCCCGGTGGACGAAGACGTCGCCAACAACGCGCTGACCGGCGAGAACTTCCGGATCAACAGCTTCCCGCAGCTGACGTACGACCGCGTCACGGACCACTTGTGGGTGACCTGGGCCGACGACCGCAACGGCACGTACCGCGACGGCGAGTCCGTGAAGACGAACGGCGACGCCTTCCTGAGCGGCTCCGACGGCCGGCACGGCTGGTCCGCGCCGGTGAAGGTCGGCACGGCTGCCGACGAGGTGTTCCCGGCGGTGGCGGCGTTCGGCGGGCGGGTCGCGGTCACGTCGTACACCCGCGCGTACGACCCGAACGGCATCGGGCTGGACTACGCGTACGCGACGGGCTGGGGCGACCGCCTGTCCCCGCTCCGCAGGATCACCACGCAGACGGCGAACCCGCAGGTTCAGTTCGTCTCGACAGGAGCGGAGACGGGCAAGGAGCTCCAGGGCGTGTTCATCGGCGACTACACGGCGGCGGCGGTCGGCGCGGACTTCAAGCTGCACCCGGCCTGGACCGACTTCCGCGGCAACCCGGGCCGGACCCTGCCGAACCAGGACGTCGGGACGCAGACGCTCCCGATGTTCCCGTAGCGGGGTGACCGGGGCGGCCGCCGCGACCAGGGCGGCGGCCGGCCCGGCGTACCCGGAGGGTCGGCTCGCGTACCCGGGGAGTCGGTTCGCGCATCTGGAGGGTCGGCTCGCGTACCCGCGGAGTCGGTTCGCGTGCCTGGAAGGTCGGTTCACGTGCCTGGGGGTCGGGCCGCGTGCCTGGAAGGTCGGTTCGCGTGTTTGGAGGGTCGGTTCGCGGGAACGGGACCCGAACTCGCGTGATTGGGGGCGGGACTCGCGTGATCGGGCCGGGATCTCGCGTGATTGGCGGGGCATCTCGCGTGATTGGGCGGGCATCACTTGCTATTTGGCGTCGGCGTAGGTGTCGACCGCTGCGGTTTGCATCGGGAAGCGGACCGGGCAGGCCGGGCCGAACAGGAGGCGGGCCGCCTCGGAGACCGAGTCCGTGATGGCCGTGGCGACCTCGTCGGCCAGGGCGGCCGGGGTGTGGACGATCACCTCGTCGTGCTGGAAGAAGACCAGGTGGGCCGGGGACGGCAGCCGGGTGCGCAGGGTCGCCAGCATCACCGCCGTCATGTCGGCCGCGCTCGCCTGGACCACGAAGTTGCGCGTGAACCGGCCCCAGCCCCGCGACGCCCGGCGCGCCTTCAGCTCCGCCGCTTCGTCGGAAGCCAGCCCGCCCGTCAACGCCCGCCACGCCGCCGACGGCGCCGGCGACGTGCGGCCCAGCCGGGACCGGACCCGTTCGCCGCGCTCGCCCGCCTGCGCCGCTCGCTCCACATAGGACACCGCGTCCGGGAACCGCTGCCGCAGCAGGCCGAGCAGCGGGCCGGCCTCCCCGGACGTGCCGCCGTACATCGCCGACAGCATCGCGATCTTCGCCCGGGCCCGGTCGTCGCGGTCGTCGTTCGCGGCTGGGACCCAGCGGGCACCCGAGAACAGCGCCTCGCCCAGCCGGGCGTACAGGTCCGTCGCCGCCGCGACGCCGGCCAGCCGCCGGTCGCCCGACAACGCCGTGAGCACCCGCGGCTCCAGCTGGGCCGCGTCCGCCACCACGAGCTTCCAGCCCGGGTCCGCGCGGACGCACGTCCGCAGCACCTTCGGGATCTGCAGCGCCCCGCCGCCGCGGCTGGCCCAGCGCCCCGACACCACGCCGCCGACGACGTAGTGCGGGCGGAACCGGCCGTCGGTGACCCACTCCTCCAGCCACGCCCAGCCGTTCGCGGTGTACAGCCGCGACAGCTCCTTGTACTCCAGCAACGGCCCGACCGCCGGGTGGTCGATGCCGCGGAGCAGGTACTTCCGCGCCGCCGGCACCTCGATCCCCTCGCGGGCCAGCGCCCGGACCACGCTCGGCGGCGAGTCCGGGTTCACCGGCCGCCCGCCGAACGCCTCGCTGATCTTCGCCGCCAGCTCGACCAGCGCCTTCGGCCGCTGCCCGGCGGGCACGCGCGGGCCCAGCCGCGCCGCCAGCAGCTCCTCGTGCACGTCGGCGCGCCACGGCAGGCCGTCGGCCGACATCTCCGCGGCGGCCAGCGCGCTCGCCGACTCCGCGGCCAGCAGCAGCCGCATCCGGTCCGGGTGCTCGGCCGCCGCCACCCGCCGCTCCTGCTCGGCGAGGACGCGCCGCACCGCCGTGACGACCGTCACGCCTTCGGGCAGCGTCGGCACCCGCGTCTCGAACAGCGTCGGCTGCGCCAGCTCGACGGCGGACTGCTCGGACGGCGGCGGCTCCTCCCCGTTCGCCCTGGCCCAGGCCGCGCGCAGGCTCCGCGACTGCTCCTCGGCGCCCTCGTACGCCAGCAGCAGCCCTTCGGCCAGCTCGAGGTCGTAGCAGCGCCGCACCCGCAGCCCGGCCGCGATCAGCACCGGGTACGTCCGCTCCACCGACGGGAACACCCACCGCGGCGCCAGCGACGACTCCAGCTCCCGCGCCAGCCTCGCGAAAGCCTTCTCGTCCAGGCCTGACACCGTGTCCGTAGGCGTGTGCACCGTGAAGCTGCCGTCCTCCTCCCGTCCCGCGATCACCTGCACCCGGACATCATGCCGACGACCACCGACAGTTTCCGGGCTGGTGCGTTCGGCGTACGGTTGGTTTACTCTCCAGTAGCTCCCATACCGCCGGTACGCCCGCCGTCGGCATGGGCTCGTTCCCGCAGCAACGGAGGTGCTTGGATGAGCCTGGTCGCGCTCGCCACCACGGTGGCGGACAAGGTGACCGAGACGGTGCGCAGCGTCGACGTGATGCGGCGGGCGGGCCTCGTCCCGTTCCCGAGACTGGACGAGGGCGTGCGTTCGCTGGTCGCGCTGCGGAAGTTCGGCCCGTTCGCCGGCGCCAACCACATCTCCGCCCGGCGCGACCCGGCCGCCGTCGGCATCGTCGACGAACTCGGCCCGCTCACCTACAAGCAGCTCGACGACCAGTCGAACGCGCTGGCCAGGGCCTGGTCCGAGCGCGGCATCCGGCCCGGCCAGGTGGTCGCCGCGCTCTGCCGCGACCACCGCGGCCTGGTCATCACGATGGCCGCGTCCGGCAAGCTCGGCGTCCGCCTGCTGCTGATGAACACCGGGTTCGCGAAGCCGCAGCTGGCCGACGTCGCCAAGCGCGAAGGCGTCACCGCGCTCGTCTACGACCAGGAGTTCACCGCCCTGCTCGACGCCATCCCGGAGGGCGTCGACCGCTACCTGGCCTGGGTCGACCCGGACAGCGACCTCACCGACCGGAACGTGCCGGTGCTGTCGGAGATCATCGCCAGCACCGACGACCGGCCGTGGCCCGCGCCGGCCAAGCCGGGCGGGTTCGTGCTGCTGACCAGCGGCACCACCGGCACGCCGAAGGGCGCGCCGCGACCGCACACCTCCGCGCTGGCGTCGGCGCAGTTCCTCGACCGGATCCCGCTGCGCTCGAACGAGGCCACCTACATGGGTGCGCCGCTGTTCCACGGCACCGGCCTCTCGCAGTTCATCCTGTCCTTCGCGCTCGGCTCGAAGGTCGTGATGCGGCGCAAGTTCAACCCCGAAGAGGCGCTGCGCGGGGTCGCCGAGCACCGGTGCACCGCGCTCGTGCTGGTGCCGACCATGCTGCAGCGGATCGTCGACCTGCCGAAGGACGTCCGCGAGAAGTACGACACGTCGGCGCTGCGGATCATCTTCGTCGCCGGCTCGGCCCTCTCGCCGGACCTGGGCAACCGCGCGAACGAGGCCTTCGGCCCGGTCGTGCACAACCTCTACGGCTCGACCGAAGTCGCGGTGGCCACGGTCGCCACGCCGGAGGACTGGGCGAAGGCCCCGGGCACGGTCGGCCGCGCGCCGGTCGGCTGCAAGGTCGCGCTCTACGACGAAAAAGGCAACAAGATCACCGAGCCGAACGTCACCGGACGCGTGTTCGTGGGCAGTGGCCTCAGCTTCGGCGGTTACACCGACGGCCGCCACAAGGAGATCATCGACGGCCTGCTCTCCAGCGGCGACGTCGGCCACTTCGACGAAGACGGCCTGTTGTTCATCGACGGCCGCGACGACGAGATGATCGTCTCCGGCGGCGAGAACGTGTTCCCGATCGAGGTGGAGAACCTGCTGGTCGAGCGCGAAGACGTGATCGAGGCGGCGGTGATCGGTGTCGAGGACCCGGAGTTCGGGCAACGGCTGAAGGCGTTCGTCGTGCCGTCCGAAGGCGCCGACTTGGACGCCGACGAGATCCGCGACTACGTCAAGGCGAACCTGGCCCGCTACAAGGTGCCCCGCGACGTCGAGTTCCTGGACGAGCTGCCCCGCAACGCGACCGGGAAGGTGCTGCGCACCAAGCTTTCCTGAGCCACGCTGGACGTTGACGATCGGCCGGCGTCCGTCGCGGTCGTGCCGCCGACGGCTGCGGTCACCTCCGGCCGGGTCCACCGGAACGCCGCTGTGGGTGCCCGGCCGGGCCAGTGGCGGTCGCGGTCGAGCACCCGCCCGTTCATGGGCCGCGGCACGGGGAAGACCCACCTCGCGCACGTGTACGCCAAGCCGGGCATCGCGAACCGCACCGAACTGGCCACCCTCGCGGCGGCCTGCCTCACCTGACGACGTACCCGGAGGGTCGGTCCGCGTACCCCGATCGTCGGCCTGCGTATCCAGAGGGTCGGCCGGCGAGCCGACCGTCCAGGTACGCCAACCGACCGTCCAGGTACGCCAACCGACTGCCGGGGTATGTGGGCCGGCCGAGCCGGGTCAGTCCCAGTCGATGCCGAAGACGCCCGGGCCGAAGTCGAACGCCACCGCGTGGACCCCGTCCGCGCCGTCCAGCTTGAGGGGGCGGCGGGCGAGCGTTCCGTTCGCGCCGTTGCGGGAGTACTGCCAGCAGCGGTCCGGCGCCGTGCCCGGGGCGAACCGCACCTCCAGCAGGTACTCCCGCACCGGGCGGCGGAACTCGCGGTAGTGCGTGTTGCGGCACTCCGGGTACGGCGGCCCGCTGTTGGTCAGCGTGTACTCGATCAGGTGCGTCTCGCCGCGGTTGATCGGCTGGTCGAACAGCAGCTCGGTGACGAGCAGGCCGTGGGCCTCGTCGATCTCGGCGCGGCCGACCCGGCAGTTGCGCACCGCGTGCAGCTCGGGGACGCCCGCCGCCGGGTCGTCCTGCGTGTACACCAGGAGCCAGCGGTCCTGGCCGTCCGCGACCGCCTGGAACACCGCGCGCGCGGTCACCGCGCGCTGGCCGCCGTCCGCGGCGATCTCGCACTGGTCGTGCAGGCCCACCATCTTCAGGGGCTGCTGGCGGTCGAGCGCGTGCGGCGCCCCGACCTTCTCCAGCAGCGGCTGCAGCACCTCGCGCGGGAACGACATCGGCTCGCCGCCTGCCTGGCGCTTGCCGGCGCCGCCGCGGGGCCGGGGCGGGGGCAGCAGCCCCAGAAGGGACCCGGCCGGGACGTCGAGGATCTCTTCGAGCGTCCGGACCGCCGACAGCGAGCTCTGCCGTTCCGGCTGCCTCTTGCCCGATTGCCAATAGCTCAGCGCGGTGACGCTGACGACGACGCCGCGGGCCCGCAGCCGCGCCTGGATCCGGTCGAGCGACAGCCCGCTGGTGGCGATGGCTGCGCGCAGCCGGATGGCGAATTCGGTGCGGCCGCTCTCCTGGCCGTCACCCGTCACGCTGCCCGCCATCGCTGAAATCCCGACCCGCCCCATGCCGTCCCCCGACGATCCCCGACACGGAGCACGTTAGCAGTTTTCGCGGCGTTTCCCGCGCCCCTCTTCGGCCGCGCCGCGGACGCCGCCACTCGGTCGAACGGGCTAATACTGGCAACTGTGAACCATTGCCCCGGCCTGGGCCGACGCGCTTTCATGACTTGCCTGCGCCGGTGGCACCGCCTCCCCCTCACGGCCCGCCCGCGCGCAGGTGCGACCGGCCGCGCGAGCGGTTCCGGCTCCGGTTCACCCGGCCGCGTTGTGCGACCGGCCGAGGTGGCCGCGCGATGACCGGTGGCCCGGCGACGCCCCCAGCGCCGGGCCACCGGTCTTGTTACCAGCGGGTAGGCTCCCCCCATGGTCCTCCGGCAGAACATCCTGATCACCGGCGCCAGCAGCGGGTTGGGCGAGGGCATGGCCCGCCAGTTCGCAGCCAAGGGGCGCAACCTCGCACTGTGCGCGCGGCGCACCGAGCGGCTCGAGAAGCTGGCCGCCGAGCTCACCGCCCAGCACCCGGGGATCAAGGTCGTCATCCGCACCCTCGACGTCACCGACCACGACCGCGTGTTCACCGTCTTCGAGGAGTTCCGCGCCGAGCTCGGGTCCCTCGACCGGGTGATTGTGAACGCCGGGCTCGGAAAGGGGCAGCGGGTCGGCACCGGCCGGTTCGACGCCAACCGCCAGACCCTCGAGGTGAACTTCGTCGCGGCCGCCGCCCAGATCGAGGCCGCCGCCGGGATCTTCCGCGCGCAGGGCACCGGTCACCTCGCCGTCATCTCCTCCTTCAGCGCGCTTCGCCCGTTCCCGGGCAAGCTGACCGCGTACGCCGCTTCGAAGGCCGGCATCTCGGCGTTCGTCGACGGCACCCGGATCGAGCTGAAGCGCAAGGGCATCACCGTCACCGACGTCCGGCCCGGCTACATCGAGTCGGAGATGAACGACCGGATCGGCCGCAACCCGTTGCTGGGCAAGGCCGAGGCCGGGGCCAGGGCACTGGCCAAGGCGATCGAGGCCGAACCGCGCCGCGCCTACGTCCCGGCGTGGCCGTGGGTGCCGCTGAGCGTCGTGATGCGCGTGGTGCCGGCCGCGCTGCTGCGGAAGTTCGCGTGAACGCCCCGGTCGAGGTCCGCGCGGAGGACGCCTTCGACGCGGGCGCGGTGCACGCCTGGCTCAGCGCGAAGGTCGAGGGCCTCGGCGACGCACCGCCGCAGGTCCGGCAGTTCCCCGGCGGCGCCTCCAACCTGACGTACCTGCTGACCTACCCGGATCGCGAGCTGATCCTGCGCCGCCCGCCCGCCGGGCACAAGGCGGCCTCGGCGCACGACATGCGGCGCGAGTACCGCGTCCAGCACGCCCTGAAACCGGTGTTCCCGTACGTGCCGCGGATGGTGGCCTTCGGCGACGACCCGGCCGTGCTCGGCGGCGACTTCTACGTCATGGAGAAGCTCGACGGCCTGATCCTGCGCGGCGACCTCCCGCCGGGCATGACGCTGACGCCGGAGCAGGCGCGCGAGCTGTCCGGCAAGGTCGTCGACCGGCTGGTCGACCTGCACGCCGTCGACGTCGAAAAGGCCGGGCTGGCCGACCTCGGCAAGGGCGCCGGGTACGTCGAGCGGCAGATCCGCGGCTGGTCGGAGCGGTACGTGGCGGCGCGCACGGACAACGTCGGCGACTTCGCCGAGGTGCGTGCGTGGCTGGCGGCGAACCTGCCCGGCGAGGCCGGGATCTGCCTGATCCACAACGACTACCGCCTCGACAACCTGGTGCTCGACGGCCCGGCGACCCTGAACATCACCGGCGTCCTCGACTGGGAGATGGCCACCCTCGGCGACCCGCTGATGGAGCTGGGCAGCATGCTCGCCTACTGGGTCCAGGCCGGCGACGACGGCGTCATGCACACCAGCCGCCGCCAGCCGACCCACCTGCCCGGCATGTTCACCCGCGAGGAGTTCGTCGCCCGCTACGCGGAGAAGACCGGGCTGGCCATCGGGAACTGGCAGTTCTACGAGGTCTACGGCCTGTTCCGGCTCGCCGCGGTGCTGCAGCAGCTGTACCGGCGCTACCGCGACGGCGGCACCCGCAACCCGGCGTTCAAGGACTTCTGGCAGTTCGTCAACTACCTGGACTGGCGCTGCCGCGAGATCATCGCGAAGGGGAGCGTGTAGTGGGCGCGATCTACCTGGTCCGGCACGGCCAGGCGTCGTTCGGCGCGGCCGACTACGACGCGCTGTCCCCGCGCGGTTTCGAGCAGTCCACTGTGGTCGGTGCGGAACTGCTGCGCCGCGCCGTCTCCTTCAGCCAGGTCCGGTCCGGAACGCTGGCCCGCCAGCGCGACACCGCGGCGACGGCGCTGAAGGTGCTCGGCAGCGACGTCCCGGTGGCCGAGGACCCGCGCTGGAACGAGTACGACCACGTCGACATCGCGCGCCACCACGCCGGCGGGGCACCGCAGGAGGATTCGCGGTCCTACCAGGGCGTGCTGGACGCGGCCTTGACGGCGTGGACGTCGGCCGGCGCGGACGGGCCGTGCGCCGAGACGTGGCCCGCGTTCCTCGCGCGCTGCCGCGACGCGCTGGCCGAGCTGGTGGCGTCGCTGGGCAAGGGCGAGCACGCGGTCGTGTTCACCTCCGGCGGCGTGATCGCCACGCTCTGCGGCCTGCTCATGGGCACGCCCGAAACCGGCCTGCTCAAGCTCAACCGCGTCACGGTCAACGGCGGCATCACCAAGCTGGTTTCCGGGCGCGGCGGCGTCACGCTCCTGTCGTTCAACGAGCACCCGCACTTCGAGGCGGACGCCGCCTCGTTGCTCACCTATCGCTAGGAGGCACCGATGCGGTTCGGCGAGGTCACGCTGTTCCCGGTGAACGGCCACGGCCCGGAGGACGTCGTCGTCGACGCCGAGGGCCGGATCTACACCGGCGTCGACGACGGCCGGATCCTGCGCCTGTCGCCGGACGGGCAGCGCATCGACGTCATCGCCGACACGGGTGGCCGCCCGCTCGGGCTGGAGCTCTACGGCGAGGACGAGCTGCTGGTCTGCGACGCCCGCGCCGGCCTGCTGGTGGTCCCCCTCGCCGGCGGCACGCCTTCGGTGCTGGCCACGTCCGCGCTGGGCCTGGACTTCGTGTTCTGCAACAACGCGGCGGTGGCGTCCGACGGGACGATCTACTTCACGGATTCGTCCCGCCGCTTCGGCATCGACAACTGGCGCGACGACCTGATCGAGCAGACGGCGGGCGGCCGCCTGCTGCGCCGCGCCCCGGACGGCTCGATCGACCTGCTCCTGGACGGCCTCCAGTTCGCGAACGGCGTCGCACTGGCCCCGGACGAGTCGTTCGTGGCGGTGGCCGAGACGGGCGCGTGCCGGGTCTCCCGGGTGTGGCTTTCCGACGGCCGCTCCGACGTGTTGGTGGACGGCCTGTGGGGCTTCCCGGACAACATCTCGACGGGCACGGACGGGCTCATCTGGATCACCCAGGCGTCCCCGAAGGTGGCGGCGCTGGACGTGGTCCGGCGGTTGCCGGCGTTCCTCCGGGCGGGCGTCCGTCGGCTGCCGACGTCGCTGCAGCCCTCGCCGGGACGTGAGGTGGGTGTCTTGGGCGTCGCGGCGGACGGGACGGTGACGCGCGAGCTGCGCGGCGAGATCGACGGCTTCCACATGCTGGTGGGTGTCCGTGAGTGGCGGGGGCAGCTGTACTTCGGGTCACTGGAGGAGACGGCGATCGCGGTGACGACCGTGAGCTGAGCCCTCAGCGTCCGGTCCAGCGCGGCTCCCGCCCGGCGGACCAAGCCGCGTAGAACTCCTTGTGGTCCTTCGCCGTCATCAGCAACGCCTGCGTGATCGCCTCCAGTTCGATCGCGCTGCCCAGGTCCATGTCCAGCTCGCGGGTCAGCAGCACCTTCGTCGTCGCGTACGCCAACGCCGGGCCGTCCGCCAACCGGCGGGCCAAGGCCGCAGCCGCGGCAGGCAGATCCGCGTCCGGGACCACCTGCGAAGCCAGCCCGATCTCCGAAGCCCGCGAAGCCGTGACCTTGTCGCCCAGCATCAACAGCTCCGTCGCGCGACCCAAGCCGACGAGCCGCGGCAACAGGTACGCCGATCCCATGTCCGCCCCGGCCAAGCCCACCTTGGTGAACAGGAACGCGAACTTCGCCGACTCCGCCAGCAGCCGGAAGTCGCTCGCCAGTGCGATCACCGAGCCCGCGCCCGCCGCCACGCCGTTGACCGCCGCGATCACCGGGATCGGGCACTCGCGCAGGGCCTTCACCACCGCGCCCGTCATGCGGGTGAACTCCAGCAGCTCCGCCGTCTCGAACTTCTGCAGCTCGCCGATGATCTCCTCGACGTCGCCACCCGAGCAGAACCCGCGGCCTTCGCCGGTGATCACCAGTACCCGGACGTCCTCGTGCTGCGGCAGCTCGACTACCAGGTCGCGGAGATCCGCGTACACCTCGAACGTCAGCGCGTTGAGCTTCGAAGGCCGCGTGAACGTCAGCGTGGCCACGCCGTCGGCCACGGTGAAGCCGAAGTGCTCCCACTCGCGGGTCAGTGGGGCGGTGGCGCGGAACGGGCTCATGACTGGATTCCTCCGCCGTCGAGTACGAGGGTCTGGCCGTTGATCGCGGCAGCTTCGGGAGCCGCCAGGAAGGACACCGCGAACGCCACCTCGGCCGGCTCCAGCAGCCGGCCGAGCGGGGACGCCGCCGCCAGTGCCGCTTCCGCGTCCGCCGTGGACCGTCCCGACCGCGAGACGATCCGCTCCACCGAGGTGGCCGTCATGTCGGTGCGGACGAACGCCGGGCACACCGCGTTCGCCGTGACGCCGGTGCCGGCCAGTTCCGCCGCCACCGCGCGCATGAACCCCACCGCCGCGTGCTTCGACGCCGTGTACCCGGCCGTGTAGCGGTAGCCGACGTGCGAAGCCGTCGACGCCACCGTGACGATCCGCCCGCGGTCACGCGCCCGCATCCCGTCCAGCACCGCACGCGTGCAGAGGAACGCACCGGTCGCGTTCACCTCGAACTGCGCACGCCAATCGTCGAGCGACGTCCGGGAAACCGGGGCACTGGAGGAAATCCCGGCGTTGTTGACCAGCACGTCGACCGGCCCGACCGAGGCGAAGTACTCGGCCACGGCTTCCTCGGAGGTGACGTCGCAGTCCGCGCGGCCCGGCGCCAGCACGGTGTCACCGGCGGAGCGGAACCGGTCCGCGATCGCCGCGCCGATGCCGCGCGTGCCGCCGGTGACCACCACCAGGCGGCTCACGGGCGGGCCGCCAGCGTGCGCCGGTCGAGCTTCCCGTTGGCCGTGCGGGGGAGTTCCGCCATGAAGACCACCTCGCGGGGGTACTTGTGCTTGGCCAGGTGGGCTTTCGCATGCTCCTTCAGCTCGTCGGCGGAGACCGCGGACCCGGGCCGCAGCACGACGTACGCGCGCGGCACGACCAGGCCGCCGGTCTCGTGGCCGACCACCGCGCAGTCCACCACGGCGGCGTGGCCGAGCAGGCAGTCCTCGATTTCGCCGGGCGCGACGAAGACGCCGCCGACCTTGAGCAGCGCGTCGGCGCGGCCGTGGTGGCGGAAGTACCCGTCGGGGGAACGGCTGAACAGGTCGCCCGAGGTCAGCGTGTCGCCGTCGAACGTCGCCGCCGACTTCGCCGGGTCACCGAAGTACTCCAGTGCGATCGTCGGCCCGGTCACCCGCAGCGGCCCGATCTCCCCGTCCGGCAGCGGGTTCCCGAGCTCGTCGACGACCTCGGCGGTGTAGCCCGGAACGGGCGTGCCGAGCGTGCCCACGCGGGCGGCGCCGGGCCGGTTCGACAGGTAGATGTGGTACGCCTCGGACGAGCCGATCCCGTCCACCACCGGCACGCCGAAGGCCGCGTCCCACTTCCGGTGCAGCTCCGAGGGCAGCGCCTCGCCCGCCGACGTCGTCATCCGCAGGCAGCTCAGGTCCTGCTCGGCGGCGGCCGGGTGGGCCACCATCGCGCTCATCATCGTCGGCACGTTGACCAGCACGGTCGGCCGATGGCGAGCGATCAGTTCGAAGATCAGGTCCGCCGTGCTGCGCTCCGGGAACGCGATCCCGGCCGCGCCGACGCCGAACGGGAACAGCGCCACCAGGTCGCGCGCGTAGCCGAAGAACAGCTTGGGCACGGCCAGCACCCGGTCGTCCTCCCGCAGGCCGAGCACCTCGACGGCGTACCGCTCGAAGCTCTCCTTCGGGCTGCGCAGCGGGTGCACGCACGCCTTGGGCGCGCCCGTGCTGCCGGTGGTGAACTTCCAGATCCCGATGTCGTCCACAGTGGTCGGTGCGGGGTCCAGCGAATCCGGTGCCGCGTCGACCAGTGTCCGGAATGGACGCTCACCCGGCCGCAGCTCGCTTTCGGGCACGCCGGTGACGAGCAACCCGGTGGCGCCCGCCTGTCGTAGAGCCGGCAGCGTGACGGCGTCCGCGAGCACCGCGACGGCCTCGGTGTAACCGAGGTAGTAGGCGTAGTCCTTCGGCTGCAGGAACGGGTAGACCTCGGCGGTGACCGCGCCGATCTTCTGGGCGCCGTACCAGGCCGCGACGAACTCCTCGCCGTCGCTCAGCGCCAGCAGCACCCGCTGTCCTCTTCGGACACCGGCGTCCAGCAGGACGTTCCCGGCGCGGTTCGCCAGCGCGGCGAGCGACGCGTAGCTGATCGAACGGTCCCCGGCGTACAGCGCGGTCCGGTCACCCCGCCCCGAAGCCACGTGCCGGTCGAGGAAGTGCGTGGCGAGGTTGAACGGCTCACTCACGGGCCAGCTCCCGGATCGCTTCCACCAGCAGGTCGGTCAACGTCGAGAACGTCTCTTCGCCTTCGGCCGCGGTCGCCTCCGCGGGCTTGCCGCAGTACGCCTCGGTCATCCCCATCTCCCGGAAGCCCCCGTCTTCCGGAGCGGCGGCCAGGCTGACCGGCACGTGCGGCAGCGTCCGCATCAGTGCCTGGTCGACCAGCTCGGGCCGGTCGGCGAGCACCAGCGACGTCTCGTACCGCCCGGCGTGGCACTCGCCGGAGCGGAACTCTTCGGTCAGCCGCTGCGCGTGCCGCCGCCGGACCAGGTCGAGCAGGGCGACGCGGCCGTCGTAGGCGAAGTTCAGCGTCTCCACCGCGCGCCGCAGCGTCACCAGGTGTGCGGGCTCGAAGTGGTTGTTGACCAGCAGGATCCGCCGGAACCACTGGCCGATGAGCGACGCGCCGATGTCGACGAGCAGCGAGTGCAGCGTCTCCTCGCCGATGTGGATGCCGCCGGTGAACCCGGCCGCGAACCGCGTCACGCCGTAGTGCACCTCGGGCAGAACCAGGACGTGGACCTCGTCGTCGGCGGCCAAGCGGGAAGCCGCGCGCTCGCACATCCCGCGCGAGATGAGCGGGTCTGTCCCCAGCGGCGCGTGCGGCCCGTGCGGCTCGATCGCACCCAGCGGGAGCAGCAGCACCGGCACGCGTGAGCCGTCCGCGAGGGCGGCGACCTGCCGCGAGCTGAGGTCCGCGAAGTACGTCACGCAAATCAAGCTACACCGCAGCGGCCTGGGGTGTATAGAGTTGCGCCCATGCCCGGAGACGCCTTCGAAACCAGCCCTCAGGAGCTGGTCGTGACGTTGCTGGGCAGCTACGTGCACCCGCGCGAGACCCGCCGGGTGTGGTCGGGCGGCCTGGTCGCGGTGCTCGCCGAGCTGGGCTTCTCCGACGGTGCCGCCCGGATCGCGCTCACCCGCCTGGTGCGCCGCGGCCTGCTGCAGCGCCACCGCGAAGGCCGGACCGTGCACTACTCGCTGACCAAGCGCACGGTCGCCCTGCTCGCCGACGGCGACCAGCGGATCTTCTCCCTCGGCCGCCGCGAGCGGGCCGCCGGCGAGTGGACCGTGCTGTGGCAGAGCATCCCGGAGAGCCGCCGCCAGGCCAGGGAACGCCTGGTCCGGCGGCTGCGGTTCCTCGGGTTCGGGCCCTACTCCGACGGCACCTGGATCGCCCCGCACGACCGCGAGGCCGAGGTCGTCGCCCTGCTCGGCGAGCTCGACGTCACCGAGCACGCCGGGCTGCTGCTCGGCAGGCCGTCGGCCGCGCTGGACGTCCGCCGGTTCGCCGGCCGGGCCTGGGACCTCGACGACCTGGCCGCGCGGTACGCCGCGTTCGTCGGCCAGTTCGGCGGGTACGCCGGCCGCGAGCCGCCGGACGCCGAGGCGTTCGAGGTGCGCACCCGCCTGGTGCACACCTTCCGGATGTTCCCGTCGCTCGACCCGGAACTGCCCGCCGAACTGGTGCCCGCACCGGACCGCCGGGCGGCGGCGGTCGAGCTGTTCCACGATCTGTACACCGCGCTCGCGCGACCCGCTCAGCGCCATTTCGACGAGGTGACCCAGGGATGACCGAACCCAGCCCAGCGACCAAGGAAGCCCTCAGCTACACCTCGTACCTCGGGCTGGACGAGGTGCTGAACGCGCAGCGCCTGCGCTCCGACGAGCACGACGAGCTGCTGTTCATCGTCATCCACCAGGTGTACGAGCTGTGGTTCAAGCAGATCCTGCACGAAGCCGCCTTCCTCCAGGCGAACCTGGAGAAGGGCAACACCGCGCACTCGATCCGGACGCTGCGCCGGATCCTGACCATCCTCAAGGTCGCGGTCGCGCAGATCGACGTGCTGGAAACGATGACGCCCAGCCAGTTCACCAGTTTCCGCGCCCGTTTGGACGCTTCGAGCGGCTTCCAGTCGGCCCAGTTCCGCGAGCTGGAGGCGGTGCTCGGACGCCGTGACGAGCGCGTGTTCGCGCACTACCCCGAGGGTGGCGAGCAGCGGAAACGCATTGCCGAAGCGATGGCGCGACCGTCGGTGTTCGACTCTTTTCTCGCGTATCTCAAGGTTTCTGGCTACGCGGTCGAGTGTGACCGAGACGTCACTCGACCGGTGGAGCCGTCCCCGGCCCTGCAGGCGATATTGCTGGACGTGTACAGCGACGACGGGGGACCCTCGGTCGTCGCGGAGTGTCTGGTCGATCTCGACGAAGGGATGCAGGAGTGGCGCTACCGGCACGTGAAGATGGTCGAACGCACCATCGGCGACAAGACCGGGACAGGAGGATCATCCGGCGCGACCTACCTGCGTACCACGCTTTTCCAGCCGATGTTCCCGGATCTCTGGGCCGTACGGAGCCGACTGTGACCACTTTGGACGATCTGCGCGCGGACGCCAACAGCCTCGCCGCGCACTACACCCGGTTCGCGGTGGCCGACCGCCTCCTGCTCTCCGGGCACTCGCACCAGGCCTGGCCGGACGTCGCCGAGGAGGGGCTCCTCGAGTCCTTCGCGGACGCCGCGCGCGACGTCGACGGCAAGTGGGAGCGCGCCTTCGCCAAGGCGGACGAGCTGCGCGCGGGCTTCCGCCTGCTGCTCGGCGACCCGCACGGCGAGTACGCGCTCGGCGCGAGCACGCACGACCTCGTGCTGCGCTTCCTCTCGGCGATGGAGCTGCCGCGAAGGCCGCGCCTGGTCACCACCGACGGCGAGTTCCACACCCTGCGCCGCCAGCTCGCCCGCCTCGAAGAGGAGGGCGTGGAGGTCGTGCGCGTCCCGCTCGAGCCGGTGACGACCCTCGCCGAGCGCGTCGCCGGCGAGGTCGACGGCAACACCGCCGCCGTGCTGGTGTCCGCGGTGCTGTTCGAGACGTCTCGGTTGGTACCGGGCCTCGCGCACCTGGCCGACGTCTGCCGCGGCCGCTCGATCGAGCTCGTCGTCGACGCCTACCACGCGCTCGGCGTCGTGCCGTTCGCGCTGCACGACCTGGGGCTCACCAACGCCTGGGTGCTCGGCGGCGGCTACAAGTACCTGCAGCTGGGCGAGGGCAACTGCTTCCTGCGGCTGCCCGCGCACGCCCAGGAGCTGCGGCCGGTGATCACCGGCTGGTACGCCGAGTTCGGCGCCCTGGCCGACGAGCGCCACCCCGGCCAGGTGGCCTACGCCATCGGCGGCGACCGGTTCGCCGGTGCCACCTACGACCCGGCCAGCCACTACCGCGGCGTCCGGGTCCAGCGGTTCTTCGCCGAGCAGGGCCTGACCCCGGAGTTCCTGCGCGAGGTGTCCCAGCACCAGGTGGGCCTGCTGGCGTCGGTGTTCGACAAGCTCGGGTTGCCCGAGGACGTCGTCACCCGCGACCGCGAGACGCCGCTCGGGATGCTCGGCGGGTTCCTCTCGCTGCGCTGCGCCGACGCCGCCGGGCTGCAGGCGGCGCTGGCCGCGCACGGCGTCCGCACCGACAGCCGGGGGCCCCACCTGCGCTTCGGTCCGGCGCCGTACCTCTCCGACACCCAGCTGGAGACGGCGATGGGCACGCTCGGCACGGTCGTCCGGGGCTGATCCAGGGGCCCCTACTTCCGGATTACCGGTCCGTATCGCGGGACCTCCACTGGTCCGGCGGACGAAGGGGATCTAGGTTGGTGCCGGGACCCGGCACAGCGGCGGACGACCTCCGCCCGGCGCCGGTTCCCGGCCACCCCGAAGCGCGTTCCGGCCACGAAACCGGGGCGCGGATGACAAAGGAGTCACCACCGTGACCGAAGGAGTGTTCGCCCGGGGCACCGGGCACGAACAGGTCGTGTACTGCCACGACCAGGCCAGTGGCCTCAAGGCCATCATCGGCATCTACTCCACCGCGCTCGGCCCCGCACTGGGCGGGACGCGCTTCCACCCGTACGCCACCGAATCCGCCGCGCTCGACGACGTGCTCGCGCTGTCGAAGGGCATGGCGTACAAGAACGCGCTGGCCGGGCTGGACCTCGGCGGCGGCAAGGCCGTCATCATCGGCGATCCGAAGACGCTCAAGTCCGAAGCGCTGCTGCGCGCGTACGGGCGCTTCGTGCAGTCCCTGGGTGGCCGCTACATCACGGCGTGCGACGTGGGCACGTACGTGCAGGACATGGACGTGGTGGCCCGCGAGTGCCGCTACGTCACCGGCCGCTCGCCCGAGGACGGCGGGGCGGGCGACTCGTCGGTGCTCACCGCGTTCGGCGTGTTCCAGGGCATGCGGGCCTCGGCCGAGCACGTCTGGGGCAGCCCGGACCTGGCGGGCAAGCGCGTCGGCGTCGCGGGGGTCGGCAAGGTCGGCCACATCCTCGTCGGGCACCTCGTGGAGGCGGGGGCACAGGTGACGATCACCGACGTCTACGCGCCGGCCATCGCTCGCACGCTGGAGATCTACCCGACCGTTTCCGTGGCGTCCGATGTGGACACCCTGCTGCGGACCGAGCTCGACGTCTTCGCGCCGTGTGCGCTGGGCGGCGTCCTGAACGACGAAACGGTGCCGGTGCTGGGCGCCCGCATCGTCTGCGGCGCGGCGAACAACCAGCTGGCGCACGCGGGCATCGACAAGCAGCTGGCCGACCGCGGCGTCCTGTACGCCCCGGACTACCTGGTCAACGCGGGCGGCGTGATCCAGGTCGACGACGAGCGCCACGGGTTCGACTTCGAGCGCGCCAAGCGCAAGACGACGGCCATCTTCGACACGACGAAGGCGGTGTTCGCCCTGGCCGAAACCGACGGCGTCCCCCCGGCAACGGCGGCCGACCGCCTGGCCGAGCGCCGGATGGCGGAAGTCGGGCGGCTGCGGTCCATCCTGACGGTGTGAGCCTTCCGGGCATCTTCGAAGCGGCGGGCGTGCGGGGTTTCCTGCACGCCCGCCGTCTCGGTTCTTCGGACGAGCTGGGCCTGGACGCGGACGCGCCGGTGGTGCCGGCGTCGGTGGTGAAGGTGCCGCTGGCGTACGAATTCGCCCGCCAGGTCGCGGCGGGGTTGCTGGACCCTGCGGACCGGGTCCACGCGTCGGCGGCGGACCGCCTGGGCGGCACGGGTTCGGCGGGCTTCGCGGACGACGCGTCCTACAGCCTGCGCGACGCGGCGCTGCTGGCGCTGACGGTGTCGGACAACACGGCCGCGGACCTGCTGTTCGACCGCGTGGGGGTGGAGAACGTCCGGTCGTTGCTGGCCGAGCTGGGGCTGACGCGGACTTCGGTGGTGGGAGCACCGCGGGACATCCTGCGCACGATCATCGAGGACACCGAGGCCGGGAGGCCGTTGCGCGCGCTGGATCCGTTGCGGACGTCGTCGACGACGGCCCGTGAGATGACGGCGTTGCTGTCGTCGCTCTGGGCCGACGACGCGGGTGCGCCGGTGCGCGAGTGGATGTCGGCGCAGGTGAGCTGGCACCGGTTGGCGGCGGGTTTCCCGCCGGAGGTGGCGGTGGCGGGGAAGACGGGCACGATGCCGGGGATCCGCAACGAAATCGGGGTGGTGAGGTATCCGGACGGGGCCGAGTACGCGGTGGCGGTGTTCACGGTGGGCGGATCGGAGACGTTGCGGCGGCCGGACATCGACCAGGCGATCGGTGCGGCAGCGCGGGCGGCGGTGGATCAGCTGCGCGTGTAGGCGGGGTGCGGCGGCCGGGCCTGCCGCGCGGGGCGGTGGATCAGCTGCGTTCGTAGAACACGTCCCACGGCCGCGGCTCCTGCGGCGGCGGGACCAGGCGCGAGATGCCGTCGTCCCCGAGGACCGTGGCCGCGATGCGGGCGAGCGTTGCCGCCTGGGGGTGCGGGCTGGTCGCCGGCCAGGCGAAGGCCATCCGGGTCCGCAGCACCTCGCCCTCGATCGGCCGCCACACCACCCGGGGTTCCTTGCGGGCCGCGGGCTCGAACGCCACGCCGTGACCGGCCAGGACCAGGCCGAGCACGAACTCGGGGTTGCGGGCGTGCCGGATCGCGGCCGGGCGGAAGCCGTGGTCCCAGCAGGTGCGCAGCAGGGCGTCGTAACTCCCCGGCGCGGCCGCGCGCGGCGCGTGCACCAGGCCTTCCCCGGCCAGATCGGCGAGGGCGAGCCCGGCGCGGCGGGCCAGCGGCGAGTCGCGGGGGAGCACCACGCCGAGCGGGGTGTCGACGACCGGGCCGAGCTCGAGGCCGACCACGTCCACCGGCAGCTGCAGGAGTCCCGCGTCCAGTGACCGGTCCGCCAGCAGCCGGGCCTGCTCGGCGGTGGTGAGCTCCTGCAGGTCCAGCCGCACGGCCGGGCACTCGTCGGCGAACTTCGTCAGTATCGCGGCCAGCAGGCGGCCCGGCAGGTCCGGTGGCACACCCGCGCGCAAGCCGTCCAGCTCGCCGCGGCCGGCCCGGCCGACGAGCGCCGTCATCCGGTCCCACCGGGCGAGCAGATCGCGCGCTTCGGCCCGCAGCACTTCGCCGGCTTCGGTGAGCGTGACGCGGCGGCCGCGCTTGAACAGCATCGCGCCCAGCTCGGCTTCGAGCCGTTTGATCCGCTGGCTCAACGGCGGCTGCGCGATGCCGAGCCGTTCGGCGGCCCGTCCGAAGTGGAGTTCTTCGGCGACGACGAGGAAATACCGCAGCGAACGAAGCTGGTCCACGCAGCAACGATAGCCGTTCGCATATGGACTCGGTGTCCGGGCGATCTTGGACAACGCCCGGTGCTCCGTGGTCGGGTGTCGGTCATGGAGACAGGAATCAGCAGGCGCGGGCTGTTCGGCGCCGGCGCGGCGGCCGCGGCGATCCTCGCGGGCGCACCGGGCTTGGCGAGGGCGGCTTCCGGGATGACGTTGCGCTGGTGGGGGAACAACGGCTGGGAGATCCGCATCGGCGCCAAGACGATCCTCATCGACCCGTGGCTGACCCGGTTCAAGACCGGGACGTACACCTCCGCGGGCGCGGACCCCCACACTCCGTTGTCCGTGAACAAGGCCCTGATCGACGGCTACCTCGACCGCGGTTACCTCCACGCGGACCACATCCTGGTGACGCACGGCCACTACGACCACCTGACGGACGTGCCCTACCTGGCCGAACGCACCGGAGCCACGGTGATCGGCACCGAGACCCATTTGAGTCTCATGGCGGCGCTGGGCGCCCCGGAGGACCAGCTGTCGATCGCCACGGGCGGCGAGGACCTGACGTTCGACGGCTACACGATCCGGGTGCTGCGGTCCCTGCATTCGGCAACGGGCCCCCGGGCCAGGGTCGCGTTCCCGGGCACGCGGTCACTGTCACGCCGAGACCGGCCGAGGGTGATTGCGGACCTGCTGGAGGGCGGAACGCTGGCGTACGTCGTGTCGGGTGGCGGCGCGAGCGTGCTGGATTTCGGGGGCGCGAACTACATCGAGTCCGAGCTGGCGGGCTTGCGGCCGGACGTGGTGCTGCTCCCGCCGGGCGGGGCGAAGGTGACGGACTACGTGCCGAGGCTCCTGCGGGTCCTCGGGAACCCGCGGTGCGTGGCGGCGACGCACTGGGACGACTTCGACCTGCCGTTGGGCCGGGCTCACGACCCGAACGGCGGGTTGGAGGTCCTGCGGAAGGCCGTCGCGGCGGCGAGTCCGGGGAGTGAGTTCGTGGTGCTGGACCACCTCGGCGAGTTCACGCCCTGAAAACGGTGAAGGCCACCTCGAGCGACTTCGAGGTGGCCTTGACCGGCTGCGTCTCAGCCGCTCTTGCGGCGGAACTGGCGCTTGTTCGCCGCGGGCCCGTGGGCGTGCTGGTTCTTGCCGCCGCCGTTCTCGTGGGATGCGCCGCTGCGGGCGTGGGCCTGCTTGCGCTCCAGTGCCTCGCGGAACTTGCGCTTGACGTCGTCCTCCTCGCCGCTGGGCGACGGGTTCGGTTCACTCATGCTACCTCCGGAAAACGACGAAAAACGACGACGTGTGACCGCTCCAGCCTGGCACCACTCCCAGCGCTTGGCGAGCCGATTTCCGTCACCCCTTCAGCGTTTGGGCGACGGCACCCCGCCGAACTGCACCGACTTGCGCGTCAGGGGCCGGCCGCAGTGGTCGCACAGGAGGATCGGCTGCAGCCGGTTGCCGCACTCCACGTGGTGCAGCGTGATGTCCGGCTCCTGGCCCGTCACCTCGAACCCGCGGGACCACTCCGCGATGAACGCCAGCGCCGGGAAGAACGCCAGGCCCTTCGCCGTCATCCGGTAGTCACGCGCGTCCGTGCGCGTGGCCGCCGCTCCCGTGCGCAGCACGCCCACCTCGACCAGCTTGCTCAACCGGGCCGACAGCACGCTCGGGCCGATGCCCAGCTCGCGCTCGAACTCCGAGAAGTGCCGGCAGCCGAGCAGCGCCGAGACCAGCAGGCCGGTCGACCACCGGTCGCCGAGCAGCTCCATCGTGTCCGGGAAGAACATCATCGGGTCGCCGGCCAGTGACTCCGCGTCCTTGCGGCGGAAGCGCTTGGACGCCGTCGCCGCTGCCACGCCCGTGCTGTCCAGGCGCGACGCCCGCACGTCACGCGCGTCGACGCGGCGGCCGCAGGCGGCGCAGCCGAGGGGCGCTGATGTAGCCAGCTCGCAGTCGAGGTGGATCAGCGTCGGCAGCACCTCGCGGCGGCCTTCGACCCACTCGCGCTCCCACGCCCAGATGGAGATCAGCAGCGGCCACAGCTCGAGGCCGCGTTCGGTGAGCCGGTACTCGTGCCGGGTGCGGCGGGCGTCCCGGTACGGCACCCGGGTCAGCATGCCCGCCTCCACCATGTCCCGCAGCCGCCCGGACAGCGCCGTCGGCGAAATGCCCAGCCGGAGCCGCAGCTCTTCGTACCGCCGGAACCGCAGGAACAGGCTCTGCAGGATGAGCAGCGTCCACTGGTCGCCGACCAGCTCGAGCGCCCGGCGGAGCGGGTCGCCCGCCGGCCGGATGCGCTGTGCAGTCGCCTCGACCACGTCTTTCCCCCTTGTTACTCGCCCCTGAGGGTAGCACCTGACTACACCAAAAGAAGCCTATTGACAGCTGGGTACACAAATCATAGTCTCGTCCTCATCAGCCCGCCGCATTGAGGTCCCACAGCCAGGGAGCAGCCCGATGACCAGCACTTCCGAACAGCCGCTGATGGTGGCCCGTGCGGCGGACGCGGACGAGGCCAATCCCTACCTGCTCGGCGTCTACGCCCCGGTCGGAGAAGAGATCGACGCCGAAGACCTGCAGGTCATCGGCGAGATCCCGAAGGATCTCAACGGCGTCTACCTGCGCAACGGCCCGAACCCGCGGTTCGCCCCGGAGGGCCGCTACCACTGGTTCGACGGCGACGGCATGATCCACGCGGTCCACCTGGAGAACGGCAAGGCCCGCTACCGCAACCGCTGGGTCCGCACGAAGGCGTTCGAGGCCGAGTCCGCCGCCGGCAAGGCGCTCTGGACCGGCGTCATGGAGCACCCGAAGGGCAACCCCTTCGGCAACTCGCACGGCCTCGGCCTGAAGGACAACGCCAACACCGACGTCATCTTCCACCGCGGCCGCATCCTCGCCACCTGGTACCTGTGCGGCTCGCCGTACGCGGTCGACCCGCTCTCGCTGGAGACCCTCGGTGCCGACGACTTCCTCGGCACGCTGGCCGGCGACATGATGGCCCACCCGAAGGTCGACGAGACCACCGGCGAGCTGTTCTGGTTCGACTACGGCCCCCGGCCGCCGTACCTGCGCTACGGCGTGATCAGCGCGGACGGCCGGGTCGTCAAGACCACCGACGTCGAGCTGCCCGGCCCGCGCCTGCCGCACGACATGGCCATCACCGAGCACTACGCGGTGCTGATGGACCTGCCGCTGGTCCAGGACCTGGCGGCGGCGCGGCAAGGCCGCCACAAGCTGCACTTCGACCGCTCGCTGCCGAGCCGATTCGGCGTCCTGCCACGCTACGGAGACGGTAGCCAGGTCCGGTGGTTCGAAGCGAGCCCGTGCTACATCTACCACGTCGTGAACGCGTGGGAAGAGGGCGACGAAGTCATCCTCGACGTCTGCCGCGTGCAGCGCCCGCAGCCGCGCGCCGACGCGCACACGCCGCTCGCGAAGATGCTGTCCTACCTGCGGCTCGACGCCCAGCTGCACCGCTACCGCTTCGACCTGCGGACCGGCGCGTGCCACGAGGCGCCGCTCGACGACGACAACACCGAGTTCCCGACCGTCGACGCCCGCGGCGTCGGGCGGCGGAACCGGTACTCCTACACCGTGCACATCTCGCCCGAGTCGACGCTGAAGTTCGACGGGCTGGTGCGCCGCGACAATCTTGCCGGCACGAAGACCGAATACCGGTTCGGTCCCGGCCGGTGGGGCAGCGAGGCTCCGTTCGCACCCCGCGAAGGAGCACCCGTCGACTCGGCGGACGGGTACCTGGTGACGTTCGTGCAGGACGAGCGTGAGGGACGCTCGGAACTGGACATCTTCGACGCCGCCGATCTCGCTGCCGGACCCGTGGCCAGGGTCCTGCTCCCCCAGCGTGTCCCGCTCGGTTTTCACGCGACCTGGGTCCGGGCGGACCAGCTGGAAAACCTCCGTTCATGAGATGCCATCGAGAGGGTCGCGCCCGGGACTTCCGGGCGTGGGGATGGTGGAGTGCGGAGACGATCGACCAGCTCGTCAAGGAGCGGGTCAGTGCCGACCCGGAGGGTCTCGCGCTGGTCGATCCACCGAACACCACCGCACTGGTCGGACGCGACCCGGTGCGGTGGACCTGGAACCGGCTCGACGAACGCGTCGACGTCCTGGCCGCGTTCCTGCTCGCCAGAGGGGTGCGAGCAGGGGACGTCGTGGCCGTGCAGCTGCCGAACTGCTCGGCCCTGGTCCAGGCCTTTCTCGCGATCGTGCGGATCGGCGCGATCGTCACCCCGTTCCCGGTGTCCTACCGGGAGCACGAACTCGGTCCGATGTGCCGGCGCACCGGGGCCGTCGGGGTGGTGACCGCTTCCAGATACGGCGAGCACGAGCTCGCCGGGGCGGCCCTTGGGCTCATCGGCGCTGCGGCGCCGTCGGTCCGGTTCGTCGTCGCCTCGGGGGACGACGAACCGGCCGGCGCCCTGGCCTGGCCCGAAGCGGCGCTGTCCGAAGCGGACAAGTCCACTTTGGACGCGCAGCTGCCCGAAGCCGACGTGAACGACTGCGTCACCATCTGCTGGACGTCCGGCACCGAGGCCGAGCCGAAGGCCGTACCGCGCTGCCACGGGGACTGGCTGGCGACGGCCGCCGGCTGCGTCCAGGCCGCCGGGATCACCCGGGACGACGTCCTGCTCTCGCCGTTCCCGATGACGAACATGGCAGGCATCGGCGGGATGTTCCTGCCCTGGCTGCTGACCGGCGCCGTGTTCGTCCCGCACCACCCGTTCGACCTGCCGGTGTTCCTCGGGCAGCTCGCGGCCGAACGCGTGACCTACACGCTCGCGCCACCGGCGTTGCTGACCATGCTGCTGCACAACGAGAAGATCCTGTCCGGAGTGGACATTTCGGCGCTGCGGAAGATCGGGTCCGGCTCGGCCCCGCTGTCGCCGTGGCTCGTGCGCACCTGGGCCGAGCGGTACGGCATCGACATCATCAACTTCTTCGGCTCCAACGAAGGCACCGCACTGCTGTCCGGCCCGGCCGACATCCCGGACCCGGACCAGCGCGCGAGCTACTTCCCCAACTACGCCGCCGACGTCACCTGGTCGACGCCCGTCGCCGGCTGGACGTCGGTGCGGCTGCACGACCCGGTCACGGGCGAGCACGTGACCGAGCCCGGGCGCCGCGGCGAACTGCACATCGCCGGGCCGACGGTGTTCGCCGGCTACCTGACCTCGGTGGGCGAACCGCTCGACACGTCGCCGTTCGACGAGAACGGCCACTTCCGCACCGGCGACGTCTTCGAGATCGCCGGCGAGCGCGGGGAGTTCCTGAAGTTCGTCGACCGGACGAAGGACCTGGTGATCCGCGGCGGCATGAACATCTCGCCCGCCGAGGTCGAGGGCCTGCTGGCCGGGCACCCGGACGTCGCCGACGTCGGCGTGGTCGGCGTGCCCGACGACGTCATGGGGGAGCGGGTGTGCGCGGTCGTCGTGCCGGGCGCGCGCAAGCCGACCCTCGACGAGCTGGTCGCGTACCTGCGCGAGCGGAAGGTGGCCGCGTTCAAGCTGCCGGAGCGGCTCGAGTACGCCGACGCCTTGCCCCGCAACCCGGTGGGGAAGATCCTGAAGCGGCAGCTGCGGCAGAGCTTGGGGTGAGGCCATGACGGTGTTCGTGCTGGGCGGGGCGCAGACCGACTTCGCGCGCAACTTCACCAAGGAAGGGCGCGGGCTCCTCGAGCTGTTCGCCGAGGTCGTGCCCGCGGCCCTCGCGGACGCTCGCGTGAGCGCCGAAGACGTCGAAGTCGCGCACGTCGGGAACCTCGCGGCGGAACTGTTCACCGGCCAGGCCCAGCTCGGCGGGCTGCTGGTGGCGGCCGTCCCGGAGCTGGACGGCGTGCCGTCGGCCCGGCACGAAGCCGCGTGCGCGTCCGGCAGCACCGCCGTCCTCGCCGCCTGCGCGGACCTCGAAGCCGGCCGCTACGACCTGGCGCTGGTCGTCGGGGTCGAGCTGATGCGCAACGTCGACGGGCAGCGCGCGGCCGAGCACCTCGGATCCGCCGCGTGGGCCGGGCACGAAGCCGTCGCCGCGAAGTTCCCGTGGCCCGCGCTGTTCGCGGACGTCGCTTCCGCGTACGACGCACGCTACGGCCTCGACCCGGACCACCTCGGGCAGTTCGCGGCGCACGCCTTCGCCCGCGCGGCGCTGAACCCGCTGGCCCAGGCCCGCGACTGGCGGTTCCCGGCCGGCTCGTTCGGCCTCGACGACGAGCTCAACCCCGTCATCGAAGGCCGCCTGCGCAAGCAGGACTGCGGCCGCATCACCGACGGCGCCGCGGCGGTCCTGCTGGCCTCGCCCGCGTTCGCCGAACGGCTCGGCGGCGGGTTCCCGCGCATCGCGGGCTTCGGGCACCGGACGTCCCACATCGGGCTGGCCGAGAAGATCGCCGCCGACGGCGAGTACCTGTTCCCGCACCTGCGCGGCGCCGTCACCGACGCCTACCGGCGCGCGGGCGTGCCCGGACCCGGCGCGCTCGACGTCGTCGAACTGCACGACTGCTTCACCATCACCGGCCTGGTCGCGCTGGAGCACCTCGGCGCGGCCCCGCCCGGCGACGGCGGCCGGTTCGTCGCCGATGGCGGCCTCGACGCGGCCGGGATCAACCCGGGCGGCGGCCTGATCGGCCTCGGCCACCCGGTCGGTGCGACCGGCGTCCGGATGCTGCGCGACGCGGCGAGGCAGGTCTCCGGCACGGCGGGCGAGACGCAGGTCGAGGGCGCGCGGACGGCGCTGACGCTCAACGTCGGCGGGTCGTTCACCACGGTGGTCACGATGGTGGTCACCGCGTGAAGCTTTCGGTGTCGCTGGGGCTCTGGCAGGACCGCCCGCCGGAGGAGGCGCTGGAAGCGGCCCGCGCGGCCGAGGCCACGGGCTACCCGGAGCTGTGGATCGGCGAGATGGCGACGTGGGACGCCTTCGCGCTCGGCACGGCGATCGGCGCGGCCACCTCGCGGATCTCCCTGACGTTCGGGCCGTTGGCGGTGACCGTGCGGGACCCGGCCACGATCGCCATGGGCGTCGCCTCGGTGGCGGCGCTGACCGGCCGCGCGACGGGTGTCGCGCTCGGGACGTCCAGCGAAGTCGTCGTGTGCGGCTGGCACGGCCGGTCGCGCTCGCGCGCGGCCACGGCGCTGGCGGAGTCCGCCCAGGCGGTCCGGCAGCTGCTGGCGGGTGAGAAGTCCGGTGTGGACGGTCAGGTGGTGGGCTCGCGGGGCTACCGGCTGCGGCTGCCCGCGCCGAAGTCGCCGTTGACGATCGCGGCGTTCGGGCCGCGCGCGCTCGCCGTCGCGGCGCGGTTCGCCGACCGGATGGTGGTCAACCTGGTCAGCCCGGCCGCCGCGGCGACGCTGGTGCGCGGGCTGCGGGAAGCCGCTTCGGGCGCGGGGACCACGCCACCGCCGGTGGCCGCGTGGGTGGTGGCCGCCGCCGACCCGGGGCCGGCCGAGCTGGAGCAGCTCCGCCGGGGCGTGGTCGGCTACCTGGCCGCACCGGGCTACGCGGACATGTTCCGCGCGGCGGGCTTCGGCGAGCTGGTCGACTTCGCGCGGACCCGGCCGCATCCGCGTTCGCTGCTGGCGGCGGTGCCGCCGGAGGCCGTCGCCGCGGTCGGGCTGGTGGGTTCGCCCGCCGAGATCGCGGCGAAGATCGGCGAGTACGCGGCGGCCGGGGTCGACGAGCTGGTGATCGTGCCCGCGACCGGCGACGAGGATCCGGGCGGCGAGAAAACTCTCGTGGCGTGTCGATCCGCCGCCGGCTCGTTCGACGCGTAGGCATGACTGAAGCCAGCGCAACGAAGAACCTCGACCGGTCCGGCCTCGCGGCGCTGCCGTGGAGCAGGGCGCGCGACCTCCTCGCCACCCAGACCCCCAAGGAGGACCTGACCTTCTTCGTGGGGACCGTCCGCCCCGACGGCCGTCCGCACGCCGCCGGGGTCGGGGCCATCTGGGTCGACGACGCCCTGTACTTCGTCAGCGGGCCGGGCACCCGCCGGGCCCGCAACCTGGCGGCGAACCCGGCGTGCACCGTCTCGGTGCGGCTGCGCGGCCTCGACCTCACGCTGGAAGGCGAGGCCCGCCGGGTCGCCGACCCCGCGACGCTGGAGCGGGTGGCGGCCGTCTACCGCGAGGGCGGCTGGCCCGCGACCGTGCAGGACGGGGGCTTCACCGCGCCGTTCATGGCGGCGAGCGCCGGACCGGCGCCCTGGCACCTGTACCGGTTCACCCAGGACCGGGCCATCGGCGTCGCCACCGCCGAGCCGCACGGCGCCACCCGCTGGGACTTCACCCGCTGACCGCCGCGGCGACCAGGCCGCCGATGGCCACCATGCCGTCGGCGTTCGGGTGCAGCGGGGCCGCCACCGACGTCGGGATCAGGCTCTCGAACCACTTCACGCCGGGCAGCTTGCAGACGTCGTGCCCGATCGAGGCCGTCCGGACGTCGACGTAGTGCGCGTCGTGCGCGGCGGCCTGGCGGGCGAGGGCGGCGTTGGTCTTGTCGATGCTGCCCTGGATGTAGTTCGCGTCGCGGCGGGTCAGCGGCGCGACCGGCCAGCAGCCGTTGTGCGGCAGGTAGGTGCCGTAACCGGCCACGTAGACGTCGGCGTTCGGCGCCTTCGCGTGGATCGCGTCCAGCAGCGCGCCCCACACCGGCTCGAACGCGGCGATCTTCTCGGCCAGCTGGTCGTGGCCGCCCGCCGTGTACCGGTCGACGCAGTCGGGGACGACGCCGGGGAGCAGGTTGATGCAGCTCGTCGCGGCACCGACCAGGCCGACGTCGTTGCCGCCGATCGTCACGGACACCGTGCGGGTCTGCTCGCCCAGCGCGTCCAGCTGCGGCGGCACCGCGCCGGCCGACGTCTGCTGCGGGGCCGTCATGTCCGCCGTCGTCGCGCCGGAGCACGTGACGTCCTTCAGCGGCACGCCGAGCTGTTTCGCGGCGACGTGCGGGTAGTCGAGCAGGGACCGGATGCAGCCGGGGGAGGAGAGGTCCCACGGCAGGATGAGCGGCCCGGCCGCCGCGGAATCGCCCAGCGCCACGTACTCCCCGGCCGTGTCCGCGGCCGCCGTGCCCGCTGTCGCGCCCAGCGCGGTGACCAGGATCGCGATGAACGCCGTTGTTCTCACTCGCACGGTGTCCTCCTTGACACTGTTGGTCTCCGTGACACCATCGGCACGGGGCGTCACCGGATTGACTGGGAATCCGGGCAGAGAACGAGGGGATCGGTTGTGACCGAGCACAAGTGCGGCGGGGACCTCACCCTCGGCGGGCAGCGCGTGCACGAGCGGCTCACCCGGGAGGAGCCCGAACTGATCGCCCGGGTGCTCGCGCGCATCCAGGCCGAGGTCGCCGACTACCGGCGGCCGCCGGTGGAGGAGCTGGCCGGCGACATCGCGGGGATCACCCGGCAGGCGGTGCGGGCGTTCGCGCGGAGCCTGCGCGAGGACCGCGAGCTCAACGCGGCCGAGCTGCGGCAGGTCGGCGCGTCCGCGGTCCGGCGGGCGGAGGAGGGCTTCCCACTGGAAGCCGTGCTGACCGCGTACCACGTCGGCGCGCGGGAGATCTTCGCCGTCGGCTCGGCTGCTTCGGGCAGCGGGGACGTCGCCGATCTGCTCGAAGTCGCGGACCGGGTGCTGGCGTTCGTCGGCACGGTGACGGGCGCGGTGACGCGCGGGTACCTGGAGGAGCTGCGCACGAAGGTCGGGCAGGAACACACGGCCCGCCGGACGCTGCTCTCGGTGCTCGTCGACGGCGGCCCGGTCGACCTCGTCGCCCGCAGCGCCGGGATCACGCTGCCGGCGCGGTACGTCGTGCTGAGCGTCGAGCTCGGGCCGCACGCGGACGAGGGGTCACCGGGGGTGGACGCGGAGATCGCGGTCCGCCGCAAGCTCCGCCGGTTCCTGGCGGCGTTCGAGCACGCCTGCGGCGACGGCGTGCTGGCGTCCCTGGACGGCTCCGGCGGGCTCGTCCTGCTCCCGGCGGCGGGCCGGCTGCCCGACTGGCACGCGGTGCTCGACGCGGCAGGCCGCGCGGCGGGGGTGACCGTGCTGGCGGCGGCGGAGACGGCGGCGCCCGCGGAGGTCCGCGAGGTGGCGGCGCAGACGGGCGAGGTCCTGGACGTGCTGCGCTGGTTCGGCCGCGCCCCGGGGCTGTACCGCCTCGACGACGTCCTGGTGGAGTACCAGCTGACCCGCCCGGGGGCGGCCCGCGACCGCCTCGCGGCGGCCCTCGACCCGCTGGAGGCGCACCCGGAGCTGGCCGAGACGCTGGCGGCGTACCTGGAGCTGGACACGAACCGCCGCCGCACGGCGGCGGTGCTCCACGTCCACCCCAACACGGTCGACTACCGCCTCCGCCGCATCCGCGACCTGACCGGCATCGACCCCCTCCACCCGGCCGGTCTGCCCCGCATCATCGCCGCCTCGGCGGCCCGCCGCGCCGCCCACCCCTGACGTGTCGTCCCCCCAATCACGCGAGATGCCCCTCCAATCACGCGAGTTACGCGCCCAATCACGCGAGATGCCCCTCGGATCACGCGAGATACGCGCCCAATCACGCGAGATGCCCCTCGGATCACGCGAGATACGCGCCCAATCACGCCAGCCGACCCTCCAGGTACGCCAGCCGACCGTTCCGGTACGCGAGCCGACCCCCTGAGCACGCGAGTCGACCGTTCAAGCACGCGAGTCGACTCTCCGATCACCAGGACGCGGCCTGACCCGCCCGGCGGACCGTGTACCCAGACGGTCGGTTCGCGTACCCGGAGGGTCGGCCGGCGTACCTGGAGGGTCGGTTCACGGGATCCGGGGCACCCGACCGGCGAACTCGCGTACCCGGACGGACGACTCGCGTACCGGAACGGACGACACGCGTGCCTGGACGGACGACACGCGTGATCGGAGGGTCGACACGGCGCGGGCGAGAGCGCCGGCGAGCAGGGCCGAGACGAGGACGAGCGCAGCGAGTCCGGAGCCGCGGTCGAAGGCGAGCTCGCCGAACCGGCCCAGCACGAAGCCGGTGTGCAACGCCCAGGCGACCACGGCCACTCCGGAAGCCGCCGCGGGGGAACTGCGGTAGGCGGAAGCCAGGACCACCGCGCCCAAGGTGACCAGCGCGTACCAGGGATGGCCGGTCGCCCCCGCGAGGTCCGCCACGACCACCGCGGCCACCGACGCCACGCATCCGAACGGGAATCCGAAGCCCATCTGCCCAGTCCAGTCCGGCGCACGAGAGCAGGCGTGAGCCAGGACACGTTCCCTACGCCCCGGCCCCGGGATCTTTACGCCCTGTTGACGACTCCCTCGATCGCGTCGGCCAGCTGAGGCCAGACCGCGTGCGGCAGGTTGTGCCCCATTCCCGGGATCACCAGCAGGTCCGCGCCCGGGATCGCCTCCGCCGTCGCCTTGCCGCCGCTCACGTCGATCAGCGGGTCCGCGTCGCCGTGAACGACCAGCGCCGGCAGCCGCACCCCACGCAAACGAGCCGTGCGGTCGCCCGAGGCCACCACCGCCGCCGCGTGGCGGAGCGTCCCGACCGGGTGCCGCGCGCGGTCGTAGTGCAACGCGGCCTTGGCCAGCAGGAACGCCTCGTCGTCCGGGTAGCCGGGGGACCCGAGCTTCCGGTAGCCCTCGACGCTGTCCACCAGCGCCTGCTCCCGCGTCGTCGCCGGCGGCCGGGTCAGCAACGCCAGCGCCCACGGCTCGGCCTGCCCGACCGCCGGATCGCCGGTGGTCGACATGATCGACGTGACCGAAAGGAGCCGGTCCGGGTGGTCGATGGCCAGCTGCTGCACGATCATCCCGCCCATCGACGCGCCCACGACGTGCGCCCGCTCGATGCCCAGCGCGTCGAACAGCCCCACGGCGTCGTCGGCCATGTCCGAAAGCGTGTACGGCGCACTCGCCAGGTCGCCGGCGGCCAGCGCGGCCAGGTCCGGCGGCGGCAGGTGGTCGAGCCACGTCGAGAGCCCGACGTCCCGGTTGTCGTACCGGACGACGAAGAACCCGCGGCCGGCGAGCAGCTCGCAGAAGCCGTCCTCCCAGGTGATCATCTGGGCACCGAGGCCCATCACCAGTACCAGCGGCGGGGCCGCCGGATCGCCGAAAGTGTCGTACTCGAGCTCGAGACCGTTGGCCTGTGCGCGTGCCATACCCTGATCCTGCCGTACCCGCGCGGACCTGGCACCGGGCCCGCCGGTGCCGTTACCGTTACGCCCCATGCCGACCTCATCCTCAGGCACCGGACAGCGCCCCCGGTCGCGGGCCGCGGCGGGGCTGCCGGCGCTGACCGCCGACAGCATCGTCAGCGCGGCCACCGACCTCACCGCCCAGCGCGGCCTGGACAACTGGACGCTGCGCGAGCTCGCCCGCGCGGTCGAGGCCTACCCGGCGGTGATCTACCACCACGTCGGCGACCGGGACGCGGTGGTGAACGCCGTCGTCGACCGCGTGGTCGGGCTGATCGAGCTGCCGGACGAGCAGCTGCCGTGGCAGGAGTGGTTCACCGAGCTGCTGGCCGGCCTGCGCGCGGTGCTGCGGACCTATCCGGGCTGCGCGCGGCGGCTGGCGCTGTTCGGCCCGTCGGTCAAGGCGGCCACGCGCACCATCGACGCGGGCATCACCGTGCTGCTCGCCGCCGGGTTCGGCCGGGAAAGCGTGCTGGCCTACAACCTGCTGCTGATGACCGCGTGCCAGTTCGTCGCGATGGAGGACGACCGCGACGGCGCGCTCGCCCTGCGGCTCGACAACACCGAGGAGTACGCCACCTACCGCGAACGGTCGGACCTGCCCGGCATGGCCGAGCTGGGCGCGGCGATGCACGACCTGATGGGTGACCCGGACCTCGCGTCGGGCTACTACGCCCAGCTCTACGACTACGCCGTGCGCCGCTGCCTCGACGGTCTCGACCACCGGCTGGACGAACTTCGCAAACCGGACATCTCGGGTTGACAGTGACTTGACAGTGCCTCGGCGTACCGTGAGCGTGCGTCGGTGGTTCGCCCACTGACCCGGAGCCCCTGGCGCCCTCCTCCCCCTCGTGGCGCCGGGGGCTTCGGTCTACCCGGAGTCGCCCTGCCGGGGTGACGGCGGGCCGGTGCGCGACGGCTCGGCCTGGATGGCCGGGAAGACCTCCCCGACCAGCGTGACCAGCGACTTCGACAGCAGCAGGTGCACCTGGTCGCGGGTCAGGGCCCCGCGCACCAGCCACTCCCGACCCGCCGACTTCACCATCCCGCCGAACGCGCGCACCAGCGCGTTCAGCTCCGGGCCGTGCTCGCTCTCCCGCGACAGCCCGACGGCCTCCAGCACGCGGTCGGCCGATTCGCGGTCGGCTTCTTCGAGGATGCGCTCCACCTCGAGGTCGCGGCCGATGCCCTCGGGCGCGATCGCGGCCAGCCACATCCGCTCCTGGCTGGTGACCATGTCGAGGAACCAGTTGATGGCGACGTCGGCCCGCAGCTCGAGCGGCCCGTCGGGGAGGATCTCGACGGCCAGCCGCGGCACGGTCAGCGCGCGCCGGATGATTTCGAGGTACAGCTCGCGTTTCGTGCCGAAGTAGTGGTTGATCAGCCCCCGCGCGACGCCGGCCGCCGCGGCTATGTCCGAAGTGGACACTGCGGAATACGGGCGCTCACCGAAGAGCCGCGCCGCACAGGCGTAGATCTGTTCCTTCCGTTCGTCCGGTTCCAGTCTTCGCCATCTCGGCGCCGGCTCGGTGTTCATGGGCCCATCGTCGCACGGGCGGTTGCGCCGGGCAGGGTAGTCGGACGGGCTCCCACGATCGGGGCACGCTCAGTCCGGCAGCGTGATCGGCGCGATGTCTGCGAAGCCGTCACCCGGGCCCGGATTCGCCGGATCGGTGGCCCCGCCGAAGTGGCGCAGCACGCCCCACACGGCGTTCAGCGCGGTCTGGACCGCGCCCTCGGCCCAGCCGGCGGTCCACGAGATGTCGTCGCCCGCCAGGAACAGGCCCCGGTACCGCGCGGGCAGCTCGTCCTGCACGAAGTGCGTGAACAGCCGCCGCTGGTAGCGGTAGTGGCCGGGCAGGTTCGCCTTGAACGCGCCCATGAAGTGCGGTTCGGCCTCCCACGACACGGTCACCGGGTCGCCGATGATGTGCCGGCGGACGTCGACGCCGGGGTAGATCTCGCGCAGCGACTGCAGCATCACCTCGACGCGTTCGGACACCGACAGCGGCAGCCACTTCAGCGAGTCGTCGGCCCACGTGTAGGACAGGCAGATCACCGCGGGCTTGGCGGGGTCGTCGCCGAGCAGGTAGGTGCCGCGGGGCATCCGGTCGGTGAGCGTCATGCTCATCGCGTCGCGGCCGGTGGCCGGGTCGCCGTCCAGCCAGAACGGCCGGTCCACCGGCACGAACACCTTCGACGACGCCATGTAGTGCGTGCGCTCGATCGCCGTCCAGTGGTCGATCGGGAAGAGCGCTTCGTCGCACTCGATGTTCGACAGCAGCATCCAGCTCTGCGCGGTGAACACCGCCGCCGGGTACGTCCGGATGTGGCCTTCCGTGTCGGTCACGGTGATGTTGCCGGGTGCCGTGCGGTGCAGCCGGGCGACGCCGGGCTGCGGCCGTCCGCCGTGCAACGTGCTCAGGCTGGTGCCGGCCGGCCAGAAAACGATTTCCTCCGGGGTGTGTTCCCACAGCCGCAGCGGGAGCTGCCTGCTGCCGCCGACGATGCTGCGGTGCTCGTCGTCGGCGCCGGTGTAGACCACGCGCAGGATCTCCAGGATGGAGTTCGGGAAATCGGTGTCCCAGCCACCGGTGCCGAAGCCGACCTGGCCGAAGATTTCGCGGTGGCGGAAGGAGGCGAACGCGGGTGAGTCGCAGAGGAACCCGTAGAACGTCTGGTTGTCCAGCTTGGGGACGAGTTCGTTCCACAGCCGCTTGATCGTCTTCGCGTCGCGGTCGCGGATCGCCGTCTGCATCTCGGCGAAGCAGGCGTGCTCGGCCAGCGTCCGGTCCCAGGCCGCGGCGACCTCGCGGAAGACGGCGGGCAGGTCCTCTGGCGTGCGCGCGTAGTGGCTCTGTCCCTTGAGGTCGACGACGGTGCTCGGCGTCCCCGGGGCCAGGGGGTTGGGGAAGGGCGTGGTTTCCAGCCCGACCTTGTCGATGTAGTGGAACAGCGCGGTGGACGCGGGCGGGAAGCGCATCGCGCCCATCTCGGCGACGACGTCGTCCGGGCAGCCGGGGAACCGCACGGTCCGCAACCGGCCGCCGATTTCGGCGATCTCGTACACCACCGGCCGCAGGCCCAGCTTCATCAGCTCGTACGCGGTGACGATGCCGGAGAGGCCGCCGCCGATCACGGCGACCTCGGTGCCGTGCCGCTCGGCGGGGAGCTTCCCCAGTCCCGCGGGGTGGGCGAGGTGGTCGTCGTAGGCGAACGGGAAGTCCGGGCCGAACATCGTGATCGGGCGGCCCGCCGGTTCGTCGTGGTGGATCGCGGTCGGGACGGCGGAGGTCATGCGGTGGTTCCCCGGTACAGTTCGGGCCGTCGGTCGGCCAGGTGGGTGTTTTCCAGGCGGGACGCGACCAGCGCGTCCCGCGTGACGTCGGCGGTGATCACTCCGGGCCCGGCGCCGGCGCGGGCGAGCACCTCGCCGGTGGGGGCGACGACGCAGGACCGCCCGCAGTACGTCAGCTCCTGCTCGGTGTCGCAGCGGTTCGCGTAGGCGACGAACAGCTGGCTTTCGTAGGCGCGTGCGGGCACCAGCGTGTCGGCGACCAGCTCGTACGGGCTCATCAGCGCGGTCGGCACGACCAGCAGCTCGGTGCCGGCCAGCGCGTGCGCCCGGACCAGCTCGGGGAACTCGACGTCGTAGCAGATGAGCAGCCCGACCCGGAGGCCGCCGAGGTCGGCCTGCACGACCGGCTCGTCGCCGGGGGTGAACCAGGCCTTGTCGAGGTCGCCGAAGAGGTGCGTCTTGCGGTAGTTGGCGAGCCGCCGTCCGGTGGCGTCGATCAGCTGGACGCTGTTGTGGACGTGCTCGCCGTCGGTTTCCGGGTAGCCGTAGGCCAGCGCGGTGCCGGTTCGCCGGGCCCAGGCGGACAGCCGGGCCGCGGTGGGGCCGTCGGCGGGTTCGGCGAGCTGGTGCGTGCGCGCGCCGATGTGGTAGCCGGTGGTGATCATCTCCGCGGTGACGACGAGGTCGGCGTCGGGTTCGCGCAGGTCGTCGAGCGGGCCCTGGTGGATCGCGACCCTCACGCCAGCCTCGACTTCCGGATCCCGTAGCCGAAGTAGATCAGCAGGCCGAGGACCATCCAGGCGCCGAAGACGAGCCAGGTGGCGCCGTCGAGGCTGAGCATCATGTACGCGCAGCAGAGCACGCCCAGGATCGGCGTCACCGGAGAGAGCGGGACGCGGAACGTGCGCGGGCGGTCGGGCTGGCGCTTGCGCAGCAGCAGGACGGCCACGTTGACCAGGCCGAACGCGAAGAGCGTCCCGATGCTGGTGGCGTCGGCCAGCTTGCCGAGCGGGATGAAGGCGGCCAGGACGGCGACGAAGGCCGAGACGACCAGGGTGTTGATCCGCGGGGAACCGGTCTTCACGTCCACTTTGGACAGGGCGGCGGGCACCAGGCCGTCGCGGGACATCGCGAACAGGATGCGCGTCTGTCCGTAGAGGACGGTCAGCACGACGCTGGAGATCGCCACGATCGCGCCGACGGCGAGCAGGCCGGCCCAGAACGGGTTGTCCGAGACGACGTCGAGCACGTGCGAGAGCGCGGCTTCCTGCCCGTCGAACTGCTGCCACGGCAGGGCGCCGACGGCGGCCACGGCGACCAGGCAGTACAGCACGGTGACGATGCCGAGGGAGAGCAGGATCGCCCGCGGCAGGTCGCGCTGCGGGTTCTTCGCCTCCTCACCGGCCGTCGAAGCCGCGTCGAACCCGATGTAGGAGAAGAACAGCTTGGCGCCGCCGGCGCTCAGCCCGGCCAGCCCGAGCGGCAGGAACGGCGTGAAGTTCTTCGCCTGCACCGCGCTGAAGGCGATCGCGCAGAACAGCACCAGCGTGCCGATCTTGACCACGACCATGACCGCGTTGGCCCGTGCGCTCTCCTTGGCCCCGGAGAGCAGCAGGACCATCGCGAGGACGACGACGAGGATGGCGGGCACGTTGACGACCCCACCGGAGCCGGGCGGCTGGCTCAGCGCGTCCGGGATGGCGAAGCCGAAGGCCAGCCGCAGCAGCTCGTTGAGGTACTGGCCCCAGCCGACGGCGACCGAGGCGACCGAGACGCCGTATTCGAGCACCAGGCACCACCCGCAGACCCAGGCGACGAGCTCGCCGAGCGTGGCGTAGGTGTAGGAGTAGGACGAACCGGACAGCGGGATCATCCCGGCGAGCTCCGCGTAGGAGAGCGCCGAGAACAACGCCGTGACGCCGGCGAGCACGAACGAGAGCACCACGGCCGGGCCGGCCACCGGGACGGCCTCGCCGAGCACGACGAAGATGCCGCTGCCCAGCGTCGCGCCGATGCTGAGCATGGTGAGCTGCCCGAGGCCGAGCGACCGCTTCAACGTGCCATGATCACCTTCGGCGACCAGGTCGGCGACCGGTTTCCGCCGCACCGTCGCGGCTCGCAAAGTCATGCCGACGACGGTAACGGTCGTCTCCGGAGCGCAAAACAGGAGAACGTTGCGCGTACAGATGAATCACAGGTGATTCATTGCACAAGTGCGTGAGATCATGGCGATTCGTTCCGAACCGCATTTCGGGTGTCGGATCGCGGGGGAGCCGTTCGTGGAGGGGGTGAGCGGCCGCCGCGAGGGCGCCGCCGGACCCGCAGGGGGAAGAAAAATGGCCGTCGCCCGCCGCATGTACGACCTGGTCGAGCCGATCGGCCTGGTGCCCTACTTCGCCGACGAGTCCGACGAGGCCCTGATGGCGCTGGGCCTGCGCAACCCGTGGGACGCCTACTTCGCCGGCCGCGCCGCGCCCTTCGGCCGGTCGGTCCCGGCCGAGGTGGTCCACGCGGTCTTCTACAACTTCGCGCCCGGCGAAGTGGCCCGGCACATCCCGCGGGTGTGGGAACTGACCACGCCGGAAGCGGCGCTGGCGGCCCGCGAGCGGGGGTGCGTCGCGGGGATGCGGCGGATCCTGGGCGAGCTCGCCGACGACCCGCGCGTCGGACGCGCGGCCGACGGGCTGCTGAAGGCCGCGACCAGCGCCCCGGCCGGGGGACGTGCGCTCTACGCGGCGTTGCGCACGGTTCCGGTGCCGGACGAGCCGGTGGCCCGGCTGTGGCACGCGGCCACCCTGCTGCGCGAGCACCGCGGGGACGGCCACACGGTCGCGCTGCTGGCCGAGGGCATCGGCGGGACGGAGGCGCACGTGCTGCACGCCCTGTCCATCGACCTGCCCGCGGAGAAGTTCGGCCGGGTCTGGCACCTCCCGGCGGCCCAGCTGGACGCGGTCATCGACGGGATGCGGGCGCGCGGGCTGGTCGGGTCCGACGGCTGGCTGACGTCCGACGGCCGGGCCGCGAAGGAGCGGGTCGAGTCGCTCACGGACCAGCTCGCGGAGGCTCCTTACGCTGCCCTGGCTCCCGCCGAGCTGGCGGCCCTCGTCGCCGACCTCGAGCCGATCTCGGCCAAGTTCCGCGCAACCTTCCCCATGTAACCGGCCCCCGCCCGTGCTTCCCGGGGCATCACCCGTGCTCCGAAAGGCATCACGCGTGCTTCCCGGGGCATCACCCGTGATCAGCGGGGCATCACGGCCGCCACGCGCGATGCCCGCCCAATCACGCGTGATGCCCCTCCAGACACGGGTGATGCCTCTCCAAGCACGGGTGATGCCCGGTGGATCACGGGGTCAGGTGGGGGTGGCGGGGAGGAGGAGGGTGAACGTGGGCGGCTCGGGGCGGCTGAGCCGGAGGCGGCCGCCCTCGGCTTCGGCCAGCCCGCGGGCCAGCCTGAGGCCGATGCCGTGGCCGCTCGGCGTGGTCGCGAACGGGTCCGTCTCGCCCAGGTCCGGGCCTTCGTCCGTCACGTCGATCGCGAGCGCGTCACCGGCGTCACGGGCCACCACCGTGACCGTCCCGCGGCCGTGCGTGGCCGCGTTGTCCAGCAACACCCCCAGCACCTGCCGGACCGCCGCGGCCGCCACCCGCGCCGGGGGCGGCTCCTCACAGCGGATCCGCAGCTCGCGCCCCGACGGCCCGAGCAGGGCCTCACCCGCCTGCCGGACCTCCTCGAGCAGCGCGTCGAGGTCCAGCTCGGCCCGCGGGGCCCGGCGCTCCCGCCCCAGCGCCAGGAGGTCCTCGATGGTGCGCTCCAGCCGGTCCGTGGACGCGATGCCGGCGCGGATCGCCGCGTACGGGTCCGCCGACGGGGTCTCCAGCGCGGCTTCGAGCTGCAGGCGCAGCCCGGTCAGCGGGGTCCGCAGCTGGTGGGACGCCTCCGCGGAGAACGCCCGCTCGCGCTCCAGCGTCGAGCCGATCCGGGCCGCGGTGGTGTCCAGGGTCTCGCCGACCTGGTCGATCTCCGGGATGCCCGCGCGCGGCGAGCGGGCGGTGAAGTCGCCCTCGCCGAGCCGTCCGGCCGCCGCGGCGAGCTCCTCCAGCGGCCGGACCAGCCGCTTCGTGAACCGCCGGGCCAGCAGCCAGCTCGCCCCGGTCGTCGCGACCGCGAGCCCGGCCATGCCGAGCCAGGTCAGGATGATCCGCATCCGCAGCTGGGACAGCGGCAGCGCGGCGCGGACCACGCCGGTCACCCGGGAGCCGCTGACCACCGGCACCGCCAGCGCCAGTTCGTCGCCTTCGCGGCCGATGACGACGTCCTCCGTGGCCGTCGCCGCCTGGCGCTCGACCGAGCCGCCGACGGCGGGCCCGTGCCCGGCGAGCAGCCGCCCGTCCGGGAGGTAGATCGCGACCTCGGCTTCGGCTTCGTCGTTCTCGGGCAGCGGCACGTCGGGGGACAGGCCGGCGTTCAGCTCGTGTGACACGGCGAGCGCGGCGGTGTCCGCGGCCCGTTCCAGGTCGCCCTTGGCGTTCTCGTGGTAGTACTGCCACACCGCGAAGCCCAGCGGCAGGGCGAACAGCAGGGTCGCGACCAGGGCGGCCAGCACCGTCAGCGAGGTGATCCGGCGGCGCACGGCTACCCTTCGGCCGCGGTACGGGCCGGGTCCTCCAGCCGGTAGCCGTGCCCGCGCAGGGTGGCGATCCGCGGCACCTCCGCACCGGGCCCGGCGGCCGCCGACAGCTTCCGGCGCACCGCCGCGATGTGCACGTCCAGCGTCTTCGTCGAGCCGTACCAGTGCGCGTCCCAGACCTCGGACATCAGCGTCTCGCGGCTGACCGCGACGCCGGGCTGCTCGGCGAGCCGGGCCAGCAGGTCGAACTCCTTGGCCCGCAGCACCACCTCGCGCCCGCCCAGGATGGCGCGGCGGCCGGCGATGTCGACGGTCAGCCCGCCGACGGTGACCGGCGGCCGGGCCCCGGCCGGCGCGCCGCGCCGCAGGTGCGCCCGCACCCTGGCCAGCAGCTCGCCCAGCCGGATCGGCTTGGTGAGGTAGTCGTCGGCGCCGGCGTCGAGGCCGACGACGACGTCCATCTCCTCCTGCCGCGCGGTGAGGATCACCAGCACCGCCGCGGGCAGCGCGGCCCGCAGGCGGCGGCAGACCTCGACGCCGTCGAGGTCGGGCAGGCCCAGGTCGAGCAGCACGAGGTCGAAGTCGCCGGACTCGGCGGCCTGCAGGGCGGTCCGCCCGTCGCGGCTCCAGCACACCTGGTGACCGTGCAGCCCGAGGGTCGATTCGAGCACGCTGCCGATCGCCGCGTCGTCTTCCACCACCAGCAGGTTCGGCATGCCGGAAGCCTAACCAACCGGACGCCGGAATCCGGACCTCTGTGGCCTATTCCGCCCGCGTTGCGAGGCCGATCTGCGATATCCGCACCGAAGCGGCGGTCAGAGCTTCGGTGAACGCAGCGACTTCGCCCGGCCCGAACCGGCTGCTCGGCCCGGTGATCGCGAGGGCGGCCAGCAGCCGCCCGTCGCCGTCGTGCACCGGCGTGGCGACGCTGGAGGCGCCCGGCTCCGGCTCGCCGTGGCTCACCGCGGCGCCTTCGGCGCCGTCGAGGACGCGCCCGGCGGCCCCGAAGCCGAGCGGCAGCTCGTCGCCGACCCGGCCGACGTGCCGGATGGCCAGCGGTCCTTCCTGCTGGGCCACGCAGACCAGCACGGAGGTGCTGCGGACGTAGAGGTTCACCGTCTCCCGGCACTCGGCGGCCAGCTCGCGCAGCACCTGGCGGACCGGCTCGGGCAGCTGCCACGCGGTGTTCGCCAGCTGCGCCCACCGCAGCATGCCGGGCCCGACGGTGATCCGCCCGTCCGGGCGCGTCCAGAGCAGGCCGCGCTGTTCGCAGGTGGCGACCAGCCGCAGCACGGTCGTCTTCGCCAGCCCGCTGGCCGTGGTGAGGTCCTTGACCGCCCAGGTCCGGCGGTGTTCGGTGAAGAGGGCGAGCAGGTCGAACGCGCGCAGCACGCTCCGGACCGAACCGTCGTCGTCGGTCTTCATGCGCGACCCCCCCGTCCGCCTGACGGACCCAGCGTAGGCGCCAGGTGGACCGGATCAGGCCACGAATCGCTCGAACGCCGCAACGGTCTCCGCGAGCACGTCTCCGCCGGGCCGGGCCCACAACTGGGCGTTGAACACCTCGACCTCGATCGGCCCGGTGTAGCCCGCCGCCTCGACTGCCGCCCGCAGGTGGCGGTGGTCGATCGGGCCGTCGCCCGGCAACGCGCGCCCGAGCAGCGGGTCCGGCAGCGGCACCAGGACGTCGCAGACGTGGAACCCGGCGATCCGCCCGGCGGCCGCGGCGATCGACGCCTCGATCCGCGGGTCCCACCAGACGTGGAACTCGTCCACGACCACCCCGACCTGCTCGGCCGGGTGCTCCACCGCGATCGCCAGCGCCTGCTCCACAGTGGACAGCACCGACCGCTCCGCGCACTGCACCGGGTGCAGCGGTTCCAGGCCGAGCCGCACCCCGCGCTCCCCGGCGTAGGGCGCCAGCTCGCCACGGCGTCGGCGACCCGCTGCCGGGACGCGGCGAGGTCGTTGCCGGCGATCCCGCCGACGACCAGCACCAGCACGCCGGCGCCGAGCGCGGCCGCTTCGTCGATCGCCTCGCGGGTCTGCGCCACACCGTCCACAGGGGAGCCTTCCGGCGTCACGCCGGTGAAGAACCCACCGCGGCACAGCGACGAAACCCGCACGCCGTGCTCTTCGAGCAGCCGGGCGGCCTCGTCGACGCCGGTCTCGGCGACCTTGTCGCGCCACAGGCCGATCCAGCCGACGCCCGCCTCGGCGCAGCCGGCCACCGCTTCGGGCAGCGACCAGGACTTCGTGGTGATCTGGTTGAGGCTCAGCCGCGGGTCCATCACGCGACCCCCGCGACCCGCAGCAACGGCCGCATCCGGGCCTCGGCCAGGTCGGGATCGGCCAGCACGCCTGCCTCGTCGGCCAGCCGCAGCAGGGTGGCGAGGTGGGTGATCGTGCGCGCGGACTCCTGCCCGGCGATCATCCGGAAGTGGTCCTGGTGACCGTTGAGGTGGGCCAGGAACACGACGCCGGTCTTGTAGTGCCGGGTCGGCGCGCGGAAGATCTCGCGGGACAGCGGCACGGTCGGGTCGAGCAGGGCGCGGAACCCGGCCTCGTCGCCCTCGTCGAGGCGGGTCAGCGCGGCCGCGGCGACCGGGGCGAGCGGGTCGAAGATGCCGAGCAGGGCTTCGCTGTGGCCGCGTGCGTCCCCGGCGATCAGCTCGGGGTAGTGGAAGTCGTCACCGGTGTAGCAGGCGACGCCGTCCGGGAGCGCCCGGCGGAATTCGACTTCGGCCCGGGCGTCGAGCACGGAAACCTTCACCCCGGCGATCGTGCCCGCGTGTTCGGTGCACAGCGCGGCCAGTTCGCGGGCGGCCGCGCGCACGTCGTCGTGGCCCCAGTAGCCGGCCAGCGCGGGGTCGAACTGCTCGCCCAGCCAGTGCAGCAGGACCGGGCCGCCCGCTCCGGACAGCAGCTTCCCGTAGGCCGCGTGGTAGTCGTCCGGGCCCGTCGCCGCCGCGGCCAGCGCCCGGCTGGCCATCACGACCGGGACCGCGCCCGCCCCGGCGACCAGGTCGAGCTGCTCGCGCCAGGCGTCCACAATGGACGCGACGGTGGCCGGTCCCGGCGGCAGCTGGTCGGTGCCCACCCCGGCGCACCAGCGCCGTCCGGCCGCGATCGAACCGGTGCGGGTCACCAGCTCTCGGGTGGCCGCCCAGTCGAGGCCCATCCCGCGCTGCGCGGTGTCCATCGCCTCCGCGACGCCGAGCCCGCACGACCAGAGGTGCTCGCGGAAGGCCAGCGTGGTGTCCCAATCCACCGTGTAGGGCTCGTCGGCCAGCGCGTCCGCGACGACGTGCGCGGCGGCGTAGGCGACGCGCGACGACGGTGGCGTGTTCGGGGGTGCGGGTGGCCGTGGTCCGGACGGCGACCAGTTCAGCAGCTCGCCGCCGGGAGCCGGGAGCACCAGCATCGCAGACCTCCGGAGGAGTCAGAAAGCGCTTTCTCAGGCCACGGTAGGGCCTGCGCCGCGCCCGCGGCAAGGCCCGTCCGGGGTCAGCGCTTGGGCCGTCCGGTGCTTTCCCGCAGGACCACTTCGCCGGAGAGCCGGACCGTCCGCGGCCGGGTGCCCGCGGCGCCCTTGATCGCCAGGTCCATCGCGCGTTCGCCGAGTTCCTCCAGCGGCAGACGCACCGTGGTCAGCGCCGGGGCCAGGTCGCGGACCACCGGGATGTCGTCGAAGCCGGCCACCGAAATGTCGCCGGGCACGGACAGGCCCTCCTCGCGCAACGCCGTCAGCGCGCCGATCGCCATCACGTCGGTGACGGCGAACAGGCAGGTCGGCAGCTTGCGCCGGCGCCCGGCGAGCAGCCGTTTCGTCGCCTCGTAACCGCCGTCGCGGCTGAACGCGGCCTCGACGACGTCCTCTTCGTGCAGCTCGATGCCGTGCGCGGCGAGCTCGCCGGTGAACCCGGCCAGCCGGTCGATCACGGTGCTCAGCTGCCGCGGCCCGGCCAGCACGGCGAACCGCTTGTGGCCGAGGCCGACGAGTTCCTTGGCCAGCGCCGCGGCGCCGCCCTTGTTGTCCGGCTGCACGGTGTCGATCTTGAGGCCGCGGTGCCTGCTGACCGCGGCGACCTGGCCGCCGCCGCGGCGGTAGGGCTCCAGTTCGGCGGCCATCGCGCGTTCCCACGCCCGGTCTTCGAACGCCGAGCCGATGAGCAGGATGGCCGCGGCGCGCTGGGCCCGCAGGGTCGAGACGTAGGCGACTTCGCGGTCCGGGTCGCGGAACGTGCCGGCCAGCATGACGAGCAAGCCGTTGTCGGTGGCCACCCGCATCACCCCGCCCGCGATGGCGGCGAAGTACGGGTCGCTGACGTCGTGGCAGATCACGCCGACCGTGCGGTGGGTGCCACCGGCGAGGGCCTGCGCGTGCGCGTTGGGGGCGTAGGCCAGTTCGGCCGCCGCGGCGGACACCCGCTCCCGCAGGTCGGCGCGGACGGACGCGGTGCCGTTGAGCACCCGCGACGCCGTCGCGAGCGAGACGTTCGCGCTGCGTGCCACGTCTTCGAGTGTCACGTGCGGCCGGGCCTTCATGGCTGGCTCCTCCAAGAGTCGGTCTCGAGTGTCTCGGCGTGCTCGGTCGGTGCAATCTACTGGGAGGGGGGTGTGCCGGGAGAAGCCGCTGCTCGGGGGACCTCCCCCGAACGAGTGAAAACGGCGGGGAAGATCGCGCGCCGCGGGTTTGTTGGAAACCAGGAGAACTCTCAAGTGGTGAGCCCGCCACTGACGAAGTCCGAGAAAGGAACCCGCATGCTGTTCGGTGACGAGCACGTCCGCCGCTACGAGGAGACCGATGGCGAGGTCGGCCACGAGTGGAAGGAAGGCGTCCCCACTTTGGTCTTGACCACCACGGGCCGCAAGACGGGTCAGGAGCGCAAGTTCGCCCTGATCTACCAGGAGGTCGACGGCAACCCGGTGATCGTGGCCTCCAAGGGCGGCGCGCCGAACCACCCCGGCTGGTACTTCAACCTCGTCGAGCACCCCGAGGTCGGCGTGCAGGTCAAGGCGGACAAGTTCTCCGCGCGTGCCCGCACGGCCGTCGGCGAGGAGCGCGCGAAGCTGTGGGAAAAGCTCGCCGCCGTCTGGCCGGACTACAACGAGTACGCGAAGAAGACCGACCGTGAGATCCCGGTCGTCGTGCTCGAGCGGCTCTGAAAATCCCGCTGTGATCTGCGCCGCGTTCGGCGCGGGCGTGGGCCGATCCGGCCGGTCGTGGGCTACGAATGACAGTCATGGACCGCTGGACCGCCCTGGACACCGAAGGTGAGCTGCTCACCCGACGCCAGATGATCGCCTACGGCCGGCGCTTCGCCCGCGCCGGCCGTGGCGCCTGGTACAGCTTCGCGATCGAGGTGGTCTGGCAGCTGCTCGTGCAGACCACCCGGTTCCGCGTCCGGGGTGCGCGCCACATCCCGAAGTCCGGCGGTGTGCTGGTGGCGTCGAACCACCTGTCGTTCGCCGACCCGACGACGCTCACGGCGTTCTGCCTCGAGGCCGGCCGCGTGCCGCGGTACCTGGCGAAGGCTTCGCTGTGGAAGCTGCCGGTGGTCGGGCGCGTGATGCGTTCGGGTCGCCACATCCCGGTCTACCGCGGCGCGGCGACGGCCGCGGAGGCCTACCGCGACCTGGTCTCGTCGGTGCGGGCGGGCGAATGCGTCGCGATCTTCCCGGAGGGCACGTTCTCGACGGACCCCGACGGCTGGCCGATGCGCGGCAAGACCGGCGTGGTGCGGGCGGCGCTGGAGACCGGGGCGCCGGTGATCCCGGTCGCCAACTGGGGGACCCACCACCTGCTGCCGTCGACGGCGAAGCTCCCGCGCGTGCTGCCGCGCAAGACGGTGGAGCTGGTGGCCGGCCCGCCGGTCGACCTGTCGGACCTGGCCGGCCGCGAGCTGACCCGCGCGGTGCTGGAGGAGGCGACCGCCCGGATCATGGCCGCGATCACCGAGCTGCTGGTGTCGATCCGGGGCGAGCGGCCGTCGGTGGCCGCCTGATTCTGCCGGTGGTGGGTGAGAACCTGCCGGCATGACGATTTCCGGGTCTGCCCCGAGCGGACCCCCGTCGGTGGCGTGCGCGTCGGCGTTGCCCCGGGCGGGGCCGGGCGGATGTGGCGTGGAGTCGCTCTCGCGAGGGAGCTTTGCCTGGCGCCGGCCTCCGCAACGCGTGGTGTTCGCGGCGGCCCGCAGGCCTCGGGGCACCATCGGCGAGGCGGTCCCCGCCGCCGCCCCGGGCGGCAGCCACACCGCCTGACGCCGCCGGTCTCGGCGGCCGTGGGCTTGCCGCGCGTGAGGCCCGGGTCACCCCGCCGCCCACCGCGTGGAAGGGTAGTTTCGAGGCATGAGTGCACAACACTTTGATGTCGTCGTGCTGGGGGCCGGGGTGGGCGGCTACGTCGCGGCGATCCGCGCGTCCCAGCTGGGGCTGAGCGCCGCGGTGGTCGAGGAGAAGTACTGGGGCGGTGTCTGCCTGAACGTCGGGTGCATCCCGTCGAAGGCGCTCCTGCGCAACGCCGAGCTGGCGCACGTCGTCACCCAGGAGGCGAAGGCGTTCGGCATCTCCTCCGACAGCCCGATCAAGGTCGACTACACCGCCGCGTACGAGCGGAGCCGGAAGGTCGCCGACGGGCGCGTCAAGGGCGTGCACTTCCTGATGAAGAAGAACAAGATCACCGAGTTCGACGGGCACGGCACGTTCGTCGACGACCACACCCTCGAGGTCAACGGCGAGCGCATCACGTTCGGCCACTGCGTCATCGCCACCGGCGCGACCACGCGGCTGCTGCCCGGCACCGCGCGCAGTGAGCGGGTCGTCACCTACGAAGAGCAGATCCTCTCGAGCGAGCTGCCGTCGAGCATCGTGATCGCGGGCGCGGGCGCGATCGGTGTCGAGTTCGCCTACGTGCTGCACAACTACGGCGTCGACGTCACGATCGTCGAGTTCCTCGACCGGATGGTGCCGCTGGAGGACGCCGAGGTGTCGGCCGAGCTGGCGCGCCGGTACCGCAAGCTCGGCATCAAGGTGCTGACGTCGACCCGCGTCGAGTCGATCGACGACTCGGGTTCGTCCGTGCGGGTGACCGTGTCCTCGGAGAAGAACGGGCAGCAGGTCCTCGAAGCGGACAAGGTGCTGCAGGCCATCGGCTTCCAGCCGCGCGTCGAGGGCTACGGCCTGGAGAAGACGGGCGTCGCACTGACCGAGCGCGGCGCGATCGCCGTGGACGGCCGCGGCCGCACGAACGTCGAGCACATCTTCGCGATCGGAGACGTGACAGCGAAGCTGATGCTGGCGCACGCGTCGGAGTCGATGGGCGTGGTGGCGGCGGAGACGATCGCCGGCGCCGAGACCATGGAACTCGACTTCCCGATGATCCCGCGCGCGACCTACTGCCAGCCCCAGATCGCCAGCTTCGGCTGGACCGAGGCGCAGGCCCGCGAGAAGGGCTTCGACGTCCAGGTGGCGAAGTTCCCCTTCACGGCCAACGGCAAGGCCCACGGCCTCGGCGACGCGGCCGGCTTCGTGAAGCTGATCAGCGACGCCAAGTACGGCGAGCTGATCGGCGGCCACCTGATCGGCCCGGACGTGACGGAACTGCTGCCGGAGCTGACCCTGGCCCAGCAGTGGGACCTGACGGTGCACGAGGTGGCCCGCAACGTCCACGCCCACCCGACACTGGGCGAGGCCGTGAAGGAAGCGATCCACGGCCTCGCGGGTCACATGATCAACATGTAGGCACGCCGAAGCGGAGCTCCGGTGCGGTCCCAGCGCACCTTCGCCGGGACCGCGCCCATCCGCCGGGGGACCCGGGCGCGATAACGCAACCGTCCAAGATGGACTTCCCCTGACAGGCCGACGAGCAGGCATCGGGGCGCGCAGGCCCGGGCGCGGCGCATCCTCGCGACGCCGCCGACCGTGTGGCCGGGCACCGGCAGTTCCCGCTCTTGACCTCCAGTGGACTCGAAGTTCCAGGATGGCGGTACACGCCACCCACTGGAGGAAATCCGTGAAAGCCGTTGCGTTCACCGAATTCGGCGGGCCCGAAGTGCTCCGCGTCCTCGAGCTGCCCGAACCCCACGCCGGCCCGGGGGAGGTCCGGGTGCGGGTCAAGGCCGCCGGGGTGCAGCCGTTCGATGCCGCCGTGCGGGCCGGGTGGGAACCGCCGCACCTGGAGCTCGGCTGGCCGCGGGTGCCCGGGAACGAGTTCGCCGGCGTCGTCGACGAAGGCGAACTCCCCGCCGGGACCGAAGTTCTCGGCTTCACCGCCGTGCAGGCCGCCGCCGAGTGCATCGTCGTCCCCGTCACCGATGTCACGCCGAAGCCGCCGGAAATGCCGTGGGAGGTGGCCGGCGGGTTCACCGCCGGCGCGCAGACCGCGTCCATCGCACTGGAACTGCTGAACCCGCGCCACGGCGAGACGCTGCTCGTCCACGGCGCCGCCGGGGCGGTCGGCACCGCGGCCGTCCAGCTCGCACAGCTCCGCGGCGCCCGCGTGGTCGGCACCGCCAGCCAGGCCAACCAGGACTACCTGCGCGAGCTGGGCGCCACCCCCGTCGTCTACGGCGACGGCCTCAAGAGCCGCATCGAAGCCGCCGCGCCGCAGGGGATCGACGCCGTGCTCGACGGGGCCGGTGGGGAGGCACTCGACGTCTCACTCGAACTGGTGAAGGCACGGGACCGGATCCTCACCCTCGTCGACCACGACCGGGCCGCGGAACTCGGCGTCCTCGTCTCGAAGTCCGGACGCTCGGCCGCGCGGCTCGCCGAACTGGCCGCGCTCTACGCCAAGGGTGACTTGCGGTTCACCGTGCGCCGGGCTTACCCGTACACCGAGGCCGCGGCCGCACATCGGGAAATCGAAACCGGACACGGCCGGGGAAAAATAGTTCTCACGTTTCCTTGAGCACCCGGCCGAGTTCCAGCATGTGGACCCGGCGGCGTTCCCGACTTTGGTCGGTGGAATCCGGCTCGGTCACTCCTTAGATTCTCCCCATTACACCCGGTCGGGTGTCATTCGGTCAGGTGGCCGAGTACCACAGGGAGACATCGATGGTGAGATTCAGCCGGGTCGCCGCGCACGCGGTTCCGCTGACGGTCGGCGCACTGCTGCTGACGACGGGGGTCTCGGCGGCGCAGCCGTCCACCGTGGACGCCGCGGCCGCGCGCACCGAAGCGGGCATCAACGCGCTGCAGAGCATCAAGAAGAGCCTCAGCCCCGCCGAGCGCAAGCAATCGAGCCAGCTGGTCGTCGAGAAGCGGTTGCGGGCCGACCGGTCGCTGGCCGCGAAGCTGCCCGAATACCGCTCCGGCGTCGGCGTCAGCAACGCCGGCACCGTCTCCGTCGACATCGCCGCGCAGGGCAACGCCGTCGCGAACGCCGTCAAGGCGGCGGGCGGCACCGTCCGCTACGCCGCGCCGGACGGTGCCGTCCGCGCCGACCTGCCGCTGTCCGCCCTGGACGCGATCGCCGGCCGGGCCGACGTCACCGAGGTCAAGCCCGCCGCGCAGGCCACCACCTGGAGCGAGCAGGGCAACCGCGACTTCCGCAAGGCCGGCCAAGCCGCCGCCGCGCAGGCCGCCGCCGCGACGCAGGTTTCCGAAGGCGACAAGGCGCACGGCGCCGACACCGCCCGGACCACCTACGGCGTCAGCGGTTCCGGCGTGAAGGTCTGCGTGCTCTCCGACGGCGTCGACTCCCTGGCGAAGTCGCAGTCGGCAGGCGAACTGCCCGCGGTGGACGTGCTGTCCGGCCAGAAGGGCAGCGGCGACGAGGGCACCGCGATGCTCGAGATCATCCACGACCTCGCGCCGAACGCCACCCTCGGCTTCGCCACCGCGTTCACCAGCGAAGCCAGCTTCGCCGCGAACATCCGCGCGCTGCGCACCACCGGCAAGTGCCAGATCATCGTCGACGACGTCTCCTACTTCGACGAATCGCCGTTCCAGGACACGCAGGTCGCGCAGGCGGTCAACGACGTGACCGCGGCCGGCGTGCTCTACTTCTCCTCGGCCGGCAACTCGGGTAACGCGACCGACGGCACCAGCGGCTACTACGAGGGCGACTTCCGGGCCTCGTCGTCGAAGATCAGCGGCGTCACCGGTACCCCGCACGACTTCGACCCGAGCAGCACCACGCAGAACTTCGACGCGCTTTCGGCGGGCTCGCTCGGCCGTCCGGTGACGCTGTTCTGGTCCGACCCGTGGGGCAAGTCCGCCAACGACTACGACCTGTTCATCCTGAACTCCTCGGGCAGTGTCGTGGCCTCCAGCGAGAACGCGCAGTCCGGTTCGCAGAACCCGTACGAGATCGCGTCCGTGCCGTCCAGCGGCTCCGGCTACAAGGTCGCGGTCGTCAAGTACTCCGGCGCCGACCGGTTCATCGCGCTGAACGTGATCCGCGGCCGCTTCGTGGCTTCGGGTTCGCTGAAGGCGTTCAGCACCAACGGTGTCACGAACGGCCACTCGGCCGCGGCCAACGCGTTCAGCGTGGCGGCGGCGCCGGCGGCGGGTGCGTTCGGCCGCCCGCTGGAGACCGGTGACCCGGCGAACCCGGCCGGCCCGTACCCCGGCCTGTACACGGCGTCGAGCAAGTGGGAGCGCTTCTCCTCCGACGGCAAGCGCCGCCTGTTCTACAACGCCGACGGCACGGCGATCACCCCCGGCAACGTCTCCTCGACCGGCGGCACGGTCCGCAACAAGCCGGACATCACCGCGGCCGACGGCGTGGCGACCTCGGTGACCGGCTTCCAGCCGTTCTTCGGGACGTCGGCGGCGGCCCCGCACGCGGCGGCCATCGCGGCGCTGCTGCTGTCGGGCAAGCCGACGGCGACCCCGGCCCAGATCCGCTCGGCCCTGGTGTCGAGCGCGATCGACCTGGGCACGCCCGGCTTCGACACGGTGACCGGCAACGGCGTGATCATGGCCGGCCCGGCGCTCGCCGCGCTGGGCGTGGCGGCGAAGTAACCGACGTTCCGCGTGAAGGGCCCGGCACGCGCCGGGCCCTTTTCGTTAGGGTCGGGGCATGGTGAAGACCGCGGTGGTGACCGGAGCCGGTTCGGGCATCGGGCGGGCGGTGGCCCGCGCCCTCCTCGAAGACGGCTACCACGTTGCCCTGGCCGGACGGCGGTCCGAGGCGCTCGCCGAAACCGCCGCGGGCTTCGAGCACGCGCTCGCCGTGCCCACCGACGTCTCCGACGAGGGAGCCGTCGAGGCGCTCTTCGCGGCCGTGCGGGAGCGGTGGGGGCGGCTCGACCTGCTGTTCAACAACGCCGGGATCGCCGCGGGCGGGACCGTCGCCGAGCTGTCCGTCGAGGACTGGAAGCGGACCGTCGACGTCAACCTCACCGGGATGTTCCTCTGCGCGCGGCAGGCTGTGCGGCTGATGAAGGACCAGGAACCCCGCGGCGGCCGGATCGTCAACAACGGCTCGATCTCGGCGCACGCCCCGCGGCCCGCAAGCGTTGCCTACACCGCGACCAAGCACGCCGTCACCGGGCTGACCCGGTCGATCTCGCTGGACGGGCGGGCCTGGGACGTCGCCTGCGGGCAGATCGACATCGGCAACGCCGCCACCGAGATGACCGAGCGGATGGCCGCGGGCATCCCGCAGGCCGACGGCCGGGTCGTCGCCGAGCCGACCTTCGACGCCCGGCACGTGGCCGACGCCGTGCGGTACATGGCCGGGCTGCCGCTGGATGCCAACGTCCAGTTCCTCACCATCACCGCGACGACCATGCCGTTCATCGGCCGGGGGTAGGGTCGGCGGCAGGGGGAGCCGCGATGCTGCTCTACGAGGGGAACGACGTCGAGGCGCTGGACGAGGCGGTGACTCAGGAGTTCTCGCCCCACGGCCTGCGCGTCGGCCGGGGCGAGCGGGGGCCCGGCCGTTTCCGCCGGCTGCACCGGCGGGGGCTGGCGCTCTACGAGCTGCGCTGGGGCGTCCCGGTCGAGGTGGCGGCCGGTGAACTGCCCGACTTCTACAACGTCCACCTCCCGCTCGCCGGCGCGGGCTCGGTCCGGGTGGCCGGGCGCGAGGTCACCTCGCCCTGCTCGATCGCCGGGCCCGGGACGACACTGGGCATGTCACTGGCCGCCGGCTCGGACACCCTCATCCTGTTCCTGCCGCAGGCGGCGGTGGACGCCGCCGTCACCACGCAGACCGGTGAACCGCCCGCCGCCGCGCTGCGGTTCGACCCCGGCTTCGCGGACGCCGACCCGGCCGTCGCCGCCTGGCTGGCGACCGCGCGGGCCTTCGCGGCGTTCACCGCGTCACCGCTGGCGGCCCGGTCGCCGCTGGCCGCCGCGCACTTCGAGCAGGTCCTCGTGCACGGCCTGGTCGACCTCCAGCCGCACGACCACCGCACCGCCCTGCCCGCCCACGCCCACCCGGCGCTGCCGCGGGCGGTGCGGCGGGCCATGGCGTACTGCGAGGAACACGCGGGCGAGCCGATCTCGGTCGCCGACATGGCCGCGGCCGCGCGGGTCAGCCCCCGTACCCTCCAGGACCGCTTCCGCGCCGGCTTCGGGACCACCCCGGGCGCCTACCTCAGGCGGGTCCGGCTGGACCGGGTGCACCAGGACCTGCTGCGGATCGCCGGCGGGTCCGCGTCCGGAACGGTCGCCGAAGTCGCGACGCGCTGGGGCTTCACGCACCTGAGCCGGTTCGCCGCGTACTACCGCGAGGTCTACGGGCAGCCGCCGTCCCGCACCGCGGGCCATCCGTTTTCCGCGGACCTCTCGGCGGAAAACGGATAGCGGGCGGCCGAGCGGCCTGCCTACCCTGAACGGGAGGCCGCGGTCGTCGTAAGGGGGAATTCCACGGGGGGTTGGAAGACGTCGGCACGCGGTTTTGACCCGCGGCCGGCGGTGCCTTCGCCTGGTACCGCCGGCCGCTAGGGGATCACCCCGGCCTTCCGGAACTCGTCGAACAGCCGGGAGAACATCTGCTCCGTTTCGACGTATTCGTGGAAGCCCGCCCGGCGCGACTTCGACGTGTCCGCGAACATGTCGTAGTCCCAGCCGAACACGAAGTCGCCGAAGGCCCACGAAGCCGAAACGTCCGCGTAGGACGCCGAAAGACCGTACTTCGAAGACATTGCCGTCCACAGTGGACCCTTGTCCGCCATCACCTCCGCCAGTGACATCCGCAGCGGCGGGGCGACGTCGAGCTCGAAGTACGCCGCCAGTTTCGGCCACAGTTCGCGCCAGCGGAACAGGTCGCCGTTCGCGATGTTGAACGCGCCCTGGTGCCCGGTCGCCCAGACCGTCCCCGAGGCCAGGAGACCCGCGTCGGTCATTTCCAGCAGGCTGTCGTACGCGCCCGGTTTCCCGGGGAAGCGCAGCGGCAGCCCGAGTTCCTTCGAAATCGACGCGTACACCGCGATCACCAGCGCGAGGTTCATCGGGTTGCCCAGCGCCGTACCGCCGACGACCGACGGCCGGATCGCCGACCACGTCCAGGTGCCCGCCCGCCGTTCGAGGAACTGCTGCTGGTCGACGTTGAACTCCGGGGGCATGTGCCCGGCGTCGGTCTCGCGCGCCGGGGTCTTGAACGGGCCGAGGTGCGCGCCGTACACCTTGTAACCCTGCATCAGGCTGACGTGCTCCAGTCCGGGTGCGGTCGCTTCGGCGGCTTCCACGAGGTTCGTCAGCATCGCCAGGTTCGGCGGGACGAGCTCCGCCCACGTCGGTTTGTCCTGGTAGGCGGCGTAGAACAGGTGGGTGGTGCCGGTCAGCGGGGCCAGCTTCGCGCGGGTGCCGGCCGGGTCGAGGAGGTCGACGGCGATCGTGCCGGGGCCGCCGCGGCGGGAGAGGCCGGTGACGTCCCAGCCGCTCGCGCGCAGGTGCTCGGTGAGCGTGCGGCCGATGATCCCGTTGGCCCCGGCGACCAGGGCGGTCTTGCGTTCCATGCCTCCAGGCTGGGGGTGAACGCGCGATAAGTCCAAGGCTTGGTTGTCACCAAGTCGATAAGCTGAGCTCATGACAAGCCTGCGACAGCTGGAGTACCTGGTCACGGTGGTCGACACCGGCTCGTTCACCCGCGCCGCCGAGCAGCTGCACGTGACGCAGCCGGCGTTGTCGCACCAGATGCGGGCGCTCGAACGCAGCCTCGGCGGGCCGCTGCTGGAGCGGCTGCCGCGGGCGGTCCGGCTCACCCCGATGGGCCGGGCGATGCTGCCGCACGCGCGGGCGGCGCTGGCCGACGCCGAACGAGCGCGCCGCGCCGCCCGGCTCGCGTCCGGGACGGCGGCGGGCGAGCTGCAGGTCGCCACGGTGTACTCGGTCAGCCTCGGCGTGCTGCCGCCGGCGCTGCGGGTGTGGCGGCGCGACCGGCCCGAGGTCGACGTCCGGCTGATCGAATTCCGCCACGCCGGCGAGCTGCGCGAAGCGATGGCGGCGGGGGAGGCCGACGTCGCGCTCGGCCCGCGCCCCGGCGACTGGGCGGGTCCGGTGCGCGAGCTGGGCGTGGAGGAGTTCGTCGTGGTGCTGCCCGCCGACGGCGCCGGCGAGGACGACGGCACGGGCGAAGTCGACCTGGCCACCCTCGACGGCTGCGCGTGGGTGCACTACGCCACGGGCAACGGCCTGGCCGAGCTGGTGGACGCGGCCTGCGCGGCGGCGGGCTTCCGCCCCCGCGCGGCGGTCCGCACCGAGCAGACGGCGGCCGCCCCGATCCTCGCGGCGGCGGGCCTGGGCCCGGCGCTGGTCCCGGCGAACGTCCTGCCGCCCCGCTTCGACGGCCGGGTGCTGCGGCCGAGCGTGCCGATCCACCGCACCCTGACGGCGTACACGCGCGCGGCCCCGGACCCGCTGACCACGGCGTTCATCGAGACGCTGGTGGAGCACGCGACGGTCTGAGGACGGCCGCTCACCCCAAGGTGACTTCTCCGGCCGGGGTCTGCAGCGTTGCCTGCAGAGAAGGTTCCGCCGCCTGCCGCACGGTGACGCAGTCCGCCAGGCCGAGCGAGGCCAGGTGCCCCCGCACCATCGCGGCGTCGGGGTGCGACACGACCAAGGACACCAGGTGCACGCCCTTGGCGGACAGCTCGGCCGCGTACGCCTCGGTCTCCCACTGGACGAGGAACGGGATGACCCGGCCGAACCCCTGTCCTTCCGAGGGGGCGGCTGCCCGCCAGGCGAGGTGGACACCATCGCCCCGGTCCCGGGACATGGCCACGACCGGGTCGAACCGGCACCCGTTCGCCGTGGCGGCTCGCACGGCCTGGTCCAGATCGTCCACCCGGGCCGCCCACGTGGACAGCCGCGGCTCGGTCAGGTCGTCGATCCCGAGCGGCCGTCCGTGCGCCGGCACCGGCAGGTCCGGGTCCGGGCCCAGCACCTCGAAGTAGGTGCGGTCACCGAGATCGGCGAGGTAGTTCCGGGTACCGAGCTCGAGGTGACGGCCACCGGGCGAAAGCCGGATCCCGAACCGCCGGTTCAGCTCGTCCACACCGGACTCGAGATCCGGCGTGGCGTACAGGATGTGGTCGATCATGCCGTCTCGGCCGGTACTTCGTTCAGCTCGGTGGCCGGCGGCGCCTTCTTCGGCACCCGGACCAGGCCGAGGATCGCCACCGCGACGAGCACCTCGACGGCGCCGAGGAGCGGCCACAGCAGGGCGGTTCCGAGTGAGAGGAACAGCCAGCCGCCGACCAGCGGGGCGACCGTGTTGCCGAGCCCGAAAGCGAACTGGAAACTGCCGATGTACCGGCTCTTCAGCGGGCCGGCCCCGACGACCGCGGGGTAGGCGAACAGCGACGGGCCGCTGATGATCTCGCCGATCGTCCACAGCAGTGTCCCGCCGATGATCACCGCCGGTACCAAGGGCAGCCCGTACACGCCGACGCCGATTCCGATGAGGGCGAGGCCGATCGCGATCGAAATCCGCATCGGCATCCGCTGCACCACCTTCGTCGCCGGCAGTTCGAGGGCGATCACCACCAAACCGTTCAGTGAAACGGCGAGCGTGTACCAGAAGACGTCCAGCTTGACCTCGTTCACGGTCAGGGGCAACGTCGAAAGGTATTGCTGGTAAACGATGGTGTGCACGGCGGCCACCAGCAGGAAGACGACATAGCGGCGGTTCCGGAGCACCGCGAGGTAACCGCCGCGGCCGGAGCCGGCGGCGGGGTCGGATTCGACCGGCGCGGCAATCGTCCGCACCACGTCCCGGGGTGGCAGCATCACCCAGGCCAGCACCGCGTACGCGACCGCGACGATCGCCTCGGTGAGGAAGACCACCGTGTAGTGCTTGCCGTCCAGGTAGTAGAGGGCGAACCCGAGCATCGGGGCCACGGTCGAGCCGACGTTGAGGCCGAACCGCCAGATCGCGAAGATCATCACCTGGTTGTCGGCGGGGGTGAGGTCCGACAGCAGGGTGGAGGAGGCGGGCCGGAAAACCTGCGAGGTGACGCCGACGAGCACGCTGGCCACCAACAGCAGCGGATACTGGTTCGGCACCAGCATGAACGCGATCAGCAGGCCGCTGAGGCCCATGCTCCCCGCGATCGTGAGACGCGGCCCGAACCGGTCGGAGAGCGCCCCGCCGACGAGCGTGCCCACCACCCCGCCGGCTCCGTAGGCGCCGAGGGCGAACACGGCCTGGGCGGTCGAATAGCCGAGCGCTGACACGTAGAGGACCAGGAAGATCACGAGAAAGCCGCTGAGACGATTCACGATGACGCCGAACATGATCGTCTTCGCCGCCGCGGGGGCGTCGCGGAATGTCGCCCACACGCCCGGTTTCTGCGGATCGGCAGCCGCCGTCATACAACCCCCTTGCGAACCGGCGAGCGAATTTCGCCCGCGCGTACGGGATACTACCGAAGAACGGAGGTGAGGACCCCCTCCATCGCCGCACCGAAACGCGCCGGAAACGCGTGGCCCATCCCGTCCTCGTAACGGAGGAAACAGTCGATCCCGCGCGTACGGGCCCATCCCGCGAAGCTTTCGCACGAGGCCACCGATGCCGGGGTCCCACCAGGGAAAATACAGATTCGCGGCTCGATTGCGGCCACCGTTCCGAGCGGCCGCAGGTTCGGTGCGAACGCCACGGCGCCGTCCGCCGCCACGGCACCGGTGAGGGTTGCTTCGATCGCGATCCGGCCTCCGGCGCCGAGTCCGGCGAGGACCAGCGGCACCTCCGGGCCGAATTCGGCCCGTGCGGCCCGCGCGGCGGTCCGGACGTCGGCGACGGCCCGGTCGTGGTCGCGCCATTCATGCACCCCGACGGCGGCCAGCTGCGGTGAGCGCACCAGGCAGGCCGCGCACGAGCCCAGTTCGGCCCACAGCGAGGCGAAGAGATCCGTGGGCGCCGGACCGTTGCCGTGCAAGGAAACGACGACCGCGGACGGCGGTGTGTCCGGGCGGATGAGCTCCCAGCTCACCTCGGCCCGCTCCTGCGCCGCCCGCCAGCGCCGCTCCGACTCGGCGCGGACGTCCTGGCGGTCGAGCGGCCAGATGGTCTCCAGCGCGGGATCGGCCAGCAGCTGCGGACTCCACCAGCCACCGCGTTCGACGGCCTCGGCGAGCAGCCGCAGGCCGGCCTCCGGCGCACCGCGCAACGCCATGACGCCGGCGCGGATGTACGCCGACCACACCTGCAGTTCCGGGTGCGCGGTCCCCAGTTGCGAGGCCGCCGCGTCGACCTCGGTCAGCGCTCCTTGCTCGTACGCCTCCATCAGCCGGGCGAGGAGCCGGTCGGCACGGGAGGTCACGGCTGACGGGCGGCCCACGCGAAAAGTCCCTCCGGGTCGAATTCACTGCGGATCGCGTCCAGCCGGGCCGCGCTCGGTCCGTAAACGGCGGCGCGCACGGAATCGGCGTCTTCGGCCAAGCCCGAGAAGTTCAGGTAGACACCTCCGTTGGCGTGCGGTCCCAGCGCCGTCCAGCTCGTCCGGCACCAGCCGAGGATCGTCTCGTCGAGCCCGGTGTCGCGCCACATCGCGTTGACGTTGACGTTGAACTGCGCCGCGCGGTGCGGGAACGCGCTGCGGTCCGCGGGGATGTCCCGGACGGCGCCGCCCATCGTGCGGATCACCAGCTCGGCGCCGGGGCCGGGGCAGCACGCCTGCCGGTCGAGCAGGGTCCGGATCGCGTCGTCGGTGAGCTCGTCCAGGAAATGGGACTTCATGAAGGCCCGGATCCCGGCGGTCGGGCTGGGCGACTGCTCGTAGCCCACGGTCCCGCTCACGTCGAGCAGCGGGGTGGCCAGCTGACGCAGGGGTGCGAGCACCGCCTGCGCCTCCTCCGGCGGACCGGCGTGAACCGCGCCGACGCCGACGACGGGGGTGTCCCGCAACTCTTCGGGCACCTGGGGGTACGGCGGCATACCGCGCAGGATCGCCATCGGCGAGACCGTGTCCGGCAGGGCCGCGACCGCGTCGCGCCAGGCCCGCAGCACCGCATCCCCTTGCTCCGACGAGTAGTACACCTCGGCGTAGGAGACGGTCGGCCCCAGGGGGACGAGGTCGAACTCCATGCCGGTGACGACGCCGAGACCCCGCCCGCCGCCGCGCGCCGCCCAGAGGAGGTCCGGGTACTCGTCCGGGCCCGCCGTCCGGACCCGGCCGTCCGCCGTCACGATCTCCATCGACCGCAGGTGATCGCACGTCAGGCCGTGTGCCCGGGTCAGCATGCCGATCCCGCCGCCCAGGGCGAGGCCCGCCACGCCGGTGCCCGTGACGTCCCCGCCGGGCACCGCCAGCCCGAAGACCTGTGTCCCGGCGTCCAGCTCGCCGACGGTCACCCCGCCCTGCACCCGCACGACCCGGCGTGCCGGGTCGACGTGCACCGCGGTCATCGCCGACAGGTCGATCACGAGCCCGTCGTCGCACACCGCGCTGCCGGCGACCTGGTGGCCGCCGCCCCGGATGCTCACCGGCGGCCGGTGCTCCGCGGCCACGCACACCGCTTCGATCACGTCCGCCACGTCGGCGCACCGGGCGATCAGCGCCGGACGCCGGTCCACCAGCCCGTTCCACACGCGACGCGCGTCGTCGTAGGCGGGATGCCACCGGTCGACGATCGTCCCGCCGAACCCGGCCTCGAACGCCCGGCGGAGTGCGCGGCCGTCCTCAGCTGTCGACATCGGCCGCGATCCGGGTCGCGACGCAGACGCCGGGCCCCCAGTCCATCAGCAGCACGTGGAAGTCCGGCTCGTCGAAGATCTCCAGCCGGAACTTGTCGACCCGGTCCTTGCTCGGCCGGACGGCCGGATCCCAGCTCGCCGACCAGATGACGTCGTCGCAGACGAACAGGCCACCGGGGGCGATACGGGACAGGGTCAGCGCCCGCTCCTCGTACTTCGGCACGCTGGCGTCGACGAAGATCATGTCGAAGAGCGGGCCGTCGTACGTCCGCAGCCACTCGATCGCGTCGGCGTGCACCACCTCGACGCGGGAGTCGCCGGCCAGCATCTCCGTGCTGATCTCCGCTGCTTCGGGATGCACCTCCAGGGTGATCAGCCGCGCGGTGGGGTCCATGCCGTCGAGCAGCCAGCCCGCGCCGACGCCGACGCCCGTGCCGATCTCCAGCAGCAGCCCGCCCGGCTTGCTCGCGGCGAGCGCGCGCAGCAGCTGCCCCGTGTCGCGGGCGCTGGACATGTGGAAGTCCTCTTCCATGGCCCGCTTCTCGGCGACCTCGACGAGCTTCGGGACCTTGACCAGTTCGTTCACGATTCCTCCACGCCCTCTCGGACGCGGCGGCCCCCGGCCGGTGCCCGGCCGCCGCGTACATCGTTCATCCACTCCAGTAGTGGCGGATAAGCCAGGCGGGCACCCCGGTCGGTGCGGATGGCGTGCCCCTCGCCGTCGAGCTCCACGAAAGTGGCCTGCTGGTCCATCCGGTCGAGGTGCCTCCGCACGGCAGCCATCGGAATCCGCTCGTCCAGCTCACCGTGCGCGATGAAGTAGCGCTTGCGCAGCCGGTCGGCACCCAGCGGGGCGCGGCCGGCGAACGCGAACCCGGCGAACTGGCGCACGCCGGGGTGTGCCGTGCCGGCCAGGTCGTCGTGGTGCAGGAAGCCGCCGAGGAGAGCCACCCCGGCGCACCGGTCCGACAGCTCGCCCGCGAGCGCCGCCACGTAACCGCCGTAGCTCATCCCCATGGTGACGACCGGGCCGTCGGCAAGCTCTTCGATCACCACGCCCAGGTCCGCCACGTCGTCCACGCCGAACCGGACCGGTCCCTTCGGCCGGTACTCGGGCTGGCGCAGACCGCTGGAGCTCAGGTTGACCCGCACGACCCGCCAGCCCTGTTCGTTCAGCGCCGTTGTCAGCGCGGTGAACTCGCCCCACATCGGGACGTGCGGGCCACCGGGGACGAAGAACGCGGTGCCGCGGCAGGCGGTCTGCGGTTCGTGGACCAGGCACGGCAGCAGCTGCTCGCCCCGCCGCACGACCACCGCGCGGACCTCGCCACCCGGCGCCGGCGCCGTGAAGGACGTGTCGTCGAGGGCCCGGAGTGTGCGCGGCAGGGTGGGGGTGCCGACCGCGGCGGCACACGTGCCGTCCGGGGCGGTGGCCACGGACCGGACGGATCCGGTCGTCCCGGGTGCCCACACCGGCTCGACGCGCCCGCTCGCCCAATCCCAGACGTAGGGCACGATGCTCGGCCATTCCTCCGCGCAGAGCACGACCCGGGTGTCGTCCAGCCAGGCGGAGGACGGCAGCACGACCTTCCGCAGCGGCTGCGGGCTGAGCACTTTGCCGGTCCCGCTCGCGATCACGACGAGCTGGTAGCTGGCACCGCCGCGGATCACCGCCAGCACCGCCTCGCGGTCCGGTGACGGCGAAAGGTGCGACACCGTGGCCCCGCGCGGAACCCCGATCTGCCACCCGGGGCCGGTCAACGCCGACTTCCCGTCCGGCTGCGTCGTCACCTGGACGAGTTCGCCGCCGGCGGTCAGGACGGCCGCGTTGCCCGCCGGGCTGCGATGCGCCAGGCGCCTGCCGTCCCAGTCGGTGACCCCGGATTCTTCGACGTGCTCCTCGAGCACGTCCCAGCGGCCGTCGCGCAGGGCGAGCTGCCTGCCGTCGTCGGCGTGGTGCTCGTGCCACAGCACGCTCAGCCGGTCGCCGCCGTCCGACATCGGCCGCCGGATCCAGCCGGCGGGCGCCGGGAACCCGGTCCAGCGACGGGCGTCCGGGTCGAACCGGCCCACCCGGCGGTCTCCCCACGCGTCGGTGGAGACCAGCCAGCGGTCCCGGTACCAGCACACCGAGTCCGGCAGGTAGTCCACTTGGGACTGCCGGAACGCCTCCGACAGGCCGCTGACGACGGCGTCCGGGCGGTCGGGCAGATCGGCCACCAGCCGGGTCGCTTCCGTCATCGCGTCAGGCCGCCGTGGCGGCGGGGTCCAGTTCCGCGGCCACCGCGAACCAGGTTTCCGACTCTTCCTTGCGCCCCAACGTGTCGAAGGCGACGCCGGCCCGCGCCGCGGCCAGCGCACCGGGGAAGGTGCCGAGCGCGCCGCCCGTCGTGAAGCATTCGAGAGCGCGTTCGTCGTGGCCGGTCATCCACAGCGTGTCGCCCGCGTAGAGCTGCGTGTAGGGATCACCCGGGTCGAGTTCGAGCAGCCGGCCGGCCGCCGCGTCCGGTTCCATGTCGATGACCATCGCGCGGCCCTTGGAGTTGATGAACGCCTTGAGACTGGCCTCCAGGCTCAGCCGCTCGTTCTGCGCGGCCGCCACCTTTTCCGCCGGGGTGCTCGCCGCGGCGCTCAGGCCTCTGGCGAGGTCGATGGCGAGCTGCATCTTGTCGGCGATGTCCGCCATGTCGCGACGGCGCACCGCGTACAGCGCGAGTGCCCGGTAGGTCCGGCTGACGTACAGGCGGAGGTCGAAGGTGTCCGCCGTGACGCCGTCGATCAGCGCCTGCGCGTCCGCGGCCACCTCGGCGCACTCGTCGAGGTCGCGTTGCCGCCGGCAGTAGTGCGCGATCAGCCTGCCGTAGGCGCTCAGCCGGGTCCCCGGTGAAATCCCGGTGTCCGCGGCCAGCGTGTGGAACGGTTGTGCCGCCTTGTCCGAATCGGTGACGAGCCCGTAGTACGAACGGGCCACTTCGTAGGTCAGAACGGGGTCGCCGCTTTCGACGGCTCGTTTGCCGAGCGCTTTGGCGGAGACGCTGAACAACCCCAGCACGTTGAGGACCTGCGCCAGTGACGTGAGGGTCGGCACGGAGACGTCCGAGCCGGGCGCCAGCATGGCGCGCAGTTCCGCCAGGAACGGCAGCCCGCTCTCGTCCTTCGCGCTCAACCGGTGATCGATGGCGTCGTCCGGGAATGCGGTGTGACCGAGGACGTGCTGACGGAAACCGGGCGGGTAGTACGAGCCGGGCACGAACGGGAGCCCCTCGCCGGAGCGGGTGCGGATCAGCTCGAGCAGCAGCGGGATGAACCGCGTGGCCACTGCCGCGTCCGGGTTGCCGTGGCCGCGCAGGTAGGTCGACCACAGCTCACGCCGCCGCAGCACCATCGTCCGGTTGTGGTCGGAGAGTTCCAGCGTGGCCAACGCGGTGTCGTCTGATCGGGGGTAATCGGTCAGCCCCGGGCGTCTCGCGGCGGTCGAAGTCATCGTTGAAGATCCCTTCTGCTATTCCAGGTAGCCCGGAGCGACGATGTAGTCGCCGCCCGACCGCGGCGTCAGGAACTCCGCCGACGGGATGACCGCCTTGACGACGGCGGTGGCGTTCACCGACGGCACGTCGATGAGCAGCGGCGCGACACCGAATCGGTCTTCGACGAATGCCGGCAGTTCGGAGGGCGTGATCGCGGCCGGGTCGCTCGCCTCGCCGACGGGTTTCTCGAGGTGGCGAAGGAAGGACAGGAACGCCTCCTGGTGACCGGCCGAACGGGCGCCGCGGAGGAATTCGGGTTCGCTCCGGTTGACGGGATTCCCCAGCGAGGCCCGCACCATCACGGCCTCGTGCAACGCGTGCAGCAGCGCGGGCCCCTGTGTGAACCCCGCACCGGCGCCGAAGGTCGCCTGGGCCCGGTCGTGCCTGCCGACCAGGACCAGCGTGACGTGGATCGGCGCCATTTCCCGCACCCCCCAGGCGTGGGCGACGAGCCGGCGGTCCGCAAGCGCTTTCGCCAGCCCGGGCGGTATCAGTTCGGCGAGCTGCTCGGTGGCGGGCTCCAGCGTGACCGTTCCCGCCCACACCCGCCTGATCGCCTGGCGTTCCAGGCATTCCAGGATCCCGCTGACGCCGGCGACGTCGCGGTCCGGGTGTGCGGCCGTGCCGACCGAACTCTGCCGCCACGGCAGTACGCGCAGCTTGGTGCTCACCCTGCGGAGCAGCGCGGCGTCCGCCGGCACGCCGGCGGCCTCGCCGGTCGTGGCGCTCCGGGCCGGGACCCAGTCCTCGGCGTCTTCGAGGATTTCGTGCGGGGTGAACAGGGAAAGGCCACGTTCCACCGCCTCACCCCGGGAGATGACCATGAGCGGACCGTTCTCGATCAAACTCGCCCGCTCGGTGGCTTCGCCGTGTGCCCGCACCATGGCCCGTTCGGGCACGTCGTCGCAGGCCCCGCCCGCGAAACGACCGGACCGGGCATCCACGTGATCCAACCCCAGATACAACTGATCATCGAGAATCGGCGTAGCGCTCACCGAAAGATGCTCCGTTCTGACGGACGGGCAGGCCTCGTGACGAGACCCGCCCGTCCGCTTCAGTTCGCTGTGATTGACGCCCGCTCGGGCGGAATTGCGCGATTTACCACGGCAGAACCGCCCTTCGGCCGCACGACACCGAAGGGCACGACAGTAATATCGCGCAAGAACGTATCGAAACTGTGCCAGGGATCAGCTGGCTTCTCGACAGGCCCCTCCAGATAAGCCCGAACAGGTCATCGGCGAGCTGTTCCCCTTAGTACGAGGTGCAGAGGAGAACGGGGAAGTCCTGCGTGTCCTCGACGATGTCCAGCTCAAACTCGACCATTTCAATCCTCCGAAAGGTGAATTACCTCTGATTGATGGTTCAAATTTGCGATTTCCGCCCCAGTCCCCATGCGACTCGGAACCGAGCCGTGATCGCTCCCCGATGCTAGCAGGATCTCTTCCAGAATGCCAAGGTAACGTTCAACGGTATGCCATTCGGGCTAATTGCACGCTCTTCCGGCCGTACAATTCTGATCGCCTGACAGGCAACGGGCGGCCTTCAATTGATCATGGTTTCCGCTTGTGCCCGTAGGTATCCGGTCGTCGGCTCGCTATAGTGATCTCCGTGATCGGCGAGGATGCACGTGCGGACGATCAAGAAACAGTGCGCGAGGCGCATTACCACTCTTCTGTTGTATTGTCGGGCGAATTCGCGGATCTTACCTGAATGTAACAAAGGGGACGGGTCGATGGTGAGCACGGTCGAGCGGTTGAACCGCTATGCGAAGCTGGCAGTGGAGGTCGGCGTGTGTCTCCGGCCGGGTCAGGACCTCTTGGTCGAGGCGGCGGTGGAGCACGCACCACTCGCCCGCAGCGTGGCACGCGCGGCTTACGCGGCAGGCGCCCGTTACGTGGATGTCCTGTACAACGACCAGCAGATCCTGCGCGCGCAGGTGGAGTTCGGTGCCGACGAGGGCCTGGGCTGGGCGCCGCCCTGGCAGGTCAAGCGGCTCGAAGAAGGCAGGCGCCGGCACGTGTGCCGCATGGTGATCGTCGGCGACCCGGACCCGAACGCGATGGCGGGCTTGGACGGCGGCCGGGTCGCCCGCGCGGACGCGATCGACGTCCGCAAGGAACACCTGCGTGGCATCAACGAGCGCGCGGTCGCCTGGTCGATCATCGCGTGCCCGACCGAGGGGTGGGCCGAAGCGTTGTTCGGCGAACCCGACGTCGATCGGTTGTGGGGGCTGATCGAGCGAGCCGTGCGGCTGGACGAGCCGGACCCGGTCGCGGCTTGGCAGGAGCACATGGCGCGGCTGGAAGCGCGGGCGAAGGCCATCACCGAGCGGCACTTCGACGCCATCCGGTTCCGCGGACCCGGTACCGACCTGACCGTCGGCCTGTTGCCGGCCGCGCGCTGGGGAGCCGCGGTCTTCGAGACGGAATGGGGGCAGAAGCACCTGCCCAACCTGCCGACCGAGGAGATCGGCACGGTCCCGGACCTCCGCCGCGCCGACGGCGTCGTCCGCGCCACCCGGCCCCTCTACGCGGGCGGCGTCGAGGTGCGGGACCTGACCCTGCGCGTCGCGGGCGGCCGGGTGGAGGAGGCGAGTGCGTCCGCCGGCGAGAAGACGATCCACCAGCTGATGTCCCGGGACGAAGGGGCGACCCGGTTCGGTGAGGTGGCCCTGGTGGACGCGACGTCGAGGGTGGGCAAGCTGAACACGCTCTTCCGGACCACGCTGCTCGACGAAAACGCGACGTGCCACCTCGCTCTCGGCAACGGCGCGCCGTTCGCGGTGGAGGACGCGCCGGCGAACGATCCGGTGGCCCTGCGGGAAATCGGCATCAACCAGTCGAGCATCCACCTGGACTTCATGGTCGGCGGTCCGGAGGTGGAGGTGGACGGCATCGAGCCGGGCGGCGCCGCGGTTCCGCTGGTGCACGGCGACGAGTGGCAGCTGGATGCCTGAAAGCCGCACCGCCGCGGAAGAACGGCAGCTGCTGCAGCTCAACCACTGTTACGGAGTGCTGGACGCGGTGACCGCCGACGCGGTCGCCGCGTCCGAATACCTGCGGACGTTCGCCGGCTGCCACCCCCGTACCACGACGGACGACAGCCGGACGTGGACCGGGTGGTACGTGATGGGCCGCACGACGTACCTGGAGCTGTTCAGGGCCGGCGACGTGCCCGGTCGGGAAGCCGCGCTCGGTTCGGCGGGAGTGGGCCTGTCCGTGGAGAGCGCGGGCGAGCTGGCCGCGGTCGCCGGCAGGCTGCCGGAGCTCGGGGTGCCGACGCCGGTCGAGCGCCGTCACCCGCGCGATTTCGGTGACGGGGTGCTGATTCCGTGGTTCCGGGCCGTCTACACGACGCAGATCTACGACGCGTTCCGGGTTTGGGGAATGGAATACGAACAATCGTATTTCGCCGACCCGCGCAGCGGGAGCGGGCCCGAGGCCCACCCCGGCGATGTCGGCCGTGAGCGCTACCTCGACAGCTACCGCCGATCACCGCACCTGCTCGACTTCACCGGGGTCAGGGTCGCCGTCACCGCGGACGACCTCGCCGGCAGCGTTCCCCTGCTGCGGGCGGGCGGGTACACGGTGCGGGAAGGACCCGGGGGCGTGGTCGCCGAAGGAGGCGGCGCGGTGCTGCGGTTCGACGCGGTACCGCGCGCGGCCGCCGGGCTGCGTCAGGTGGACATGGCACTGGTCGAGCCGATGCCCTTGGCGCACAGCGAAGAGATCGGCAACTCCACCCTCACCGTCGGCCCCGGCCCGCGTGCGGTCTGGACCTTTGCGGCGAACGCGTGACCGGCGGCGCCGGGGCCGCCAGCGGTTCGGCGTCGTCAACCCGCCGTTCGAGGTCGCCGGCATCAGCGCGCGGCTCGCGTTCTTCCGCGACCCGTGGGGCACCGTGTTCAAGCTGTCCGAGCGCGTCGGGTGAGCCACCGGAGGCCGCCGCGGGTTTGTCCGGCGGTGGCCTCCGGTGTGTTCTAGTGCCGCAGCCAGACCGCCGTGTCCGTCGGCAACGTGTCAGTGACCTCGCCACTGGCCAGGAGGACTTCCCCGGCCGGCAGCGGGACCGGCGTGGCCGAGAAGTTCAGCGCGAACGTGAACCCGGTCCCGATCCGGAACGCCAGCACGCCTTCGCCCAGCGAAAGCCACTCGAGCGCCCCCGCGGGAAGCGACCGGCGGATCCGCAGGCCGTTGCGGTACAGCGACAGCATCGACGCCGGGTCCGCCGCCTCCGCCTCGGCCGTGTACTCGCTCCAGGCGGCCGGCTGCGGCAGCCACGCGTCCCCGCTGCCGAAGCCGAACGGGGGCTCCTCGCCGGACCACGGGATCGGCACCCGGCAGCCGTCGCGGCCGGGGTCGGTGCCGTGGGTGCGGGCGAAGACCGGGTCCTGGCGCAGCTCGTCGGGGATGTCCAGAACCTCCCACAGCCCCAGCTCCTCGCCCTGGTAGACGTACAGGCCGCCGGGCAGGGCCAGCGTCAGCAGCGCCGCCGCCCGGGCGCGCCGGGTGCCGAGCGAGAGGTCCACCGGCAGCTCGTGCAGGCGGTTCGCGAAGCTGAACCCCGTGTCGCCCTGCCTGCCGTAGCGGGTGACGTGCCGGGTGACGTCGTGGTTCGACAGCACCCACGCCGCCGGTGCGCCGACCTCGTCGTGCGCGCGCAGCGTGCGGGTGATGACGTCCCGGAAGCGCTCGCTGTCCCACGGGCAGACCAGGAAGTCGAAGTTGAACGCCGAGTGCAGCTCGTCGCGGCGCAGGTAGCGCGCGGCCCGCGACATGTCCGGCAGCCACATCTCGCCGACCAGCACGCGTTCGCCGCCGTAGCTGTCGGCGATCTTGCGCCACGAGCGGTAGATCTCGTGCAGCCCTTCCTGGTCGGAGAACGGCGTCTCGTCGCCGTCGTCGACGTCGGGCAGGTGCGGGTCCTTGACCAGGCCGTCGGCGACGTCGATGCGGAAGCCGTCCACGCCGCGGTCGAACCAGAAGCGCAGCACGTCCTCGAACTCCGTGCGGATCTCCGGGTTGTCCCAGTTGAAGTCGGGCTGGCGCGAGCTGTAGAGGTGCAGGTACCACTCGCCGTCGGGCACGCGCGTCCACGCGGACCCGCCGAAGCGGGACTTCCAGTTGTTCGGCGGCTCGCTGCCGTCCGGGCCGCGGCCGGGCCGGAACCAGAACCGCTGCCGCTCCGGCGATCCCGGCCCCGCTTCCAGCGCGGCCTGGAACCAGCGGTGCTCGTCGGAACAGTGGTTGGGCACGATGTCGATGATCACCCGGATGCCGCGGGCGTGTGCCTCGGCGATCAGGTCCTCCGCCTCGGCGAGGGTGCCGAACAGCGGCTCGATGTCGCGGAAGTCGGCGACGTCGTAGCCGCCGTCGTCCATCGGCGACGGGTACCACGGCGTGAACCAGATCGCGTCGACCCCCAGGTCGGCCAGGTGGTCCAGCCGGGCGCGGACGCCGGCCAGGTCGCCGACGCCGTCGCCGTTGCCGTCCGCGAAGCTGCGGATGTACACCTGGTAGATCGCCGCGCTCCGCCACCAGCCGGTCTTGTCGGTCACGAAAGTGCCCCTCCTGCTTGTCGTGGAAAGGAAGGCCTCAGCCCTTGATGCTGCCGGCGGTCAGCCCGGCGAGGATCTGCCGCTGGAAGGCCAGGAACAGCGCCACCATCGGCAGGCTGGCCAGCACCATCCCGGCGACGAGCACGTTGAGCGGCATGTCGATCGCCACCCGCTGCAGCATCACCGAGAGCGTCTGCTTTTCGGTGTCCGGGAACACCAGCAGCGGCCAGATGAAGTCCTTCCACGCGGTGACCACCGCGAGGATCGACACCACGGCCAGGATCGGCCGCGAGATCGGCAGGATGATCCGCCAGAGCGTGCGCACCGGGCCGGCGCCGTCGATGCGCGCGGCCTCGATCAGCTCGTCCGGTATCTGGTCGAAGAACCGCTTGAGCAGGTAGATGTTGAACGCGTTCGCCGCCGCCGGCAGCCAGACCGCGGCCGGCGAGTTGATCAGGTTGAGGTGCAGCAGCGGCAGGTCCGTCACCGTGACGTACGTCGGGACCAGCAGTGCGGTGGCGGGCAGCATCAGCGTGGCCAGCATGAGCCCGAGCACGACGTTGCCGAACTTCGGGCGCAGCTTCGACAGCGCGAACGCAGCCGGGACGTCGATGGCCAGCTGCGCCAGCCACGCGCCGCCCGCGACGATCAGCGTGTTGAGGAAGTACTTGCCCAGGCTCAGCTGGTCCCACGCGTCGGCGAAGGTTTCCGGGTGCCACTCGTGCGGGACGAGCGTTGCCGGCGTCTGCGCCAGTTCCTGTGGTGACTTCAGCGCGCCGGTGACGACCCAGTAGAGCGGGAACATGAAGGCCAGCAGGAAAACCAGCAGGGTGCAGGCGAAGACGACGCCGTAGACGACCTTGCCGCGCGGGCTGCGCAGCGCGCCGGGGGAGACGAGGGTCCTCATGACTGGTCCGCCTTCCGCGTCAGCCGGACGTACCACGCCGAGAACACGCCGAGCGCCACGAACAGCAGCAGGCTCATCGCGCTCGCCGAGCCGAAGTCGTTGTAGACGAAGGCGTAGCGGTACAGGAGCAGGAGCACGGTCACCGTGGAGTCGTCCGGGCCGCCGCCGGTCATCACGTACGGCTCGGTGAACACCTGCATGGTCGCGACGACCTGCAGCAGGAGCAGTACCAGCAGGACGAATCGCGTCTGCGGGAACGTCACGTGCCGCAGGCGCTTCCACAGACCGGCGCCGTCGAGCTCCGCGGCTTCGTAGAGCTCGCCGGGGATCGTGCCGAGCGCGGCGAGGTAGATGAGCGTGGTGCTGCCCATGTTGGCCCACGTCGAGACGAAGACCAGGCTCAGCATCGCCGTGCTGCTCGAATCCAGCCACTGGCCGCCGGGCAGGCCGACCGCCCCGAGCGCGGAGTTGAACAGGCCAGGACCCGGGTCGTAGAACCACTTCCACATCAGGGCCGTCACCACGGGCGGCAGCATCACCGGCAGGTAGACGGCGAGCCGGAAGAACGCTTTGGCGTGGCGGAGTTCGTTCAGCAGCACCGCGGTGAGGAACGGGACGGCGAAGCCGAAAACGAGCGCGAGCCCGGTGAACAGCAGCGTGTTGCGCCAGGCGACGCCGAACAGCGGGTCTTCGAACAGCTTCGTGAAGTTGTCGAAGCCGACCCACGTCGGCGCGTTGACGAAGTCGACCTGCTGGAAGCTCAGCAGGACCCCGCGGACGATCGGGTACCAGGAGAACAGGGCGAACACCACCAGCGCGGCGCAGAGCAGGCCGTACGCGGTGAGGTTCTCCTTGATCTTCCGCTTGAGCGCGGTGCGGCGCCGCTCTTCTTGCGAGGCAGCCGGGCGCCTGGCCCGCGACGAGGATGTCGCGGGCCAGGCGAGCAGGCTACTTGACCTGGGCGAGGACACTGTTGACCTTCGACGACGCGGACGACAGCTGCTGGTCGATGTTCGCGCTCTGGTCGGTCAGCACGGCCTGCATCACGCTGTCGAGCGCGGCGTAGATCTGCTGCGCGTTCGGCGGCTCGATGCTGCCCTTGATGCGGCTCGTGGTGTCCACGTAGGACTGGAAGTTCTTCGCGGGAACGTTGGCGTACTTGGCCTTCAGGGCCAGCTGCTGCTCGCGGACGGAGCCGGTCCAGACGTCGGGCGTCGGCTCGGCGGGCAGGCCGACCGGCTGCTTGCCGTCGACGTACTGCTGGATGTGCTTCTCGAAGCGGTCCGGGTTGAGGTACTTCCACTGGATCCACTCGAGGCCGGCCTTCACCTTCTCCGGCGACGCCTTCGGGTTGATCATGTAGCCCTCGCCGCCGAGCAGGGTGCCCTGGCCGCCGGGCATGCCGGCGATGCCGTAGTCCTCGTACTTGCCGTTGAACTGCTTGACGAGCACGGGGACGTTGTCCGGGGCGGCCATGTACATGCCGAGCTGGCCTGCGCCCATCATGCGCTGGACGTCCTGGGCTTCGAGCAGCTGCTTGGCGCCCATGGAGTTGTCGGTCCAGCGCATGTCGTGCAGGTACTGCAGGGCCTGCTTGCCCTTCTCGTTCGCGAAGTCGGCGACCCACTTGTCGCCGTCCTTGCGGGCGACGTCGCCGCCCATCGAGTAGAGCCAGCCGGTGAGGTGCCAGCCGCCCTGGTTGTTCTTGCTGTAGTCGGCGTACCCGACGACGCCGTTGCCCAGCGCGGAGATCTTCTTCGCGGCTTCGCGGACTTCGTCCCAGGTCTGCGGCGGCTTGTCGGGGTCGAGCCCGGCCTTCTGGAACAGCGGGCGGCTGTAGAGCAGGCCCATGGTGTAGTTCATCGTGGGCAGGCCGTAGAGCTTGCCGTTCGCATCGCGGAAGTTGTCCAGTAGTTCCGGCTTGATGTCGTTGACGTGCGGGACGCTCTTCGCGGCTTCGGTGATGTCGGCGGCTTGGTGGCGCGCGATGATCTGCGCCGGGTCGGTGAAGTAGACGTAGTAGACGTCTTCGAGCTGCCCGCCGGCGAGCTTCGCGGAGAACGTCTTCGGGTCCATGAACCCCTCGTGGGGCTCGATCTGGATGTTCGGGTGGGACGCCTCGAACTCCTTGACGTCGGCGTCGAACACGCTGCGCTCGAACGGCTGGCTGGTCGGCGGCTGCCCGGTGACGGTGATCTTGACCTTCCCGCCGCTCTGGGCGGCGGTGTCGCCGTCCCCGCAGGCGGCGGCGGTGAGGGCGAGCCCACCTGCGGCGAGCAGGCAGAACATCCGTCGGGTGGCGGTTCTGGACCAGGGACTGCTCATCTCAAGCCTCTTCTCGGGGTCGCGACGGCTGTCACGTGATTGCGGTCACTCTAAAGTGGGAGACCGGATCGGCGCAATAAGCCGACGAGACTTTGCAAGTTACGAACAGGCCGCGGACGCCTGGTGTCGGAAGGGTCGACTCGCGTGATTGGGGGGCGACTCGCGTGATTGAGAGGTCGACTCGCGTGATTGAGAGGTCGACTCGCGTGATCGGAGGGTCGACACGGGGCTGAGCTGTGTCGACCCTCCAATCACGCGTGTCGGCTGGGGGATCACGCGTGTCGTCCGGATGCGGGCGCATGAAAAAGCGCGACGGCCCGCAAGCCGTCGCGCTCCGGTGAACCCGGGTCAGTCGATGCGGCGGGCCGTCGACCCCCGCACCACCAGCTCGGGCGCGAACAGCAGCTCCTCCGCCGCCACTTCGCCCCCGTTGATGCGCTTGACCAGCAGCTCCACCACCGCGCGCCCCATCGCCTCGATCGGCTGGCGGGTGGTTGTCAGGGGCGGGTCCGTGCAGTTCATCAGGGCCGAGTCGTCGTAGCCGACCACCGAGATGTCCTCCGGCACCGACAGCCCCTGCCGGCGGGCCGCGCGGACGGCTCCGAGGGCCAGCAGGTCGCTCGCGCACAGCACCGCCGTGGCGCCCCGCGGGTACAGGCGGGCCGCCGCCGCGTGGCCGCCCTCGATGGAAAACATCCCGTGCTCGACCAGTTCGTCCAGCACCGGCAACCCCAGCTTCGCCGCGTAGGCGCGGAACGCCTCGAGCTTGCGCTGCGACGGCACGTGGTCCGTGGGGCCGAGGACCAGGCCGATCTTCTCGTGCCCGAGCGAGCTCAGGTGCCCGACCACCTGCTCGACGGCCACCGCGTCGTCGCACGAGACCTGGGGCAGCCCGAGGTGGTCGACCGCCGCGTTGATCAGCACCGTCGGGAGCCGGCGCTCGACCAGGTGGTGGTAGTGCGTGTGGACCGCGTCCGCCTGCGCGTACAGGCCGCCGGCGAACACCACGCCCGACACCTGCTGCTGCAGGAGCAGCTCGACGTACTCCGCCTCCGACACCCCGCCCGCGGTGCGCGTGCAGAGCACCGGGGTGAACCCCTGCTGGGCCAGCGCGTTGCCCATGATCTCGGCCAGCGCCGGGAAGATCGGGTTCTGCAGCTCCGGCAGCACCAGCCCGACCAGGCGGGCGCGCTCGCCCCGCAGCTGGGTGGGCCGCTCGTACCCCATCACGTCCAGCGCGGTGAGCACGGCGGCCCGGGTGCTCGCGGACACCCCGGACCGGCCGTTGAGCACCCGGCTGACCGTGGCTTCGCTGACCCCGACCTGGCGGGCGACTTCGGCAAGGCGACGCGTCATGGCTGAAACTTTACAGCAACCGAGCGCAAAAGTACGACGGCCTACTTCGCGACGAGCAGCAGACGCGGCACTGGTCCTCCCCCCGGATGATCTCCGGGGCGATGCTGGTGCAGCACACGGCGGCCCGAGGGTTCCGTGGGGAACCGTCGAGCCGCCGTGCCGGATCGTCACATCAGGCCGCGGCCACCTCGAACTCCGACACCTGACCGGCGGGCCAGCCGGTGTTGCCGGTGAACGTCAGCCGCACGAACCGCTGGGACGTCGTCGCGAAGGACACCGACGCCGTGTTGCCGGACGCCGGGTCGAACGCGTAACCGCGGGAACCCACCAGCGTCGTGTACGAGCCGCCGTCGGTGCTGCCGGAGATCGTCACCGTCTGGGTGCGCGCGCCCCAGGCCGAGGACGGCGGCAGCTTCAGGGTCACCTTGTTGATCGCCGCCACGGCGCCGAGGTCCACGGTCAGCGTCTGCGGGAACGCGTTGTTCGCGCTCTCCCAGTAGGAGTTCGCGTCACCGTCGTTGGCGTTCGACGGCGGGAACCCGCCCTGCGACCCGGACGCGGTGATCGCCTTCCCGCGGGCGAGGTTGGTGCCGGACTGCGGCGGCTGCGGCGGTCCCGAGTTCGGCGCGGGCCAGGTCGAGCAGTCGCCCCAGGTGCCGGTCCAGCCGCTGTTGCCCGACCCGCTGAACGTCATCTTCGGGATCGAAGTCGGGTAGGGGCAGTTGTACGTCCCGGTCACGCCGACGCCGGAGGCCGTCAGGTTGCTGATCGACACCGAACCCTGCGTCTGGGACTGCGCCACGAACGTGCCGGCGCCCTGCACCGAGACGCCGTCGATGGTGATGCCCTGGATCGGCTTGCCCTGCCCGTTGCCGTCGATGAACTGGATGGCTTCGTACGGGCTCTGGATGGCGGTGAAGCCCGTGACGCGGATGGTCACGCCGGTGATCGCCTGGTCGCGCGCGTCGAACCACAGCGCGCCGACACCGAACTGCCAGTTCGGGTCGAGCGCCCCGGCCCGCAGCGCGGTGTTGTTCGACAGCGTCACCGTGCCGGACAACGGCACCGAATTGAACCGGTTCGCGACCAGGTAGCCGCCGCCGAGTGCGTTGGTGTCCTGGACGAGGTTGCCGCTCACCGTGTTGTTCGAGCCGCCGTAGAGCGCGATGCCGTTGGCCAGGTTCGGCTGCACGACCGTGTTGTTGACCAGCGAGTTGCCGGAGTCGGCCTGGCCGTTGGCCCACAGCGCGAGCCCGTCGTCGCCGTTGTTGCGCAGGTAGTTGTTGCGCAGGGTCGAGTTCGTGACGGCGCCGTCGAAGTTGACGCCGTCGGCCTGGGTGTCGAGGATGCGGTTGTTCTCGATGGTGAGGTTCGACGAAGCGCCGTTCATCAGCCACAGCCCGCACTTCGTGTTCTGGATCCACAGGCCGGACACGACCGAGCCGGAGCCGAGAACGCCGTGGAACGCGTTGTCCGGGCTGCCGTCGTTGCGTTCGGTGACGTCACCGAACACGGCGAAGTCGTAGAGCTTGATGTTCCCGGACGCGCTGCCGTTGTTGAAGATGTTGTTGCCGTGCAGCACGGTGTACCACTGGCCGGCGCCGCGGACGGTCGTCTGGTCGATCTGCAGGGCCGAGCCGATCTCGAACCGGCCGGACGGCACCCACACCTCACGCCCCTGCGAACGAGCTGCCGAGAGCGCGTTGCGGAACGCCTGCGAGTCGTCCGAGGAGTCGTTCGCCGTGGCACCGTAGTCGGTCACCGACAGCGCGTTCGCCGGTTTCGCGCCCGCGCCGCCGACCTGCTCGAAGTCGGCGAGGTCGATGGTCGCCTGGCCGACGTCACCGGAGTCGGCCTGCACCCGCACCTTCGCGCCCGCGGCCAGGTTCTGCCCGAGCAGGAGCCGGGCGTCGTCGAAGAAGTGGTGCGTCTTCGCGCCGGGGATCCAGCTGGTGTCCACATAGGAATACCGGGAGGTGACCGGCAGGGCCAGCCTGGTCCCGTTGACCAAGACCGTGAGGCGGCCCGAAGAGCCGTCCGGGACGCTGTAGTGGACGTTGATCGAGTTCGCCGCGGCGGGCAGCGTGAACTCGACGTACTGGCCGGTGGTGATCCGGACCGCCTGCCGCCCGGAGGCTTCCGAGGCCGGCGATGCCTGCGTGTAGTCGGGGCCGACGGCCGAGCCGTTGGTCGCCGAGCACTCGGCTTCGACGGTCCGGAACGGCACGCTCGCGCCGCCGGAAGCCGTGGTGGGACAGGTGGCTGCGGCGGCCGGAGTGGCGCCGGAGAGGACGGTCAGGCCGGACGCGGCGAGCGCGGCGGCGAGTAGCGCCGGGATGCGGGACATCGTCATCACCTCTCAGGACGAATAGGCTTCGAGTTCGGACAGCTGCCCGGCGGGCCAGCCGGTGTTGCCGGTGAAGGTCAGGCGCAGGGTGCGCACCGACGTCGCCGGGAACGTCACCGTCGCGGTGTTGCCGGACGCCGGGTCGAACGAGTAGCCGGCCGCGGCCTTGACGCCGTCGACCGAGATCGTCTGCGTGCGGGTGCCCCACGCCGAGGACGGCGGCAGCTTCAGTACCAGCCGGGAGACGCTGACCGTGCTGCCGAAGTCCACTGTGTACGACTGCGGGAACGCGTTGTTCGCGCTCTCCCAGTAGGAGTTCGCGTCCCCGTCGACCGCGTTGCCCGGCGGGAACCCGCCCTGCGACCCGGACGCGCTGACGCTCTTGTGCAGCGCCAGGTTCCCGCCCGGCTGGGTCGGGGTCGTGGTGGTCGTCGGCGGCGTGGTCGGGGTCGTCGTGCCGCCGTTGTCCGAGCCGTAGACCGGCGACGGCCACGAACCGCAGTACGTCGTCGTCCAGCCGGAGTTGCCGCCCTGGTCGGCGAGGCCGCTCAGCGCGTCCGGGCCCATGCAGTTGTAGACGCCGGCGCGGCCGACCCCGGTCGCGACGACGTTCTTCACCGACCCCGTCGGCTTGGCCTGGATCTGCCAGGCGAACGTGCCGGCCCCGGAGATCCGGACGTTGGTGAAGTGCACGTCGGTCGTGGCGCTGTCGATGAACTGGATGGCCTCGTAGTTGTTGTCCTGCAGGTCGAGGTCGGTGACGTCGACACGGCCGGTGATAGCCGAGTCGCGGCCGTCGAACCAGAGCGCGCCCACGCCGAACTGCCAGTTCGAGTCGAGCACGCCGGTGCGGATCGCGGTGTTGCGCGCGACGGTCGTGGTCCCCGACAGCGGCACCGCGCTGAACCGGTTGGCGACGTGCAGGCCGCCGCCCTGGTCCTGGTTGTCGGCCACGACGTTGTCGGACACGGTGTTGTCGTGGCCGCCGTAGACCGCGATGTTGTTGGCGAGGATCGGCAGCAGCACGGTGTTGAAAGAGAACGTGTTGTGGTGGTCGGCGTCGTGCTCGGACCACATGGCCAGGCCGTCGTCGCCGGTGTTGCGCAGGAAGTTGTTCGTCACGGTGACGTTGCTGATGCCCTGGTGCAGGTTCAGCCCGTCGGCGGTCTGGTCGAGGATCCGGTTGCCGGACACGGTGAGCCCGTCGAACGGCCCGTCGAGCCACAGCCCGACCTTCGTGTGCTGCAGCCACAGGTTCTGCACGACCGAGCCGCCGCCCAGCGCGCCGCCGATGGCGTTCGACTGGTCGCAGTCGACGCGCGCGTCGACCTGGCCGATGATCGCGAAGTCGTACAGCTTCACCGCGCTGCTGGTGCCCGGCACGGCCGGGTTGCCGGGATACGTCGACGTCCCGCAGCTCGCCGGTTCGCCCTTGCCGAAGATGCCGGCCCGCGGCCCGGTGAGCACCGAGTACCAGGGACCCGCGCCGCGGATCGTCACCTGGTCGACGGTGATGTGGTGGCCGAGGGTGAAGGTGCCGGACGGGATCCAGACCTCTTTGCCCTGGCTGCGCGCGGCGGACACGGCGGCGTCGAACGCGGCCGCGTCGTCGCCGGTGTCGTTCGCGGTGGCACCGTAGTCGGTGACGGACACCGAGTTCGCGGGCCGGGTGGCGGCCGCGCCGACCTGCTCGAAGTCGGCGAGGTCGACGGTGACCGGGGTGACGTCGCCCGCGTCCACCTGCAGCCGGATCTTGGTGCCGGCCGGGTACGAGGTGCCGAGCAGCGCGCGGGTCTCGTCGTAGAAGTGGTGCGCGTGCCCGTCGCCCGGGTTGTTCGTGAACGGGTACGAGCCGTAGTACCAGGCCCACTTCGACGTCAGGGCGATGTCCCGGTTGTGGGCGCCGGCGACGTAGAGCGAGATCGTGCCGTTGACAGAATCCGGGACGCTGTACCGGAAATCGATCGAGTTCGCGGGGGCGGTGAGGGTGAACTCGACGTACTGGCCCTGGCCGGAGAGCGTCACCGCCTTCCGGCCGGAGGCTTCGCCGGCGAGGGTGCCGGCGGCGCGGTTCGGGCCGATGACCGATCCGTTGGTCGCGGCGGTTTCCGCTTCCTGTTCGAGGAACGGCACGGACGCGCCGCGGGCGGCGGCGAGGGCGGTGCTTTGCGCCGGAGCGGCGGCGATGGTGAGCCCGGCGGCGGCGATCACCGCCGTGGCTAATGCACCGAAGCGAATTTTGGGCGCACTCAAGACAGAGCTGAGGGACATGGGCGGCACTGGCCTTTCCGCAGCAGGTGGGGACCTCTGTGATCCGGATCATACGAATCGCGGACAGGAAATCGCAATACTTGAACGAACTTACGCAAGTTTGCGACAGGAATTGACGGCTGGGCCGCATGCCCGACGTCCGCTTACGCCCGGCGGAGCAACGCCCCCACCGGCGGCCTGCGCTGATACTTTTCAGTCATGAGCCAGCGACGTGCGGACGGCAGCGCCGGGGACGCCGACTACGGCGCCATCGGCGGGGTCTACACCGACTACCGCAAGCCGGATCCCCGGATCGGCCGGTACATCCTCGACGCGCTGGGTGACGCGCGGACCGTGCTGAACGTCGGAGCGGGCGCGGGCGCGTACGAACCCGAAGACCGCGAAGTGACCGCGGTCGAGCCGTCGGCGTCGATGCGCGCGCAGCGCCCGGCGGGGCTGCCGCCTGCCGTGGACGCCGTCGCCGAGAAGCTGCCGTTCGGGGACCGGGCGTTCGAAGGCGCGATGAGCACGTTCAGCGTCCACCAGTGGAACGACCTGTGGACCGGCCTCAAGGAGATGCGCCGCGTCACCCGCGGCCCGATCGCGGTCCTCACCTGCGACCCGGAGCGGCTGCGCCGGTTCTGGCTGCTCGACTACGCACCCGAGGTGATCGAGACGGAGGCCCGCCGCTACCCGTCGGTCGACGACATCGCCGACGGCCTCGGCGGCCACACCTCGGTCATCGGCGTGCCGATCCCGATCGACTGCACGGACGGCTTCAACGAGGCCTACTACGCCCGCCCGGAACGCCTCCTGGACCCGGGTGCGCGGCTGTCGTGCTCGGCCTGGAGCTTCGTCGACGACCGCGTCCACCACCGGTTCGCCGCGGAGCTGCAGCACGACCTCGACGACGGCACGTGGGAGCGCCGGTACGGCAAGCTGCGCGAGCAGCCGGCCTTCGAGGGCTCGCTGGTCCTCGTCGTCTCGACCCCGGCGCCGTGACACCGCCCCGGTTCGACCCGGAGCTGGCGCCGGTCATCACGGCGTTGCGGGCGCTTCGCCCGTCGCTGTCCCGGCTGGACGAAATCCCGGGCCGCCGCGAGCTGAACGCCGCGGACAACTGGACCGTCGAGAAGCTGGCCGCGGCCCACCCGGCGTATCGGGTGTCCGAGGAGCACGCGGGCGAGGTCCCGCTGCTGGTCCTGCGCCCGCCCGAGAGCGTGGGCGTCCTGTACTACGTGCACGGCGGCGGCCTGATCGCGAGCAGCCACCTCGGCCAGGACGCGCGGAACGTGCTGGCGTGGTCGGGCGAGCCGAACCTGACCGTCGTCTCGCCGGGCTACCGGCTCGCGCCCGAGCACCCGTACCCGGCGGCGCTCGAGGACTGCCGCGCCGGTCTGGAGTGGACGGCCGAGCGCTTCGCCGGTCCGCTGGTGCTCGGCGGGGTCAGCGCGGGTGGCGGGCTGGCCGCGGCGCTGGCGCTGCTGGTCCGCGACCGCGGCGGACCGGCACTGGCCGGTCAGCTGCTCGCCTGCCCGATGCTCGACGACCGCAACGACACGCCGTCGGCGATCGGCCTCGACGGCCACGGCCTCTGGGACCGGACGGCGAACCTCATCGGCTGGACGGCCTACCTCGGCGACCGCCGCGGCACCGCCGACGTCCCGGCCTACGCGGCCCCGGCCCGGGCCGAGGACCTCTCCGGCCTGCCGCCGGCGTTCCTGGACGTCGGCGCGGTCGAGACGTTCCGCGACGAGGTCGTCGCCTACGCCAACCGGATCTGGCAGGCGGGCGGGGACGCCGAGCTGCACGTGTGGCCCGGCGGTTTCCACGGCTTCGACTCGCTCGTCCCGGAGGCGGCGATCAGCCGGGCGGCCAGGGCCGCCCGGCGGACGTGGCTGCGCCGCCTACTCGGCCAGTAGCTCCTGCAGCTCTCGCACCGCGACAGCGAGTTCGTCGGCGAAGCGGTACATCTCCGCCGAGACGTGCTTCGGCGTGCTCAGGTAGATGTTCCAGCGGTCCGGCAGCAGCACGTACGCGATGCCGATGCACTGCGGGCTGGTCGACCCGAACCCGAAGTACCGGATGTTGACCGACGGCGCCGAGCTGGTGCTCAGGTAGTCGTTGCGCGTCTTCAGCCAGCCCGGCGAGGAGAACAGCGCCAGGTCCGGGGTGTCCCCGCGGCGCTTGCCGATCAGCTGCAGCTCCCACAGGTGCTGCTCCGGCGCGTCCCCGGCCTGGCACTCCTTCGCCCGCGCCACGTGCTTCGCCGCCGCCGCGCGGAACGCCGCTCGCTTCTCGTCGCGCGAAGCGTCCGAAGTCATGACGTCGGCGAAGCGCACGACCTCCGGCGTGACCACCCGCATGGCCTCGGTCCGGCCGTTCTGGAACTGCCGGGTCGCGATCGACTCGTACGTCGCTCCCGTCAGGCCCTTCGCGCGGCGGTGCGCCAGCTGGTACGACATCTGCGCGAAGGCGTCCGGGGACATCCCCAGCTCCTTCGCCCGGTTCGCGCCGAAGTCGAACGACACGGTCTGCGTTGCCGTCGCGTCCGCGTACGCCTTGAAGTCCGCCGCGGCGGCGCGCGCGTCTTCGCGGAGTGCGTCGGTCAGCGTGAACTCGACGACTTCGTGGCCCGGAACGCCCGAAGCGGACTCACGCGCTTCGCGTGCGCCGCTCAGCAGCGCGTCGGTGAAGCCGAGGATCGTGGTGCCGTCGAGTTCGCAGTGCTCGACGTTGATCCCCGCGGTGCCGTCCTCGAACACGACCAGCGAGACCGCCTTGTCGTACCAGCGGTTCTGGCCGTACAGCAGCCGGTCGCAGGCTTCTTGGGCGTCCGACGGCGTGGAGTCGTCCAGGCACAGGCAGAACAGCGCGGTCTCGATGGTCTCCAGCGCGGCGGCGTTGCCCGCTTCGATCAGCGCGGCCCGCGAAGCCGCCCACTCCGCGCGCGCCTTCGTCGTGAAGGGCCCGGCCGGGACGTCGGTGACGTGGTCGTCCTTGAGGATCGCGCGCAGCCCCTCGGCGATCTGCGCGGGCGAGTACGGACGCCCGTCTCCGTCGATGACGTCCATGCGCAACGGCGTGCCCTTCGAGAACACGACGATGTGCCGCTCGGGCGACGGGAACCGCGTGCGCGCGGTGTCCAGCAGCGGGCCCGGGATCCGCGTGGCCGAGAAGAGGTACTTGTGCTGCACCATCGACTGCGGCGTGCCGCGCAGGAGCACCGGCGGCACGAGTTCGTCGTCGAGCTTCAGCTTGTAGTCCACGGCGGCCGCGGTCAGCTCGGCCGCGCGCTCCACCTGGCCGAGCGGGGAGTCCTGGAACAGGAAGAAGAAGTTGGCGTTGAGCGCGATCCGGTCGCGGCGGCCGAGGTAGCGGTACGGCCAGAACGTGTCGAGCCAGCTGCGCACGCCCGGCGAGCGGTCGTACTCCTCGAGCCGCGCCTGCAGCTCCGGGCCCGGGCCCGCCACGAACTCGGCCAGCGCCGCTTCGGTCTCCGCCAGCTCCTCCGGCGTCAGCAGCGGGGCGCACCATTCGAGGAAGCGGCGGCGGCTGTCCTCCAGCGTGGGGACGGGGACGCGGGGAAGGCGGTCCTCGTTGCCGAAGGTGCGGGTGGACCATTCCGGACTGCTCACGGTCATCCTTCTTCGTCGGAGTCGGCGAGGGCGGCCGCGAGGTCCGCGGCCGAGCCATCAGGACGGGAAACATACAGCTGCGCGTAGAGCCACCCGTCGGACTCCAGTCCGGTGGGGTCGACCCCGGCCGCGCTCAGCGTGTCCAGGATCTGCGTCTGCTCCTCGCCGGAGGCGAACTGCCGCTGCCGGAAGACGCCGCCGACGCGGGCGGTGTCGTACCCCAGCCCGGCCAGGCTCTCGGCGATCGGCTCGTAGGAGAACATCCGCAGCACGAAGTGCGCCATCCACGGCCGCGCGCCGCGGGCGACCCGGGAGAGCGTCTTCTCGGTGACGTACCCGACGCAGCCGGTCGAGACGACGACGTCGACGTCGTCCAGCAGCTTCTGCTGGGTGCTGTCCGGGTCGTCGCGCTCGAGGTCGGCGTGGATCGCCTCGTCGAGGAAACCGGCGGACAGCGCGTATTCGAGCGCCGGAGCCGAGCTGTCGAGGCCGTAGAACCGGGGGTTGCCGGTGCGGATGCGCTTGCGGTCCACTTCGACCAGCCCGGCGTGGTCCAGCGCGCGCACGGCCGGGTCGGTGTAGTGGGCGTAGAGGTCGTCCATCGTCGCTTCGCAGCGCTGCAGGGCCGCGTTGACGCCGTAGGAGCAGCCGACGTCGAGCACGGTCGGCCGCCCGGCGGGGTGCTCGGCGACCAGCTTCGCGAAGTACGGCTTCGCCAGCTGCGGGATTCCGTAGCCGACTCGCTTGAGCGTGCCGAAGAACGGGCGGGGGTCGGGCGCGGTGTAGATGTGGTCGAACGAGATCTTGCCGGTCGAGTCGAAGGGCACGGGCCAGGCTCCTCTAGTCGAGCAGTTCGTCGCCGCGGGCGGTCCGCTCCGCGAGGTGGGCGGGCAGGACGCGGCCGAACAGCTGCCGGGTCCGCTCCGCGCTGCCGATGACGCCCGGCCGCTCGCTGTAGGCGAAGATCGCCGAGTGCCGCGCGATCGCGCCCGCCACGGTACTCACCCGGTGCAGCGCGAAGCGTCCTTTGAACAGCTGCAGGTCACCGGGCCGCAGGTCCAGCCGCCGGACCGGCCGGGTGTCACCGGCCAGCACCGAGCGCACCGCCGGGAAGTTCTCGTCGGCGGCGGAGCGGATGTTCGGGCAGTACTCGAAGATCCCGCCGTCGTCCGCGGCCTGCGTCAGCATGCTGACGGTGTGGGTGTTCGTGTCGAAGTGCCACGGGTGCGCGCGGCCCGGGGCGATCACGTTGAGCGTCAGGCCCGACAGCGGGTCGGCGAGCTCGTGCAGCTCCGGCAGCCCGAAGCAGTCGGCGACGAACCGCTGGAACACCGGGCTGGTGTAGAGCCGGCTGATGATCGAGGACGCCGGGATGCGGTCGCGCGCGACGAAGGCGTTGCCGCGTTCCATGATCGTCCGGCCGGGGTGGTCTTCGGGCAGTGGCTCGCCGACCGCGGTGTTGTAGGCGTTGACCTGCTCGATCTTCGTGTACGCGTGCGGTTCGAGCGCGGCGCACTCCGCGCGCAGGACGTCGTGCAGCTCGGGGCGGATGAAGTCGGCGAGGACGCTGCAGCCGGCGTCGGCCAGCTCGGCGCGGGTGCGGCCGACCGTCTCCCGCCAGGCCGGGCTGTCCGGATCGGTGAGCGGGTAGCGGTCGGTGTCGACCATTTCCAGTGGCGCTACGGAGGTGCTCATCGTCGAGGTCCCTTCCGGCGGGTGAAGGAACAGAGTTAGCACAGAATCCCGCTGGTCAACCGTCGGTTTGTGAGCGGTGACACAGGGTTGTCAGTTGCCGATCCGGCTCGCCCAGGCGCTCAGCTCGACGGTGCCGGTGGTGCCGAGATCGGTCTCCAGCGGCTGCTTCTGCACCGGCTCCCCGGGGATCGGGACCACGGCGATCGCGGCGCCGGTGTGCTTGTCACCGCTGGTGACGGTGGCCGACCAGGCGAGCACCGACAGCGCCTTCTCACCCGGCTGGAGCGTGAGGTCCTGCGGGCCGGGGTCCGGGGCGAAGTAGGACGTCTCGTGCCGCACCTCGACGTCGAGCGGGCTGCCGTCGGCCGCGAGGATCTTCAGGTCCGGGTAGCCGGTGACCTTGCGCGGCACGGTGTCCCGGTTGGTCAGCGTCAGGACGCTCGCGCGGTGCCCGAGCCCGGCTTCCACCGGACCGGCCGAAAGCGACAGACCGGTGGGCGGCGGCGGCCCGTACGTCGGGCTCGGTGGCGGCGTCGGTGTCGGGGCGGGTGGTGGCGGTGTCGTGCCGCAACCCGCGAGAAGCACTACGACGAGAAGTGGTGTGAAGCGAGAAACCCCCATGCGGCGGAAGGGTAGCGGGCGCCCCGGAAGGCGCCCGCCCCACCTCACGGCGTGAGCAGCGGCAGCAGCGGCTTGCGCACCGCGGTCGCGACGCCGTCCGACGCCTCCGCGGCGGCGAGCCGTTCGGCCGACGGCCGTCCGTAGCCCGTCGTGCGCTGGACCAGCGGGCGGCCCAGCGGCTCGACCATCGCGCGCATGTCGCTGATCGTCTTGTACGACCCGTTCGACGCGCCCGCCATCCGGCTGATCGTCTCCTCCATCAGCGTCCCGCCGATGTCGTTGACGCCGCCCTGCAGCACCGCGCGGCTGCCTTCTTCGCCGAGCTTCACCCACGAGCTCTGGATGTTGTCGATCGTGCCGTGCAGCAGCAGCCGGGCCAGCGCGTGCACCGCGCGGTTCTCGCGCAGCGTCGTGCCAGGGCGGGCGAGGCCGGCCAGGTAGATCGGGGCGCTCTGGTGGATGAACGGCAGTAGCACGAACTCGCTGAACCCGCGCCGGCCGTGCTTCTCGAGGCCTTCGCGCTGCAGCCGCGCGAGCAGCTTGAGGTGCGCGACCCAGTGCGCCGGGGTGTCGACGTGGCCGTACATCATCGTCGACGTCGTCGGCAGGCCCACCTCGTGCGCGGTGGTGACCACCTTGATCCACTCCGACGTCGGCAGCTTGCCCTTGGTGAGCACCCAGCGGACGTCGTCGTCGAGGATCTCCGCGGCCGTGCCCGGCAGCGAGTCCACGCCGGACTCCTTGGCCGCGATCAGCCAGTCCCTCAGCGAGAGGTTGGTCCGCGAAGCGCCGTTCACGACCTCCATCGGGCTGTAGGAGTGCAGGTGGATCTCCGGCTGACGGCGCTTGACCTCGGCCGCGAGGTCGAAGTACGCGGTGCCCGGCAGGTCCGGGTGGATGCCGCCCTGCATGCAGATCTCGGTCGCGCCCGCGGCCCACGCCTCGTCGACGCGGTCGCCGACCTGCTCCAGCGAGAGCGTGTACGCGTCGGCGTCGGTCCGACGCTGGGCGAAGGCGCAGAACCGGCAACCCGTATAGCAGACGTTGGTGAAGTTGATGTTCCGCGTGACGACGAAGGTGATGTCGTCACCGACCGTCTCGCGCCGCAGGTCGTCGGCGATCCGGGTGAACGCGTCGAGTTCCTTGCCGTCGGCGTGCAGCAGCGCCAGCGCGGCGTCGTCGGACAGGCCCGCCGGGTCCTTTTCCGCGCTGCGCAAGGCTTCCAGGATGTCCGTGTCGAACTTGGCCGGCCCGGTCTTGATCCGGTCGCCGATCTCCTTCCAGTCCCCGTACACCGAATCGAAGTCGCTGCGGCGGTCCTCGGTGCGGCCGCTGGTGTCGATCTCGGTGTGCAGGTCGGTGCGGCCGGACTCCTGCCAGCCGCCGTCCGGCTCCTGCCACGGGATGCCGACCGGCATCGCGCCTTCGCGGGCCATCCCGGTGTCGTAGTCGACGAGCGCGGCGACGTGCCGGGTGATCCGCGGGTCCAGCCACGGCTCGCCCGCCTTGACGTACTCCGGGTAGATGGTGAGGCGTTCCTTGAGCTCGAAGCCGGCCTTCTCGGTGCGGCGGGCGAGCTCGTCGATCTGCGGCCACGCGCGTTCCGGGTTGACGTGGTCCGGGGTCAGCGGCGAGACCCCGCCCCAGTCGTCGATGCCGGCGCGGATCATCAGGTCGTACTGGTTGCCGATCAGGTTCGGCGGCGCCTGGATGCGCATCTTCGGGCCGAGCACCAGCCGCGCGACGGCGATGTTCGCGGCCAGCTCTTCGAGGTCGGCGTCCGGGGTAGCGCGCATCTTCGTGTCCGGCTTGGCCCGGAAGTTCTGCACGATGACTTCCTGGATGCCGCCGTAGGTCTTGGCGACCTTGCGGATCTCGAACAGCGCGTCCGCGCGCTCCTCGAACGTCTCACCGATGCCGATCAGGACGCCGGTGGTGAAGGGGACGCTGCTGCGTCCGGCGTCTTCGAGCACCCGCAGCCGGACCGCCGGGTCCTTGTCGGGCGAGCCGTAGTGCGGGCCGCCCTTCTCGCTCCACAGCCGGGTCGCGGTGGTCTCCAGCATCATGCCCATCGACGGCGCCACCGGCTTGAGCCGCTGGAAGTCCTGCCAGGTCAGCACGCCCGGGTTGAGGTGCGGCAGCAGGCCGGTCTCCTCCAGCACCCGGATCGCCATCGCCCGGACGTAGGACAGCGTGTCGTCGTAGCCGTGCGCGTCGAGCCACTCGCGGGCGGCCTTCCAGCGGTCCTCCGGCCGGTCGCCGAGGGTGAAGAGGGCTTCCTTGCAGCCCATCTCGGCACCCTTGCGGGCGATGTCGAGGACCTCGTCCGGGGACAGGAACGGGGATTCGAGCCGGCCGGGCACGGTCACGAACGTGCAGTAGCCGCACCGGTCGCGGCACAGCCGGGTCAGCGGGATGAACACCTTGCGGCTGTAGGTGATGACGCCGGCGCGCCCGGCTTCGGCCAGGCCCGCGTCGCGGATGCGCGAGGCGTACTCGGACAGCTTGGTGAGGTCGTCACCGCGGGCGTGCAGCAGGACGCTCGCTTCGGTGACGTCCAGTGTCTTTCCGTCACGCGCCCGGGCGAGCGCGCGGCGCATCGCGGAGGCGGTCGGGGTGGTGGCGCCGGGTTCGGGTCCCATTCCGCCCACGCTAGGACCGTCCTCGCGCGACCAGCCAGTGTGTGTTGCGCACTCGGCTGCGGTTGTACCCGGACGTGATCGTCGTCGCAGGTCACTGCCGTGCAGTGGTTGTCGATCAGCGGCTCGACGTGTATTACCTAAAGGGTGGCATCGGTGGTCGGCAAGAAGATCGGCGGACGGACGTACTACTACCTCGCGGAGTCCGCCCGGGTGGACGGCAAGCCGCGGGTGGTCACCCAGCGTTACCTCGGCACGGCCGACGAGATCGCCCGCGCCGTCCCCGGCGGCGAGCCCGAGTCGGCCTCGCACCGGCCGTACGGCGCCGTCGCCGCGGTGTGGGCCACGCTGTCCCGGCTGGACTTCGTCGCCCGCGTCGACGACGTCGTGCGCGCGAAGCCGCCGCTGGGGACGACCCTCGCCGTCGCGGTGCTGCACCGGGCGACCGCGCCGGAGACACCGATCGGGGCGTGGTGGGAGACGAGCGCGGCCGCGGACCTCGTCCGGTCCCGGTTGTCCACAGTGGATGGTCTGTGGCGGGCGCTGGAACGCCTTACGCCGGAACGCATCGCGGGCATCGAGGAGGCCGTCTCCGCCGCCGTGCTGGAGCAGCTCGACGACCACGCGGCGCTGGCCGTCGACGTCCCGCAGTTCGCCGCGTTCGCCCCGGCGGACTGCACGCTGCCGTCGGCCTGCCAGGGCGTGCTCGCCGGCGCGGGCCTGCGGGTGACCCGGGACGGCGCGATCCCGCTGGCGTCCCGGCTGTACCGGCGGGACGACGGCACGGCCCCGACGTTCGCCTCGGTCATGGCCGGGCTCGGGCCCGCGACCCTCGTCTTCCACGCCGGCCAGGCGGCCCAGCTGGACCTGGGCTCACGCAGCGGGTTCGTCGGGTCCCTGCCGCTGACCGATCACCCGGAGCTGCTGACCCAGCCCGCGTCCGCCCGCAAGCGCGTCGACCCGGAACGGTTCGCCGGGCTGACCGCGCTGGACACGCACGCGGTCGTCGACGGCGTCCGGCGGCGGGTGATCCTGACCCACTCGGCGACGCTGCACGCGGCGCAGTCCCGCGCGTTCGCCGACGAGCTGGCCACCGCGACCCGGGAGCTCGACGGCCTCGCGGAAGCCCTCGCGGCCGGCACCCACCGCGGCGACCGGGCCCAGGTGCACGCCGAAATCGGCCGGGTGACGCGCGGCCGCCGCATCGAGCGCGTGCTCACCGCCACCCTGAGCGGCAACCGGCCCGGCGAGATCCGGGTGGAACGGCGGATCGACGCCCCGGCACTGGCCCGGCTGGACGAGGATTTCTTCGGCAAGCAGGTGCTGGTCACCGACCGGGACTGGCCGGTGGCCGAGGTGGTGACCGCCTACCGCGCCCGCACCCACCTCGAATCGACGTTCCGCTGGCTGACCGGCCCCGCCGTCACCGGGCCGACCCCGCGCTGGGAGTGGACGCGGCAGCGGATCGCGGCCCACGGCCTGGTCTCGGTCCTGGCCGCGACGGTCACCCACCTGATGCGGCGCGAGGCGGACCGGGCCGGGATGAACCTGTCGGTGCGCGAGCTGCTCGACCAGCTCGCGGGCATCGGCGAGCTGGTGCTGCGGTACCCCTCGACCGGCGGGCGGCCGCGGGCGAAGCGCCTGCTGACCGG